>NZ_CANROA010000015.1 GCF_947632095.1 uncultured Microbacterium sp. | reverse complement strand
AGGAACAGCTCGGTGCCCTGCGAGTCGGTGACGACCTTCGCCTGGTGCGGACGGCTGTAAACGGTCTTGCCGTTCTCCTCCGTCTTCACGAGGGCGATCGGGGCCGCCTTCCACTGCGCGCGACGCGAGCGGGTGTTGGAACGGGAAACCTTGCGCTTCGGGGGGTTACCGGCCATGGCTAACTCTCTTCTGTGTTCTCAGGAGCACGACGGTCTGCCGTACTCCCCTGGTCTGTGATCTGCTGGAGCGCACTCCATCGAGGATCGATGGGAGCGTCTGCCTCCACTCCGGCGCTTTCGGTCAGTCGCTCGCCTGTAACCGGATCGAGTCCGAGGCAATCCGGCTGACACACCGGCTGAAAAGGAAGCGCCATGACGGCGGCTTCCCTGACAAGAATTTCAAGATCCACGTGGTTGTCTTGAACTTCGAAGTCAGTCTCTTCCTCACCAGGATACGCGAAAAGCTCCTGGAACTCGACTTCGACAGGCCGGACGATCTCCGTGAGGCATCGTCCGCAGACTCCGGAGTACTCGGCATCCGCCGTTCCGGAGACGAGAATGCCCTCGTGGACAGACTCGAGACGGACATCGAGATCGACCTCGGTACCGGCGTCGAAAGTGACGATCCCCTCACCCCAGCGTTCAGCCAGAGGAACCGTGATCTGATACTCACGCATCTCACCGGGGTGTCGAACGATGTCTCGGACCGGCACCACGAAGGGGCCGTTGAATCGGGTCTTCACACCTTCATGCTACCGGCCGCACCTGAGTGCGGGGCCGGTATCTCAGAGCCCGCGCGCGCCCGTGTCGAGGAAAGCCGCCACAGCACGCGGCACGAAAGGAGCGACATCGCCGCCAAGACCGGCGACCTGACGCACGAGAGAGCTCGACACCATGGCGTGGGCAGGGTCAGGCAGCAGGAACACCGTCTCGATGTCGGCGAGATGGCGGTTCACGATCGCCATGGGCGATTCGTAGGCGACATCGATCTGCGAACGGATGCCCTTCACGAGCACTCCCGCGTTCACATCGCGCGCATAGTCGACGAGAAGCCCCATGCTCCAGGATCCGACCACGATGTTGCCGCCCATGCCGTCTTCCTCGATGGACTGCTCCAGCAGAGACAAACGCTGCGCGATCGGCAGCATTGCCTCTTTTCCGGGGTTGTGCACGACCAGGACGTGGAGCTCGTCGTACAGCTTCGCCGCCCGACGGATGACGTCGAGGTGACCGAGGGTGGGCGGGTCGAAAGACCCCGGGACGACGGCGATCCGGCTGCTCATGGAAATCAGCCTATTGCACCCCTCGTCAGTTCTTCGCGAGAGCGGCGCGATCCTCGTCGCTCACCCGTCTGGCGATGGCATCGCGAAGATCCGGATGCTCCGCCAGCTGCGGGTCGTGATGAAGAATCTCCTCCGCCAGCTCGCGCGCACGGGCGATGAGCTTCGAGTCCTTGACGACTCGCAGCAACCGCAACGATGACCGAACGCCCGACTGGTTGGCTCCGAGAACATCGCCCTCTCCCCGAAGCTCGAGGTCGACCTCTGCAAGCGCGAATCCGTCGAGAGTGGCTGCGACGGCATCGACACGCTCACGGGCGAGCGAGTCCTCTTCCGTCTCGGTCACGAGCAGACAGAGCCCCGGCACGCCGCCGCGCCCGACGCGACCGCGCAGCTGATGCAGCTGAGACACCCCGAAGCGATCGGCGTCCAGAACGATCATGGTCGAGGCATTGGGCACGTCGACGCCGACCTCGATGACGGTCGTCGCGATCAGCACATCGATCTCGCCACGGGCGAAGGACTGCATGATGGCGTCCTTCTCATCGGAGGGCATCTTGCCGTGCAGAACGGCGCGTCGCAGTCCGCCGATCGTCGGATGCGTCGCAAGGGCGGCCTCCAGCTGGACGACGCCCCAGCGCGGGCCGGTTCCTCCTTCTTCGGAAGGCAGGAGCGCTGCAGCATCCTCCTGCCCGCCAGATTTCGTCGTCGTGTCGATCGCGGCGCACACGGCGAAGACCTGGCGCCCGAGCGCGATCTCCTCCGAGGCCCGTTCCCACACGCGGTGCCACCATGCGGGATGCTCCGCGAGAGGCGCGACGAAGGATTGAATGCCGGCACGGCCGGCGGGCATCGTACGAATCACCGACGTATCGAGGTCGCCGAACACCGTCATGGCGACCGTGCGCGGGATCGGCGTCGCGGTGAGGACGAGCGCATGAGGGCTGGATCCCTTGGCGCGGAGCGCCTCACGCTGCTCGACGCCGAAGCGGTGCTGTTCATCGACGACCACGAAACCCAGGTCGGCGAATGTCGTCTTCTCCCCCAGCAGGGCGTGCGTGCCCACGACGATCAGCGCCTGCCCGGACGCGACGCGCAACGCAGCTCTTCGCCGCTCCGCGGCCGGCATCTGTCCGGTGAGCAGAGTCGGCATGAGCTGCGCCGACAGGTCAGGGCCCAGCATCTTCGTGATCGATCGCAGGTGCTGACCCGCGAGCACCTCGGTCGGGGCGATCAGCGCCGACTGCCCGCCGCTCTCGGCCACCTGCAGCATGGCCCGAAGGGCGACGAGCGTCTTGCCGGAGCCGACCTCTCCCTGCACGAGCCGGTTCATCGGCCACGTTCCGACCAGGTCGTCGGAGATCTGGTCACCGACCGTCTGCTGGTCGGGAGTCAGCGTGTACGGCAAGGCCGCGTCGAATCTCTCGAGCAGCCCTCCGGCGCCGGCCGGGCGCGCCGTCGCGTTCAGAGAGCGGACGGCCTCGCGCTGCTGCAGGAGCGCTGTCTGCAGGACGAGCGCCTCGTGCATCCGCAGGGTGCGCACCGCGGGATCGACGTCGGTCTTCGTCTCGGGCCGGTGCACCTGGATCAACGCGGTGCGCGCATCGAGAAGGCCGTTGGCCTCGCGCACGTCGGCCGGCAACGGGTCGGGCACATCGCCGAGCTTCGTCAGCACCGATTCGATGATCTCCCGCAGCTGCGCGCTCGCAATCGTCGCCGTGGCCGGGTAGATGGGGATGGGGCGGTGGGCCCGTTCCTCGACCTGCGCCTTGCGATCCTCATCGTCATCGAAGAGCTCGTACTGCGGATGAGAGAACTGGGTGACCTCGTTGAAGGCGCTCACCTTGCCGGAGAACACGCCTCGACGGCCGGGGCGCAGCTCATCGCGCCGCCACTCGGCCTGGCCCAGGTTCTTGGCGAAGAACATCAGGGACACGCGCCCGTGCCCATCGCCGATGATCACGTCCGTCATCGCGCCGTTGCGGTTGCGCATCATGCGCGCCGACGACGACAGCACCTCGGCGACGATCGTCACGGTCTCGCCGATCGGCAGCTCGCGGATCGGCGTGAGCTCGGCGGCGTCGGCATAGCGACGCGGGTAGTGCGCCAGCAGATCGCCCAGGGTCTGCATGCCGAAGGCGCGCTCGAGCTTCTTCGCCGGCCCCTGGCCGATGGCCTCGGGCAGAGCGGTATCGAGGGAGAACGACATGTCTGAAGTCTAGAGAAGGTCACAGACACCCATAGGCTGAACAGGTGACGAGGATCATCGCAGGAGCAGCGCGCGGCGTGCGCTTGGACGTGCCCGGCAGCGGCACCCGACCCACGAGCGACCGTGTGCGCGAGTCTTTGTTCGGCGCGTTGGAGTCGATGGATGCTCTCACCGGTGCGCGCGCGCTCGATCTGTACGCCGGCTCCGGCGCCCTGGGCCTCGAGTCCCTCAGCCGCGGCGCCGTGTCACTGGATCTCGTCGAGAAATCGCGCCCCGCGGCATCCGTCATCCGCAAGAACGCGGATGCCGTGGCGAAGGCGATGGGTGAAGCATCCGCCCGTGTCCACGAAAGTGCCGTCCAGACGTTCCTCAAGCGTGCCGAGAGCAGGTGGGACCTCGTCTTCACCGACCCGCCCTACGACCTCAGCGATGACGCCATGACGGGCGACCTCATCGCTCTCGCACCACGGCTGTCGCCCGATGCCGTCGTCGTGATCGAACGCGGCAGCCGTGCGACGCCGCCCGATGTCTCCGCCGCCGGTCTCGAGATCTTCCGCGAGAAGACCTACGGAGACACGGCGATGTGGTGGGCTCAGCCCGTCGACGAGTCCCAGTCCCGATAAGGATCCCAGCCGGCGGCGTCCACAGCTTCTCCGTCGCAGAGCACACCGTGCTCCCGCCGCGGGCGGACCGCGCCGATCACCCGGAAACCTTCAGGAACGGCACCGGCCGGGAACGTCGCGAGCAGAGCATGGTCCTCTCCGCCGGAGAGCGCCCGCTGCGGATTCTCCCCCAGCGTCGCCGAATCTATGTCGATCGTGATGCCGGATGCTGTCGCCATGCGCCCCGCATCCAGAACCAGGCCGTCCGAGACGTCCATCATGGCCGTCGCACCGGCACGGGCCGCGACCGGACCCAGAGAGATCGGCGGCTCCGGACGCAGCTGAGCGGCGACGGCACCGAGCTCGCCGGCATCCAGAACCGTTGCGTCCACCGGAACCGGCTCACCGTCGGTTCGGAACCGTTCGAAGAGCAGCGACAGACCCCGCGCCGAGACACCCATGTTCCCTGCGATCGCCACCACATCACCCGCACGGGCACCGGAGCGCGTCACCGCGGCACGGCCCTCGAGATCACCGAGCGCGGTCACCGCGACCGTCAGGGTATCCGAGACCGTGAGGTCTCCCCCGACCACAGCGCAACCGGGCGCGAGCGCATCGCACGCCGCGCGAAAGCCCTCCGCCATCCGCTCCACGAACGACAGCCGTGTCTCCCGAGGAACCGCCAACGCCACGAGCAGCGCCGTCGGACGCGCGCCCATCGCCGCCACATCGGAGAGATTCACCGCGGCCGACTTCCAGCCGAGATCGAATCCGTTCGACCAGGCCAGCCGGAAGTCCGGGCCGTGCACGAGCGTATCCGTCGTCGCGACGACGGAGCCCGATGGAGCCGAAATGACTGCAGCGTCGTCTCCCGGGCCGAGCAACGCATACGAGGCATCGCCCGTGCGCTCGAGGATCGCGCGAAGCACGGTTCCCTCCGAGATATCGCCCAGGCAGGGGTCGAAGTCTGTTGAGCGAATGGACATAGTCCCAACGGTAGCCTGGAAGCATGCTCCGCCGTCTCGCCGCACCCGCCGTCGTCCTGCTCGGGGCCGCCATGCTTGCCGGGTGCTCGAGCACCGTGCACCTCGAGCCGGCCGCCGATTCGAACAACCCCCTGTGCGCCGAAGTCATGGTCAGCCTGAAGACCGTAAACTCCGTCGCCGAGCAAGAGCGCCGCTGGACCGATGCCCAGGCCACCGCCGCCTGGGGATCGCCGACCTCGTCGATCCTGCTGACCTGCGGACTCGACAAGCCCGCGCCCACCAGCGAACTGCAGTGCGTGACGATGGAGGGCGTCGACTGGCTCGTCGACGCCACCGACACCCCGAAGCTGCGGCTGACGACCTACGGCCGCGAACCCGCCGTGCAGCTGTACGTCGACACCGGCGTCGTCAGCTCCAACGATGTCATCAGCAGTCGCGGAATCGTCGGCGCCGTGACCTCGATCCCCGCGACGAACGAGTGCACGACACCGGACGAGATCGACGAGGAAGCGGCCGAACAGCTGCTCGACTGATCAGCGTCCGAGGCCGCCCTCGATGAGTTCGGTGATCAGGTCGGTGTAGCTCAGCCCCGAGGCGACCCAGCACTTCGGGAACATGGAGATCGGCGTGAAGCCGGGCATCGTGTTGAGCTCGTTGACGATCAGCTCGCCCTGCGGGGTGACGAAGAAATCGACACGTGCGAGCCCCTGACCATCAACGGCCTCGAAAGCGCGCAGCGCCGTCTCACGCAGACGCTCGATCAACGATGCGTCGACATCGGCCGGACAGACGATCTCGACCCCATCACCACCGAGGTACTTGCCCTCGAAGTCGTAGAAATCGCGGGTCGTCAGCACGACCTCGCCGGGAAGCGATGCACGCGCCGGAGAGCCGTTGCGTCCGGCGAGGACACCGACCTCGATCTCCCGACCCGTGATGCTCGTCTCCACGAGCACCTTCGGGTCCTCCGCGAAGGCGATGCGCAGAGCCTCATCGATTCCCTCGCCATCGACGACCCTCGAGACTCCGACGCTCGAGCCGGCGCTGGCCGGCTTCACGAACACCGTGTCGCCGAGCTCGGTGATCCGGGCGCGCACAGCCGCGGCATCCTGCGTCCACTCGCGATGACGCACCGTGATTCCGGACGCCACCTGAATGCCGGCCGACGACAGGGCGAGCTTCGTGAAGTGCTTGTCGAGGCTGACCGCGGAATCCAGAATCCCGCACCCCGCATAGGGGATCTCGAGCACGTCGAAGAAGCCCTGAATGGCTCCGTCCTCGCCGTGTAGCCCGTGCAGCAGCGGCAGTACGACGTCGATCTCGCCGTGGTCGGTCACCGAGCCATCGGCATGCACCACACGCAGCGTGCGGTCGCCGTCCGGCTGAGGCCACAGCACACGCGAACCGTTGTCGAGCACCTCGGGCATGCTCTCGGCGTTCAACGCGAACTTCGCCGCGTCATCCTGCTCGAGGACGAACGCGCCCGCACGGGTGATTCCGACCGGGATCACATCGAAGCGATCGCGATCAATCGCCTGCAGCACTCCGCCCGCCGTTGCGGAACTGATGGAGTGCTCGCTGGAACGCCCGCCGAAGAGCACCGCCACCGTCTGCTTGTCCATGATTGGTTCTCTCCTCCTGGGGAGTGTCGTCGTCCGTGGTCAGATGCGGAGCGATGTCGCGCGGGTTCATCTTCCCGTCGAGCACCATCTTCACCTGCTCCACGATCGGCATGTGCACGTCTGCTTCATGAGCCAGCTGCAGGATCGGGGCGACGGATGCCAGCCCCTCCGCGGTCTGGTTCATCTGCTTGATGACGTCCTGATAGCTGTATCCCTGCCCGAGCAGGCGCCCGGCCGTGTTGTTGCGGCTCAGCGGCGACTGGCACGTGGCGATGAGATCACCGAGGCCGGCCAGACCCTGCAGGGTCTCCGGCTGCGCGCCGTTCGCCACTGCGAAGTCCGTCATCTCGACGAGTCCGCGTGTGATGATCGACGCCTTGGTGTTCTCGCCGTATCCGACGCCGTCGACGATGCCGATCGCGACCGCGATGAGGTTCTTCAGCACGCCGCCGAACTCGGTTCCGATGACATCGGTGTTCACGAACGTGCGGAAGTAACGATTACGCGCAGCCCGCGCGACGGTATCGGCGGTGTCCTGACTGAGCGACGCGATGACCGCGGCGGTGGGCTGCTCCCGGGCGATCTCGAGAGCGAGGTTCGGTCCGGATGCCACGGCGATCCGATTCGGATCGCACCGCAGCTCCTGCTCGATGACCTGACTCATCCGCAGACCCGAGGAGCGCTCGACGCCCTTCATCAGGCTGATGACGGGAATCTCCCGGTCCGCGAGAAGCGGGCGCACGGCTTTGAGGTTCTCCCTCAGCGACTGGCTGGGCACCGAGAGGTAGACCTGGTCCACGCCGTCGAGCGCACGTGATAGTTCATGCGTCGCGCCCATACTGCGCGGCAGATTGATGCCGGGGAGGTACTTCGAATTGCGCTTGGCCTCGGCGATCTCGAGCGCCTGCTCGGGGCGCCGCGCCCACATCGTGACGTGCGCGCCCCCGTCGGCCAGGATCTTGCCGAAGGTCGTCCCCCAGCTTCCGGAGCCGATGACTGCGACACGGGGCCCATCGGATGCGATCGGTTTAGGAGTCAAGGCGACCCGTCTCCTTCTGTCCGTGATCGGCAGGATTCCAGCGTTTCGACGGGGCCTTCTCCTCGCGGAGATCCTCGAGCAGTGCCGTGATGGCGGCCATGAGCCGTTCCGTGGCCTCGGTGACCGCCGCCTGATCATGCTCCTTGCCGACCAAGTCGCTGATGTCGACGGGGTCGCCGATGCTGATCTGAACACGCTTGCGCGGAGGCCAGAGCTTCAAGCCCTTCGAGTAACGGCCCATGATCTCCTGCGTACCCCACTGAGCCATCGGGATCAGCGGAATGTCGCCGGCCATCGCCAGTCGAACAGCGCCCGACTTGCCGCGCATGGGCCACAGATCGGGGTCGCGAGTCAACGTGCCCTCGGGGTAGACGATGACGCCCCGGCCGTTCTCGACGAGTGCGCGCGACTGCGCGATCGTCTGCGCTGCGGCCGTGCGCGACGACGATCGTGCGACGGGAACCATCCCGGTGCGCGTGAGCGCCCACCCGAGAACCGGAACACGGAACAGGCTGTCCTTCGCCATGAACCGCGGTAGACGTCCCAGCCGCCAGACGGCGACGGCGACGATCAACGGATCGAACTCCGAGTAGTGGTTCGGAGCGAGCACGAACGCGCCCGTCGCCGGGAGCTTTTCGCGCCCGCGGAAGCGGAGCTTCGCGACGAAGGACACGAAGGGCACGACGAGCACCGCCAGAAGCCAGAACAGACTCGGGCGTGCCCTCTCCGATGACCGGGAAGCCACCGGAATCACCCGATGACGTCGAAGTCGGCGCCGACGGCCTCGAGCTTCTCGAGGAACTTCTCGTAGCCGCGGCTGAGGATGTCGACACCGGAGACCTTCGACTCGCCGGTCGCGGTGAGCGCGGCGATCACGTGGCTGTAGCCGCCGCGAAGATCGGGCACGACGATGTCGGCACCTCTCAGCGGCGTGGGTCCGGTGATGACGGCAGCCTGTTCGAGCTCGCGACGCGGCACGCGGCGCGGCCCGTCCTGGAGTCCGTGCGGGTGCACGACGATGTCGGCGCCCATCTTCACGAGCGCGTCCGTGAATCCCATGCGGTTCTCGTACACGGTCTCGTGGACCACCGAACGGCCGTTGGCCTGAGTCAGAGCGACAACGAGCGGCTGCTGCCAATCGGTCATGAATCCGGGGTGGACATCGGTCTCGACCACGACGGGCTTAATCTCCCCATCGCGACGGAACAGGATGCCGTCCTCCTGGATGTCGAACCATCCGCCAGCCTTGCGGAACACGTTAAGGAACGTGAGCATCTCCTGCTGACGTGCACCGCCGACGAAGATCTCACCGTCGGTCGCGAGAGCCGCCGATGCCCAGGACGCGGCCTCGTTGCGGTCGAAGATCGACCGGTGGTCGTAGCCGCGCAGGTGCTCGACGCCCTCGATGAGGATGACGCGGTTCGGCTCGTAGGAGATGATCGCGCCCATCTTCTGCAGAAGCGCGATCAGATCCATGATCTCGGGCTCGATGGCGGCGTTGCGCAGCTCGGTGATGCCCTCGGCGCGGACGGCGGTGAGCAGCACCTGTTCCGTCGCCCCCACACTCGGATAAGGCAGATGGATGTTCGCACCGTGGAGTCGTCCGCCCTGCGTGGACAGTCGGATGCCGCTGGGCAGCTTCTCGACGACCGCGCCGAACTTGCGCAGCGCATCCAGGTGGAAGTCGATCGGACGGTCGCCGATGCGGCAGCCCCCGAGGTCGGGGATGAACGCCTCGCCGAGACGGTGCAGAAGCGGTCCGCAGAACAGGATCGGAATGCGCGATGCACCCGCATGCGCGTCGATCTCCTCCATGTGGGCGGACTCGACATCGCTCGGATCCAGCACGAGGGAACCCGGCTCATCTCCCTCGGAGACGCGGACCCCGTGAACCTCGAGCAGAGAGCGGACGACAGCGACATCGCTGAGGTTCGGCACATCGCGCAGGATGCTGGCGTCTTCACCGAGGAGTGCGGCCACCATCGCCTTGGTCACGAGGTTCTTCGCGCCGATCACATCGACGCGCCCGCGCAACGGTCGGCCGCCACGGATCGCCAGTACATCTCCGGTCAAAACAGGACTCCATCCTGAGGCTCTGCACGCGCGACGGACGTCACACGGCATCGCTTCGGTATTCACAGTCGCGGCCCCAGGCCGCTGGGGCGGATGCCCCGACTCACGGTGTGCTCGATGTCAGCGGACAGGGAGCGTGCGTGGGCGCCACGACTCGCGGCGCGCCTCGAACTGAGCGATCTTGTCTTCGTTGCGCAGCGTGAGCCCGATGTCATCGAGCCCTTCGAGGAGCCGCCACCTAGTGTAATCGTCGACGCCGATCTCGACATGGACTTCACCGATCGTGGCCGTGCGCTCTTCGAGGTTCACAGTGATCTGCGCACCGGGGTTCGCGTCGATCTCGGCCCAGATGCGTTCGAGGTCTTCCTCTGAGATCGTTGCCGCGAGCAGGCCCTGCTTGCCGGCGTTGCCTCGGAAGATGTCCGCGAAGCGCGGGCTCAGCACGACAGAGAAGCCGAAGTCTCGCAGCGCCCAGACGGCGTGCTCCCGGCTGGATCCGGTGCCGAAGTCGGGACCGGCGACCAGGACCGACGCGCCCTGGAACACCGGCTGATTGAGCACGAAGTCCTCATCCTGTCGCCAGGCGTAGAACAGTGCGTCATCGAAGCCCGTCTTGGTGACGCGCTTGAGGAACACCGCGGGGATGATCTGGTCCGTGTCGACGTTCGAGCGCTTCAGCGGAGCGGCGATCCCGGTGTGGGTGGTGAACTTCTCCATGGTCAGGCTCCAACCAACTCTGCGGGCACGTCGAGGTCGTTCGGGCTCGAGAGGGTTCCGCGCACCGCGGTGGCGGCGGCGACGAGCGGCGACACGAGGTGCGTGCGACCGCCCTTGCCCTGTCGACCCTCGAAGTTGCGGTTCGAGGTCGATGCGCAGCGCTCCCCCGGCGCCAATTGATCGGGGTTCATGCCCAAGCACATCGAGCATCCGGCGAAGCGCCACTCCGCTCCGAACTCCGTGACGATCTTGTCGATGCCCTCGGCCTCGGCCTCCAGGCGCACCCGCGCGGAACCGGGCACGACCATGACGCGCACGCCTTCTGCCTTCTTGCGTCCCTTGATGATCGATGCAAAGGCACGCAGGTCCTCGATGCGACTGTTCGTGCAGGACCCCATGAACACGGCATCCACGGGCACTTCCTTCAGCGGCGTTCCGGGAACCAGATCCATGTACTCGAGCGCCCGCTCGGCGGCGATCCGCTCGTTCGGGTCCTCGAAGTCGGCCGGGTTCGGCACGGCCGCCGACAGCGAGCTGCCCTGCCCGGGGTTGGTGCCCCAGGTCACGAACGGCTCGAGCTCATCGGCGTCGATGAAGACCTCGGCGTCGAAGACGGCGCCCTCATCGGTGGGGAGCGTCCGCCAGTAGGCGACCGCGTCGTCCCAGTCTTGCCCCTGCGGGGCGTGCGGCTTGTCCTTGACGTAAGCGAAGGTCGTCTCATCGGGGGCGACCATGCCGGCACGGGCGCCGGCCTCGATCGACATGTTGCAGATCGTCATGCGCCCCTCCATCGAGAGGGCCCGGATCGCACTGCCGCGGAACTCGAGCACGTAGCCCTGTCCGCCGCCGGTGCCGATCTTCGCGATGACCGCCAGGATGATGTCCTTGGCGCTCACGCCGGGCTTGAGCTCGCCGTCGACCGTGATCGCCATGGTCTTGAACGGCTTCAGCGGCAGCGTCTGGGTGGCCATGACGTGCTCGACCTCGCTGGTGCCGATGCCGAAGGCCATCGCGCCGAATGCGCCGTGGGTCGAGGTGTGCGAGTCGCCGCACACGACCGTGATGCCGGGCATGGTCAGGCCGAGCTGCGGACCGACCACATGAACGATGCCCTGCTCGGCATCGCCGAGCGAGTGGATGCGCACGCCGAACTCCTCGGCGTTGCGCCGCAGGGTTTCGATCTGCGTCCGACTCGTGAGATCGGCGATGGGCTTATCGATCTCGAGCGTCGGAGTGTTGTGGTCTTCCGTCGCGATCGTGAGGTCGAGGCGGCGCAGCGGCCGATCCTCGGTGCGCAGACCGTCGAAGGCCTGCGGACTGGTCACTTCGTGCACGAGGTGCAGGTCGATGTAGATCAGGTCGGGCTCACCGTTCTCGCCCTTGACGACGAGATGGTCATCCCAGACCTTCTCGGCGAGGGTGCGAGGACGGCTCGCGAATACGGTGGAATCAGCTGAGGTCATGTCGATATCTCCAGAATTCGGCGGTTCGGCCACGCTGAACGCCGCGACGAGAGGGCCTAGTACGAGGTCTCGCCGCGGCCGCTAAGAAGAAGAACCACACGCCGCATGTCGGTCAGTTTACACCGCGGCGACGACCGGATTGACCGCTCAGTGCGTGGGCGGGCTGGGGTGCAGCTGATCCGGTCCGCGACGACGGTCGCGCGAAGAGGCGATCAGGCTGGCCACGGTCGCGACGCCCATCGCCGCGACGATCACGGTGAGGGACAACCAGATCGGCACATCGGGAGCCCAGGCGATGGGCTGGCCGCCGTTGATGAACGGCAGCTCGTTGACGTGCATGGCGTGCAGCACGAGCTTGACGCCGATGAAGCCGAGGATGACCGCGATGCCGTAGTGGAGGTAGCGCAGGCGGTCGAGAAGGTCGCCGAGGAGGAAGTAGAGCTGACGCAACCCCATCAGGGCGAAGATGTTCGCGGTGAAGACGAGGAAGCTGTTCTGGGTGATGCTGAAGATGGCCGGGATCGAGTCGATCGCGAACATGAGGTCGGTGACGCCGATCACGACGAACACCATGATCATCGGGGTCCAGATCCTCTTGCCGTCGACGACCGTCCGCAGCTTCGAGCCGTCGAACTCATCGCTGATGTCGATCCGGCGCCGAAGCATCCGGACGACGAAGTTCTCCCGCTTGGGCTCCTCGTCATCGCCCTCCGGCATGGCCTGCTTGATCGCCGTCCAGATCAAGAAAGCGCCGAACAGGTAGAAGATGGGCGAGAAGTTCTCGATGATCGCGACGCCGGCGAGGATGAAGATGCCGCGCAGGACGATCGCGATGAGGATGCCGACCATCAGAACCTGCTGCTGCAGGCGCCGTGGCACGGAGAACTGAGCCATGATCAGCACGAAAACGAAGAGATTGTCGATCGAGAGGCTGTATTCGAGCGCCCAGCCGGTCAAGAACTCGGCCGCGAAGTGCGCATCGGCCACGAAGAACAGTACGCCGGCGAACACGAGCGCGAGCCCCACGTAGAAGACGACCCAGAGTGTCGACTCCTTGGTGGAGGGGATGTGCGGGCGGAGGCGGACCAGAAGAAGATCGCCGATGAGGACGAGGACGAGGACCACCATCGCGGTGATCTCGAACCACACAGGAATGTTCACGGGTGCGGGGCACCTTTCGAGAGGAGTCGGAAAACGGCCGAAAGTCTCTCCCCCGCGCTTCGCGCGGCCTGCGCCCGGAGCAACGATGTCGGTGCTCGTGATGACGGACGCAGAGATCTGGGATACTCCCTCTCGCGGGTTCGATGTTACCCGAGTCATGGCCCCGGGGACGAAATACGGATTAAGCAGGCGTGCCGGAACTTTGCCCCACTTATCGGGCCCGACATACAATTCTGTGATACCCGAATTAAACGTACGACGTCGTACCTCCCGATGACGATGTCGCACTCCCACACGCGGTGCAACCCGCCTTTCCTAGGAGACTCCTATGGGTCGTATTACCCCAACCATGATCGATGACGACGATGACGTGCTGGTAACGAGGCGCCGCAGGAACACTGTTCTCCTGGCCATCGTCAGCATCCTCCTCGCAGTCGCTCTTCTCGTCGTCGTCAGTGTTATCTTCACGAAGCGATCCGCTGTCGCGGACGGTGCTGATGATGCTCCGACCTCGGCATGCATCGCCGAGGGGATGCGCATCATCGCCGACCCGTCCGTCGCCGATGCGCTCCGCGCCGTCGTCGACGATGCGCAGACCGCAGATGGCTGCGCCGCTCTGTCGGTGACGGAGGTGGACAGCGTCGTCACCGCTGATTCCCTGGCCGAGGGCAACGCCCCCGAGTTCGACATCTGGGTTCCGGATTCCGATATGTGGCCCTCCTACGTCACCGCCCAGTCGAAGACGACCGGCGCAACCCCGGTCGAGCTCGCCGTCGGCGACATCGTCGCGAGCACACCGGTGGTCTTCGCCGCGAATGAGGACGTTGCCGAGGTCCTCGGGTCCCGGGATGTCGGCTTCTCCAGTCTGACCCGCCCGGACGCGCTCGACATCAAGGCCGCGCTGCCCGACCCGACCAGGATCTCCAGCAGCTCGGCCGCGCTGCTCTCGCTGCAGACCGCGGTCGCCGGCGACGCCCGTACGTTCACCGGCCTCATCCTCAGCCGCGCCCTGGGCGCGCCCACGACGGCGGATGCCCTCGAGATCGCGGCGACCACCGGAAACATCGCCGTCACGACGGAGCAGGCCCTGCGTCAGCACGTCGAGGCCGACGGCCTCGTCGCCATCTATCCCGCCGATGTCCAGCCCTCGCTCGGCATCCCACTGGTCACTGCGGCCGGCGCATCCGCGGGCCCCCTCGCCGCCGCCGACGCGATCTCCGCAGCGATGCAGACCGCCGGCGATCGCCTGGCGGACTACGACCTGCGCGACGCCGTCGGTGTCGACGCGTCCTCCGAGGACGCAGCCGCGATCACCCCGATGGACAGCGTGAACCAGGCCGAGGTGCTGCGCACATGGCGCGTCCTCACCGCTCCGTCGCGCATGCTCGCGCTCAGCGACGTGTCCGGTTCGATGAACCAGCTTGTCGACGGCAGCCAGACCCGCATCTCCCTGTTCGAGCAGGCAGCGGTACGCGCGATCCACTCCCTGTCTGACGATTCGTCCATGGCCGTCTGGGCGTTCTCCAGCCGCCGCATCGGCGCCCAGGACTGGCAGGAGGTCCTCCCCTTCGGCCCGCTCGGCGATCCCGAGCACAAGAAGCGCGCCATCGAGACGGCGAGCAGCCTCCGCACCTACGTCGGCGGCGGCACGGGCCTCTACGACAGCGTGTACGCAGCGGTGAAGTACATGAAGGAGACCTACGTCCCCGGCGAGATCAACCTCGTGCTGCTGAACACCGACGGCTACAACGAGGATGATGACGGACTCGACCTGCGCGGCCTGCTCGAGGAACTCGAGAAGCTCTACGACCCGGCCACCCCGGTCCCCGTCATCGCGATCGGTTACGGCCCCGACACTGATCAGGACGCGCTCGAGCAGATCGCCGCGGCGACGGAGGGCGCCGCCTACCAGGCGCTCCAGCCGGCAGACATCACGACCGTGCTCGTCGACGCCGTCACGCAGCGAGGATGCCGCCCGTACTGCAGCTGACACATCCGGAGAATCCGTGCAGCGGAAAGGCCGACGAGGGAAAATCCCTCGTCGGCCTTTTGCTTCGCTCTCCCTATCGCCGCGCCTCCGCCGTAACGGATCGGGTGTTATCGAAAATGCGAAAACCCCCGGTGGAACCGGGGGCTTTCTGTTGCGTGACCCCAGCGGGATTCGAACCCGCGTTACCGCCGTGAGAGGGCGTTTCTGGAGTGCTCTGGAGGCTCAAAAGCACCCTCCCTCTCCCCTGTTTCCGCATGATTCCGGGCTTTTCTGGCTCACCGCGTATCTCTCGATTCCCCACGATTCCGATGGGACGTGTCCAAAATGTGTCCAATTCTGGAGGCTTCTGGAGGCTGATTCTGGGTGCGGTACGAGCCCCGACCATCCCGACCATGATGAGAGGAACCTGAAAGAGGAGAAGGAAAAATGGATGATTTGCTCACGATCGACGAAGTTTGCCGCGAGTTTGGCTTCAACCGCCAGCGACTCGCGAAGATGCGCTGGATGGGCGGCGATCACACCCCGCCCTTCATCAAGTTGTCGCGAACCGATATTCGGTATGCGCGTGCTGATGTGATCGCGTGGTTTGAGTCGCGCAAGACCACCTCGACCAACGTGCTCGCGGCAGCGGCTTAGCGCCACACTCCCACCTGAGCCTCACGGTCAATGTAGATCGTGGCGACTCTCTCGATCCCCAACACGTCGAGTGCGCGAAGCTGCCACTCGGCGGGGCAAGTCAGATAGTTCGTCATCGTCCGCGAGAGGATGCGCGCCGCGCAATCCGCGACCGCTTCTTTCGCAGCGACGGTTGAGTCGATCACGTCGAACTCGCTCACGTCAAGGTCGTGCTCGTACGCATACACGTGCACCGCTTCATGAATCACCATCCCCGCGAACGCTCCGGGGAGGATCGGCTCTGCTGGTGGTAGATGGATGACGCGGTGATCGTTCGCGAAGACGCACGCATACGCACCCCGGCACACCGAATCCGCATCGAAGCGGATCGTGACCGGCTCCCCCACGAGCTGCTCGGCGAGCACCTGTGCGTGCGCCCCGGTCTGCGCAGAGACCGTCACAGGGCGCTCGTAGGCGTCTGAGGCGGCTGTGTAGTCCACGCGGTGACCGATGCCGAGCACAAGCAGCACGACCATTGCAAGAGCGGCGCTCGCCATCAGGGTCATCCACGCTTTGATGAGGCGGTCGGCGGCGAAGATGCGGCGCATGATTTCCTTCCAGAAAGGTGAGCGCCAACGAGAAGCCAGGGACTAGTCGGTGACCCCGTAGAACGTGACCTCACGGTTGCGACGCCAACCCTTATGGGCGGTCACGCGCTGATGGACAGGGTTCAAGGGATTCTTGAGTCGGGCGCGAAACTGCGCGGCAGTCAGACCTAGCACCGTCGCAGCCTCCGAGAGCGTTAGCCACCCCTCGACGCTCGTGTCAGGGTGGACGACCTTCTTCGCGGCTCCGGGCATGTTCCGTGTGCGCCACATCGCGGTCGCGGCGGGGTCAGCATCCACAGGCGCAACACCGGCAACCGCAGCAATGTCCGACCACTCCATCTCCCCGGATTTATGCACGGCATCCATCGCTACAGCTAGAGCAGTGTTCGCTTCGTCCAGCGTCACGACGGCGGCGGCACGCTTCTTGGCGGCAGCACGAAAACGAGCGGTGGCTTCGCGAGTGTCGGGGGTTGAGGTCATAGTGAAAGCTATTCTAACAGAATCGTTATACGGATACGAGATTTTTCTGCTGGTCGCGCGCCTTCTTGAGACGCGCTCGCAGTCGTGCGGCGTCGGCGTGTCCTGCAATGCGAGACAGGTCAACCGCACGTACATCATGGTCGTCGACCAGCGAAAGCAGCAGCGCACTCATGCGATCGCTCACCGCGCCACCCTCAGAGGATGCAGGGTCGTGCGCAACCGCGCGGAACTCCTCGACCATCGCGGCAACCTCTGGTGTCAGAGATTCAAGCGATACAGCAGCCGACACGGGTCGCGAATCGCACTTCGGGGCGAGCTTGGTTGCGGGGGTGGCGGCAGCCGGTACAGACGCGACTGCGGGCTCTGTGACGGCGGTCTGGATGCGCTTGCGGCGGGGCTTACGCTCGGGCGCTTCGTCTTGAATGATCGTGCGGATGATCGACTCTGTGATCGCGAGAAAGAACACGGGCGCGGCGGTCGCTACGACAATCGCAAGAACGCCATCTCCTCGCTCCGCGTGCGCAAGGTAGTTCGCGCCCGAGGATGCCAACGTCGCCGACCAAAGAATCGTGAGTTCGAGGGTCGCCTTCCGGCGCTGTCCGCGCTTGACCGCCGCCAGTAGACCGGCAACGAGGATGCCGCCGTCGATAGCGAGCGGCACGACCCACGGGGTGCTGTGCAGCCCGATCGCCTCTGCGGCGTGAGCGAGCCCCTGGTACGAAACGACAAAGAGCGCCGCCGCGACGACGACCGCGAGAACAATCGCGGTCACACTGAGAGCGCGGGAGTCGCCGAGGAATCCGGCTTTGCGAGGCATCAGTTGCCTCCTGGCACAAGTCGAATGCGCACGTTGGTCATGTCGCGCGTGAGGTGAACACCGTTCTCGCGAACCTGCGTCTCGCGCGTCTCTACACCCTCGACGACATAGGCGCGCGCCGCACTACTGGCGACCCGACCGCGCACGATGCGGGGACGACGCACGAGGATGCGGTCGCCAACCGAAGGCTCTGCTCCGGGGAGGTCACCAAGCGTCGCTGTTCCGTCCACAAGGAAGCTGTCCTTGTGGTCGGCGGCATACTGTCCGGGTGCGATGAATGTGCTCATGAGGTTGCTCCTTCCAGAGCGAGGTGAGTGCGCGCACTGCGCGGGGTTTGGTCAAAGATCGGGGACTCGGGTCGCATCGTGCGGCGCGGGCGGGTTGGAATCGAAGCGGTGATGACGTGGCGCACAACCTCGCTGTCGAGGGGTGTCGCTACCGAAATCATGGTCGGCACCACCGGCAGAGACGCGAGTGAGAGCAGGTCTGCGGCGGGGACGGTGCGGGTCGTGACGGTGGTCATCGGTGATCCTTTCGCTCTTGGGGCGTGAGGCAGCAGCCGAGCGAATCCCAGCGCTTGCGGGAGATTGGCTTCCAACACACGGGACACACGACGGTCGCGTGCTCGGGTGGGGTGATGGTGGTCATGGCTACTCCTTTCGGTCTGGGTCTTAGTGCTCGTGACCAAAGATGCGGGTGAGACGGTCGCACTCCGCCTTGCTCGCGCATCCGCTTTCGGTCGGACACTTGTACCCGGCGCGGCGCTTCTTGAACGCTGCTTTGTACGCCGAGCCCTTGGTCGGCTGGGTGCGTAGTTCGGCAGTCATGACTACTCCTTATGGCTTGGGAGATGCGCGGGGCGGCTCGTGGGCGGCACCCCGCGCATCGGGGTTAGTTGGCAGCTTCGGCGCGAGCCGCGAGGATTTCAGCGACGGCGTGCTCCGCAAGGCGGTCGAATGCCGCGTCGGCAGCGGCTTCGAGTTCCGCACGCTTCAACTCGGGTTCGAAGTCACCGTTGATCCACTCTTCTGCGAGCGTGGCGGGCGTCTCGTTGCGGATGTCGTGCTCGATGGGCATTCCGCTGTGAACCATGTTCGCGAGAACCTCCTCCTCCGGGTTGCACAGACGCGCGTCGCCGTTGGTGTTGAGGATTTCGTAGTTGATCTCAGTGATGATTTCGACTTCGGTCGCATCTGCGATTTCAGCGATGATGCGGTCGTAGAGGGTGTCGGTGATAGCCATGTTCTTCATCCTTCTTCTGGTGTTTTCGTTATCCAAAGTCTAACTGATTCGTTAGATGTGCTTCCAGTAGTTCCACCGACTCTCAGGCAATACTCAGCCAACAGAATCGTTAGATGCGCCGCTTGGCGGGGCGGCGACGGTACGTGCGTGCGGTCGCCGCCCCGGAGTGGGCATGGGTTAGGCGGGGGCGTGCAGCCGGATGTCGAGGGACAGGTCATACTCGGTGTCAATGACCCATTCGCGCTCGCTTCGCCCGTTCGAACGCAAGCGCACCATGCTCGGGTCGATGCCTTCTGCCACCCAAATCTCGCCACCCGGTCGGCGAGCGAGAAACGTTACTGCAACCGCGAGGTCATCAGTCCATGACGCGAGCCCGTGGACATCGCCGTCGATCGCAGCACGGTAGAGCGTCGGCACTCGCTGCGGGAGTGGTGCGCGCACCCCGTCGCTGACGAAGCCGAGGTGGTCGAACATCTGCCCCCAGTAAAAAGCGTCGAACGCCCGTGCTGGATATTCCGCGCACGTCCACGCAAGGTCGAGGGCGTAGGCGAACTCATCGTCGCTCTCGAAAGCGTCGTCGCAGAACGTGTCATGGAGCGCGAAGACGAGGTCGCCGCCTCCAATGTGCCGACCGGCAATCTTTTCTGCGCGAGTCCACCAGGCGATGCCGATGCGCTCTTGTTCCGTCTCTGTGTCGAGGATGTTCGCGCTCATGCTGCAACCCCCGCACGAATAGTGGTGCCGGTGATGACGCGGGGACGCTCCGGGAGGTTCGCGCCGCGCACGTACCCTTCGACCCATGTGCCGTTCTTGCGGAAGTGTCCGCGCGTGTGGCTCTTGTGAGTGAGCTGCCATCCGGCGTGACCGCCTGAACCCCCAGCTCGGTGCGCGCCGTCTTCGGCAACTGTGCGGACTTCGTACTCCCGCGTTACTCGCCCGCTCGCTTCGTGGTCGTCGCGAATGACGGTTTGAGTACCCTCGGCGCGCGAGAACACCGAAGGCGCTCCGGCTGCGAGACGCATGAGCGTCGTCATCGCCATAGCCTTCGCCATCGCGTGTGCGTCAACGGCACCGGTGGGCATCAGGATTTTCAGTTGCGTCGTCGAGATTGAGCGAATCGGGTTTTGCGAATCAACCTCGGCGAACACCGCCTTCATGTGCGGATTGCGCAAGTGGATGCTGCTCAGCATCTCGATGTCGAGAGTGCCCTCCTTGTTGACATCCCAGCGAAGCCCGCAGAAGTTACCTACCTGCGGGTCATCCCAGAGCAGCACACCCTTTGTCGCCGGAAGCGCAGAGACATCCAGCCCGAACTCCGAGGTGTCTTTGACGCGAACGTGGTGTTCATGTGCTGCATCGAACGCCTCCTCGGTGAAACGGAACACCGCGTATGCGTCGAGGTTGATCTTCCGTTCGAGATGGTTCCCCGCGTTCATCACCTCGATGAACCGCACAGCCTCCGGCATCGAGTTTGCGCGGAATTGTCCACCAACCCAGCGACGCTCGGTCTCGGCGAGGTGTGGCGGGAGGAACCCCTGCGGGCGTCCCTGGTTGCGGTTGCGGTTCTTCTTGTTGTTGCTTGCCTTGCCCATGATGTTGTCCGATCCGGTTGAGTGAACCGTCCTCTCCGACGAGACCGTTGCCGCCGACGAGATGGGCAACGGCATCCTGTCCGTGCGCGCCACGCTGAACGGATCGGCTGTCCCAGAGGGCACCGCGTTCACGCTGACGTACTACCTGAACGGCGAGCCTGTCACTCAGGCGATCACCGCCACGACGGCGACCACGCCACCGGTGAACCCGGAGACGCCGGAGACAGACAAGCCGAACACGGATGTCCCGACCGGCGAGATCGCGTACACGGGTGGAGCACTGGCTCCGGCTCTGTGGATCGGTGGAGGAGTGCTTCTCGCGCTTCTTGGCGGGATCGCGATCTTCCTGATCCGCCGTCGCGCAGACCTCAACTCGGTGGTTGAATCCTCCGAGGACACTACTGAGACTCCGGCGGAGGAGCAGTAGAAAATCGCGAAATGCGCTATCGGGCGGCGGGGACTCCTCGTCGCCCGATAGTCTTTTGCGAGGGGCGAAGAAGCTCCCGACCATGATGCAGGGGAACACTCCTCCAGTCTCGCTGAGACGCCACAGAGAAAGGTAGCCTCCACGGGCTGACACCATGAAGAAAATGAACCTTGGGGCGAAAGCCACCGCCGCAACAGTAGTCGCCCTCGTTGGCGTCCCGCTGGGCTCGATGGCTGCCGTCGCCGACGACACCGCACCTCCAGCAGTGGAGGACACCACCACGACCGCAGACGCAAGCATCCCCGCAGATCAGGTCGAAGCGCAGGGGCACATCGACGACGCGAAGGTGCTCGTTGACGAAGCCCGCGATCTCCTCGATGAGGCACAGGGCAACCGCGATGACGCCGCAGACGACGTTGACCAGGCGCAGTCTGAATATGACGACGCCAACGGAGTCGTTGACGAAAAGACCCAGGCTGTCGAAGACGCCAAGAACACTCCTGATGTCGTTGACAAGAAGGAGAAGGTCGAGGAGGCGGTGGATAAGCTCACCGAAGCCGAGCAGGCTCTCCTCGACGCGAAGAACGCCGCCGAGAACCAGCAGAACGTTCTCGACCAGAAGAACCAGAACCTCGACGACCGCACCTCCGAGCGCGACGCCGCCGCGCAGGACGCGACCGACAAGCGCAATCAGGCGGACACGCACGACTACAACGCACTTGAGCAGGCTGAGCAGGACGCTCGTGACGCACTGGACACCAGCACCTCGAACTCCAACACCAAGAACGCGGAGAAAGACCTCGCTGACACCGCCCTCACCGACGCCAAGGATCGCCAGGAGCGCGCCGAGCAGGCGGCAGAGGACGCGAACGACCCGGCAAAGGTCGCTCAGGCTCAGCAGGACGCCGCTGACGCGCGCCAGGAGGTTCTGGACGCCCAGGACGACCTCGACGCCAAGAACGCCGCGCAGACGAGCGCACAGAGCGCGTACGACGACGCTCAGGCGGCACTGACCGCCGCTCTCGCCGACAAGAACGCCTCGCAGGCTACCCGCGACGCCGCCCAGGCAGCCGCGAACGCCGCAGCGGGCGTGCTGGCAACTGCCACCGCCGAGCAGGTCGCCGCACAGGCGACTCGCGACAACGCGCAGAGCGTGGTCGACGCCGCGAACGCCCTCGTCCTCACGACGGGCGCAGAGAAGGACGCCGCCGCTGAGGCACTGCTCCTCGCTCTCGCCGAGCGCGACGCCGCGAACGCCGCACTCGCTGACGCGGAAGCCGCCGCCGAGAGCCTTCGGGTGCTCGCGGAGAACGCCGAGCGCCTGATCGCAATGGGTGCCGCTGGCTACTTCGAGACGATGGGCTCGACGAGCGCGTACAACGTGCTCACCGACCCGGCGTTCACGAAGTACCTGTCGAGCATCGACCTCGGTGCGGCGACGAGCGCCACCAGCATCGAGAACATGATCCGCGCGCTGGAGTACATCAGCGAAGGCAACGCGATCCGCGAGTCGCTGGGTCTGACCCCGTGGCAGGTATCGGACACGCTGATGGCTATCGCGATGGCGAACACCGACCGCGCCAACGAGGTGATGGGTCACTCCAACCAGTTCAACGCCACCGAGAACCTGGCGTGGGGTTACACCGGCACGTCGCCGAACACGAGCCCGTTCCGTGGCTGGTACGACCAGGAGAAGGTCAAGTTCGACAACGCCGTTGCTTCGGGGAACTACCCCGGACTGGAGACGATGACTCCCATCAGCATCCAGATGAACTACCCGGCTCTGTACCCTCAGATCGGTCACTACCTGAACATCATCGCCCCTGGCACCTCGCTGACCGGCTTCGGCAACGCGGGCACCACGCAGGGTCAGGTGATGAGTGGTCAGGGCAACATCTCCACCGCCAACAACGGAGATGGCGTCAAGTCGCTCGACCACGGTCGCAAGATGTCGGCGGCAGACTACCTCGCCGACCTCCTCGCCTACCAGTCGCAGGTCAACGGTGCCACCTCGGCATACGACGACGCGATCGCAGAGGTCAACGCGGCACGTCAGCGTGCTCAGGCGGCTCTCGATGCGCTCAACGCGGCGGAGACGGAACGCGACACCACCGCTCAGGCGGCGGCAGATGCGATCACCGCTCAGGCGGACGCTGACCAGGCTCTCGTGGACGCCATCGCGGCGCTCGACGGCAAGGACACCGCCCTGGCGGACGCTCTCGCTGACTCGTCGGCGGCGAACTCGGCTCTGGCAACTGCGCAGACCGACTTCAACGCGAAGTCGTCGGCGGCGAACGGTGCCGAGGCTGACCTCGCGGTCGCCACGGGAAGCCTCGAATCCGCTCAGGCGGCTCAGACGGCAGCCCAGCAGCGACTCGCCGACGCCAACACCGCGAGCACTCTCGCCGACGAGCGCGTGAGCGATCTCGCGAACGCTTCGCAGGCTCTCGCTGATGCCGACGCGGCGCTTGCCGCCGCTCAGGCTGACTACGATGCCGCCGAGCAGGCAGCATCGGACGCGGCTGACGCGCTCGCACTGAGCCAGTCGGCGTACGACGCAGCACAGTCGGCAAACGCCGCCGCTCAGGCTGACCTCACCGCCGCAATCAACGCGGAGTCGGTGCTGGCAGACGCGGAGCAGTCGGTCACCGACGCGACCGACGAGCGTGACCAGGCGCAGACCGCGCTTGACGCACTCGTTGCCGCTCAGTCGGACGCGACCGATCTCGTCACCCAGCGCGAGGGCGAACTGGACGCGGCGAACGCCGCACTGGACGCCGCTCGCGCGGCGGCTCAGCCCGGTGTGGACGCCGCTCAGGCTGAACTCGACGCAGCCCAGGCTCTCGCTGACCAGGCTCTCGCGAACCTCGAAGCCGCCCAGGCGGCGCTCGCAGTCGCCGACGCTGACCTCGCGGTCGCGCAGGCAAACTACGACGAGGCGGTTGCTAACCTCAAGAGCGCCGAGGATGCCCTCGCCGCGCTCAAGCAGGCGCAGATCGACCGTGAGAACGCCGCCAACGCGGTGCTCGCGGCGATGAGCGCGGAGGGTGCCGCAGGCGCTACCACGCTCGCCACCACCGGATCGGAGGACGGTCTCGGGCTCGCTGGCATCGCTGGCATCTCGATCCTCCTCGGAGCCGGACTGATGTCGGTGCGTGTCCGTCAGCGCCGTCGCCTGAACTCCAGCATGAGCTAACCGCTCACGCACGCAACAGCCGCCAGGGCTTCGATCCTGGCGGCTGTTGTCGTTCGCGCGAAAGGTCTGCCCCGGATGCTACTGAGTTCGCCTGAGAGTGCCCCGTCGTTCACGGCGGGGGTGAATCAGGCGATGTGACTAAGCAGGACGGCTCTGACCCTCGATATAGCGACGCACGGACTCCAGTGATGCTCCACCCGCCGAGCCCGCGTAGTAGGAAGGCGACCAGAGAACCTTCGCTCTCCAGTAGTGAGTCGCGAGTGCGGGGAACTCCTTACGGAGGAGCCGGGAGGTCACTCCCTTGAGGGAGTTGATGAGTCTCGATAGCTCCGCCTTTGGCGGATATTCGACGAGGAGGTGAACGTGGTTGCTCTCCCCGTTGAACTCAGAGAGAGTCACGCCGAAGTCTTCGCACACTTCGCGAATAATGGACTCCATCCGTTCAAGGTGTTCGCCAGAAAACACCGCGTGGCGGTATTTAGTGACAAAGACCAAGTGTGCGTATAGCTCAGAAACTACGTGTCTGCCTCGTCTGATCGACTCATTTGATGTCATAGACCAATGATAGGCTAGAGAAATGACAACCGAGCGATATGGATACCGTGCGTATCCATCTGGAGATCAGCGCCGTGCGCTATCTCGATCGTTTGGTTGCGCGCGCGTGGTCTACAACGATTTTCTCGCCGAGCGCGCACGCCTGCGCGAAGCGGGCGAGCACAAGGACATTTCCTTCTCGAAGACAGCCAGCGTGGTCACTACCGGCGCGAAGGCGACACCCGATCGCGCCTGGCTCAGCGAGGTCTCGTCCGTTGTGCTCCAGCAGAGTGTTCGCCAAGCCGAACGCGCATACCGAAACTGGTTCGACTCCTTGAGCGGGAAGCACCTTTTGCGCACACCAAAAACACCCCTCATCAGGGGTAAAGATTTTCCAGGGTGACGCTTCGGACTAGTTGTAGATGTTTCGCTTTACGAAACTGCGTGTCGGATCACGATGCGGTCATAAAGCGCCCGCCCCGCTACTCGAAAGCCGTTCTCTCGAACAAGCTCTCGCGAGAATCCGACGATCTCAAACTGATCGGGATCGTGACGCCCCAAGAACGTAATCGGGACGCCCATCTCGCCGGAATAGTCGGCGGGGATGTCTGCGACCTTGCCGACCTCGATCGCCTGCGGGTAGTTGTCGTAGCTCGGATAGTGCTCTGGTTCGTACTGCGCGGTCAACGGCAGTGGAGCGTGTCGCCGGTCAACATCGAGGTTCGTGTACCACCGCACCCCCACGCCAACCCATCGTCGCCCTTCGTCATCGAAGCGGACGTTTGATCCGTGATAGTCGCTCGGGACAATGAACGGCATCGCGCCGCCATTGGCGGTTGCCCCCAGCCACATCTCCCCATCGCGGATCAGTGACCATACCCCGGAGTTCGTTGCCGAGTTCATCCCGCCGAGGATGATGAACTTCTTGTCGTGCTCGACCAGCGTGCCGACAAACTCGCGAAACTCACTGAACGGCGGGTTCGTGACAATCACATCGGCAGCCGCGATAAGCGTCTGCACCTGCGTGGACTGAAAGTCGCCTTTGCCATCTAGTGACGATCTGGACGTTCCCTCAGAGTTGCGCACGGCAACCTCCGCCCAGGGAGCCTTCGCGCCCGGTTCAACGAAGCTCGTGGCAGTCAGAGATGTCAGACCGAGCCGATCGAAGTTTGCGTCGAAGAAGTGCCAGAAGGCACCGTCCACGTCATCGCACGGCAGAAGCACGGACTTTCCCCGGAACGCATCTGGGTAGTGCGCAAGCTCCTTCTCGACATCGACGAGGCGGGTGCGAAAGTCATCGTTTTTCGCGCGCTTAGCGCGGTTCAGTTTCCGAATCGCAGCACGCGCCGGTGTTTCGTTTTCCGAACCACGCAAACTGCCGAATCGACGTGCTGCCGACCCTCTCGAAGAGAGCCCCGCGATCTTCGCAATGTCATCCCACGTTGCCCCGTTCGCACGAGCAATCGCGACCGCGTGCTCCACGACATCCATCGCGCCGATCGTCAGAGCAACCTCTAGGCGTGCGAGACGAAGACCCGCAGCAGTCTTCGGGTAGAGCTTCTGCGACTGCAAGCGGATACCCTCGCTCTCGATCAGCCGCTCGACCGATTCCGCGATGTGCGCCTTCGCGCTCTCGGGGAGGCTCGTGTTAGGTATTGCCGTCACGCCTCAAAGCTGGCACACGCTGTGTCCCGCGAGAGGTCGACCCGCCGCGCAGTCGATTACGAAAGTCTCGCAGGGTCGGGGTCGCGCACCCAACCATCGCCGACGAAGTCTTCGATGTGCTGCGAACGCCACTCTCCACCGCGTCCGCCTCCGGGATACTTCCAGACCTCCTGCGTCATCAGCATTCCGGTCGAAGGGGCATAGCTCGCGACGTTGAGGATGCCGTATGCCTCACCGTGAGCCGCGACGTAACGTGCCGCAGCAACCGGGTAGCCATCGTCGTGAACAGGTGCCCCCGGCAGGTCAGCGAGGTCGAGCGGCGGGTGCTCGCGAGCCTCGCGTTGGATCGTCGTAGCGATCGTGACCGCGTCATCAACGATGCGCAGCAGCCGCTCGTGCAGCGCCTTCTCGAAAGCGTCGCCGGTTGTGCCCTTGCGGATGCCGAGAGTGCGGCGCACCTCCGGCAGGCGAAGTGCTCCGGGGAAAGTCTCGAACGTCTCGCGCAGCTTCGCCACCGACTCTGCATCGAGCCTCGTGGAGCCAGTGACGTACGGAGAAAAGGATGCCGGTCGCGCGCGGTCGAACGCGGCGAGCAGCGTGCGTCGGCGCACCTCCGGCACCCGCAGTGCGACGAGGTCGTCGAGGGTGGGTGTCCGGTCACTGTTCATGACGACATCATGGTCGGGATCGAACGCGACAGCGATCCACGAGTGCGACAGCACGTCCGGTGCTTTTCGAACGCGGCAGCGCCTATACAAGATGCTCGCACCTCCGGTGCTCGCGCGTGGGGCGGTGCGTTCTCGTCTCGTTGTGCGTTGCGTGGTTCAGAAACAGCGGCGCAGCCAAAGGCGACGGAGCGAGCGAGCCCGTAGGGCGAGCCGTGAGCGCACGCAGTGGGCGAACGTCGCGGAGAAGTGATGAAAAAGAGTCGTTCTGTAACTCAGTCTGGTCTCTTCTCGCTCTCCTCTCCACTCACCCTCCCCATCTCAAACCACCACGCTCAGTCTCAATTCCTCGAAAACCCAACATCCTCTGAATACACATTTGTGCGGGCGGCTCACTGCGGAGCACCCGCCACCGGCGTTTTCCGGTCGAGTTACCTGCGTGGGTCGCGTGAGTATCTGCCCCGACGCTCATCACCCCTCGCATCTTCTACAGTTTCCTGAACAACTCGCGTAAAATGGGTACATGAGCACCCTCTCTGACCTTGCCGCTGCACACGCCGCACTCGTTGCCGCGCAGGCTGACGAGCGCCGTGCAGTACACGAAGCGCGTGCCGCCGGTCACTCGTGGGAAGAGATCGCCGACGCGATCGGGCTCACCGCGACCGGCGCTCATTACCGCTATTCCGAAGGCGCACCTGCACCGACCACTCTGTCCGGTCTCAGCATCCGTGACTATGCGCGCACGGTGCCAGAGAGCGCAGCGTTCATCGCGGCGAACCTCGCACAGTACGAGCATGTCGTTGTCGAGTATCGGGGACGCCGCATCGTGCGCATTCTCGGGAAGGTAGATCGTCATGGCTGATATGCCGGTAGGTAAGCGCGAGGTCGGGATGCCACGCCCGTTCGACTCCATCGCGTCACGCAACCCAGTGACCGCGACACAAACCCCGCGAAGACTCGATCCTTATTGGGATGCGCTCTGGCGCATCGGGCAGATGCCACTCTGGGAAGAGCGGGACGCGTTGGAGCGCCGTGTCGCAGTGGGTGCAGCGCGCGCGAGCGCCGCCATGCTCGCTGATCCTGGTGAAGCGTTGGAGCGCAGGTTTGCTGGTCGGCGTGCGCAACAGTCAACGCTCAACATCCTCGGCGCACTCGACCAGTGGCGCACCGGGACGGCGGAACAGGTTGCGGCGCTCACCGGCGTGCGCGGGATTGTAGGGCGCAGTGAAGCACTGGACGACCTTTTCGCAGCAAGGCTGATTGACGTGGGGATGGTCGGCAATGTACGCACGCTCAGACCCTCCGCGACGAACGCGTTCGACAAGAACGTGAAGCCCCGCATCACCTACCCGGAGTGGGTCTCGGTAACCGGCGGGATGCAGTTCGACGCATCGCGGCAGTACACCCGCCACAACCTTCTCGCGACCGAGCTTGGGTTGCGGTTGGCGGAGTACACGGAGGTGGAGGCGGTGCTCGGTGAGAAGCTGGCGACGCACGAACTGCTCGGGTACACGGGGCTCGGCTACCCCGCACCAGAGCGAACGATGCTCGCGGGCGCAGACCTCGTGGTCGTGCGTGAGGACGGACTGCGTATCGCGATCGAGATCACCGCGAGCCGGGGCACCGCATTTGCGGGGAAGGTTCGGCGGTGGGCGAAGCTCTTGCACGAGCGTCGTCTGGATAGGTCGGGGTTGGTGGTGATTTTCGTTGCAGCAGACCACCCGGACACGAGCGCGAGCAAGCGGTACAACACGCGCAACGGGATTTTTCACACCGTGCGTGCAGCCGTGCGCGAGTTCCCCGGAATCAACGGTGATCGCACCGCCGCACGGATCGGCGTCGCTGACTGGCGTGAGTGGTTCCCGGAGCGTGGGATGATGACCGATGCTTTCCTCGATTTGGAAGTCGATGTAGCTGTTGGCGACCCCTCATCGCCGTGGGAGCGGTCGGCTTTCCTCGCTCCCTACGACTTGGGTTTCGAGCCGCGCGACCCGGCGTACTTCCTCGCGGCAGCCGACAACATGGCGGCGCTCCGTGGTAACCCTCACTGGTTGCGTGCACGACGGCAGGCGACCGAGGTTGCGGACATGATGTGGGAGCGGTCGGAGTATCGCGGTATCCGGGTGGAGCCGAGAGTGCTGACGCGCGCGCAGTCCAAGCATTTCGCGCCGGATCGGTTGCCAATTCGTTTGCGGGCTGGAGCCTGACTAGGCTGGTCGCATGACCGGAGATCATTGCCCAACTTGTCACCGCCCCGCGCGACGATCGTTCCTCTACCCTCCGTATCTCGAAGATGCACAGGCAGTCATCGACTATTACGAGGACATCGAGATCGACGACGCTACAGTGTCAAAGTTCATTGACGCATACGGCGCTGCACGGGCGGAGTGGGCTAGGGACCACATGACGTCTTTCGACGCAGACCTCAAGTACAAGTACGACGGTGACAGGGAGAGGATCGACCGTCTCCACTGGGAAGAGTTCCGGCGCATGGAGACCCTGCACCCCACGCACGCAAACCCTATCTTCGCCCGAGACATCACACGCGCTGTTCAAATGGCGCGGATCGCTGACTGGAGCCTCGGTACAGATGAGAACGCGAAGCTTCTGAGCCATATAACGACAATGGCAAATGGAGACAAGCAGCCGATCTCTTTTTTCAGGGAGCGCTACCTCGTCGGTCAGTACGAAGCCGACCTGATCTGATCGCACCCCGATCCGCGCCGCCACCGACCGCTCAGTGTGGAGCCGGTCTGCATTCGCCAGCCGCTCAGTGAAGAGGATGGGGCAGGTGAGAGGGAGGTAGGTAAGCAAGGACAGCCGCCCCCGCCACCCCTCACCCGCACTCCACTGAGCCCCCGCACCGCACCCCGCCACGGAGAACGGGACGAACTGCACTCTCGATACACCTCGACCGACGAAGCCTGCCCGACCCCTCTGTCGAATGGGACGCCCCCGCTTCACGCCCGCCCCGTGCGTATTCCTCGTGCGTGCTTCTCCGGTCGCCTCCGTCTCCCGCTTGGCGACCCCGGTCATCGCATCACTTGCGTGAGCCGTCGCTATCTCCGCGTGGGAGACGATTGCGAGAATCTTTCTGCTTTCTCTTGCTTGCAATTCCTTCCATCATGTACTATGGAGAAAGCGCAAAGCGCTCTCCATAGACAGAGGTAGTAATACACGCAATGAAAGGCAAGATCATCGCATCGCTCACCACGCTAGATAAGACGCTCGGCAGTGCGCTGTCCGGTGCGCAGCGTGCCGTGGGCGTCGGCGATCCCGCCCGTGTAATCCTCTCGGTGCTGGCGGCTGCGAAGAACGTCCCAGCGGACGAGGTGCGAGCGTGGCTGCGAAGTCGTGGGAATGCGGAGGTGCGTGCGACCGCTTCCTCGAAGGGGACGTTTCAGAGTCTCTATGAGCGCTCTGAGTCGTACCTTGCGTCATACACCCCGGAGAAAGTTCGCGAACGCTCAGCCCTCCGTGTCGTACGTGGGTTGTCTTCTGGTTTGCCCGCCCCCGAAGCTGCGCTCTTCGCACTCCTTGCACTCGACATGATGGAGTCGGGGAAGGATGGTGCACTCCTGACTCGCGCGCTGAGCGTGATGATGGGGAGCACCCAGAAGAGCGTCACCAACCGAGCTGACTCACTCGCTAGTCGCGGACTCCTCCGCATCTCTGCGAAACAGACCGGAGTGCCAACGCGAGTGCGGCTCCGCAAGGTCGACCCCGCGCTCGTCACCGAGCAGACCGAATCGCTCATCGCTGACCTGAGTGCGGGTACGGACAGTGTGCTGACTGATTTGTTTTACGCGGTACGCAGTCCCGCGCTCTCCTACACAGACCTCGGTTACGACGCCTGGTACGTGTCGTTGTGCGACGCGCTCGGCATCCGCAAGGCAACGATCCCCGCGTCCCGCTCCTCGCGCGCACGCTCTCGGATGCGCGAACTTGCGGGTACAGACGACCTCCTCGAAGCGCTCCGTACCCTGGAGACCGTAGGGGTCGTGCAAGCGCGGGGCGAAGCGGAAGCGGAACGTCAGGAGCACGCCGCAGTTCGCGCGACTAACAGCGCAGAGAACCGAGAGCGGAAGCAAGCTGCTTACGCGTGGGTGGACTCACTCGACATCCCTCGCAAGGGAGCGCTACCGCCCGCAGTCGAAGCGTTCGTCAAGTCCGCTACTGAGAGCGCCGCCGACCTCGACCCTGCCGTGCAGCGCTTCGCCGCCGAGGCGTTGACCACGGAACTACGTAAGCGCCTCTGGGAAGAGGAGCGCAACCAGACCGTGCGCGATGGCGTCTTCCGCAACCACCGAATCCTGCGATGGATCGCTGCGCACGGGGCTCCGCCACACGACGCGGATGGGCTCGTTGAGTGGGTTGCGCTCTCGCTTCCCGCTGACGACAAGATGCCCGCTGCGATGCGCGAGCATTTCACGGTCGTCGAGCACTTCGACGAGGAACGGGTTGAGAAGCTTGAAGCTCGCGCCGCACAGCGCAAGCGAGTTGGTAAGTACATCGACGCCCACGGTGTTGCACCCCGCGACATGCCCGCTCTCGCAGAGTGGCAGCGACAGGTATGGAGCGCGCTCCGGGACAAGAACGTCGAGGCGATCTTCCTGCGCCGTTATCTGGTGTCGCGCGGGGTCGCCCCGACGACCGCCGTACGCGCTTTCCCGGATGGTCGACTCGATGCCTTCTACACCGAGCGAGGCGCAGCCCCGCAGGGGACGGACAGGGGCGCGATGGGGTCGTGGGTGAACCAGGACGCCGCCCGCGCTCCACGTCGCGCAGAAGCGTCGCTCCGGTTCGATCTCGAAGCAGCCGGATGGGAGACGCGCGTTATCGACGCAGCTCTCCCGCATTTGCTCGTGAAAAGGAAGGGACAGGACAACTAATGTGCAGACCACTAATTGAGGGCGGACGCCGCTGCTCCCACGACTCCTTGACCGCCCGCGTCATGCGTCGTCGCCGGTCGAAAGCTCGCGCCCGCCTCGAAGACGATACGTCCGGCGGTAAGCCGCTCACGCCCTATCAGCAGATGCTTGCGTGGGGTGCTCAGACTTACTGGCACAGCGGACGAACGCAAGCTGACCTCGACGCAGCCGCCGATCGCGGTTATGCGCGGCGGCGTCACGAGCTTTTTCTGCGGAGCCTCGGGCTCGACGCAAGCGGCGCTGATGCGTCGGTGTCGGCGCTGCGCTTCCAGCGCCTCCACGACGCGGATGAGCACGACCCTTCGCGTGCCTGGGTGAAGGAAGCCCTCGCCGACCAGCAGATTGCTGAGGTGTGGGCGGCGACTGGCGCGACGGAGAGCGACCTGTATGAGCGCGCCGAACGCGGGTTTGCCGAGGAGCACCCGGAGCCCGCTGATGCCGACGCAGCAGCGTTCGTGATCGGCGCGGTGGCTGCGCGCATCTGACCGAGTGAGTGGCGCGGCCGGCGATTGCGCCCGCCCTTTGAATACGAGCGATCAGAGGGGACGGACACCCCCTAGTCCGACCATGATTGAGAGATGACAATGATCGAGGAAATCCGACTTAGCGTTCTCGACCTCCTGCGCGAAAAGCTCGCACCACTTGAGCCAACCGACGAGATGTACGCGGGGCTCGCTGCCGAGATCGAAGCCAGCGCCCTCCAGGTACTCCACTCGCCGCAGTTCGCGCGAGACGGACTGTCGGAAGAGTTCGTCTCGAATGTGCGGATCGACGGCGAGATTGCTTGGGGTCTTCGTTACTCCGTGACGGCGACAGCGCTCTACGACGGCGGTGTGGATGCGACGGTTGCGCTGATCGGGCTGCACCTTCCGGGTGTTGAGCGGGTGATCCTGCTACCTGCGACTTCGGGGACGGACGCCCCTGACTCCGACCATGATTGACGGATGATGAACTCCGCGCTCACGCGAGATCAGAGCGACCCGGTGCCCGATGCGTATTACGGTGCGTATCGGTACATGGATCGAATGTTCGAGCCGAAGCGCGTGCACCGCCGCGAAGAGATTGCGGCGATCGACTTGAGCGGGTTGTCCTTCGAGGTGCAGTACCTCATGCGGCACCTTCTGATCTTGAAGCGCCAGTATGCGCGGACGCTTCGCGACTACCCGAACCTGCGGGGTCTGGAGTCACCGAAGCTCAAAGAGATCATTGAACCTCCGCTGGTTCTTACTGATCCTCCGCGTCATGCGTGGGCGTACTTTCGAAAAAGAGGTATCTGGCTCTGACCGATGTTCGCCAAGTGGATCAAACCGAAGACGGCTTTGAAGCTTGTCCGAAGCATCTACTTGTGATCGCTCCACGCAGGATCGAGCATCGCGTCGAGGGACGTGTCGAACGCCTTCGCCAAGAGCATCCATGTGCGCAAGTCACCGTTGAACCTCCCGGCTGCCAGGTTGAGTAGCGTCTGCCGCGAGAGCCCCGACTTCTCCGCAAGCTCGTCGTAAGTCAGACCCGACGTTGCACGGTGGTCGTTAAAGATGGCGCCCAGGCGCGTCAGATCGGGTTCTTGATGGAGCATCCCTCTAGTCGAGCGTGCGGGCACTTTGAGTACAGCACAACACCTTATACTTTAGGCACAACACACTGTACCGCGTCGGGTGTCCACTATCCCCCCTCTCACCAGGAGATCGCATGACCCAGAAGAAACGGTTCTTAGCTCTCACCGCCGCGACGATAGCCGCCCTAACCACGCTGACTGCGTGCGGTCCCTCAGCGGAACTCACGCAGGCGCGGGAAAGCTATGAGGCGGCATCAGCAAACTGGGACAGCGCGAGGGTTGCCTTTGACACTGCCGTCGAGGAGCGCGACGAGATCATCGCAAAGACTCCTGCTGCGCGAGCAAAAGTGGAAGCCGTGGTCACGGAGCTAGAGAGCGTGGTCGATGCCGCAGAATACGACCCCGTGCATGGTGGTCTCGGTGCCGATATGGATGCAGTTTGGAGGCAACTTGATTCGCTCAGCCTGGAGCACACCTCGATCGGAATTACTGAGGGTGACGATGCTTTCGTCCCGCTGTCACCGCAAGTCCCCGAAAGCAAACCGGAACTCACCGAAGGCACCGAGGACGACTACATTTTGTTCGCGCAGAAGCTCGAAGACGAGATCCGTCAGTTCACTGAGGCAACGAGCGCCGTGGAGGGCGAAACACGTGATGCCAAGTCCCTAATTAAGCAAGCGGCGGATGCGAATCCAGAAAATGCCTATCTAGCCGACGCACCTGCGGTCGTTGATCGTATTCGGGAGGAAGTTGCCAAGGGCATCAAGAAGCAGCGCAACGCTTCAATCACCGACGGAATGACCGCCGCCGCCGACAAGCTTCAAGCTGCCATCGACAGCGGCGCAGTCACTATACAAAACATGCTGGACGCGCTCGGCGATGGCTATCGCTAAACCCTACCGTTGATCGAGAGGAAACCAATGAAGACAACAACCAGAACCGCGTCGATGACAGTAATTGGCATTGCCGCGATCGCGGCACTTACAGGATGCTCGGGCTCCGCCGAAGACCGCGCTGAGCAGACCGCCTACAACTTTGCCCGCGCCTCAACTGGGATAAGCGATGCTCGCGTCGCTGACTTCCTGTGCGAGGAGGGTTCCTTCTCAGAACCAGAACCCGACGCGAACCGTTGGGACGTTGAGGTCGACTCGACCATGAAAATCGAGGACGGCACGTGGGAGGTCAAGCTCACCACCACTCTCCTTTCAGAGACCAATCGCCCCCAGTACCCCGCAACGGTTATTGTCAGCGAGGACGGAAGCTGTGTTGTGAGCGTGGTGGGTGAGTAACTATCCCCGCATCTAACGAGAACAGCCACGTATAGAAGAACCCCCGGAGAGTGCCACACCAGGCGTCCGGGGGTTCAAATCTTTGGTGACCGCGCGGGCTCCGAAAGGATGTGAAACAACCAACCCGCGCGATCGTGGTCGCCCATATACCAAGCGGCTGACATTCACCCCTATACGAGCCGCTGTGCGCTCCGTGGAGCGTTGATCTCGGCTTTGACGGGCTGGCGGGTGTCACGGCGCTAAGGGCGATTGTGCCTGATGCGGGGGCTCAGTACACTGGGCGCGTGACTGTTAACACAAACCCGACACGCAAGCGCCCCAAGTCGGAGATCACTCGCGAACTCTTCCTATACTCGGGCAACCAGTGCGCTTTTCCGGGATGCTCAAAGCCACTGCTTAACAAGAAGGGCAGTTACGTCGCTCAGATTGCGCACATCGAAGGCGTGGGAAAATCTTCGGCGCGCCACAACCAGAAGCTCAGCGATGAAGACCTGCGGGCAGTCGCCAACCTCATGCTGATGTGCCCCAACCACCACATAGAGGTAGACGACAAGAAGCGCCTTGCGGAGTTCACAGTTGAAGCTCTTCGCGCGATGAAAGAGAAACACGAGGCGAAGTTCAGAGACGCCATCTCTCAGATGTCGGAGGAAATTGGCGACCTTACAGACGCGGAGCCGACCTACCCAACTAGTCTTCACGCTTTCGGAATCAAGCCCGACGATGATTTTCACGACGAGGAACTAGCCGCTGTACGTAGTGCCATAGACCGTCTCGCGAAACTGCCTCCCTCGGCACGTCAGATACTTGTCGTCGCAATCGGGCAAAGCAAACCTGGCGGAGGTTGGGGTCAAGTGTTGGAGGCATCTGCGATCGCCGTGGAGAAGATCGTCACGAACATCGATCGGGAAGAGTATCGACAGCTTCTGGGGGTTCTACAAGAACGCAACTTTCTGGACTGGGACGACAACGACGGACACTCGGTATTGCAGATCAAAGGCACCGCGAAGGACGGTAGTAGCGAACTCAACTTGCTGCTCGAACTGGAAGCAGCATTCCGTGGCAACTCGGTTGCCCTCCGGCGCACCGTCGTAGAACTGGATTTCTCGGTTCTTGACCAGGCTCCCGAAAAGGTGCTCGACTAATCACCAGAAGTGGACGTTCTTCTTATGAAGTAGGACCACGACGGTTTGGGGACAGCGTTTAGCACCAACGGTGAGTAGAAAAGACGCGATGCGACGGGCGCTTGCCGATCTTGACTTCAGAGTGCCGGGGACTCCGGAATGTCCGCAGGCGATCGACCCAGCCATTATGCACTCGCGATGATTGTGCACAGAAGAATACCCTCCGATCCACCAGACTAGTGTCGCCTTTTGTCTAAGAACCGACCATGATAGACGTGTGACTTCCTCTTCCTCTGACCTCCCTTCCGGCGTCCGCTATGAGAAATTGCGCGGACTTGTCTTAGCGATGAGTTCTGGTGACCCAGACCTAACGACGACCTGGCTCGCAGACCGCCTCGCAGAAATCCCCGCGTCTTACGACGAGTTCATGGACGTACAAGAGCACGCCGCCGCCAACATCGCCGACCCCGAGGCTGACGCCGACGTTGAGCGCATGGTAATCCGTTCCCTACGCACGGAACGCAAAGCAGCAGCCGCCACCGATGGCTGGCTGGAGCGTGCCACATCGGAAGCGAGCTTCGACTGGTCTGGCGTCGCGAAGCTTACGGGGCTTGACGAGGATGTTCTTCGCCGTCGCGCAAGCGCACCGATTGACGGGAGGATTCCCCGAGTCAACGTCAAGGGCGGTCTCCCCATGACTGCCGCTGCGGAAGCTCTGGGCATCAGTCGAGCCACCCTCTACACATGGATCAAGCAGGGGAAGGTCAAACAGATCGTGCTCGACGGACGAAAAGTGATCGCCGTGGACGCCAACGGGAAGCCGATCGTCCAGTGACAGAAAGAACCCCGGCGGAGTGATGAAGCTCTTGCCGGGGTTCTTGAAACCTGTGGTTCAGATCACCTACAGTCTACCGTTCTCTCCTTGCACTGACCAGTGACGCACGAGAATCCCTGCTTATTTCTGCCCCGAATCCACTCAGCCTTCGGCGGGTAGGGCGCATCGTTTTGGCGGGTAGGAACCCGTTTTGGCGGGTAGGAACCCGATGTATAGAAGAACTCTAGAAACACCTTTCTACCTCTTTCCCTACCCGCTCTACCCGCCGCACCCCATTTTGGCGGGTACTGGCGGGTAGGAGGCGGGTAGTCCCTACCCGCCAGGAAACCCTTGAAAACACAGGGATCGGAAGGGTTGGCGGGTAGGGCGGGTAGGAAAATGAAGTTCTAACTGACTGAGAAGAAGTAGTCGTTAGAGAGCCGTATTCCACGCTGTTTTACGTGTCTCGCAAGACGACTACTCCGCCACAGCCAGGCGGGGCGATCCCCTACCTGCCCTACCCGCCAACGCAAAAAACAGCGAGCGCAACCCCACAGCCCACTCCGCACCCGAGCTTGACCTAGTGTCTAGTTTCGTCTAGACTTTGACATGATGAAGCTCTAGTGGATCGGATCGAAATGGCACGGAAGAAGCGCGGCGTAAACGAAGAACAGCAGTCAGAACTGCTCGCGTTCGCAACCAAGCTGGTCAAATGGGAGTTCGGCATCTGGGCGGTAGGGGCGAACAAGTTCCCTATCCGCAACGAGGGCGATGCGGACACTTTCCCCCTCGACGTATTGAACGACCGAGCCCTCGACCAGATTGAGAATGGCGAAGCGACGGGACTCGCCGTGCGGCTCGGTATCGACGTTGCGCAGCCAACAGACGATGGTCATTTGCTCGTACCGTTCGTATTGGAGCGAGAGGGTCACGCAACTGCCGAGTACCGCGCACGCATGAAGGCGGCACTCCTCACCACGAAGGGTGGGCTGACCCCGTTTCGTAGGTCCGGTGGTTGTGAGAGTCGTCCTGTCGCCCGAGGGTTCGGGCAGGGAGACTGGTCAGATCATGTCGAACAGCAGGAAGCGTCACACCCCGGAGCAGGTCGTCCGCAAGCTCGGGCAGGCCGACAGGATGCTCGCCGACGGGCAGGACGTCGCGGCGGTGTGCCGGGAGCTCGGGGTGTCCGAGCAGACGTACTACCGGTGGCGTAACCAGTTCGGCGGTCTGAAGGCCGACGACGCGAAGCGCCTGAAGGAGCTGGAGAAGCAGAACGCGACCCTGAAGCGGCTGCTCGCGGAGGCGGAGTTGGAGAAGGCCGCGCTCAAGGAGTTGGCTGAGGGAAACTTCTAGGCCCGGGCAGGCGCCGCGCCGCCGTCGCTCACCTGATCAGGACACTGCCGGTGAGTGAACGGATGGCGTGCCGTCTGGTCGGGCTGTCCCGCTCCGCGTACCGCCGCCCACTCAACGCCGACACGGTCACGGACCCGGACCGGGCGTTGCGGGACTGGCTGCGCGCCTGGGCGAAGAGCCACCCCCGCTACGGGTACCGACGCGCGTATCACGATGCGCGCGCCGAGGGGTGGGTGGTGAACCACAAGAAGATCCAACGCCTGTGGCGTGACGAAGGGCTCCGGGTCCCGCAGCGGCGTCGACGCAAGCGCGTCGGGTCCTCGACCGTCGACGCGCCGACGGCGGACGCGCCGAACGTGGTGTGGGCGGTGGACTTCCAGTTCGACGCCGACGAGCACGGCCGACCGATCAAGATCTGCTCGATCGTCGACGAGCACACCCGGGAGTGCATCGGTGGGCTGGTGGAACGGTCGATTACCGCCGACCGGCTCACCGCCCACCTCGAGGACCTCGTCGCCGCCCGGGGCGCCCCGGCGGTGCTCCGATCCGACAACGGGCCGGAGTTCATCAGCGAAGCGATGGCCGACTGGGCAGGCACCCGCACCGGCCTGTCCTACATCCCACCGGGCTCGCCGTGGCGCAACGGGTACGTCGAGTCGTTCAATAGCCGGCTCCGTGACGAGTGCCTCAACATCAACAGCTTCTACTCGCTGCTGCACGCGCAGGTCGTGATCGGCGACTGGAAGGACGAGTACAACCATCACCGCCGGCACTCCTCGCTCGGCTACCTACCCCCAGCCGAGTACGCTCAGCAGTGCACCCATCAAATGGAAACCGACGACTCACGGAGCATCCGGACCGAATGAAGGGGGCGGCTCAGATCCTTCATCCCACGTGTCGTCATGACTCACTCGAGTGCGGCACGGCAGGATAGTCAAGTGAGTGACAGCCTCTTCGAATTCGATATCGACTCCCCAATGGTTCCTAGCGCCCGGACGGCGGGACCCATGACTGCATCGCAACGTGAGATCATCCGCGGTCTGTTCGCTCAACTCGCGATCTCCGATGCGAAAAGACAGCTCGAGGTTGTGCACGAGTTGACGGGTGTCCGAGTTTCGGCCGTTGCAGAAATCGACTCCAGAGTGGCCAACACACTTATCTCGATGCTCCCCGGAAGAATCCACCGGACCAGGAAGGAGAGCACAGGGGATTCTTGGGCTGACCGCGAGGAAGACACCTGGATCGACCGGTTGTAGCCACGCTGCCACGCTGCCACGCCGAGAACGATGTCACTCATCGGGCTTGATTGCAGGAGCTTCGGAGCTCAGGCTGCAATCGTTAGCTTGGACTCGATGATGTCTCGTGAGGCACCCGACTTGCGCATAAACGCAGGGTCGAGAATGTGCACGCCTTCGCCTGAAAGGGAACTGTCGAACTCGTCTTTCAGGATGTCGTTGACACTGTGGATGATGAAGTCCACGATCTCGTTCGGCGTGTAGACGATGCCCAGCTTCTCACTCGTCTTCGAGAACGCAGTGGAGAAGAACTTCTCATACAACTCCTTGACGATCGTCTGCTTCGCACCAGGGTCGTCGATGCCCGCCGCACGAGTGCGCACGCTCTCATAAAACTTCTCTAGCTTCACGGTCTCGGTGTCAAGATTCGCTTCGTCCAGCGCCTCGACCATCTTGTTCATCACCTGCGAGACAGGGTTGTTCTCGGAGAACTCGTATCCTTCAAACAGCGCATCAAAAACCGGCTGGGTGATGAGGTGTTGCGAGAGCATCTGCACGGCATCATCATGCGAGATGTCAGGGTTCAGGTTGAGGCGCAGCCCCTCGGTGAACGCCTCAAACTCCTCACGGATGAGCTTGCTGTCACCGTTGACGAGCGCGTTGATGCGAGTGGTGTGCGCCTCGGCGATCGAGGCGACATCCTTCGCCCAGTTTTCCCAGTACCGCCGCTCCCCTACCTTCTGCACGATCTTGGAAAGGATCGCGTCCCGCCACGCTTCAATCTTTGAGAAGTCGAGCTGGAGTGCAGTGTTGATCTTGTCCGCGCCCTTGGTGGCGGTGTCTTCCTCGTCTTCGTTCTTGCCGCCGCCTGCGCCGATGACATCGACCATGAGCCGGTTCGTCTTCTTGGTCAGGTCGATCTTGTTGACCTCGGCGTCGAAGCGCTCATCGTGCGCCCGGAGCGCCTGGAGCACCTGCCAGACCACCCGGTATTTGTCGTTGTTGTTGAGAGCCTGATCCGGCTCCACGTCACTCGGGACTGCGATCGGGAGGATGACGTACCCGAACTTCTTGCCCTTCATCTTCCGCATGACGCGTCCGACCGACTGCACGACATCGACCACAGACTTGCGGGGGTTCATGAACATGACGGCGTCGAGCGCGGGAACGTCTACACCCTCGGAGAGGCACTTCGCGTTCGAGAGAATGCGAACGGTGTTCTCCGGCGACGCTTGCTTGAGCCAGTCGATTTTCTCGTTGCGCACGAGCATCGACTGCGTGCCATCTACGTGCCGCGATTCAGTATGCAGGAGCTTGGAGGTGTCTTCGCCGGACGCTTCAATCCGCTGGATTTCTCCCTCGATGACGTGCTGAAATGCGTCGGAAAGCCGCCGTGAGGTTGCGATGTCCTTGGCGAACATGACCGCGCGCTGCATGGGAGCCGGGTCATCCGCGTACTCGTCCTTGCGCACAGAGCGCTTCGACAAGCCGTTCCATGTTCCGACGATCTTGGCAGTGTCTTCCATCGCAAGCTCATAGCCGTCCTGCGACATGAGTGTCTGGAACTCCCGAGCCACGAAGTCTTCGTCTACGGCGAGCACGAGCACCTTGTAGTCGGTGAGTCGTCCCATACTTACTGCTTCACCGAATCCGAGGCGGTGGAACTCGGGACCGTAGACGCTCGCGTCGTCCATGTCTGCAAGCTTCGCTCCGATTTCGCCCGCCTTCTTACGTGTGCCGTCCGAGAAGATGCGCGGGGTTGCGGTCATGTAGAGACGCTTTGCGCCTTGCACGAAAGACTGGTCGTGCACCTTCATGAACGCGGACTCGTCTTCTTCCGCCATCGCCGCACCAGTGGTTCGGTGGGCTTCGTCGCAGATAATCAAGTCAAACTCCGGCAGCCCGAGCCCCTGAGCTTTCGAGATGACCGAAAGTGACTGGTAAGTCGAAAAAACCACCGTCAGCTTGCTCGAAGCGTCACCCTGGTCGAACTGATGGATGAGTGCCGTCGCGTTGGTCGTTGCAGGGAATGCAAGATCGCGCACGGGGATGTCCTCCTCCGTGCGTCGCTTGCCGACCGACACATCCGAGCAGACCGCGAACGAACGCAGCGGCACCTCAGCTTGAATCGTCCACTCTTTGAGGGTCTGCGAAAGAAGAGCAATCGACGGCACAAGGAACAGCACCGTACCGCCGAGCGGGACGGTTTTCTCAGCGAGGCGCAGCGAGGTGAATGTCTTCCCCGTTCCGCACGCCATGATGAGCTTGCCCCGGTCGTGCTCCTCGAACCCGGAGAGCACGTTCGAGATCGCCGTCTCTTGGTAATCGAACGGCGTCTTGTGCTTCTTCTTCGAGAGGCTTCCTGGCTCACCCCAAACGAACTGCGACCAGTCGATCGACGACTCATCGAGGTCTTGGACGCGAAGACGCTCCACCGGGATCGACTGATCTGTGATCGCATCTTCTGCGTTCTTATTCCAGGTGTCGGATGTCGAAACGATAAGTCGCGATGTGAACTCAGGCGCACCATCCGCCGTGTTCTTGCCCGACGCCGAAAGGAAAGAGTCGAGCATCGGCTTCGTGATCGAAGTCTTCGGAGAGAAGAACTTGCATTGGATAGCCGTCAGTTCACCAGTGTCACGGCTGCGCGCAACCAGGTCGATCCCAGTGTCGGGACGGTTCCCACGCTCCGGGTACTCCGTCCAACGCCACACTTCGTCGTAGAGCGCTTCGTACTGCGGTTCGGTTTTGAAAAACGCCTGCATCAAACGCTCGAAGTGCGCACCCTTGTCGTACTCATCGAAGGCGACTCTGCGGTACTGCTCAAGCACATCGTGGATGCTGCTGACATTGACTTCTTCGTTTGTCACGGATGCACTCGATTCGGTTTAGGAACACTCCGAATCAATCTATCGAGTAGGCGCAAAGAAGCCGAGCCGCCACCCCCGTGTCGCCACTGAGCTAGCTCAACGCGCCGAACACACCGCGAACCGCGCACTCCACCATTGACACCCCTCCGGCGTCCACGACCACGGCGGCGCATCGACCGGCTCGCGGGTGCTGCATTGCAGTGTGACAAAGCGATCGCCGAGGAGTGCAAGGAACCGATCGTTGCCGCGCAGGTTTGGAGCAAGGATTTCAAGCGCATCCTCCGAGCGTGAGATCACCTGAGCGTCCGTGAACTCCACAAACTCGATCGGCTCACCCGTGATCCGCACCGTGACCGCGACGCGCCCATGCGGCATCAATCGCCCGCTGGTGATTTCGTACGGGGAAAGCGTTAAGAAGTCGGCGGTGAGGTGGGTCGTGGTGAGCAGGTCGGCGAAGAAGGCACCCGGAACGTCGAGCATTAGAGTTTCGTTTTCCGAAACGCTCGCCACCGGTTCTCCGCGCTCATACGCACCCAACCACAGCACCCCGCCTTTGGCGCTAAGGATGTCGTGCGTGAGCACTAGAACTCGCGCTCGTCTTCTAATGGCGGCAGCGTCCCAACCGGGATCGCCATGACCGCCGCATATTGGATCACCGCGTCAGCGACGGTCTGCCAATTGACGACCTTGCCGAGCGCAACGTCAAATACTCGACGACGATCTGGCTGGGGGTGGAACGGGAGACGCCCGCCAGGGCTACCTACTCCGCGTACCTCCCATAGTTGGCGCGTGCGCATCCGCTCTCGGTGCGAGAGGTCATCTTTCGACACTCGCGTGGCGACGCGGACGCCGACCAAATCAAGGTGCGTGCGCAGATCGCGCAGGTAGGGCGAGATGACTTCTGCGCGTGGGAAGACGAGCACGACGTTGATTTCAGGTAGCCACTTCTGTAGCTCGATGACGAACTCACGCGCCCCTTCGACCACTTCATGAGGGTCTGCGAATGGAGAATCGAAGGCGCTGCTCTCAATGAGCACGACCTCGGCGATGCGGTTCATCGTTCCTCCAGGGTTCGTGCGTGGGCGGCAAAGACTTCTTCGAGATCGTCAGGTACGAGCGGCGTCACGACATCGCTCCGTACCCCGAGCACACGCACTTTCGCGTGCAGCGACAGTTTGTCGAGCGCGGCGTTCGCACTCGCTGGACGCCCGTGATGGAGAGAGGTACTGAGCAACCACAGTTGGTCTGCTGGGTGATCTGCGCGGTCAAGCTGGACGGCGCTCAGGTATGCGGTGGCGAGACCCCGCGCACCGCCGAAGACCGCGCGGTCGGCGGGCAGTTCGTGGAGCGCCTGGTGGAGTGTCGGGTCGAGGCGAGTACGACCCACGAGCACGACAGACAGCGGGAACCAGATGCGCGCACGGTCGAGCACGCTCGATACCTCGGAGCGCCACTCATGCGAAGCGGTTCCGGGAAATGCGAGCACCGAATGCTCAATGTAGAGCGTGGCTCGGTGGCGGTCGCTCATGAAACTCCATCGGTGAAAAGGAGAGGCGGCGTCACGGCACTCAACTATCGCAACGCCGCCTCAGTGGATCGGACACCGACATCATGGTCGGGCGGCTTGAAACCGCCTCTCCAGATTCCCCTCAATTCCGATTGGTGACATCCCGACCATGATGTAAGCGCAATCGAAAGGGATGAACATGGCATCGAAGAACGGGATTCAGCCGTACGACACCAAGAAGGGTGTGCGTTACAAGGTTCGCTACTGGAAGCCTGGCGGCACGCAGGGGTCGAAGGGTGGCTTCCTGACACGCTCCGCCGCGAAGGCGTTTCAGCTTGAGATGGAGGTGAAGCGCGCTCAGGGCACGTTCGTTGACCCCGCTCAGGGTCGGGTCACCCTCGCATCCGTCGCCGAGGAGTGGCTGATCTCACGAGAGACTGACCCCGCCACCAAGCGCTCGACGTTCTCTCGCGTGCGGGGCGTCGTTCGCAAGCGCATCATTCCCGACCTTGGTGACCACCGCATCGGCGCTGTCACGCGCGGTGACGTACATGAGTGGATTCGCTCGCTTGGTGGCGAAGCGGAGACGGTGCGTAAGCACGTATCCGTGTTACGCGGAATCTTCGAATACGCCATCGAGCACAACCGCATCCACACAAACCCTGCTGCCAAGGTCAAACAGCCACGCATCGTCAAACGTCCCAAGCGCTATCTCACCGACGATCAGGTCGCCGCGCTCTATGACATCGTTGGGCGCACGAATGACGGTGCCGAGCACGGTTATGACCTCATAGTCCCGTTCCTCGCGTACACCGGTCTGCGGTGGAGTGAGCTTGCGGGGTTACGCATCCGCGACATCGACCTCAAGGGGCGACGCCTCACGATCGAGCACACTGTCGTTCTGGTCGACGGTGTTCCCACCGAGGGCGTCCCGAAGTCGTACGCCGTGCGAAACGTCCCTATTCCAGGGTTCTTGGTCGACCTTCTCCGAGTCCACGTCGTGCGCCGCCGGGAAGAGCTTGCCGTCGATGGTGCACGCCTCAAGAATCAGCTTGCGCTGCTCGACGCGAAGAGCACCGAGCTTGAGCGTGTCCGTGAGCGGGGTGTGTTGTTGTCTGCACGGCTCGCGGAGGTGCGAGGGAAGGTTACAACGCTCACCGACCGCATCGCCGGACTTGAAGCCGACCGCGAAGCGCGTAGGGCAGCCGGAATGCCTACCGAGCCTGTCGAGGCACGCATCGCAGTCGCTACGAAGACGTTGAGCAACCTTCCTCGCATCGAGGGTCTGGAGTTGAACGTCGAGCGCATCCCTGCACGTATCGCGAGCTTAGAGAAGCAGCTTGCGAAAGCCCCTCGCCAGGCAGAGATTCTTCGCGACGCCATCCGGGTGCTGGAACAGGAACCGCTCTTCGTCGGCGTGCGCACGCGAACGTGGCTCCGCAACGCAAGCTTCCGCCGAGGCTGGCTCACACCCGCTGTGGCAGAGCTTGATGCCCTAGCAGCGAAGACTGCTGCCGAGCGGGATGAGATTCCCCCGAAGCCCCTCGGTGACGTGCGACCGCACGAACTGCGTCATAGCTATGCGAGCCTCGCGATCTCGGAGGGCGCGAATGTGAAGGCTCTCCAGCGCGCGCTTGGGCACGAGAAGGCGTCAGTGACCCTAGACGTGTACGCAGACCTCTTCGAAGATGACCTCGACGACGTGGCGATTCGCCTCGATAACCGTGTGCGAGCCATGTCCGAGGACACAGACTTCTCGCGGCGTGTGTCCAAAACGTGTCCAAATCCGGACGACGACCCGCTCTGGAGGGATGTCGCGTAGAAACGAAAAAGCCCCCGATCCCAGTGTTTCCAAGGGATCGGGGGCTATTTTTCTGTTGTGACCCCAGCGGGATTCGAACCCGCGTTACCGCCGTGAGAGGGCGGCGTACTAGGCCGCTATACGATGGGGCCAGG
>NZ_CANROA010000014.1 GCF_947632095.1 uncultured Microbacterium sp. | reverse complement strand
CATTGGCACGCGCTCCTTTGCGGCGGGACATGGTCGCGCAGGGAACACGACCGTGAGGGCGAATCTAGCCTTCGGGCGTTTTCGTCAATACTGCCGAAAGTCGGTAGTCGGATGGGTTTTGCAGGGCGGGGCGGCTTGCGTACACTCGACGACAGCCGAAATTCTCTTTCCGGCCTGGGCACGCTCATCCTCCCCCGGACGGGGCGTGCCTATGGCGGCACCTCATTCCCCCCGTGAGGTGCCGCCTTCATCGTCTTCGACGAGGACCGCCGCGAGTCTTTCTGCACGTCTCGCTCGCGCATGGAGTTGCTCACAGGGCGCACGGATCCGATCTGACCGCGGATGCTGCGGCGCCTACTTTCGTGGCATGACGACGCCCTTCATCATCCAGCCCCGCGAGAGCATCCGCATCGCGCCCGGCGGTGCGCGCACCGCGGATCTCGACCCGGCGTTCGGGCCGATCGCCGAGCACTGCGCCGATCCGATGGTCACCGACGTCTTCGTCAACGGTTCCGAGGGGCTTTTCGTCGATCGCGGAGAGGGCGTCGAGCGCATCCACGGATGGACGGCATCCGAGAGGGAGGTGCGCGACTTGGCCGTCGCGCTGATCGGTGCCGGGGGTCGGCACCTCGATGACCAGTCGCCGTGCGTCGATGTGCGTCTCGCTTCCGGGGTTCGGGTCCATGCCGTGCTCGCTCCGGTGTCCACCGCCGGCACCGCCATCTCCGTGCGCATCCCGCGGGTCGATGCCGATGATCTCGAAGCTCTCGCCGCGCTCGGCACCTTCGACGCCCGCCAGCGCATCTGGCTGGAGACGCTCGTCGCCGAGCGCGCGAACATCCTGCTCACCGGAGGGACGGGCACCGGCAAGACGACTCTTCTCGCGGCGCTCCTGCGAACGGTGCCTCCCACGGAGCGCATCGTCACGATCGAGGATGTCGCGGAGCTCCGCCCCGGGCATCCTCATCACGTCGCCCTCGAAGCGCGTCAGGCGAATCTCGAAGGGGCAGGATCGATCACCCTCGCCCGTCTGGTGCGCGAATCATTGAGAATGCGCCCTGACCGGCTCGTCGTCGGGGAATGCCGCGGTGAAGAGGTGCGCGAGCTGCTCTCGGCGCTGAACACCGGTCATGACGGCGGCGCCGGCACACTGCATGCCAGCGGTCTTGTGGATGTCCCCGCGCGTCTGGAGGCGCTCGGGGCGTTAGCGGGTATGGATGCCACGGCGCTCGCCCGTCAGGCGGTGAGCGCTTTCACGATCGTGGTCCACTTGGCTCGCGGGGCCGATGGCGTGCGCCGCATCGCCCAGGCCGGTCGTCTCGTCCTGCGCGATGACCGTCTGGCGATCGAGGACGTTCAGCCATGGTGAATCAGCGCGAACTGCCCGCCACAGCCGAGGCCGCGGCGGTGGCCGTGCGCACCCTCGCTGTGCTGCTGCAAGCAGGTGCGGCGCCTGCGGCGGCCTGGAGGCACCTCGCTGAGTCGGGAGACCCGCACGCCGAGCGCGTGGTCTCGCGGTGCGATGCCGGTGCACCCCTTTCTCTGGCGATCGAGGAGGAGGGCGGTGCGTGGTGCGATGTCGCGGCTGCCTGGGAGATCGCCACGACGGTCGGGGCGCCGCTCGCCGAGGTGCTGCGCTCGCTCGCCGAGACGATGCGCGACACAGCCAGCGCCGCCGACGATGTGCGCATCGCGCTCGCCGAGCCCGCCGGTACGGCACGGCTGCTGCTCTGGATGCCGTTGGCCGGGCTCCTGCTCGGATTCGCCCTCGGATTCGACACGCTCGGTGTGCTCGTCACACAGCCCATCGGCACAGCCTGCCTGGTCGCGGGTCTGCTCCTCGTCCTCGCGGCGCGGCTGTGGACCCGTCGTCTGCTGCGTCGAGCGCAGCCCGATCCCGGGACCCCCGGAATGCACGCCGAGCTCGTCGCCGTCGGAGTCTCCGGCGGTGCATCCATCGAGCGCACGCTCCGGCTCATCGGCGACAGTGCAGCGGCTGATCGGCTCTGCGGCGACCGTACCGACGACGTACTGCGGCTCTCGCGCGCAGCCGGTGTTCCGGCCGGAGAGCTGCTGCGCGCCGCGGCCGCACTCGAGCGCCACGAGTCCCGCGTCGCCGGCCGGCTTCGCGCCGCGAAGCTCTCATCCCAGCTGCTCATCCCGCTGGGCGTGTGCACGCTGCCCGCGTTCCTGCTGCTGGGCGTCGCCCCACTCATGATCTCCGTGCTCACCTCGACCCCGCTGCCGGTCTGACGGCGGCCAGAAGAAAGAAGGAACACATGAACACGCTCCCACCGCTGACCCGGCGCCGGGCCATCACGCTCTTCTCCGATGAGGCAGGCGCGGCGACCGCAGAGTATGCGATAACCACGATGGCGGCAGTCGCCTTCGCGGGCCTCCTCGTCGTCATCATGCGGTCCGATGAGGTGCGCGGGATCCTCACCGATCTCGTGCGTCGCGCACTGACCGTCTCCTGATATGCGTCGGCTCTGCGCGGATGAGCGCGGTTCCGTCGCCGCGGAGCTCGCGCTCGCGCTGCCGGCGGTTGTGATCACTCTGCTCCTGGGGGCGAGCGTGCTCGGTGCGGCGGCCCAGCAGGTGGCGTTGCAGGATGCGGTGGCGGATGCCGCCCGGCTGCTGGGGCGCGGGGAGAGCGCGGCCTCAGCCCAGGCCGTCGTCGCCGCGGCCGTGCCCTCCGCGCACATGTCGGGCCACACCCGCGGCGAACTCATCTGCGCGAGCGCGCAGGTCGATGCTCGCATCGGCGCGCTGATCAGAATCCCGCTGTCGGCGTCGAGCTGCGCGTTGTCCGGCGGGCTCTGATGGCGGGGACGGCGCTCGCCGCAGGCGTGCTGGCGGTCTCCGCGACGCTGACGATGGGCCTCGCCGGCTTCGGCGGGGCGGCTGTGACCGCTCAGCGCGCAGCGGGGGCGGCGGATGCGGCGGCGCTGGCCGCGGCGGATGCCGCCTCCGGAGCCGTCATCACTGCGGAGGAACCGTGTGCGCTTGCCGCGCGGGTGGCAGCGGCATCCGCCGCCCGGCTCACCTCCTGCGTGCTCGTGGGGGTCACCGCAACGGTCGAGGTGCGTGTCGCTTTCGGGGTCCTCGCTGCCGGCTCCCGGGCTCGGGCGGCGCCTGCTCCCGGGTGACGGAGGGAAGCGCCCGACGGACTTGGTAGACTTACACGGTTGCGGACACGTGCGATGCCAGTATCGCCGTGTCGTTTTCATACGGGGAGTTCTGATGGTTGATCGGGAAAAAGTAAACGGGCATTGGGAAATCGACCCGGACCACACGCGGATCGGTTTCTCTGCGCGCCACGCGATGATCACATCGGTGCGCGGCTCGTTCAACGAGATCAAGGGAAAGCTGAAGGTCGACGTCGATGACCCCACCGCTTCCTCCGCGGTCGTCAGCCTGAGCGTCGCCAGCATCGACACGCGTAACACCAAGCGTGACGAGCACCTGTGCAGCGCAGACTTCTTCAACGCAGAGAAGTGGCCGTCGATCACGTTCGTCAGCACGAGCATCGAAGAGGTCGACGAGAACGCGATCGCCGTGATCGGCGACCTCACCATCCGCGACGTCACCCGTCAGATCATGATCCCTCTGGCCGTCACCGGTGTGCAGGAAGACTCCTTCGGGATTCTCCGTGCCGGCTTCGAGGGAACGCGTCGTCTGGAGCGCCGCGACTACGGCCTCGAGTGGAACATGCCGCTCGACACCGGCGGTGTGCTGATCTCCGATCGGATCACGCTCGAGTTCGAGATCTCTGCGATCAAGAGCGACGCCTCGGCCGTCGCGAGCGACGTCGCGGAGAGCGACGAACCCGCCGCCGAGGCTGACGAATCCGCTCCCGAGAGCGACTGACCGCCTCTCGGGTTCATTCGGCGTACGCTGGTCTTGTAGCCGTCTCCCGCGCCCTTCAGGGGCCACCCGAGGGATTCTGACGGCATATACCCGAGACTGCACGCACAGCTCCGCTGTGAGCTCACCACCACCGTGGTGTGTATGGTGTGCTTCGAAGAAAGGACGCACCCTTGACTGAAGGCAAGAAGCTCGTCATCGTCGAGTCGCCGACGAAGATGCGGTCGATTCAGGGGTACCTCGGCGATGGCTACGAGGTGCTCAGCTCTGTCGGTCATATCCGTGACCTCGCAGACAAGAAGGACATCCCCGCGGCTGACAAAGCCGCGTACGGGAAGTACTCGATCGACATCGACAACGGCTTCGACCCGTACTACGTCGTCTCCGATCGCAAGACGAAGACGGTGGCCGAGCTCAAGCGTGCGCTGAAGACCGCCGACGAAGTCCTGCTCGCCACTGATGGTGACCGCGAGGGCGAGGCGATCGCCTGGCATCTGCTCGAGACGCTGAAGCCGAAGGTCCCGGTCAAGCGGATGGTCTTCCACGAGATCACGAAGGACGCCATCCAAGCGGCGATCGGCAATACGCGTGAGCTCGATCTCGCGCTCGTCGACGCGCAGGAGACACGACGCATCCTCGACCGCCTCTACGGCTGGGACGTCTCGCCGGTGCTCTGGTACAAGGTCAAGACGGGGCTTTCGGCCGGGCGTGTGCAGTCCGCAGCCACCCGCATGATCGTGGAGCGCGAGCGCGAGCGCATGGCGTTCGTCTCAGCCGACTACTGGGACGTCACCGCGTCCGCAGCGGCAGGCAGTGCCTTCGGCGTGCGTCTCGTCCGCGTCGACGGCGGACAGCTCGCTCGAGGGACCGACTTCGATGACACCGGAAAGCTCAAGAAGGCCGTCGTCGTCCTCGACGAGGGGAAGGCCACAGCTCTTGCGCATGCCGTCGACGCCGTCGGCGCCGGCACCGTCACCAAGGTCGAGGCCAAGCCGGGAACACGCAGTCCCTACGCGCCCTTCACAACGTCGACGATGCAGCAGGAAGCCGGGCGCAAGCTGTCGATGAGTGCCAAGCAGGCCATGAGCGTCGCTCAGCGTCTGTACGAAAAGGGTTTCATCACGTATATGCGTACCGACTCGGTCGCGCTGAGCACCCAGGCCGTTCAGGCCGCGCGCAGTCAGGCCGTGGCGCTCTACGGCGACAACGCGGTTCCGCTGAAGCCCCGGGTATACAAATCCAAGAGCAAGAACGCGCAGGAGGCGCACGAGGCGATCCGTCCCTCGGGCGACAACTTCCGCAAGCCCGCATCGGTGTCGGGCGAGCTCGATCGTGAAGAGCTGCGCCTGTACGACCTCATCTGGAAGCGCACGGTCGCGAGCCAGATGTCCGATGCCAAATACGAGACGACGACCGTGACGCTGTCGGTGGATGCCGCAGGGCAGAACGCCGAGTTCACAGCATCCGGAACCGTCTACACCTTCAAGGGCTTCCTCGAAGCCTATGAAGAGGGGCGCGATGAGAAGCGCGCCGATGCCGATGCCGACTCCAACCAGTCGCTGCCGGCTGTCGCCGTCGGCGATGAGCTCACGATGTCGGATGCTGAGCCGAAGGGCCATAAGACCAGCCCGAAGCCGCGCTTCACCGAGGCCTCGCTCGTGAAGGCTCTGGAGGAGCGGGGGATCGGCCGTCCCTCGACGTTCGCCAGCATCATCGGCACCGTGATCGATCGCGGCTATGCGACCAAGCGCGGTCAGGCGCTCGTGCCGACGTGGATGGCGTTCAGCGTCGTGCGTCTGCTCGAGGAGCACTTCACCGACCTGATCGACTACGACTTCACCGCGGCGCTCGAGGACGACCTCGATGCGATCGCCACGGGGGAGCAGAAGCGCGTCGAATGGTTGACGTCGTTCTACTTCGGCTCCGATGAGCACACCGGTCTGCGTCAGATCGTCGACAACCTCGGCGAGATCGATGCGCGCGCGCTGAACTCGACGAAGATCACCGACAACGCAACGCTCCGGTTCGGCAAGTACGGTCCCTACCTCGAGGTCATCGACCCGGCCAAGCCCGATGAGCGCGGCCGCATCGTCAACGTCCCGGAAGAGCTCGCGCCCGATGAGCTCACGCCGGAGAAGGCCCTCGAACTGATCGACGCGCCGGTCGCCGGTGATCGTGTCCTCGGCACGAACCCGGAGAACGGCCGGGAGATCGTCGTGAAGGACGGCCGTTACGGACCCTATGTGCAGGAGAACCTGCCGGAGGAGCCGGTCGACGTCGACGCGGCGACCGGTGAGGTCATCGAGAAGCCGAAGAAGAAGACGGCGAAGAAGGACGCGCCCAAGCCGCGCACCGGATCGCTGTTCCGTTCGATGTCCGTCGAGACTGTCGACCTCGAAACGGCGCTGCAGCTGCTGAGCCTGCCGCGCGTCGTCGGCACGGATCCGGAGACGAATGACGAGATCACGGCGCAGAACGGCCGGTACGGTCCGTACCTGAAGAAGGGCACGGATTCGCGTTCGCTGGAGAGCGAGCAGCAGATCTTCGACGTCACCCTCGAACAGGCGCTGGAGATCTACAAGCAGCCGAAGTACGGTGCCGGTTCGCGTCGGGCCTCCAGCGCGCTCGCGGAGTTCGAGGCCGATCCGGTCAGCGGCAAGCCGATCCGCATTCGCGATGGCCGCTTCGGTGCGTATGTCACCGACGGTGAGACGAACGTCACGATTCCGCGCGGCCAGAAGCCCGAGGACATCACGTTCGAGATCGCCGTTCAAATGCTCGCCGATAAGCGAGCCAAGGGGCCCGCCCCCAAGCGCGGCGCGAAGAAGGCTCCTGCCAAGAAGACGGCGGCGAAGAAGCCCGCGGCGAAGAAGGCTCCCGCGAAGAAGGCGGCGCCCAAGACCGACGAGGAGAAGGCTGCAGCGCGGTCGGCTGCGGCGAAGAAGGCTGCGGCGACGCGTGCGGCCAATGCTGCGGCGAAGAAGGCAGCCGCTTCGTGACCGAGCGCCCGGGACTCTGGATCACGCTCGAGGGCGGCGATGGCTCGGGGAAGACGACGCAGGCTCAGCTGCTGGAAGCATGGCTCGGCGAGACGGGCCGAACGGTCGTGCGCACGCGCGAGCCGGGCGGCAGCGAGGTCGGTCAGCTGATCCGCGACATCGTCCTGCATCACCGGGGGGACATCGCGCCGCGCGCCGAGGCGTTGCTGTACGCCGCGGACCGTGCGCACCACGTCGCGACGGTCGTGATGCCGGCGCTGGAGCGCGGGGAGGTCGTGCTGCAGGATCGCTACCTCGATTCCTCCGTGGCCTATCAGGGCGCTGGACGGGTGCTGGACGCGGACGAGGTCCGCGCCCTGTCGCTGTGGGCGGCCGAGGGGGCTCTGCCGGATCTGACGGTGCTGCTGGACTTGGATCCCGCGGCGGCGCGGTTGCGCCTGGACGCGGCCGACAAGCCCTTCGACCGGCTCGAGGCGGAGAAGCTCGACTTCCACGTGCGGGTCCGGGATGCCTTCCGGAAGCTGGCGGATGCGGAGCCGGAGCGGTTCCTGGTTCTGGATGCCGCGGCATCCGTCGAGGATATCTCCGCGGCGATCCGGTCCCGGGTCGCCGACCTGATCTGACGAGTGGGCACGGGCGCTGTCGGCGGCGCCGGTTAGGCTGAGTACATGACCGTCACGCTCGCCCCCTTCCCGTGGACGGATGTCTGGGGGCAGGATGCCGCGGTCGAGACGCTGCGCGATGCGGCCGCTGATCCTGCGGCGCTGTCGCACGCATGGTTGATCACCGGGCCGCCCGGATCGGGGCGTTCGACGCTCGCGCATGCCTTCGCGGCGGCTCTCATCGCCTCCGGGCCCGATGACGAGCACACCATGCGCCAGGTCCTCGCAGGTACGCACCCCGATGTCACGGCTCTGCGCACCGATAAGGTCATCATCACGATCAAAGAGGCCCGTGCGCTGGTCGAGCGATCGTATTTCGCCCCTTCGGCGGGCCGGTACCGCGTGATCGTCGTCGAAGACGCCGATCGCATGGTCGAGCGCACGTCGAACGTGCTGCTCAAGGCGCTGGAGGAGCCGCCGGAGCGCACGGTGTGGGTGCTGTGCGCGCCGAGCGAAGCAGATCTCCTCCCGACGATCCGCTCCCGCGTGCGGCCGCTGCGCCTGCGCGAGCCCGACGTCGACGATGTCGCACGGCTCATCGTGCAGCGCACGGGCGCCGAACCGGGGATCGCCGAGCAGGCGGCGCGCCACGCTCAGCGGCACATCGGTATGGCGCAGCGCTTGGCGACGGATGAGGCGGCGCGCCGCCGCCGGGCGACGACCCTGCGCGCAGTGCTCGATGTCCGCGGCGTCGGCACCGCGGTGGAGACGGCGGGGGAGATCATCCAGGCGGCGACCGATGACGCGAAGGCCCTGACCGCCGAGCGAGATGCCGCCGAACGCGCGTCACTGCTGCGCACGGTGGGCATCGCCGAGGGACAGGCCGTGCCCCCGGCCGTCCGCTCACAGATCTCAGCGTTGGAAGACGACCAGAAGAAGCGCGCGACGCGCAGCCTTCGGGACGGGATCGACCGTGTGCTCACCGATCTGCAGTCGCTGTTCCGCGACGTCATGATGCTGCAGTACGGCCGCGGAGACGATCTGATCAACCGTGAGCTGAACACCGACCTTGCGGCGTTGGCCGCAGCCTGGCCCGTCGATCGAACGCTGATCGTGCTCGATCATCTGGCCGATACCCGCGAGTCCCTGGAGCGCAACGTCGCTCCGACGCTCGCGCTCGAGAGTTTGCTCGTGACCGTCGCGAGCGGGAGGAAACCGTGACCATGCGAAAGACGTCCCGCGGACGACGCCTCATCCCCATGATCGCCGGTCTGGCGGTGGCCACGGTCACCCTCAGCGGTTGCCTTTACGCGGCGATCCCCGAGCAGGCGCAGCCCGCGCCCTCCACGACGAAGGCGCCCGACACCGCGGGGGTCGCGGCTGATCTCTTGCCGTTCTACTCCCAGACGCTCGAGTGGACGAGCTGTGATGGCGGCGGGGTCGGCTTCGACTGCACGATGGTGACGGCGCCACTGGATTGGGAGAACCCCGCCGACGGCGAGATCGAACTGGCCGTCGTCAGGCACCAGGCGACGGGGTCTCCCATCGGGTCACTGCTGACCAACCCCGGTGGCCCGGGCGGCAGCGGACGAGATTTCATCCTCGACAGCCTCGGCTACGCCGTCGGGCAGGATCTGATCGACAACTACGACGTGATCGGCTTCGATCCGCGCGGTGTGGGGTCGTCGACGGCCGTGCGCTGCTTCGTTGCCGCCGAGATGGATGTGCACCTCTACGACATCCCGGAGGCTCCGCGGGGCAGCGACGAGTGGGAGGCCGAGCTCACGGAGCGCAATCAGGCGTTCGCTGAGGCCTGCGAGGCGAACAGCGACGGCATTCTGCCGTTCATCACAACGGTGAACTCCGCCCGCGATATGGATCTGCTGCGTGCGGTCCTGGGCGATGATGAGCTGAACTACCTCGGGTTCTCCTACGGCACATTCCTCGGCGCCACCTACGCGAACCTGTACCCCGAGAAGGCCGGGCGCCTCGTGCTCGATGGCGCGATCGATCCTTCCGTTCCCGGTCTCGAGGTCGGCACGACGCAGGCTCTCGGCTTCGAGTCGGCGCTGCGCGCGTATATGGAGGACTGCCTCGATTCCGGCGCGTGCCCGTTCAATGGCACGGTCGATGAGGCCATGGCCGATCTCGGCGCGCTGCTGGCGAGTGTGGAGCGCAGCCCCTTGAAGAACGGCGACGGCCGGATGCTCGGCGCGGACTCGCTCATGACGGCGATCATCGTGACGCTGTACTCGCAGGACAACTGGACGATCCTCACGCAGGGGCTCGAGGGCGTGCTGCAGGGCGACCCGTACATCGCCTTCTACCTCGCCGATGCCTATAACGGGCGTGAGGACGGCGTGTACCTCGACAACTCGACGGAGGCGTTCCTCGCCTACAACTGCGTGGACTATCCGTTGGAGGATGACACCGCGGCCGAAGATGCGGCGATGAAGAGGATCGAAGAGGGCGCGCCGACGATCGCTCCGTATTGGAGCGGCCCCGACACCTGCGCGGTCTGGTCGACTCCGCCGACGGGAACCCGCGATGAGATCCATGCGGCCGGAGCCGGCGAGATTCTCGTCATCGGCACGACCAATGACCCGGCGACTCCCTACGAGTGGTCGGTGGCGCTCGCCGAGCAGCTGGAGGGCGGCATCCTCATCACCCGCGTGGGAGAGGGGCACACCGGTTACAACAAGGGGAACGTCTGCGTCGACGAGGCCGTGGAGAGGTATCTCATCGACGGCATCAGTCCCGATGGTGACCTCATGTGCGACTGATTTCGCATTACGGCGTCGACAGGGTAATATTATTGATCGTGCCGCTAACGCGTCGCACGCCGCTTTAGCTCAGTCGGCAGAGCATTTCACTCGTAATGAAAAGGTCGTCAGTTCGATTCTGACAAGCGGCTCATGAGAAGGGGATCCGGGAAACCGGATCCCCTTCGTCGTTCCCGCGCACGGCGTACGCTCGAAGCATGACCAGCGCTCTTCTCCTCGTCGATCTGCATGACGAATCCATCGAGGAATCGTCATGAGCCGGAGCGTCCTGCTGCTGCGCGCCGTGAACGTCTCCGGACGCAACCTCGTGCCGATGGCGAAGCTCCGCGCGGTTCTGGGGGTCGAAAGCGGCTTGACGGGTGTCTCGACGTACATCGCCAGCGGGAACATCATCTGTGATTCGCCGGCGGATGCCACGGCGGCCTGTGCACGCGTGCGCGAAGTCATCGAACGGGAGTTCGATGTCGACACTCCGGTCATCGCGCGTACGCATGAGGAGCTCGTCGCTTCTGAGTCGACATCGCCGTTCCGCGACGGCGGGGAGAAGTCCGTGCACGCGATGTTCCTCGAGTCCGTCGCCGCCGAGGGGGCTTCGGGTGCGCTCGAGGGTCGGCTGCTCGCGGGGGAGAGGATCGCGTTGATCGGGCGGGATCTGTGGATCGACTACGGCGATGGTGGAGTCGGGCGCACCAAGCTCACGAAGGCCGTGCTCGATGGTGCTCTGCGCACACCGGGGACGGCTCGCAATCTGCGCACCGTGCGCACGCTGATCGAGCTGACGGCATGAGGGTGCATCCGGCGACGATCGCCGCAGCCGTTGATCATGAGCTCGTCATCAAGAAGTCCCGTTTCATCACCCACGTCGCGCCGGTGTCCTCGCCGGAGGACGCGGATGCGGTGATCGCGGCGATCAAGAAGCAGTACTGGGATGCCCGGCACAACTGCTCTGCGCAGGTGACGGGGGCGCTCGGCGACCGGGCGCGCTCCTCGGATGACGGCGAACCCTCGGGAACGGCCGGGGTGCCGATGCTGGAGGTGCTGCGGCGCCGCGAGCTGACGGATGTCGTGGCGGTCGTCACGCGCTACTTCGGAGGCATCAAGCTCGGCGCGGGCGGGCTCGTTCGCGCCTACTCCTCGGCGGTCTCCGAGACGCTGGATCTGGCGCGCCTCGTGGATCGCCGTGTTCTCGCCGAGGTCATCGTCTCGGTCGATCATGCGGATGCGGGCCGTTTCGACAACCTGCTGCGCGACTGGGTTCGCAACAACGACGCCGTGCTCGGAGAGCCCGACTACGCGGCACGCGCATCGTTCGCGGTGTGGGCGTCACCGGAATCGGTGCCGCTTCTACGCACGGATATCGCCGCGGCATCCGCCGGCGCCGTCGAAGCCGTCCCGACCGGGGAAGAGCGTCTGCTCGACGTTCCGCGGTGACGGAAACTGCTATAGCTCGATGCGCGCAGCTGCAGCAGATGAAGAAACAGCGGTGAGTCGCCAGGTCGAGCCTGCTCGCTCATAGGTGATGATCGCGTGACAGTTGCGGCATCGCACATCGCATTTTTCTATCTCTGCGGATACAGCCTGCAGACTGTATCCGTCGTGGACAAGTGTCATGACTGCGGCACGTTTCGTCTGTCCGGGGCGGTGATCGAAATCGAGCACGCGTATGTCTGCGTTACTGCAGTCGACGCAGGAATGTGATTGGAGATGCGTAAAGACGTAGTCCAGGTTCCGCCGGCGCTGCGCTGACGTTCGAGCGCGAATTACGCGCAGATGGTGCTCACGATTCTGCTGATGATAGGCACGGGAAGAGGCCCTGTTGCAACTACGGCAAACCTCTTGCAAGCCATCAGGGCGCGAGGTTTGCCGATTGAATTCGGAGAAGGATTTTTTCTGAGAACAGGTGCCGCACATCTTCATGCGAGCACCGTAACGCCAAGCACTGACGTCTTATGCGGTGGGCCCCATGGGGCTCGAACCCATGACCCGCGGATTAACATACCACTTCGGTTTTCACCGCCGTCCGGAGACGTTCGTGGTCTGGACTGTCCCTTCACCGTAGCTTTCGCTTTAGGTGCCACCCGTCCAGTCTCTACACCTTCCGGACTCGCGTCCGGCTTGGCTCGGGATTGCCATCTGGTTTACCAGGAAGGGTTCCCCGACTTTGAGTGGTGTCATCCCCGAGGTTTCCCCCGGGGCGCTCCTATTTTGTTGAAGTCCGATGCTCTGCCAACTGAGCTAGAGGCCCGCACGTTCAGTCTAGCCGGAGATCATGCCCGCTCGCGCCCGCCCGGCCGTGGGCGTGGGGGATGTGCCAGCGGAAGCGCAGCGACAGCACGCGGAACACGAAGACGACGACGGCCCCGATGAGCGCTGAGAACACGTTGGCGAGCGGGGTGAGCCAGATGGTTGCGACGATGATCGCCCCGAGGAACGCGGGGACGGCGTAGAGGTCGTCGGAGGTGAACAGCTGCGGGTCGCGGTTGGCGACGACATCCCGCAGCAGGCCGCCGCCCACACCGGTGGTGACCCCGAGCAGCACAGCGGCGACGGGGTTCATTCCGCTCTCGAGGGCTTTGATCGTGCCGGTGGTGCAGAACAGCGCCAGCCCGCCGGCGTCGAAGATCAGCAGCGGCCGGGAGTAGCGTTCGCTGCGGTGCGCGAAGAAGAAGACGAGGATGGCCGCGGCGACGGGGGCGATGAGGTGGATCGGCTTGTCGAACGCGACGGGCGGTGTGCCGATGATGAGGTCGCGGATGACTCCGCCGCCGAGCCCCGTGAGGCTGCCGAGCAGCAGCGATCCGACGATGTCATAGCCGCGGTGGGCCGCCAGCAGGCTGCCGGAGATGGCGAAGAAGAACGTTCCCAGCAGGTCGAGTGCCAGCGCCCAGGTCATGCGCACAGCCTAGTCATGGCAACGCAGAACGGGACGCCGCCGGCCGAAGCCGTGGCGTCCCGTATGGGAGCCTGCGTGTTTACTCTGCCGGCGGCATCAGGACCGTGTCGATGAGGTAAACGGTGGCGTTGGCGGTCTGGACGCCGCCGCAGATGACCATCGAGTCGTTGACCATCCACTCCTCGCCCGAACCGGTGACCTCGACATCTGCACCCTGCACGGTGGTGTGCGTGCCGGCGATGTCGGCGGGCTCGATCTGGCCGGGAACGACGTGGTAGGTGAGGATCGACGACAGCGTCTCGGTGTCGGTCTTCAGCGACTCGATCGTGGCTGCGTCGATCTTCCCGAAGGCGTCATCGACGGGGGCGAAGACGGTGAACTCGTCACCGTTGAGCGTGTCGACGAGGTTGACGTCGGGGTTGAGCTGGCCGCTGACGGCCGCGACGAGCGTGGTGAGCAGCGGGTTGTTGGATGCCGCGACGGCGACCGGGTCCTGGGACATCCCCATGATCGATCCGTCGCCCTCCGGGACGGTCTCGGCGTACGCCTCACAGCCGGGGCCGACGAGGTTCGCCGCCGGGTCCATCATGTCGGTGGCCTCTTCCGAGGCCTCCGGCATCGTGGAGTCCATCGGCTCCTCGGCGGTGTCGCCGCTCATGGAACAACCCGACAGCACGAGAACGCTCGCGAAGCCGAGCGACAGAGCTGCGGTGATCTTCTTCTTGGTGCTGAACATGTCTACCTCCGGATGCTTGCAGCCGCGGAATTCCCGCGGCGTCGATGATTCTTCGGAACCCCCGATCGATCGGATGGGAACTCGACGAAAAAACTTCTCGGCAATCCGATTCGACCTCCGGGAGCGAATGACCGTGTGACGGAAGGCGAGGACATGGACCTCATCATCATCGGACTGCTCGGCGGTCTCATCACGGGAATCTCGCCGTGCATCCTGCCGGTGCTCCCGGTCATCTTCCTCACGGGAGGCGCGCAGTCCGCGCGCTTCGACGGCGAGGCATTGCCAGCCCGGCGCAGCCGCCCCTATCTGGTGATCGCGGGCCTGGTGTTCAGCTTCACGCTGGTGACGCTGCTCGGATCGATCGTGCTGGGCCTGCTCAATCTGCCGCAGGACATCCTCCGCTGGGCGGGGATCATCGTGCTGATCGTGATCGGCGTCGGCCTTCTCATCCCGCGGTTCGAGCAGTTGCTGGAGAAGCCGTTCCAGTGGTTGCCGCGGAGAGAGGTGCAGAACCGCGGGACGGGCTTCGGCGTCGGCCTCGCCCTCGGAGCCGTATTCGTGCCCTGCGCCGGCCCCGTACTGGCCGCGATCATCGTGGCGGGGGCGACAGGTCAGATCGGCGTCGGCACCGTCCTTCTGACGGTGTCGTTCGCGATCGGCGTCGCGATCCCCTTGCTCGTCTTCGCGCTCGCCGGACGCGGTCTCGTCGAGCGCATCCGTGCCTTCCGCAGTCGTGAGCGGGGTCTGCGCATCACGGCGGGCATCGCGATGATCCTGCTCGCCGTGGGGCTCGTCTTCAACGTTCCGCAGATGCTGCAAAGGCTTCTCCCGGACTACACCGCGGGTATTCAGGAAGATCTCGCCGACAAGCAGGCGGATGCGCTGGATCTCGGTGGCCTCGTCACGGATGAGAACCGTGAACTGTCGAATTGCACGAATGGTGCCGAGGAGCTCGAAGCCTGCGGCACGGCCCCGAGCATCCGGGGGATCGAGCAGTGGCTGAATACATCCGATGGCGCGGGCATCGATCTCGACGAGCTGCGCGGACAGGTGGTGCTCATCGACTTCTGGGCGTACTCGTGCATCAACTGTCAGCGCTCCATCCCGCACGTCGTCGCCTGGGATGAGGCCTATCGCGACGCGGGGCTCCAGGTCATCGGCATCCACTCGCCCGAGTACGCCTTCGAGAAGGACGCCGGAAACGTCGCATCCGGCATCCGGGACTTTGGCATCGAATACCCCGTCGCGCTCGACAATCAGCTCTCGACCTGGACCAATTACCGCAACCGCTACTGGCCCGCCCACTACCTGATCGACGCCGAAGGAGTCGTGCGCCACATCTCCTTCGGAGAGGGCAATTACGCAGCGACCGAGAAGATGATCCGGGAGCTCCTGCAGGATGCCGACGCGACGGTCGACCTTCCTTCCTCCACCGATGTCGTCGATGAGACACCCGAGAGGGGAACGCTGACCCGCGAGACCTTCCTCGGCTCGTCGAAGGACGTCAACTACGGCGGCGACGACGGATACCGTGCCGGCACGGGCGACTTCGGCTTCCCCGATGAGCTCGCCATTGATGCCTTCGCGCTGGAGGGGCGATGGGAGATCGCCACCCAGTACGCGGAACCGACCGCGGCATCCGGCCGAATCCAGCTGAACTACCGTGCCGCGGAGGTGCGGATGGTGCTGGCGGGAAGCGGCGAGATCGTCGTCACGGGCGACGACGGCGAGACACGGAGGATCGCCGTCGACGGAGCACCGCGGTCCTATGAACTCCTCTCCCAGGACTCCCTCGGCGACGGAACGATCACCGTCGAGGTGCCCGCCGGCATCCAGGCCTACTCGTTCACGTTCGGATGATCCACGAACCGGCGCGTGCGCGCGCCCGAGGGAGATGATGCGGCATGCTTGTGGAGATGGTGATCGACGGCGTGGAGATGCCGGAGGACGGCACAGCGGGAGACCCCGTCGCCGACCTCCTCATCCGTGTCGCCACCGGCGATCAGACGGCCTTCGCCGAACTCTACGATCTGCTCTCCGCCCGTGTCTTCGGGCTCATCCTGCGCGTGCTCGTCAACCGCTCCCAGAGCGAAGAAGTGCTGCAGGAGGTCTTCCTCGAGATCTGGCAATCCGCCGGGCGCTTCGCTCCGAACAGAGGACAGGGACGCACCTGGGTCCTCACCATCGCACACCGGCGGGCCGTGGACCGTGTGCGGGCATCTCAGTCGAGCACCGACCGCGACATCCGCATCGGCATCCGCGATGTCGGCGTCGCCCATGACAGCGTCGCCGAGCAGGTGGAGCTCAGCCTCGAGGGCGAACGGGTCGTCGCGGCATTGGGGGCCCTGCCCGAGGCCCAGCGCGAAGCGATCGTGCTCGCCTACTACGGCGGTTACAGTCAGAGCGAGATCGCCGTCCTCACGGGCGCTCCGCTGGGAACCATCAAGACACGCATGAGAGACGGACTCTCGAGACTTCGCAACGAAATGGGGGTGAACGCATGAACGAGAAGGAATTCTCCGAGTTGGCCGCCGGCCGCGCGCTGAACGCGCTGTCGGATGCTGATCATCAGCGCTTCACGGACGCCCTCCGTGCGCACCCCGAGTGGTCGGCGATGCTCGAGCACGACCGCGAGACTGCTGCAGCTCTTGCCTCGAGCGCCGCCGCAGAGACACCGCCGCCGGCTTTGCGCGCAGCGCTTCTTGCCGAAATCGCGTCGACGGCTCAGGGGGAGGCGGAACCGGAGGGCGCTCCCGCCGCACCCGTCTCGAAGACCGCTTCTTCCACCGGCCGACCGAAGCGCCGCAACCGTGCGCTCTTCGCGCTCGCCGCAGCCGTGGTTCTCATCGCCGGTATCGGGATCGGCAGCGCGGTGCTCCTCCCACAGCTCACCGCCCCGGCATCCGTCGTCGCGCTGCAGGAGATCGAAGCGGCATCCGATGCGCAGCAGGTCACGGTCGAGCTCGAATCCGGCGCCCGGGCGACCGCGCACTGGTCCACGACGGTGGGCAATGCGGTGCTCGTCACCGACGGCCTCGACGACCTCGACGAAGGCCTGACCTACGAGCTCTGGTTCGTGCGCGGCGAGCAGCCGATCGCCGCGGGCGTGTTCGATCCCGACGCCGGGAGCGCGACCGCGCTGCTGGAAGGCGAGATGCACGCAGGCGACGTCATTGCCGTGACGGTCGAACAGGACGGCGGGTCTCCCGACGGACAGCCCACGACCGATCCGGTGATCGTCATCCCGACCGCCTGATCGGCGAGTAGCCTGGACGGATGCCCGAGCAGTTCCATCGCCCCGTCCGCCGCCCCTCGGCGTCCTTCGACAAGCTCGTCGGCGCGCGCGACTCGGCGGAGACGGCACGGGTCGCTCATGCCACAGCATCCGCTCTGCTCGCCCGTGCTCGCGCCGACGAGAGCGGGGAGAGCACCCGGCGACTGATCGCCTTCACCGCCGAGCACGGGATCGACGACATCGCCGAGCTCTGGGCGAGCGCCCCGGGCATCTCGCTTCCGGGTGCGTTGTGGCGGCTGTATCTGCTGCAGCTGTCGATCCACAACGACCCCGCCACCTCAGCGCTGCTTTACGAGCGCGGGCGCAACGAGCTCGCCTCGGCCGATGCCGTCATCGCCGGAGCGCCGATGCCCGCGTCTCCCGAGGAGATCGTCGCCCTGATCGACACGATCCTGCGCGGCGTCTTCCAGGGGGACTTCGCGGTCGCGCTCGAACGCGCCGCGGCATTCTGCCGCGTGCAGGTGTCGGGCGCCACGCACATCGCCGACGACTACGAGATGACGGAGCCCGAGCGTGCGAGTGAGCTGACTGCACGGGCGCGACGGCTGCACAGCTATTCCGGCGATCTCGCGGCGGCCGCGGGCCTCTGGCGCGTCGGCGATCTCGCCTGAGCGAGGCCTCCGCAGCATCCGCGCCCGGAGAGGGAAAGACCGGGCCGCAATAAACGCCTCTCGGCGGAAGGCCGCTCGCAGCGGCAGAATTTGGAGCCCGGGGTTATGCGGCCCGGCCACTCAATTGTAACGTGCTGCGGCACGCGCTATTCCCACCGCCCGGCTTCCCCGTAGAGTCGGGCGCATGGCACAGCGCTTCGCCCTCATCATCGCGCCCGTCGACGCCGCTGATCCGCGCGATGATTTCTCCGAGACGTTCTCGGTCATCGATCCGGAAGCTCCGGCCCTCAGCGTGGGTGAGTTGAGCACGCAGCGCGGCGATGGGGTGTTCGAGACGATCGGCGTGATCGATGCGCACCCGCAGGAGGTCGTCCCGCACCTGGAGCGGCTGGCGAACTCGGCGCGGCTGTGCGACCTTCCCCTGCCGAATCGTGAGCAGTGGCGGCAGGCGATCGCCATGGCCGCCGCCCAGTGCCCGCCGGGGGAAGCCACGATCAAGCTCATCCTCAGCCGAGGTGTGGAGCACGGTCCGACCCCGACCGCCTGGGTCACCACGGGGCCGGCCTCGGACTTCTCTGCCGTGCGCGCCGCCGGCGTGCGTGTCGTCACTCTCGACCGAGGGTATTCGCTCGATGTCGCCGAACGTGCGCCCTGGCTCCTGCTCGGTGCGAAGACGCTGTCGTACGCCGTCAACATGGCGGCACTGCGTGAAGCGCGCCGCCGCGCCGCCGATGACGCGATCTTCCTCTCCAGCGACGGATTCGTCCTGGAGGCGCCGACGGCGTCATTGATCCTGCGGTACGGGGACCGCTTCGTGACGCCGGCGCCGAGCGGCGGCATCCTGCATGGGACGACGCAGCTCAGTGCTTTCGAATTCCTGACCGAGCGGGGCGTCGAAACCGGCTATGAGAGGATCCCGGCATCCGCGCTCGGCGAAGCCGATGCCGCCTGGCTCGTCTCCAGCGTCCGCCTCGCTGTCGCGGTGACCGCCATCGACGGCCATCCGCTCCCGGTCGATGCCGCTCTCACGGCCGAGCTCAACGGATATCTGCTCTCGCCGCGCGACTGACCGCCGGGCTCAGCCGAAGCGGCCGGAGACGTAGTCCTCGGTCGCCTGCACGCTGGGGGTCGTGAAGATCGTGGAGGTGTCGTCGTACTCGATGAGCTTGCCCGGCTTGCCGGTGCCCGCGATGTTGAAGAACGCGGTGCGATCCGAGACGCGCGAGGCCTGCTGCATGTTGTGGGTGACGATGACGACCGTGTACTCGTTCTTCAGCTCGCCGATCAGCTCTTCGATCGCATAGGTCGAGATGGGGTCCAGGGCCGAGCAGGGCTCGTCCATGAGGATCACCTCGGGGGAGACGGCGATCGCACGGGCGATGCACAGACGCTGCTGCTGACCGCCCGAGAGGCCGGAGCCGGGGCGGTCGAGGCGGTCCTTGACCTCGTTCCACAGGTTCGCTCCGGTGAGCGCCTTCTCGACGAGCGCGTCCTGGTCGCTCTTGGCCATGCGGCGGTTGTTGAGCTTGACCCCGGCGAGCACGTTCTCCTTGATCGACATGGTCGGGAAGGGGTTCGGGCGCTGGAAGACCATTCCCACCTGGCGGCGGACGAGCACCGGGTCGACGCCGGGGCCGTAGAGGTCCTTGCCATCGAGGAGGACTTCGCCCTGCACGCGGGCACCGGGGATGACCTCGTGCATACGGTTCAGGGTGCGCAGGAAAGTGGACTTTCCGCAGCCGGACGGACCGATGAACGCGGTGACGCTGCGCGGCTGGATGTCGAGGGAGACGCCTTCGACGGCGAGGAAGTCGCCGTAGTAGACGTTGAGGTCGTTGACTTCGATGCTCTTGGACATGTGCGGTCTCTTTTCGGGTCGGAACGGCTCAGCGGCCGGAGGTCTTCGGGGCGAACCACTTGGCGATCAGACGCGCGGCGAGGTTCAGCACCATGACGATCAGGATCAGGGTGAGGGCGGACGCCCAGGCGCGGTCGAGCGCGGCCCCGGGGTTCGTGCCCTGGTTCATGTACTGGTTGTAGGCGAACACCGGCAGCGTCATCATCTGCCCGTTGAAGATGTTGGTGTTCATGCTCATGGTGAATCCGGCGGTGAGCAGCAGGGGTGCGGTCTCGCCGATGACGCGGGAGATCGAGAGCATGACGGAGGTCATGATGCCGGCGATCGACGTGGGCAGGACGACCTTGAGGATCGTCAGCCACTTCGGCACGCCGAGTGCATAGGATGCTTCGCGCAGCTCGTTCGGAACGATCTTCAGAAGCTCTTCGCTACCGCGGACGACCACCGGGGTCATGAGCACGGCGAGGGAGAGGGCGCCCATGATGCCCATGGAGATGCCGGGGCGGAAGAGCAGCGAGAAGACGGCGTAGATGAACAGGCCCGCCACGATCGAGGGGATGCCGGTCATCACATCGACGAAGAACGTGATGCCGCGGGCGAGCTTGCCGCGGCCGTACTCGACGAGGTAGATCGAGGTCATGAGCCCGACCGGCACCGAGATGACGGCGGCGGTGAGGGTGATGAGCACGGTGCCCCAGATGGCGTGCACGATGCCGCCGCCCTCGCCGACGACGTTGCGCATGGAGAAGGAGAAGAACTCGGCGTCGAAGCGGTGCAGGCCGTTCGTGACCACGGTCCACAGCAGCGAGACCAGCGGCAGCAGGGCGATGAGGAAGGCGGTGGCGACGAGCGCCGTCATCAGCCGGTCGACGGCCTTGCGACGGCTCTCGGCGATCGCCGAGGTGACGGTGACGAGCACCATGTAGATGAGGATGCCGACGATCGAGGCGCCGACGATGTTGAAATCGGCGAGGTCTTCGCCGATGCTCGCGACGCCGAAGACGGCGAAGGAGATGACGAAGGATGCCAGCAGCAGGGCCCACGGGGCCCACTTCGGCAGGCGGCCGGAGGTGAGGGATGCGGAGGCGGGGACGGTGATGACGGTCATGTCAGTTCGCTCCGGAGAACTCGGCACGGCGGGCGACGATCCAGCGTGCGAGGGCGTTGACCGCGAAGGTCACGATGAACAGGATGAGGCCGGTGGCGATCAGCGTGTTGACGCCGGTGCCGTGCGCTTCGGGGAAGGCGAGCGCGATGTTCGCGGGGATCGGCGTGGGGTTCGTGGCGGTGAGGACGAGGAAACTGACCACGGCCGAGGGCGAGAGCACCATCGTCACGGCCATCGTCTCGCCGAGAGCGCGGCCGAGGGCGAGCATGGCGGCGGAGACCATTCCGCCGCGGGCGAAGGGGAGCACGGCCATGCGGATCATCTCCCAGCGTGTCGCGCCGAGGGCGAGGGCGGCTTCCTCGTGCAGCGTCGGGGTCTGCAGGAAGACCTCACGGCAGATGGCGGTCATGATCGGGATGCACATGACGGCGAGGACGAGCGCCGCGGTCATGATCGTCTTCCCGGTGGAGGAGACCTGCCCCTGGAAGAAGGGGATCCAATCGGCGTTCTTGTTGAGCCACGCGTAGACGGGCTGCAGCATCGGCGCCAGGACGAGCCCGCCCCACAGGCCGAAGACGACGGAGGGCACCGCGGCGAGCAGGTCGATGATGTAGCCCAGCAGCGAGGCGAGGCGGCGCGGCGCGTAGTGCGAGATGAACAGCGCGATGCCGATCGAGATCGGCGCTGCGATGAGGATCGCCATGAACGAGGCCCACAGCGTTCCGAATACGAGCGGCCACACATAGCTGAGGAACGACTCGCCCCGCAGGATGTGGTTGTCGCTCGTGTCGATCTGGAATGCCGGCAGGCTCTGGATGATCAGGAACGTCGCAACGGCGGCGAGCACGATGAGGATGACGATCCCGGCCCCCAGAGCGGTGCCGGAGAACACGCGGTCGCCGAGGCGCTTCTTGGCCTGGATCGGCGCGGGTGGATCTGTCAGCGCGGGCGGCGCCTGCTCGGTCGTGCTCATGGTCTCCCTGTCTCGGGCGGAAGAGTGCGGATGGATCGGATCGGGTGTAGCGGCCGTGCTCGTGAATGCCCCCGCGTCACGGTGGACGCGGGGGCATTCACGTCAGAGGACGGTCATCAACCTGCCTGGATCAGGTCGACCGCGGCGATGACCTGCTCGCGCAGACCATCGGAGATCGGGGCGTTGCCGGCGTTCTCCTCGGCTGCGGCCTGTCCCTCGGCGCTGACGACGTAGCTGAAGTACTCCTTGACGAGCTCTCCGGTGTTCGCATCGTCGTACTGCTCGCAGGCGATCAGGTAGCTGACGAGTGCGATCGGGTAGGCGCCGCCGGTCGCTGCTGCGGGGTCGACGTCGAACACGAGGTCGCCGGCGCCGCGGCCTTCTGCGAGCGGGGAGTTCTCCACCAGCTTGGATGCCGCATCGGCGGAGTAGGCGACGTACTCGCCGTCGACCTCGACGTGGACCTGGCCGAGGTCGCCGACCTGCGAGGCGTCCGCGAAGCCGATCGCACCGTTGCCGGCGGTGATGGCCTGGACGACCCCGGAGGTGCCCTGGGCGGCTTCGCCGCCGGAGATGGGCCACTCGTCGGAGACCTCATAGGTCCAGACCTCGGGTGCGGCGGAGGCGAGGTAGGTGGTGAACGTCTCCTGCGTGCCCGAGGGGTCGGAGCGGTGCACGGGCGAGATCGCCAGATCGGGGAGCGTCGCGTCGGGGTTCTGCTCCGCGATGGCGCTGTCGTTCCAATTGGCGATCGTGCCGGCGAAGATGCTCGCGATGGTGTTCGCGTCGAGGTTGAGCGTGTCGACTCCGTCGATGTTGAACGCGAGGGCTACGGGGGAGATGTAGGCGGGGATCTCGACGATGTCGTCGGTGGTGCAGGCGCCGAAGCCGCCGGCGGCGATCTCGTCGTCGTTGAACGCGCGGTCGGAGCCGATGAAGTCGCTGCCGCCCTCGAGGAAGTTCTCGCGGCCGGTGCCGGATCCGGTGGGTTCGTAGTTGACGGTGACACCCGTGTGGGCGGTCTGGAATGCGGCGACCCAGGCCTCCTGGGCGGCGGCCTGCGAGGAGGCGCCGGTCGCGTCGATGGTGCCGGAGAGCGTCGAGCCGTTGCCCTCGTCGGTCGAGCCACCGGTCGAGCCGCCTTCGTTCGCGGCGCAGCCGGCGAGCGCGAGAGCGGCGACGGCGCCGATGGCGCCGATACGTGCGATTCGGGAGATCTTCACTGTGGATCCTTCGATCGTGGATGGTTGGGCCCGGTGCAGGGCACACAGTGACGCTAAGCGCGACGGTTAACGAGACTCTCCCGTGCAGGTAAACGGAAGGTGAACGGGGAGCGAACCGTCAGATCTTGGGAACGTGCGTTTCGATGGAGATGATGCCGGAGCCCGGGTTGGTCGATGACAGGTGGACGACCGAGAATGCGGCCAGATCCAGGGCTGAGGCGCTGCCGAGGTAGGAGCCGTGCATCGTGCCGGTCGCCAGGGCGATCTCGGAGAGGATGCCGGGGAGCACCGGTCCGTGACTGCACAGAACGGCGGGCTTGCGGGATCGTACGCGCTTGCCGATGACGCTGCGGATGTCGGCGACGCCGTCCTCCCAGGCGTCCTGGCTGATGTTCTCCGTCAGCACGGGTTCCCGCTTTAGCGCTTTCGCGAGCGGAGCGATCGTCTGCTGGCAGCGTTCGGCGTCGCTGGTGATGATCCGACGAACGCCGAATGCACGCAGGGGCGCCACGATGGCGCGCGCCTGCTTCTGTCCGCGTTCGATGAGCGGACGCGACGCATCCGACCGATCCCACTCCGAGCGGGACACAGCCTTCGCATGGCGCAGCGCGATCAGGGGGAACGTGTGCAGCACACCGTCGTCGACGAGCCGCTCGAACTCGTCGAGGATCTCGAGGTCGACCGGATAGCTCAAGAGCTTTCGGGCCTTCTTCAGCCCGACCCACTCCAATGCGGCGATCTCGCTGTTGGGAACGAAGCTCGACGCCCGGATGGCCTTCTCCGTGGCTTCGGCGGCCCAATAGTGAACGACCTTCTGTCGCTTCGGGCGCATGAAGTAGCGGCTCACACCGACGGGAACTCCGAGGTTCACCCGGATGCCGGTTTCTTCGAGCACCTCGCGCACCGCGGTCTGCGCGAGCATCTCGCCCGGGTCGACCTTGCCTTTCGGGAGGGTCACATCGCGGTACTTCGTCCGGTGGATCAGCAGGATCCGCAGTTTTCCCTCGACCAGGCGCCACACCACGGCGCCGGCGGCGTAGACGGCCTTGTCGTCGTTCATCTTCAGGGTCGTGGCCGTCATCGCACCGAGCGGGATCGGCGCCGGCGCCGGATCTGATTCATGGTCTTGTCCTGCAGGTCGATGAGCGGGTTTCCTTCGGAGTCCTCCGAGTGGCGCGTCCAGACGCCGCCCTCGCCGAGATGCCACGAATCGGTGCGGTCGTCCATGGCGAGGTCGAAGAACGCCAGCAGTTCGGCGATGTGCGCGGGGTCGGTGACGCGTACCAGAGCCTCAACCCGTCGATCGAGGTTGCGGTGCATCATGTCGGCACTGCCGATGTAGGCCTGCGGGTCGCCGTCGCCGCCGAAGGCGAAGATGCGCGAGTGCTCGAGGTAGCGCCCCAGGATGCTGCGCACGGTGATGTTGTCGCTCACACCGGGCAGGTCCACGCGCAGGCTGCAGATGCCGCGCACCCACACATCGACCTTCACCCCGGCCTGGCTGGCCCGGTACAGCGCGTCGATGATCTCCTCATCGACCATCGAGTTGACCTTGATGCGGATGCGCGCGGGCTTGCCGGCCTCGGCGATCTTGCGCTCGGCGTTGATGAGGCGCAGCAGGCCCTTGCGCAGGTGCAGCGGTGCGACGAGGAGACGCTTGAACTTCTTCTCGATCGCATAGCCGCTGAGCTCGTTGAACAGACGGGTGAGGTCCTTGCCGACCTGCGCATCGGCGGTGAACAGGCCGAAGTCCTCGTAGACCCGGCTGGTCTTGGGGTTGTAGTTTCCTGTCCCGACGTGGGAATAGTGGCGCAGCATGCCCTCCTCCTCGCGGATGACGAGGGCGAGCTTGCAGTGGGTCTTGAGGCCGACGAGCCCGTAGACGACGTGGACTCCGGCCTTTTCGAGCTTGCGCGCCCAGACGATGTTGTTCGCCTCGTCGAAGCGGGCCTTGACCTCGACGAGCGCGAGGACCTGCTTGCCGGCCTCAGCGGCGTCGATCAGCGCCTGCACGACGGGGCTGTCTCCGGAGGTGCGGTACAGGGTCTGCTTGATGGCGAGGACGTGCGGGTCGCGCGCTGCCTGTTCGAGGAAGGCCTGCACGCTCGTCGCGAACGACTCGTACGGGTGGTGCACGAGCACGTCGCTCTTGCGGATCGCGGCGAAGATGTCTGCGCGGGTGCTTGATCCCGCCGGCTGGAACGGCAGGGCCGTCGTGGGCAGGTGCGGGGGATAGCGCAGATCGGGGCGATCGACCTTCGACAGGGAGAACAGGGCGCGAAGATCGAGCGGTCCGGGGAGGCGGTAGACCTCCTGATCCGTGATGTCGAGCTCGGTGATCAGCAGATCGAGCGTGACATCATCCATGTCGTCGGTGATCTCGAGGCGGATCGGCGGACCGAAACGGCGCCGGAGGAGCTCGGCTTCGAGGGCCTGGATGAGGTTCTCGCTTTCATCCTCCTCGATCTCCACATCTTCGTTGCGGGTGAGGCGGAACGCGTGGTGGTCGAGCACCTCCATGCCGGGGAACAGGTCGTCGAGATGGTTGGAGAGCAGATCTTCCAGCGGGAGGAAGCGCTTGATCTCGCTGGTGCCGGGAACCTCGACGAGGCGCGGCAGCATCGCGGGCACCTTGAGTCGCGCGAACTCCTGGCGCCCGGTGCGGGCGTTGCGGATGCGGATGGCGAGGTTCAGCGACAGCCCGGAGATGTAGGGGAAGGGGTGCGCGGGGTCGACCGCCAGCGGCATGAGCACGGGGAAGACGTGCAGCTGGAAGTACTCGGTCAGGGCGCTGCGCTCGCTGTCGCTGAGCGCATCCCATTCGGAGATCTCGATCCCGGCATCCGCGAGTGCCGGGCGGACGAGATCGGTCCACGCGGCGGCATGGCGCAGCTGCAGAGCGTGCGCCTCGCGGGAGATATCGGCGAGCACGTCCGAGGGGGAGCGGCCGACGTTGGTCGGCACTGCGAGGCCGGTGAGGATGCGGCGCTTGAGGCCCGCGACGCGCACCATGAAGAACTCGTCGAGGTTGCTGGCGAAGATCGCCAGGAAGTTCGCCCTCTCCAGCTCGGGGAGCGAGGGGTCCTCGGCGAGCTCGAGAACCCGCTGGTTGAACGCCAGCCAGCTCACCTCGCGGTCGTGGTAGCGGTGATCCGGCAGCATCGAATCCGGCTTCTCGACGGCATCGAAGTCATCATCCTCGGCGTCGCCGAGTCCGGCGTCAGGGAAAGCGGGATCGATCATGCACTACATCTTGTCACCGGAGCGCGACGAGCGGGTGAATGAGATGCGACGGTTCAGCGCACCGGCGCGGGCGTCTGCTCGTCGTCGTAGACGTTGAAACGGTAGCCGACGTTGCGGACCGTGCCGATGATCTGCTCCTGATCGCCGAGTTTGGCGCGCAGACGGCGCACGTGGACGTCGACCGTGCGGGTGCCGCCGAAGTAGTCGTAGCCCCATACCTCGCTGAGCAGCTGTTCCCGGGTGAACACCCGAGAAGGGTGGGTGGCGAGGAAGTGCAGGAGCTGGAACTCCTTGTAGGTGAGGTCGAGAGGTTTGCCGTGAAGCTTCGCCGAATAGGACTGCTCGTCGATCGTGACGCCGGATGCCTGCACCCGGGCCGGAGCGGAGCTCTCGGCGCTGCGTGCCAGGGCGAGGCGGATGCGCGCATCGGTCTCGGCGGGGCCCGCATCGGCGAGCAGCACATCGTCGATGCCCCAGTCCCCGGAGACCGCGCTCATACCGCCCTCCGTGACCGCGAGGATCAGAGGCGCGTCCTGCCCTGTCGTGCGCAGCAGCTTGCACAAGGACTTCGCTGCGGCGAGATCTGTGCATCCGTCGACGATGACGATGTCGCTCTCGGGCGCGCTGACGAGCTGAGCCGGTTCTGCGGGGATCTGGCGCACGTGATGGCTGAGCAGCTCGAGCGCGGGAAGCACCCGTTTCGCGGGCGCGGGTGTCAGAACCAGGATCAGTGCCATGCGCACTCCTTCCCGGCGACGGATCCGGCGCCCTGAGCGGCGTTCGGGTACGGCGCCGTGGGCCCATGATATCGATCCCGAGAACCCGACTCGACGTCGCTGGGGCTGGTTCTGCGTCGGATGAGTAACAATGGAGTCATGTCCGAACCCGCACTCGCGCCGCGCAACCCTCTCATCGGCGTGGTCGCCGTCTGGGGTGCGGCGCTCATCGCTGCGATCGCCATCGGGGTCTTCGTGCCTGAGACATGGCGCATGCAGTGGCTGATCGTCGGCTTCGGCGGAGCCGTGCTGTTGTCCTTCGTGGTGCAGCTCGCGCACGGGCAGACGTCGGGCTTCATCTTCCGGACGGCGGCGAGCGTGACCGGCTCCCTCCTCCTGCTCGGCATCGTCTCCGCGGCCTTCGGGCTCGTCGCTCTGATCCCGGTCTGAGACGCGCACGGCCGAGAGGGGTAGAGTGGTGGCCATGGACCTCGTCGCTCTCGAATTCTTCTTCATCGGCCTGCTCGGTCTTGCAAGTCTCGCGATCGTTTTCGTGGCCGGTGTCGTGCTGCGCAACCTGTTCCGCGGCCAGCGCTGATCCGAGTCTGCCGTGCTCGAAATCCCCACCGATCTCCCCGCTGATCTCGCTCCGCTGAGCTGGCTCATCGGCGTCTGGGAGGGCTCCGGTGTGATCGACTACACCGCCGGCGACCAGCGGTATCAGGGCGAGTTCACGCATCGCGTGAGCTTCAGCCATGACGGTGCGGGCTATCTGAACTATTCGGCCACGGCGACGCAGACCTCCTCCGGTGCTCCGGATGAGGCCGTCGAGGTGTCGATCCCCCTCGTAGCCGAGACGGGGTTCTGGCGCCTGGCACGTCCGGCCGAGGCGACGGATGCCGGACCGGCGCTGCTTCCCGCCGTGGAGTCCGCGGCGGCGCGGACCGTCGACGACGTCGAGGCGCTGCGCGCAGCATCCGGCGGGTTCCCGATCGAAGTCTCGATCGCGCATTCCGACGGCGTGCTCGAGCTGTACATCGGCGAGATCAACGGCCCGCGCATCGACATCGGCAGCGACGCCATCGTCAGCCCGCCCGCGGGCAAGGCCTATGGCGCAGCCAGCCGCATGTACGGACTGGTCGACGGGCACCTCCTGTGGGCCTGGGACATCGCGGCGGTCGGCGGAGCGATGTCTTCGCACGCCTCTGCGCGCCTGGCCCGGGTCTGACATGACTCTTCTCGATTCCTTCGCCGCACGTCCGGCGGCCGTGGTCGCCGACGGCGTCCTCGCCCATCTCGGCGATCCCCTGCGCGAACAGCGCGATCTCGCGCGCGGATCCGCGGTGGCACTGCTGGGCGATCGCGCGGTCATCGAGGTCTCCGGCGAGGATCGTCTCAGCTGGTTGGACTCGGTCACCTCTCAGTCCGTCGCGCGCCTGCGCGCCGGCGACAGCACGGAGCTCCTCGTGCTCGATCCGCAGGGGCGCGTCGAGCACGCCGCCGGCGTGCTCGAAGACGGAGCCTCTGTCTGGCTCATCGCCGACGCTGAGGATGCCCCGGGGCTGAGCACCTGGCTCGGCCGCATGGTGTTCCGCTCGCGGGTGACGGTGACGCCGCGCCCCGATCTCGAGCTCCTCGGCTTCTTCTCCGGAGGCGACGCCGAGCCTGTTGTGAGAGGGGCCGCCGCGTCGCCGAACGGCACGCCGCTGGTGTGGGCCGACCCCTGGGTTGCCGTCCAGGCCGGAGGTCATCAGTATTCCGCCGCCGCCGACCATCCGGCTGCCGAGTACGCGTGGCGTGTGGCGATCGTCGGCGCGGAGGCCGAGGCATCCGCTGTGTCTGATCTCCCCGTCGCCGGACTGCTCGCCGCCGAGGCGCTGCGCGTCGCCGCGTGGCGTCCGCGCTGGTCGGCCGAGGTCGATGAGCGGTCGTTGCCGCACGAGGCCGATTGGATCCGCAGCGCGGTGCACCTGAACAAGGGCTGCTACCGCGGGCAGGAGACGGTCGCGAAGGTGCACAACCTCGGGCATCCGCCGCGCCGTCTGGCGGCTCTGCACCTCGATGGCAGCGATGCCGTGCTGCCCGAGCGGGGTGCGCCGGTGTTCGCCGGCGAATCCGAGGTCGGCAGCATCACATCGGTGGCACGCCATTACGAGGACGGCCCGATCGCTTTGGCGATCCTGTCGCGACGTGCGCCGACCGGCGATCTGACGGTGCGTATCGACGGCGTCGAGATCTCCGCAGCGCAGCAGGTCATCGTCCCGGCTGATGCGGGAGCCGTCGCCGACGTGCCGCGTCTGACGCGTCTCTCGCGTCGCCCGGAGGGCCAGGACCCCCGCAAGGCCTGAGCTGCTCGCATCGCTCGGGTCGGTGGGAATCCGCTCAAAGAGGGCGGACGGCATCCCACGGCACGGTGAGCTCGCCGAGGCGCCAGCGGCGCGGACCACCGAGAACCGGCCACCCGGCATCGCGCACCGCGCGGACCGTCGCGAGGAAGCGCTGGGTCGCCCCGAAGGCAGACAGCGCGGCGGAGCGGTCCCACTCGCGGTCGAGAGCCGTGAGCAGATCGTGGATGCGCTCACCCGGCACGTTGCGGTGGATGAGTGCCTTCGGGAGGCGTTCGGCGACGATCCCCGGATGCTCGAGCTCGGCGAGGCGCAAGGAGATCGTGAACCGCAGAGGCTCGGCGGCGGAGGAGACGTCGACCCAACTGGCGATGCGGCCGATCTCGTCGCACGTGCCCTCGAACAGCATCCCGCCGGGGGCGAGGCGCGCGCTCATCGACCGCCAGGCGTCGGCGACGTCGGACTCGTCGTACTGGCGGAGAACGTTCATCGCGCGGATCGCGGCCGGCCGGCGATCTGCGGTGAGAGGCACCTCGAAACCACCACGGGAGAAGGCGACCCGCAGGTCGGGGGAGAACGGGGTTCGGCCCGCGCGGATGTCCTCGAGCTGCGCGGACGCGGTCGCGACGCGTGCCGGGTCGAGTTCGAAGCCGATCACCTCGGCGTCCGTCCGCACCTTCGAAAGGCGCGTCGCCAGCTCGAACGCGGTGACGCCGCTGGCCCCGTACCCGAGGTCGATCACGAGTGGGTCAGCGGCCCGGAGGAAAGCGTCGGATGCGGCGATCCACCGGTCGTTGCGGCGAAGCCGATTTGTTCCCGTGGTGCCTCGGGTGGGGTGTCCGAGGGGAGATGACGCCATGCTTCCATCCTGCCATCGCGGCGGAGCCCGCTGGATAGACTGGTGCCATGACGACGCGCACCCTGATCCTGCTCCGCCACGGCCAGAGCGAATGGAATGAACTGAACCTCTTCACCGGATGGGTGGATGTCCGCCTGACCGAGCAGGGCAAGGCCGAGGCCCAGCGCGGCGGCGAGCTGCTCGCCGAGACCGGCATCCTGCCCGATGTGCTGCACACGTCGCTGCTGAGCCGCGCCATCCAGACCGCGAACATCGCGCTCGACGCCGCCGACCGCCTGTGGATCCCGTTGACCCGCACCTGGCGCCTCAACGAGCGCCACTACGGCGCGCTGCAGGGCAAGGACAAGGCGCAGACGCTCGAGGAATTCGGCCCCGAGCAGTTCCAGCTGTGGCGCCGTTCGTTCGACGTGCCGCCGCCCGTCCTCGACGCCGACAGCGAGTTCAGCCAGGTGAACGACCCGCGCTACGCCGGCATCGACGGCGAGGTTCCCGGCACGGAGTCGCTGAAGATCGTCATCGACCGCATGCTGCCGTACTGGCACGAGTCGATCGTTCCCGACCTCGAGGCCGGCAAGACGGTTCTCGTCGCGGCGCACGGCAACTCGCTGCGAGGCCTGGTCAAGCACCTCGAGGGCATCAGCGATGATGACATCGCATCCCTCAACATCCCCACCGGCATCCCGCTGGTCTACGAGCTCGACGAGAACAACGTTCCCACGGGCCCGGGCCGTTACCTCGACCCCGAGGCCGCTGCCGCCGGTGCTGCCGCGGTCGCTTCGCAGGGCAACAAGTAACAGCGAGCCCCGTCTTACCGTCGAGCTCCCGCCGTACCTGCGCAGGTACGGCGGGAGCTCGACGTATAAGCCGGTGCTCGGCGAGGGCAGCAGACTCCGGCGATGACCGGATGCCGCGGATCAGTCCTCGAGCGTCGCGGCGTGCGCTTCGACCGCGAGGGGGATGTCCTCCTCTTCGACGGCCCAGTCGCCGGTTGCGAGATAGACGACCTTCTTGGCGATCGCGACCGCGTGGTCCGCGAAGCGCTCGTGGTAGCGGCTGGCCAGGGTGGCGTCGACGGTCGCCTCCGCCTCGCCCTTCCAACTGTCGCTGAGGACCTTCTCGAAGACGCGCGCGTGCAGTTCGTCGACGTCATCGTCCGCGTTGCGGATGTGGTCGGCCAGACGCAGATCTTGCGTGCGCAGCAGTTCGGACAGAGTACGGGCGATCTCGACATCCTGCTCGCCCATCTTCGTGAAGGTGCTCTTGAGGCCCTTCGGGATGGCGCGCTCGGGGAAGCGCAGGCGGGCGAGCTGGGCGATGTGCTCGGACATGTCGCCCATGCGCTCGAGCGAGGCGCTCACCCGCAGGGCGAAGACGACGATCCGCAGGTCGCGGGCGACCGGCTGCTGACGGGCGAGGATCTCGATCGCCTGCTCGTCGAGGGCGACGGCCTTCTCGTCGATGAGGCTGTCGTCGGCGATGACCTCTTCGGCGAGTGAGACGTCGCTCTGGGCGAAGGCTCGGGTGGCCTTGTCGATGGAGACCGTGACGAGATCGGCGATCTCCACGAGGCGGGACTGGAGGTCCTCGAGGGACTGGTGGAAGACTTCGCGCATAGCGACTCAACCTTTCATTCGATCGTGGATGCTCCGTGGCATCAGACGCAGGACTTACGGCGATTCGCGCCCGCGTCGATTCTCTGCGGCGAAGGTTAACGAATGGTGCCTGTTAGGTGAATAGTAGTTCTCCGCTTCGCGTTCTGGCGCGGAAACCCGCCGGAGGCGAGGTGAACGCGGCCTACGCTGTAGGCATGACCTCGCCGCAGATCGGGCTCCTGGGCCTCGCCATCGGACTGGTGATCGGCATCGGCCTCGTGGTGCTGATCCTGTGGGCCTTCCGCGCCCGGGCGCAGGCCGCCGAGCAGTCCTCGACGCAGGTGCCCCAGGGCACGGTCGATGTGCTCGACAGCATGGATGACGCGGCCTGCGTCATCGATGCATCCGGTCTGGTCCTGGCCATCTCGCATGCGGCGGCGCGCTTCGGAATCGAACCGGGATCGACGATCGACAACACGGAGCTGCGGCAGCTGGTGCGCACGGTGCGCACGACCTCGGCATCCATCACCGAGACGATGCGCATCACCCGGCCGGGCGTCAGCCTCGATCCGCGATCGGTCTCGGCACGGGCGAGCGCGCTCGGGGCGCGTCTGACCCTCCTCATCATCCGCGACGTCACCGAGCAGGAGCGCCTCGAGCAGGTGCGCCGGGACTTCGTCGCGAACACCAGCCACGAGCTGAAGACGCCGGTGGGGGCGGTGAGCCTGCTCGCCGAGGCGATCGAATCGGCTGCGGACGATCCGGCCCAGGTGCGCATCTTCGCCTCGCGGATCTCCGCCGAGGCCGAGAGGCTGGGGAACCTGACCGGTCGCATCATGAGCCTGTCACGACTGCAGGCGGCGGATGGCGTGGCCGATTTCGATCCGGTCCCGATCGATGAGGTCATCGCGACATCCATCGAGGCGCACGGCGTGCAGGCCGACTCCGCCGGCGTATCCCTGGTGCGCGGCGGCGATCGGGGAGCGTTCGTGCGCGGTGACGCGCAGATCCTGGTCGAGGCCGTCAGCAACCTGATCGCGAATGCGATCGTCTACTCGTCGCAGAACTCGAGCGTGGGAATCGGCGTCCGTGTGGTCGGCGATACCGTGGAGATCGCCGTCTCGGATCAGGGCATCGGCATCACCGAATCCGACCGCGAGCGCATCTTCGAACGCTTTTACCGAGCCGATGAAGCCCGATCCCGTCGAACGGGCGGCACAGGACTCGGCCTCTCGATCGTCAAGCACGCGACCCAGCGCCATGGCGGCGAGGTGCGGGTATGGTCGCGCCCTGGCCACGGCTCCACCTTCACCATGGTCCTCCCGCGCATCGAGGCGCCGGCTGTGGATGAGAACGAACGCAAGAAGAAGAAGCGCGCGCGCAAAGCGCCCCTGACCGCACCGGTGCGCATCCGGAACGGAGAGAAAGCATGACTCGAATCCTTCTCGTCGAAGACGAGCCCGACCTCGCCGACCCGCTGGCGTATCTGCTGCGCCGCGAGGGGTACGAGGTCGAGATCGCCGAGGACGGGCCCGGGGCGCTCGCCGCATTCCGCACCGGTGGCGCGGATATCGTTCTACTGGATCTCATGCTCCCCGGGATGCCGGGGACCGAGGTGTGCCGGCAGATCCGCACGACGTCGTCGGTGCCGATCATCATGCTCACCGCCAAGGACTCCGAGGTCGATATCGTGGTGGGTCTCGAGCTCGGGGCTGATGATTACATCACCAAGCCCTATTCCTCTCGCGAGCTGCTCGCGCGCATGCGGGCCGTTCTGCGTCGCATCGTTCCCGGTGAGGATGACGTCGATGAGCGCATCCTCGAGGGCGGCCGGGTGGCGCTGGATATCGACCGGCACACGGTCGAGGTGGCGGGCGAGGAGATCAACATGCCTCTGAAGGAGTTCGAGCTGCTCGAGGTCCTCATGCGCAATGCCGGCCGCGTTCTCACGCGCGGCCAGCTGATCGACCGGGTGTGGGGGAGCGACTACTTCGGCGACACGAAGACGCTCGATGTGCACATCAAGCGGATCCGCTCCCGGATCGAGGAGAACCCCGGAGAGCCGGTGATGCTCGTCACCGTCCGTGGTCTGGGGTATCGCTTCGAGGGGTGAGAGCGAGAAGGACGAGAGAGGCCGTCACCCCGCGGGGTGACGGCCTCTCTCGTTGTCTGCGGGACGCGATCAGGCGTCGCCCTCGTCTTCCTCGTCGTCCAGGGGTGCCGGAACGAGGTCGCTGTAGTAAGGAGTCGTGCCGTCGAGCACGGGGACGGCGATGACCTCGCCCGTCTCGTCGCCGGACTGGAAGTAGACCTCGATGGTCGAACCCGGGATCGAGTCGAGGTCATCGATGCGGATGGGCTCGGCGTTCGTGCCGAGGCTGAGGACCTCATTGCCGCCGACGCGCACGGTGAACGGCTCGAGTCCGTCGATCTCGAACGTGAGGGTGGCGTCAGCGGCGCCCGGGTTAACGATGGCCGCGACGAGGTTGCCGGTCGAGCCGTCTTCGTTCGCCACGATGAGGGCGTTGCGCACCTCGAGGGGCCCGCCGGTGTTGACGTTGACGCCGTCGGAGGCGGCGTATTCGATCGTCGTCGACTGCGGGGTGATGAACGTGCATCCCGTCGCGCCGAGCAGAACGAGGGCGCTGATGGCGGCAGACGCTACAAGGCGCGATTTCACGAGTCCTCCTGGGAGCTTGGGGATATCCGCATCCATTCTAGGCGCATCCGAGGGGTGCTCCGGTATCGACGAGGGGGCAAACCTTAGCGCATGTCGCCTGTGGTATTCTGGAGGTTGCCGAAAGGACACGATTTTATGCTTTTTGAAGTTGGCGAGACGGTCGTCTACCCGCACCATGGCGCAGCGACGATCATCGAGGTCAAGGATCGCGTCATCAAGGGCGAGACCAAGAAGTACCTCAAGCTCAACGTGACGCAGGGCGATCTGATCATCGAGGTTCCGGCCGAGAACGTCGACCTGGTCGGCGTCCGCGATGTGATCGGCCAGGAGGGTCTCGACCACGTGTTCGAGGTGCTCCGCGCACCGTTCACCGAGGAGCCCACGAACTGGTCGCGCCGGTACAAGGCGAACCTTGAGAAGCTCGCCTCCGGTGATGTCATCAAGGTCAGCGAGGTCGTGCGCGACCTGTGGCGCCGCGATCAGGACCGCGGACTGTCGGCGGGTGAGAAGCGCATGCTCGCGAAGGCCCGTCAGATCCTCATCTCCGAGCTCGCGCTCGCAGAGAAGTGTGATGAGGAGAAGGCCGGCGAGCTGCTCGACAAGGTGCTCGCCTCCTGATCTGAAGATTCTCACGAAGGGCGGATGCTGCGGCATCCGCCCTTCGTCGTATCCGGGCTCATCCGGCAGAGCCCGGGCGGTAACGTGAGCACGTGAGCCTGATTCCCGTTCCCACGACCGCGATCATCGTCGTCGCCGCCGGTTCCGGCGCCCGTCTGGGCGCCGATGCGCCCAAGGCCTTCGTCGGCATCGATGACCGTAGTGTTCTGCGCCATGCGCTCGACGGCGTGTTCGCCGCGCAACCGATGCAGGTCGTCGTCGTCGCACCCGACACCCATGTCGGCGTCGCGCAGGCGGAGCTGCTCGCCGCGGCAGGCGATCGTGCCGAGCTCGGCAGCGTCGTTGGCGGCGGCGCCACTCGTCAGCAGTCCGTCGCGGCCGGCCTCGCCGCGCTGTGGGGCGATGTGACCCGCGTGCTCATCCACGATGCGGCGCGCGCCCTGACGCCGTCGGCGCAGATCGACGCCGTCGCCGGCGCCGTGACGGACTCCGGCATCATCCCCGCGCTCCCGGTGGTCGACACGCTCAAGCGGGTCGACGGCGATGATGTCGTCGCCGCCGTCGACAGGGAGGTGCTCGCGGCGGCTCAGACCCCGCAGGGCTTCCCGCGCCGGGCGCTCGACGACGCATACCGCACAGCCGCGGCATCCGGTGTCGAGTACACCGATGATGCCGCCCTGTTCGCGGCGGCCGGCGGCGCCGTGCGCCGGATCGCCGGAAGCGAGCGGGCCTTCAAGATCACCACCCCCGCCGACCTCGCCCGCGCACGGCAGCTGCTCGAGCCCGCCGTGCCACAGGGCATCGGCCGGGTCGGGATCGGCACCGACGTGCACGCCTTCGGGGGTGAGGGCCCGCTGTGGCTCGCCGGTCTCGAATGGCCGGGGGAGCCCGCGCTGTCCGGGCACTCCGACGGGGATGCCGTCGCCCACGCCATCGTCGACGCGCTGCTGGGCGCCGCCGGGCTCGGCGATATCGGCGAGCACTTCGGCACCGCGCATCCGGAGTACGCCGGCGCGCACGGCGCGGTCTTCCTCGCCCGCACCCGCGAGATCCTCGCCGAGGCCGGATTCGCGATCGGCAACGTGTCCGTGCAGTTCCAGGGCAACCGGCCCCGGTTCAGCGCGCGCCGGCTCGAGGCGGAGCGCGAGCTGTCGGCCGCCCTGGGCGGAGCGCCGGTGGCGGTGACCGCGACGACGACCGACGGCCTGGGCTTCACGGGCCGTGGCGAGGGCATCTCCGCGACCGCGATCGCCCTCGTGCACCGCATCGGGTAGGAAACGCCCAGCGGGGCACCGGTATCCTTGAGCGGTGACTCTCCGCCTCTATGACACCCGTGCAGCCTCGCTGCGGGACTTCGTGCCTCTCGACCCCGAGAACATCACGATGTACGTCTGCGGACCCACCGTGCAGTCCGGCCCCCACATCGGTCATGTCAGGGCGGCTCTGGGCTTCGACATTCTGCGCCGTTGGTTGACGCACCGCTACGGACGAGTCACCTTCGTGCGCAACGTCACCGACATCGACGACAAGGTCATCGACAACGCCACCGCCACCGAGCCGTGGTGGGCGCTCGCGTACCGCATGGAGCAGGAGTTCACCGCGGCGTACGCCGGTGTCGGCATCCTGTCGCCGACGTACGAGCCGCGGGCGACGGCATCCATCCCGCAGATGCAGGAGCTCATCGCGACCCTCATCGAGCGTGGGCACGCGTACCCGGCATCCGACGGCTCCGGCGACGTCTACTTCGACGTGCGCTCCTGGTCCGATTACGGATCGCTCACCCATCAGCGTCCCGAGGACATGGAGGCTGCCGCCGACGCGGACCCCCGTGCCAAGCGCAGCCCGCAGGACTTCGCGCTGTGGAAGGGCGCCAAGCCCGGTGAGCCGGCGGATGCCACGTGGCAGTCCCCCTGGGGCGCAGGGCGTCCCGGCTGGCACATCGAGTGCTCGGCGATGTCGCGGCGCTACCTCGGAGCAGAGTTCGACATCCACGGCGGTGGCCTCGACCTCCGCTTCCCGCACCACGAGAACGAGCTCGCCCAGTCGACCGCCGCGGGCGACGCCTTCGCGCGCTACTGGGTGCACAACGGCCTGGTCACAGTGAACGGGCAGAAGATGTCGAAGTCGCTGGGCAACTTCACCCTCGCCGCCGATGTGCTCGCCGAGCGCGACCCCCTCGTCGTGCGCTACGCGCTCGCCGCCGCGCACTACCGCTCGAGCCTCGACCTCAGCGAGTCCTCGTGGACCGAGGCCGAGGCTGCTCTCGATCGCATCGAGACGTTCCGCCAGCGGGTGCTCCGCCAGACGGATGCCGCGCCCGCCGCGGTCGCCGCCGGCGAGATCCCCGCAGCATTCGCCATCGCGATGGACGACGACCTCGGCGTGCCGCAGGCCCTCGCGGTCGTGCATGAGACGGTGCGCGCCGGCAACACCGCGCTCGATGCCGGAGACGCGGTCGCCGCGACGGGGGCCGCGGGCGCGGTCCAGGCGATGCTCGCGGTGCTCGGACTCGACACCGCGACCGCTGCGACGGGCGAGGGGAGCGGTGTCGAAGCATCCGCCCTCGACGCCCTCGTGCAGGCGATGATCACGCAGCGTGCGCAGGCGCGCGCTGACAAGGACTGGGCAGCGGCCGATCGCATCCGTGATGCGATCGCCGCTGCAGGAATCACGCTGGAGGACACTCCGGCCGGAACTCATTGGAGTATCGATGGCTAAGCCGAGTCGCCCCGGAGCGGGCAACAGCAAGAAGAAGGGTGCTCAGAAGGGCACCGGAGGAAACGGGCGCAAGTCGCTCGAGGGCCGCGGCCCGACCCCGAAGGCGGAGGACCGCGCCTGGCACGTCGCCGGCAAGCGCAAGGCGGCCCAGGAGCGCTTCGCGGCGGCGGGAGGCAAGGTGCGCCCCAGCGGCACGCGCACTCAGGGCGGCAACCCCAACCGCACTTCCCGAGCCAAGGCGAACGACGACATCGAGACGGTCACCGGCCGCAACTCGGTGCTCGAGGCCCTGCGCACGAAGATCCCCGCGACGGCGTTCTACATCGCGCAGCGCGTCGAGATGGACGACCGCGTCAAGGAGATGCTCTCGATCGCTACCGGCCGGGGCATCCCCGTGCTCGAGGTGACGCGACAGGAGCTCGACCGCATGGCCGGCTTCGACGGCGTGCACCAGGGCGTGGCCATCAAGGTTCCCGCCTACGAGTACGCGCATCCGCAGGACCTGCTCGAGCAGGTCATCGATCGCGGTGAGACACCGCTCTTCGTCGCGCTCGACGGCATCACCGACCCCCGCAACCTCGGTGCGATCATCCGCTCGACCGCGGCGTTCGGCGGCCACGGCATCATCCTGCCGCAGCGTCGTTCCGCGAGCGTCAACTCGGCGGCGTGGAAGACCAGCGCCGGCGCCGCTGCACGCCTGCCCGTCGCGATGGCCACGAACCTGACCACCCAGCTCAAGGAATTCAAGAAGCAGGGCGTCTTCGTCATCGGCCTCGATGGCGGCGGCGACGTTCAGCTTCCCGAGCTGCAGCTGTCGGATCGCCCCGTGGTGATCGTCGTCGGTTCCGAGGGCAAGGGCCTCTCGCGCCTGGTGACCGAGCACTGCGATCAGATCGTCTCGATCCCGATCTCGGCGGCGACCGAGTCGCTCAACGCCGGTATCGCGACCTCGGTCGCGCTGTACCAGGTGGCCACGGCTCGCGCCGCGAAGGGCATCTGAGCGGGAATAAACGCGCCCTTCCGGCGATTGGATGCTCAGTAAGACCCATCGTCGGAAGGAAGAGCATGTCCCGCATCGCTGTCATCGGAGGAACCGGTTACGCCGGATCGCACATCGTGAACGAGGCGGTGTCGCGCGGGCACTCGGTCGTCTCCGTCGCCCGAAGCGTTCCGGCCGATCGTGTCGAGGGCGCCGTGTATGTCGAGGGGACGATCCTCGACGTACCCACGCTCCTCACGCAGATCGGGGAGGCCGATGTCGTGGTCGCCGCGCTGTCGCCGCGCGGCGTGATGGCCGGCCAGGTACGCCCCGCTATTTCGGAGCTGCGTGCTGCGATGCCTGAGAACGTGCGTCTCGCGGTCGTCGGTGGCGCCGGCGGTAGCCTCGTCGCCGAGGGCGGACCGCGCCTCGTCGACACCGACTTCCCCGAGGACTACAAGGCCGAGGCGCTGGAGATGGCCGGTGTCCTCGAAGACCTGCAGACGGATGCCGGGGGAGCGGACTGGTTCCTCATCCACCCCGCCGGCGGCTTCGGCGCCTGGAACGTCGGTGAGCGCACCGGAGAGTATCGCGATGGCGGCAAGGTGCTCGTCACGGATGCTGCGGGTGAATCCTTCATCTCCGGCCCCGACCTCGCGGTCGCGGTCGTCGACGAGATCGAGAACCCGAAGCACAGCCGCGACAACTTCGCCGTCGGCTACTGACCCTCAGACGAGGTCGCGCCAGTCGATCTCCTCGTCGTCATCCGGCAGGAGCATCGCGCCGGTGACGACGGGGAGCGACATCGTCTCGGTCGGCGGCCCCATGATTGTCGCCTCATCGCGGCGGTGGCGGAGCACGTCGTTGATGTACGAGGTGAGCACTTCGGCCAACGGAACGGATCGTCTGCCCGCCTGCGAAAGGTACCAGCGGTGCTCGAGGACCTGGTGGAAGACTTCGGCGGGTTCGAGCTTGGCGCGCAGGTCGTAGGGGATCGCTCGAACCACGGGCTCGAAGACCCGGGTCAGCCACTCGTGGGCGTACATCTCCTCATCCGCCCAGTCCTTCTTCGAACGTGCGCGGAACTCGTCGAGATCGTTGAGCAGGCGCCGTGCCTGATTCTCCTCCACATCGAGGCCCGTGAGACGGATCAGGCGACGCTGGTGGTGTCCGGCATCCACGACCTTCGGCTGGATCTCGACACGCGTGCCATCGGCGGCGGCCGTCATCGACATCTCATCGATGTCGAAGCCGAGCGCGTTGAGGCGCTCGACGCGCTCGGTGATGCGCCAGGTCTCGCCCGCGGAGAACGATTCCTCGGCGGTCAGCGCCGCCCACAGCGAATGGTATGAGGAGACGATGCCGTCGGCGATGGCGACAGCATCCACTCCGTGCTCCAGGCGACCGCCCGCGGCGAGATCCATGATCTCGCCGGCGATGTTGGTGCGCGCCAGATCCAGGTCATAGAGGCGCTGCCCCTCGGTGAGACCCTCCTCGTGCAGCTCGCCGGTCTCGGCATCCACGAGATAGGCGGCGAAAGCGCCGGCGTCCCGTCGGAAGAGCGTGTTCGACAGCGACACGTCGCCCCAGTAGAAGCCGACATTGTGCAGACGCACGAGCAGCAGCGCGAGCGCATCCACCAGGCGCGTCGCCGTGTCGGGGCGGAGAACCCGCGTGAACAGGGCGCGGTAGGGCATCGAGAAGCGCAGGTGCGAGGTGACCAGGGCAGCGGCGAGGGCGTCGCCGCGCTCGTTGCTGCGACCGGCGATGACGGCGACACGTTCGACGCAGGGCACATCCAGGCGGGCGAGGTTGCCGAGCATGTCGTACTCGCGCTGGGCCATCTCCCCGGTGGTCTCCTTCACGGCCACCACACGACCCGACAGGTCGGCGAAACGGACGAGGTGGCGGGAGAGGCCCTTCGGCAGCGAGACGATCCGCTCCGACGGCCACTTCGCGAGCGGGGTCGACCAGGGAAGCGCGAGCAGGCCCGGATCGATCTGGCTGGCGGTGATGCGCAGGGATTCCGGCATGATGCTCCTGGGATGACGACGCGGCGCGGGCGGCCCGAAGGCCGGCCCGCGCCGCGTGGGAGAGAGGTCAGGAAGCGACGATGGCTTCCTTGTTCAGACGCTCGCCCGACTCGAGGTCGAAGGCGTGCACGTGGCCGGGGTTGGCCGCGAGGGTCACCGTCTCGCCCGCGTTCGGGTGGTTGCGGCCGTCGACGCGTGCGACGATGTCGGTGCGCTTGCCGGCGATCTCCGCGTGGCCGTAGAGGTAGCCGTCGGCGCCGAGCTCCTCGACGAGGTCGACGTGGACCGAGAGGCCCTTGCCGTCGGCGGGGCCGACCGTGATGTCCTCGGGGCGCACACCGATCGTGACCTGCGTGCCCGTGGCGCGGGCGACGATGTCACGGTCCAGCGGAACGATCTCCGAGCCGAACTGCACGCCGCCCTCGGCGAGGTCTGCGGTGAAGAGGTTCATGGCGGGGGAGCCGATGAAGCCGGCGACGAAGACGTTGCTGGGCTGCTCGTACAGGTCGCGCGGGGTACCGACCTGCTGCAGGAGGCCGTCCTTGAGGACGGCGATGCGGTCGCCCATGGTCAGAGCCTCGGTCTGGTCGTGCGTGACGTACACGGTCGTGACGCCGAGGCGGCGCTGCAGCGATGCGATCTGCGTACGGGTCTGGACGCGGAGCTTCGCATCGAGGTTCGACAGCGGCTCGTCCATGAGGAACACCTGCGGCTGACGGACGATCGCGCGGCCCATGGCGACACGCTGACGCTGACCGCCCGAGAGGGCCTTCGGCTTGCGGTTCAGGTACTCCTCGAGGTCGAGGAGCTTGGCGGCCTCGAGAACGCGTGCAGCACGCTCCTCCTTGCTGACGCCGGCGATCTTGAGCGCGAAGCCCATGTTCTCGGCGACGGTCATGTGCGGGTACAGCGCGTAGTTCTGGAAGACCATCGCGATGTCGCGGTCCTTCGGAGGCACGTCCGTGACGTCACGGTCTCCGATGAGGATGCGGCCGTCGTTGACCTCTTCGAGGCCGGCGAGCATGCGCAGCGACGTGGACTTGCCGCAACCGGAGGGGCCGACCAGGACGAGGAACTCGCCGTCTGCGACCTCGAGGTTCAGCTTGTCGACGGCCGGGCGGGTTCCGCCGGGGTACAGACGCGTTGCGGCGTCGAACGTGACAGATGCCATTGTTTTCTCCTTCACCGGCAGGTACGTGCCGGACGATCCGTTGTGATGGATGCGGCGGTGCGAGGCCCGCCGTGACCCGCCATCGGGTCGGAATCAGTATGGCACGAACCGCGGTACCTGGGTATTTCCCAGCTGTGCTGGTTAACATCGAAGGCGGCCCTGCTTCTGTTCGGGGTCATGGGGAGCCCGTCCCCACCAGACTTTCAAGAGGAACGATGTCGAGCGACGAAACGCCGAACGTCCCCGCCCCTCGCAATACTCGTGAGGCGGTTCGGGAGAAGGCCCAGCAAGTGAGTGCACAGCAGTCGCGTGCGCGTCTGATCCGACGGTTCACGATCGGTGCGATCGTGGTGGTCGCGGTTGCCGCGATCGGAACGGCGGTGACGCTCACCGTGTCGTCGTCGGTTTCCCAGCCCACGCTGAACCCGAGCGGCATGAGCGGCGACGGAATCGTCGTGCGCAGCGTCGCCGTCGCCGATGACGGCGCCGATGAGGTCGCCGAGGGCGAGGAAGGCGAGGCGGAGGGCGCCGAGTCGACGCCCGAGCCCGCAGAGTCCACCGCGGCCGTCGACGTGCACATCTACGTCGACTACCTCTCGCCCGGTGCCGGAGAATTCGAGCGCGCGAACACCCCTCAGCTGGCTGGGTGGATCAATGAGGGCGTCGTCTCGGTGACCTACCACCCAGTGTCGATGCTGACGGCGAGCTCGAACGGAACGAAGTACTCCCTGCGCTCCGCCGCAGCCGCCGCCTGCGTCGTGACGCACGCGCCGGAGTACTTCTACGCCTACAACCACGAGCTGCTCATCGACCAGCCCGCGGTCGACAGCAATGGCCGCACCGACGTTGAGCTCGCCGATCTCGCGGTCGCCGTGGGAGCGGAGAACTCCGACGTCCTGCGCGACTGCATCGAAGACGGCGACTTCACCTCCTGGGCCAAGGAGGCGACCTCGCGGGCGCTCGCCGGCCCGCTCGAGGGATCGAAGGATCTGGTTCTGACCAGTGCGCCGATGGTCGTCGTCAACGGCGAGGCCTATGTGGGCTCGCTCAAGGATCCGGCCGAGTTCTCGCACTTCGTGCTGACGGTCGCCGGCTACACCGAGATCACGCCGGCTCCCACGCCGACCGCGACCCCCTGAACTCAGGACCCTCCGGCGTATCGCTAAGCTGGAGGGGTTCGCCGACTTAGCTCAGCTGGTAGAGCACCTGTCTTGTAAACAGGATGTCACGGGTTCGAATCCCGTAGTCGGCTCCAATTGCTCTCGCGGCACTTCCATTTCATGCCGATGGTGGGAGCACGATCGTCGCAGCCGGACGCTACTGAGCGCTGTTCGGCTTGCGGCCGCGGCGGGGGCGGTTGTGCCAGGCCTCGACCGCTTCGGGGGTCAGATCATCGCGGTCCCAGAGGTAGCCGGAGACGTTGCCGATCGGGTCGATGAACGCGTCGCTGGCCGAGGACGCTTCACCGGCGTCACGGCGGCGCATCGTCTGGCGAAGCGATACGGGTGTGACGCCGAGGATTTCGGCGACTTCGTCGATCGTCGCGTAGCGGGCTGCGAAGCGCGGCTCGGCGGTGGCGTCGCGCAGAGCACGCGGTCGTGGCTTGTCCTCGGTCATCGAGTTCTCCTCGCTGTCTGCGGCTGTGCCCCTCACGATAGCCGGGCAGGGGTGAGTCGTGGCTAGCATGTCGGCATGGACGATGTGGTCACCCGTTTGGACGTTCCGGGCACCTTCAACTTCCGGGAGGTCGCGCCGGGCGTGCTGACCCCGGGCCTTCTCTTCCGCTCGGACGCTCTGAACCGGCTCACCCGTGACGGACGCCGCAGCCTCGTGGATCTCGGGATCCGGGAGGCGATCGATCTGCGTTCGGGTTTCGACCGGCGCATCGGCGGTCGTGATCGTCTGCGCGGTACCGGCATCGAGCTGTTGCGCGTGCCGATGGACGGCGCCCCGCACGGCGTCGATCCGCGCACGCTCACCCTGCCGGTGGTCTACGCCGTCGTGCTCGATCGCCACCAGCAGGACATCGGCACGGTGATCCGAACGATCGCCGATGCCGAGGGCGGGGCGGTCGTGCACTGCACCGCGGGCAAGGACCGCACGGGGCTGGTCGTTGCCCTCCTGCTCACGGCTCTCGGCATCGACAGGGACGTCATCGTCGCGGACTACGCGGCGACCGCCGCGAACCTGTCGGGCGAGTGGACGGAGCGGATGCTGCGCAAGATCCGCCGCTTCCGGGTGCCCGTCACGGACGAGCTCATCGAGGTGCTCGCGGGGTCGCCGCCGGATCTCATGACGCGGACACTCGCAGAGCTGGATGCTCGAGACGGCGGGATCGACGGGTATCTCTCCCGCGCCGGCGTCGATGATGGTGTGAAGAGCCGTCTCCGCACACGACTTCTGGCGGGCTGAAACGTCAGAAGAGGCGTTCTGCCGCGCCGCGGTCATCGGCACGCGCGGTCGCACGCACACGTTCGTCAAGGGATGCTGCAGCCACGAGCGCATCGTCGATGACACCGCGCCCGGCACCCGCTCGAAGCCACTCGTCGGCGAACGACGTCGGGATGAGAACAGGCATCCGGTCATGCACATCCGCCAGGTGCGGGGGAGAGGGGCGCATCACGAGGGAATAGCAGGTGTACTCCTCTCCGTCGGCGGTGCGCCCGTGCTGGGTGACGGCCGCCATGCCGAAGACGATGCCCGGGCCGAGCCCGAACTCGTGCCAGACCCGTTCCGGCTTGCGCATCTCCAACCATCCCGACGCCGGAACGATCGCCCGGTGACGGAGCGCCCCGGGCCGTTGCTGCAGTCTTTCTGAGCGCGTGTTGATGGATGGGTACGGTGCCGGGGCGCCATCGACGAGGTGCCCCCACCAACCGGGCTGCAGCACGGGCGGCGGCCCCGGGGCGATCAGCGGATTCAGGTTGCGCCGGTTGCGGCCGGTCGGCCGCAACGTCTCACCGGCGTTGTGCTCGGCCCACTCGCGCAGACCCTCGAGCATCGCGGCATCCTGCTCGGCCAGCAGCTCAACATCGGTGAATCGCGGATCCAACCCGTAGCTCGCGCACATGTCGTCAGCGTATCCCCGGCCACGGACACTGTGCACGCCGCCGTGTCCGGGTGGCCTGCGCATTTCGATAGGGTTCTGTAGTGTCCGAGACCCGCAGAATCCCCGCGCCGCTCGCGATCGCCGCAGCGGTGTCGATCGGGGCCATGACCGCGATCCAGGCCCGCATCAACGGCGTGCTCGGGGTGCGCCTGGACGACGGAATCGTCGCCGGGCTCATCTCCTTCGCCGTCGGGCTCGCGATCCTCATCGTCGTCGTCTCGCTTCGGGCGCGGCACCGCGCGGCCTTCGCGCGTCTGCGCACCGGCGTGCGCACGCGCACGATTCCTCCCTGGATGCTCGTGGGCGGTGCCTGCGGGGCGCTCACGGTCTCCACGCAGGGGCTCACCGCCGGGGTGCTCGGCGTCTCTCTGTTCACGGTCGGCGTCGTGGCGGGTCAGACGATCCATGGTCTCGTGCTCGACCGGATCGGGTTCGGGCCGGCCGGCGTCGTGGCCGTCACACCGGGCCGTGTGCTCGGCGGCGTCTTCGCCCTCGCCGCGGTCGGCATCTCGCTCAGCGGCGACGTGCTCGACAACGCACCGCTGTGGATGCTCCTGCTGCCCTTCGCCGCCGGAGTCGGCATCGCCTGGCAGGCGGCGACCAACGGGCGCCTCGCGCAGCGCGTGCAGTCGCCCATGGTCGCGACGCTCACGAGCTTCATCGCCGGAACGACCGTCCTGCTGGCGGCGGCGACGGTCAGCGTCCTGCTGCGCGGTGCGCCGCAGGCGCTGCCGACCGAGCCCTGGCTCTATGTGGGCGGATTCCTCGGCTTCGTCTACATCCTGCTCGGCGCGGCGATCGTCGCGCACACCGGGGTGCTCCTGCTCGGGCTCGGGTCGGTACTGGGCCAGCTGACGGCCTCGGTCGTCATCGATGTGCTGTGGCCCGCGGCATCCGGCCCCGCGCTCTGGCAGCTTCTCGCGATGATCGTCGTCGCGGTGGCTTCCGTCCTCGTGGCTCTGCCCTGGCGACGTCGCCGGAACTGATCAGCCGGATTCGGGCATGCGGGTGAGCATGCTCTCCGCATCGATGGGTTTGCGGCGTCCGGGGGTCTTGCCCTCGGGTTTGCCGCCGACGTAGAGCCAACCCAGCAGCTCCTCGTTCTTCTTCAGCCCGTGCGCCTTGCGCAGTGGCTTGGTGCGGGTGTGCGACCCGGTTCGCCAGATCACGCCCCAGCCGGCATCGTCCAGCAGCAGGCTGAGCGTGTGAGCGACGCCGGAGGCGACAGCCTCCTGCTCCCAGTGCGGAACTTTGTCGCTCTTGCGAAAGCTGGCGACCACGGCGATCAGCAGGGATGCGCGCAGCGGCTTCGTCGACGGCTTCTTGTCGCCCTGCGCCTTCGCGATCGCCGCACCCAACCGTTCACGGTCGGCGCCGCGCAACTCGATGAGTCGCCAGGGCTGCAGGGATGAATGGTCGGCGACGCGGCCCGCGGCGGCGACCAGCGGCAGCAGCTCCTCGCGGGTCGGGGCCTGCTCGGTGACCTTGGACCACGACTGCCGCGCACGCACAGCGTCGAGCGCGCTCACTCCGAATCGGACCCGGGCGTGAAGTTCAGAGCCAGCGAGTTCATGCAGTAGCGGTCGCCGGTCGGCGTGCCGAAACCGTCGGGGAAGACATGGCCGAGGTGGGAGCCGCAGTTCGCGCAGCGCACCTCGGTGCGCTGCATGCCCAGGGTGGTGTCCTCGAGGAGCTGGACCGCATCGGGGCGGATCGATTCGTAGAAGCTGGGCCACCCGCATCCGGAGTCGAACTTCGTGCCGCTCTTGAAGAGCTCCGCGTTGCAGGCGCCGCACGTGTAGAGGCCCGCACGGCTCTCATCGAGCAGCTCGCCTGTCCAGGCGCGTTCGGTCGCCGCCTGACGGAGAACGGCGAACTGCTCATCGCCGAGCTCTTCGCGCCACTCGTCGTCGGTCTTCTTCACGGTGTAATCCGTCATCACGCCTCCTGAGGTCTCTTCCATTGTGCCCCCGGGAACGTGTGCGCGGGTCATCCATGACGACGCGTGACAATGGATGCATGACGGATGCTGTTCGTGAACGCTACGCCCGCTTCGCCGAGGACGAGGCGCCCGGGCGCTCCGACCTCTACGCGGAATGGGCCCGCGGCGTGGCATCCGATCCGGTCGTGCAAGCAGTGCTCGCACGGATTCCGGCCATCCATCGCCAGCCTCCGCTCGTGTTCGCCGTGACCCGCATGCTCGGCGCTCCCCTTGTCGGATACGACGGCTGGCGCCGGTTCGTGATCGACAATGCCGATGACGTCGTCGCCGAGAGCAGCGCGCGCCGGGTGCAGACCAACGAGCCCCTGCGTCTGGCGGCCCTGCTTCCGGTGCTGTCCGAGATCGACGGACCGATCGCCCTGCTCGAGGTCGGCGCGTCGGGAGGCCTGTGCCTGTACCCGGACCGCTACTCCTACCGCTTCGTGGACGACGCTCGAACGGTGCGCGCCGCCCTCGACCCCGAGGACGGGCCGAGCCCCGTCGTCCTCACCAGCACCGTGCGCGGAGAGCTCCCGCCGCTGCGCATGCCGGAGATCGTCTGGCGCGCGGGAATCGACCTCGACCCGCTCGACGCCCGCGACGCCCGCGACCGCGCCTGGCTGCGCGGCCTCGTCTGGCCCGGGGAGACCGGGCGCGAGGAGCGGATCACGGCGGCGCTGGATATCGTCGCCGAGGATCCGCCGCTGATGGTGGGCGGGGATGCCGTCGACGGGATCGGTGCGCTCGCAGCATCCGCACCCGCCGATGCGACGCTCGTGATCACCACGCCGGGCGTCCTCGTGCACATTCCGCGCTCGCGGCGCGAACAGCTCATCGATGGCATCCGCCGTCTGCCCGCGCGCTGGATCACGATCGACGCCCCGGCCCTTCACGACGGATGGAATCCGCCTGTGGACGCGCAGAATTGGCGCGGATCCGTCGTCGCCCTCGACGGATGCGTGCGCGCCGCAGCGGACCCGTTGGGCCGGTGGTGGGAGTGGCGTGCCGCCGGCGGCACGACGGACGCTTAGCCTGAAGACATGCTCGGAGACCTCACCGATCGCGATCGCGCGATCCTGACGCTGGAAGGCGCCTGGCCGCGTCACAACGGCGCGAAGGAGGAGGCGATCCGGTCGAACCTCGGTATGAGCCCGGCGCGGTACTACCAGTTGCTCGGCAGGCTCATCGACACCGAGCAGGCGCTCGAGTACGACCCGCTGCTCGTTCGCCGTCTGCGTCGGCTGCGCGAGAACCGCACCGACAAGCGCGTGTCGCGGATGCGCGGCTTCGCGGGCTGATCCGGCATGCTCCGGCCCGCTGTGTGGGGATTCCGAGGCATTGCCGGATAACATCGACGGGTGCCCAAGCCCGACAGAGACCGTTTCGATGATGTTCCCCGTTCGCCCGGACGCGTCGGAGCGCACCGCGCCGAAGCCCCGGGGATGAACGGTTGGGTCGTTCTGCTGTGGTCGGTCGTCGCCGCGCTCGTCATCGTGGTCGTCGGCATCTTCGTCTCGCTCGTCCTGATGGGACGCATCGTCCTGTCGCCCGAGGTCGAGCCGACCGTTGCGCCCGCGCCGCAGGAGACCGGCGTCGTCGACACGAGCTATTCGGTGCTCGTGCTCAACGCCACCTCCGAGGAGGGCCTCGAGGTCCAACTGCGCGACACCGTCATCAACGGGGGCTGGCCGGCGGAGGACGTGAGCTCGGGCAGCACGGGTGCGGAGGACTTCCCGGAGACGACCGTCTACTACGTATCCGAGGATGACGCACTCGCCGCTCTGGGCCTGGCCGAGCTGATCGGCGGCGCGCGCATCGAGCAGAGCGACTTCTACGCCGACCCCAACGATCCCGAGCTGAAGCAGCTCGTCATCGTCGTCGGCCTCGACCGCGCGAGCAGCGCTCCGCAGTCCGATGAGGAAACCGTCGAATAGTCTCCCTCCGCGGCTTGCACTCGCTGGGGTCGAGTGCCAGAATGGGCGTTAGCACTCTCGTACTGTGAGTGCTAAACAGAACGTCTACGTCCAGGAGGGACGACAAAACTCATGGCAAAGATCATCGCTTTCGATGAGGAGGCCCGTCGCGGTCTCGAGCGCGGCCTGAACATCCTCGCCGACGCTGTCAAGGTGACCCTCGGCCCGCGCGGTCGCAACGTCGTGCTCGAGAAGAAGTGGGGC
>NZ_CANROA010000013.1 GCF_947632095.1 uncultured Microbacterium sp. | reverse complement strand
CGACGGCGCTGACCGACGAGCAGGAACAGGCCACGACGCGAGTGGTGGTCGTGCTTGTGCTCCTTGAGGTGCTCAGTGAGGTCCTTGATGCGCTGCGACAGCATCGCAACCTGCACCTCGGGGGAACCGGTGTCACCGGGGTGCGTCGCGTACTCTTCGATGATCGCCTTCTTGACGTCTGCTTCCAGTGCCATAAATTCGATCCCCTCTCACTCATTGCGCGGCGCCCGACGCCTGATGCGTGGACTCTCTTTATCCGCGGCCGATCAAACGGCAACCTGGAAAGTCTACCAGCACCGGGGCGGCGCAGAGGACACCGGGTCCAGCAGATAGCCTCGATGAGTGCACAACGCCCTGATCGATCTGCGCCCGTTCCGAGCGAGCGCCCCCTTCACCCGCATGTGGATCGGTTCCACCCTCGCCGGCCTCGGCGGGCAGCTCACGCTCGTCACCATCATGCTGCACGTCTTCGATCTCACCGGCAGCACGTTCGCCGTTTCCATGGTCGCGGTCGCCGGCCTCGTCCCGATGATCATCGCGGGCCTCTACGGCGGCATGCTGGCGGATGCCTTCGACCGGCGCATCGTCGCACTCATCGCCGCCGTCATCACCTTCGCCTCCACCCTGATGCTCGCAATCCTCACCTGGGCGCACATGGAGACGATCTGGTGGCTGTACATCCTCAGCGTCGTCAATGCCGCCGCCAACTCCGTCGGAATGGCAACCCGCAGCGCCATCACCCCGCGCCTGCTCCCCCGCGACCTGCTCGCTCCGGCAGCCGCCCTGCACGGCATCACGATCGGCATGATGGTCATGGTCGGCCCGGCCCTCGCAGGCATCCTCGTAGCGACCACCGGATACGGATGGACCTACACGATCGACGTCGTCCTGATGACGGCGATGTTCCTGGGCCTGTGGACCCTGCCCCCGCTTCGCCCGGAGGGTGTCATCGTCAAACCAGGGCTGGCGTCGCTCATCGACGGCTGGCAGTTCCTCAAGCGCGCGAAGAACATCCGGATGCAGTACCTGATCGACATCACCGCCATGACCTTCGGTCAGCCCGTGGCCCTCTACCCCGCGCTCGGCACTGTCCTGCTCGGAGGCGGAGCGATCACGACCGGCGCCCTCGCCGCCGCCGTGGCCGTGGGCACCTTCCTGTCAAGCCTGTTCTCCGGTCGAATCGTCCGGTACCGATGGCACGGCCGTGGCATCCAACGGGCCGTCCAGGTCTACGGCCTGTCGATCCTCGCCTTCGGCGCTGTGCTCCTCGCCGGAACCGCGCTGCCTCCCGTGAGCGAGAACACGGCGAACATCGGCCTGATCATCGCCGCATGCATCGCCCTGGCCGTCTCCGGAGCATCCGACAACGTCAGCGCGATCTATCGCAACACGATGATGCAATCCTCGGTGCCCGACAGCATCCGCGGGCGCCTGCAGGGCATCTTCATCATCGTCGTCACCGGCGGCCCGCGCGTCGGCGCCCTCTACGTCGGCGCACTCACGACCGTCACGGCACTCTGGTTCCCACCATTGCTGGGCGGGTTCGCCGTGATCGCGCTCGTCGCCCTGCTCGTGCGGCTGACACCGCGCTTCCGCTCCTACGACGCGGAGAACCCCGAGCCCTGATTGGCCCGGGGTCCTCGAAGAACGACCTCAGTCCTGCTGCAGCGCCGCCTGCAGATCGAGGCCGATCGTGATCTCCTTGCCGACGAGAACACCGCCGGTCTCGAGCGCTGCGTTCCAGGTCAGGCCGAAGTCTTCGCGGTTGATGACCGTCTTCGCCGACGCGCCCGCCTTGTAGTTGCCGTAGGGGTCCTGACCGAAGCCGCCGAAGTCCAGCTCGAACGTGACGGGCTTCGAAACGCCGCGGATGGTCAGGTCTCCATCGATGAGCAGGTCGCCGTTCTCGACGCGGGCGCCGGTGGAGACGAACTCCATCGTCGGGTGATTCTCGACGTCGAAGAAGTCGGCGGAGCGCAGGTGGCCGTCGCGTCCCTCATCCTGAGTGTCGATCGAGGCGACGTCGACGGACGCCGTGACCGATGTCTCCAGCGGGTTCTCCGGCGCGACGAGCGTTGCGCTCTTGACGCCGAAGGTGCCGCGCACCTTCGAGATCATCATGTGGCGGACGCTGAAGGTCACCTCGCTGTGCGAGGGGTCCAGGATCCAGGTGCCGGAGCGGTAGCCGGGGATGTCGATGGTGCTCATGGTTTCTCCTTCAAGCGTCGGGGCCGAATGTCGGCGTTCACCGAGGGACAACTCTTATGCGATTGAATATATTCCGGTTTCGTGTAAAAAAATTCGGCCCTGCTCACCGGAGACGGGAGCAGAGCCGATGAGCATCGCGCTGATCAGCCGACGGCGACCAGATCGATGATGAAGATGAGGGTCTTCCCCGAAAGGAAATGGCCGGCCCCGGCCGGACCGTAGGCCAGGTGCGGCGGAATCACGAGCTCACGGCGTCCGCCGACCTTCATGCCGGGGATCCCCTCCTGCCAGCCCTGGATCAGTCCGCGCAGCGGGAACTGGATGGTCTCGCCACGACCCCAGGAGGAGTCGAACTCTTCCCCGGAGTCGTACTCGACACCGGCGTAGTGAACCGTCACGGTGTCGCCGGGCTTCGCCTCAGCGCCGTCGCCCACGATGATGTCACGGATGACGAGCTCTGCGGGAGCGGGACCGGAGGGTGCGTCGAACTCAGGCTTTGTGCGATCAGTCATGACTCCATACAACCCGAGCACGAAGGCCCCGGTCAACGCCACAGCGACAGCCGAGAGCGAACACCCCGACCGGATCGCCCCGGAGGGGTATTGACTTCCTCGCACGGGCGAGGCACCCTGGTGTCAGATCAACTCAGCGCCCGGGAGACTCGCAGGCATCGCCGCAGCACCGGGCGCTGAGTCTTTCCTCCGGTGCCCGCAGAAGGGATCAGTACGCGAGCAGCGCCGCGCGCGTCGCGCGGGTGCGCACCAGCAGCGCCTGCTCATCCGCAGGAGCCAGGGGATCGCGTCCCGTGATCGCCCGCTGGCGCACGGCCGCCAGTGCCGTCGCATCCTTGATGAACTGCTTCATCAGCATCCGACGATCCCCCCGCAGCGAAGCCGCCCATCGCAGGCCCGCCGCCCGACCGTTGGGCGTCGCGAGCATCGTGACCTCCTCCGGAGTGAACCAACCGGCCTGCGCATACTCGCCGAGCCGCTCGCGCGTCACACGCGCCTCCTCCTTGCGCAGCGCCACGATCGCCAGGATGAACCCGATGAACAGCGGCACCTGAAGCGTCACATACAGCCACATGAAGTCCGCGAAGATCGTCGAGCCATTCCAGAACCCATGCAGGAGCATCGCCCCGATCACACCGATCGTCCCCGCCCGTAGAACGGCAGTGCGCGTCCCATGCCGACGCGCGGCCAAGCCCATCGCGAAGCCGGTGAGAGCGGTGAACATCGCATGCGCGAAGGGAGACATCAGGCCACGCAGGACGAATGTCGCCGTCAGATGTGCTCCCCCGCCCTCGATGAGGCTGATCGCGAAGTACTGGATGTTCTCCGTGAAGGCGAAGCCGCCGCCGATGAGAGCGCCGTACACGATCCCGTCGATAGGACCGTCAAAAGCACGGCGGCCGATCAGGAACACGAGGAAGATGCCGAGCCCCTTGGCCAGCTCCTCGACGACGGGCGCCTGGATCACCGCACTCAGCGTCTCGGCGCGCATCCCTATCGCAAGCGTGATCGCCAGATCAACCAGCAGGGTGATCGCGATCGCTGCAATGGCACCCCAGCAGATCGCGAACGCGATGAGAGACTTCGGCTCCGGCTCCCACCGATCGATGAGCCGAACGCCGAGGAAGACGATGGCCAAGGGCACCAGCGCCAGAAGCAGCCCGATGCCGGACGCGATAATGCCCAGAGCCCAGATGAAATATCCCGTGAGGACGATCAGCACGAATCCCAGGATGCCGAATAGCCAGACAGACGCGGAGCGCCCAGCGCGCGCGGGAACCGGCATCGGCGGCAGCGCAGCGGACGGGGCCGGGGCCGGGGCCGGCGGCGTGTACAGGGCCGGCTGAGCCAGCGGCGAAGCATACGGCCAGCTGCTCGGAGCGACCGGCCCCGCACCGGGCTGCGAAGCGTGATGCGGATGTGACGGTCCTCCGAGAGTCATATGAAAAGCCTAGAGGTACTCACCAGCCTTCCCCGGTACCGGCACCGGTAGCGTAGAGACATGCGTTTCGCCCATCTGCGCCGCTCACAGCATGACGAGATCCATCTCGCAGTCATCGACGACACCGACGCCATCCTCGTAGCCGATCTCATCTCCCCCGCCCCGCGGACCCTGCAAGACCTCATCGAGGGCGGCGACGACGCACTCCAGCAGGTGCGCGCGGCATTGCGCGACAACGATGCCCCGCGCCATCCCGTCGACGAACAGATCTACGCCTCCGCCGTGCTGAACCCGCCCGTCGTCATTGCGATCGGCCTGAACTACGCCGCGCACTCGAGCGAGCTGGGGCTCAAGACCGACACGGCGCCGACCGTGTTCAACCTGTGGCCGAACTCCCTCACCGGGCACGAATCGACCACCGGCTGGCCGCGCAGCCTCAGCGAATCGATCGATTACGAGGCAGAGCTCGGTGTGATCATCGGAAAGCCGGCGCACGACGTCGCCGAGGGCGACGCGCTCGCCCACGTGTGGGGCTACACGGTGGTCAACGACATCACAGCGCGCGACATCCAGTTCGCCGAGGCCCAGTGGTCGCGGTGCAAGTCCTTCGACGGCTTCACCCCCACCGGCCCCGTCGTCGTCACCGCCGACGAGATCCCCGACCCGCAGGACCTGCATATCTGGACCGTCGTCGATGGCCACACCGTGCAGGATGCGAGCACCGGGAAGATGGTTCGTCCCGTCTCGAAGCTGATCGCCCACCTGTCCCAGTCGGCGACCCTTCTGGCGGGCACGCTGATCTCCACCGGAAGCCCCGGCGGCGCCGGATACTCCCGCGAACCGCAGATCTTCCTGCGCGACCGTTCCACCGTCACCGTCGGAATCGACGGGATCGGCGAGCTCACCACGCACTGCCGCATCTACGGCTGATCGTCGTTGCGCCCGGGGTTCCCCCCGGGCGCAACGCCCCTCAGATCTGGATCATGTCCTCCGGCGGGATCACGGTGATCGCCGAGGTGACCGCCTCCAGGCCCGACAACCGTGCCGGAGACAGCTGCTTCGTGACCTCTTCGCGCGACATCAGCTCGGCCTCGACCACCAGATCCGCGACATTGCGGTTCGTCAACAGCGCAGTTTTCGCCAGAGCCGCGGCCGCCGAATAGCCGATGAACGGCGTCAGCGCCGTGATCACGCCGACCGAGGCGCCGACCATCGCGCCCAGGCGACCCTCGTTGGCCGTGATCCCGTCGACGCAGTTCACGCGCAACGTCCACATCGCCTGGCGCATCCAAGTGATGGACTGGAAGATCGAATGAGCGATCACCGGCTCGAAGGCGTTCAGCTGCAACTGACCGGATTCGACCGCCATCGTGACCGTCGTGTCGGCACCGACCACGGCGAAGGCGACCTGGTTGACGACCTCGGGGATCACCGGGTTCACCTTGCCCGGCATGATGCTGGAGCCCGCTTGCTTGGCGGGAAGGTTGATCTCGCCGAAGCCCGCCTGCGGGCCGGAGGAGAGCAGACGCAGGTCGTTGCAGATCTTCGAGAGCTTGATGGCGTTGCGCTTGAGCGACGAGGAGAACGACATGAAAGCGCCCGTGTCGCTGGTGGACTCGACGAGGTCGGTCGCCGTCTCCAGCGGCAGGCCGGAGATCTCCTGCAGATGCCGAAGCACCGCCGGGGCGTAGTCGACGTGGGTCGTGATCCCCGTGCCGATCGCCGTCGCGCCCATGTTGATCTCGAACAGCAGCTTGGCGTTCTCGGACAGTCGCGACTGATCCTCGTCGAGGGTGGTCGCGAAACCGTGGAACTCCTGTCCCAGGGTCATGGGCACGGCATCCTGAAGCTGGGTGCGTCCGACCTTGAGGACATCGTGGAATTCGACCGCCTTGCCCAGGAATGAGCGCCGGAGCAGATCCAGCTCGTCGAGGAGCGAGCGCAGATTGAGCGAGAGACCGATCTTGATCGCCGTGGGGTAGACGTCGTTGGTCGACTGGCTCCGGTTCGTGTGATCGATCGGGGATAGGAAGGCGTAGTCACCCTTCTCGCGCCCCGCCATCTCGAGGGCGATGTTGGTGATGACCTCGTTCGCGTTCATGTTCGTCGAGGTGCCCGCACCGCCCTGGATCACGCCGACTGTGAACTGGTCGTGGAACTCCCCGTCGATGACGCGCTGCGCGGCGGCATCAATCAGGTCAGCGCGCTGTGCGTCGATCACGCCGATCTGCTTGTTGGCACGGGCGCTGGCCTGCTTGACCATGGCCAGGCCCCGGATCAGATCGGGATAGACCGAGATCGGCCGCTTCGAGATCGGGAAGTTGGCATCGGCTCGAGCAGTATGGATGCCCCAGTACGCCTCAGCGGGGATCTCCATGCTCCCGAGGGAGTCGGTCTCTGTACGGGTGGGCGCGGCAGAAGCCATGTCACATCCTTGTGGGTCGTGGCGAAATCAGGGATATCGCCAGTCTACGCCCGCAGGATGCTGAGGGTCAGAGACCCACGACGATGATGATGATCCCGGCCAGCACAGCGATGGCGCACACCGCGAAGCAGCCGTACGCGCCCCACAGGGAGAGCTTCTTCTGCCCCTCGGTGAGCGGACTCTTCTTCGCCTGCTTCGCCGCCTGCTTGGCCGCGCGCCGTGCTTCCTTCTCGCTGATCACCGCGATCGCATCGGTGAACTCGACGGGTGTGACCACCGGTGCGTGCCCGGCGCGAACCATCAACCGCAACCCCAGCGCATAGAAGGTGACGATCGCCGCTGCTCCGAGGAGAGCTGCGATGAAGACGTGCAGGAACGCATCCCAGTCGATGACCACGCTCATGCGCCGGCCTCCTTGTCGGTTGCCGGAGAGGAGTCCTCGGCGGCATTCGCCGCCTGCTTCTTCGCCTTCTTGTCACGGGACTTGGCCTTCGCCTTCGCGTCGGCCTTCGCCTTCTCACGGGCGTCGGCCTTCGCCTTCGCGCGCGCCTTCGCCTCGGCCTTGGCATCGAGGATGCGCTGCTGACGACGCGTCGGCGGAGGGTTCTCGGGAAGCTCGATCGCGTGACCGGACTCGGCGACATCGCTCATCGCGTTGTCGGGCGTGACCGCGTTGACCTTCGAGCGCAGGTACAGGCCGATGATGACGACCAGCGCGAGGACCGCGTCGATCGCCACTCCCCAGTTCCCGAGCCACACGACCATGAGCGCCGCGATGGCGCCCACGGACGCGGCAGCGGGCAGCGTGAGCAGCCAGCCGATGGCGATGCGCCCGGCGGTGCCCCAGCGGACAGCCGAGCCGCGGCGACCGAGGCCGGAACCGATCACCGAGCCGGAGGCGACCTGCGTGGTCGACAGGGCGAATCCGAGCGCGCTGGAAGCGAGGATGGTGGCCGCCGTCGAGCTCTCCGCCGCGAAGCCCTGCGCCGGCTTGACGTCGGTGAGGCCCTTGCCGAGCGTGCGGATGATGCGCCAGCCACCGAGGTACGTGCCCAGCGCGATCGTCACGGCACAGGCGATGATGACCCAGAGGTACGGATCGGCGTGATCGGAGCTCTGCCAGCCGATCGTGATGAGGGCGAGGGTGATGACGCCCATGGTCTTCTGCGCGTCGTTGGTTCCGTGCGCGAGCGCCACGAGCGACGAGGTGAAGATCTGTCCCCAGCGGAAGCCGTCGCGGCCATCCGGCTTGCCGTCGTAGCGGCGCGTGACCGAGTAGGCGATCTTCGTCGCGGCGAACGCGATGATTCCCGCCGTCAGCGGCGCGATCAGCGCAGGCAGAACGATCTTGGAGAGCACCATGCCGAAGTCGATGCCGCCCAATCCCACGCCGACGAGCGTGGCGCCGATCAGACCGCCGAACAGCGCATGCGAGGAGCTGGAGGGCAGCCCCAGGAGCCAGGTGAGCATGTTCCAGGTGATCGCGCCGATGAGACCGGCGAAGATCACGGCCAGGAATAGCTCGGCGCCGGCTTGGAGGATCGAGGCCTCGTTGATGATGCCGTGCGAGACGGTCTTGGAGACCTCTGTCGACAGGAATGCGCCGATGAGGTTGAGCACCGCGGCCAGCAGGACGGCCGTCTTGGGCTTCAGAGCACCGGTCGCGATGGGCGTGGCCATCGCATTCGCGGTGTCATGGAAGCCGTTGGTGAAGTCGAAGAAGAGTGCCAGCAAGATGACCAGCACGACAATGAGGACTGCGGTTTCCACCGTTTGCTTTCGGTTCGACGAAGAAGGGAGATGCCGACGTGATCGGCGTGACGAACGAAGAGTTCACCGCGGGTTTTTCTTCCGTTAACCGGCCCCGATAAATCCTCGCACCGACATCGCCTCCGGTCAACTCGACAGCGGCTAGCGTTGACTCGTGACGAATGCTCCGATTGCCGCCCGCCGCTCCCAGCTCCGCACCCACCACGGGGATGTCTTCGACGACCCCTACGAGTGGATGCGCGAGAAGGAGTCCCCCGAGCTCATCTCCCACCTCGACGCCGAGAACGCGCACACCGATGCCATGACGGCTCATCTGGAGCCGCTGCGGGAGCAGATCTTCCAGGAGATCAAGGGGCGCGTCCAGGAGACCGACCTCTCCGTCCCGACCCGCCGCGGCGACTGGTGGTACTACAGCCGCAGCGAAGAGGGCGCTCAGTACAGCATCCACTGCCGAGCCGCTGCTGCGCCGGACGACTGGACTCCCCCGGTCCTCGAGCCCGGCGTCCCGGTGCCCGGCGAGCAGATCCTGCTCGACGGCAACGCCGAGGCCGAGGGGCACGAGTTCTTCTCCCTCGGCTCTTTCGCGACCTCCGACGACGCGACCAGGCTGCTGTGGGCACCCGACTACGAGGGCGATGAGCTCTACACGATCAAGGTGCGCGACCTCACCACCGGCGAGACGCTCGCAGATGAGATCCCCCGCACCGGCGGCGGCTTCTTCACTCCCGACGGCAACGCCATCATCTACACGACTCGCGACGAGGCCTGGCGCCCCGACACCCTCTGGCTGCACCGTTTGGGCACCGATGTCGCGGACGACGTGAAGCTGTTCCACGAGCCGGATGAGCGATTCTGGCTCGGGGCCGGGATCACCCGCAGCCACCGCTACCTCGTCATCGGCGTCGGTTCGAGCGTCACGAGCGAGGAGTATCTCGTCGACCTCGCCGGCGACATCACCGCCGAGCCCCGGCTCGTCTGGCCACGCACCGAGGGCGTCGAATACTCGCTCGAGCACGCCGTGGTCGACGGCGAGGACCGGCTCTACATCCTGCACAACGACAACGCACTCGACTTCGAGCTCGTCTCGGTCTCCGCCGCCGACCCCCGCGGTCAGCGGCGGGTCGTCGTGCCTCATACGCCGGGGCGTCGGCTGCTGGATGCGGACTGCTTCCGCGACTTCGCGGTCCTCGCCTATCGCAGCGAGGGCCTCGAGCGGATCGGACTTCTCGACTACGCCACGGATACCGTCGAGGAACTCGCCTTCGAGGAGCCCCTGTTCTCCGCCTGGCCCGCCGGGAACCCGGAGTGGCATGCGCCGTTCCTCCGCCTCGCGTACGCCTCGTTCGTCACGCCCAGCACCGTGTACGACCTGGATCTCGCGACCCGCGACCTCGTGCTGCGCAAGCGCCAGCCTGTGCTGGGGGGCTTCGAGCCGGGCTCCTACGCGCAGGAGCGGCGATGGGCCACAGCGTCCGATGGCACACGTGTGCCGATCTCCCTCGTGTGGAAGACGTCCTTCGGCTCCCCCGGCGACGAGACCCGTCCCGTGCACCTGTACGGATACGGGTCCTATGAGCACTCCATCGATCCCGGATTCTCCGTGGCCCGCCTCAGCGAACTCGATCGCGGCGTGATCTTCGCCGTGGCGCACGTACGCGGCGGCGGAGAGATGGGCAGGCAGTGGTACGAGGACGGCAAGCTCCTGGCCAAGAAGAACACCTTCACCGACTTCGTGGCCTGCGCACAGCACCTCATCGACAGCGGCGTCACCAGCGCCGATCGTCTGGTCGCCGAGGGCGGCAGCGCCGGTGGCCTGCTCATGGGGGCTGTCGCGAACCTCGCGCCCGAAGCGTTCGCCGGAATCCTCGCATCCGTGCCGTTCGTCGATCCGCTGACGAGCATTCTCGACCCGTCTCTTCCCCTGACAGTTATCGAATGGGACGAGTGGGGCGACCCTCTTCACGGTGCGGACGTGTACGCGTACATGAAGTCGTACAGCCCCTACGAGAACGTCCGCGAGGGCGCTGCCTACCCGCGCATCCTCGCCATGACCTCGATCAACGACACCCGCGTCCTGTACGTCGAGCCCGCGAAGTGGGTCGCCCGGCTGCGGGAGGCCGGCGCGGCGGACGTGCTCCTCAAGTGCGAGATGGCTGCCGGCCACGGCGGTGTCAGCGGCCGCTACAACTCCTGGAAGGAGCGGGCGTTCGAACTCGCCTGGATGTTCGACGTGCTCGGCCTGGCCTGACTCCGGTCCACGATGACGATGCCGCCCCGGGAACATCCCCGGGGCGGCATCGTCAGGAGAGAGGATCAGCCGAAGAGCGCTGCGGCCTCGTCATAGCGGTAGCGCGGCACGGTGTTCAGCTCTCCGAGCGCCTCCTCGAACGGCACCCGGACGATGTCGGTCCCCTTCATGGCGACCATCTGCCCCCAGGCGCCCTCGACGATCGCGTCGGCGGCGTGCAGCCCCAGACGCGTGGCGAGGACGCGGTCGAAGCCCGAAGGCGAGCCGCCTCGCTGGATGTGGCCGAGGATCGTGGCACGGGTCTCAACACCCGTGATCTGCTCGATGAGCGGCGCGAGCTGGTCGCCGATCCCGCCCAGGCGCGGACGGTTAAAGGCGTCCAGCCCCTTATCGCTGTAGGCCTCGTCCATCCCCTCGAGCTTGAAGCCCTCCGAGACGACGACCAGCGGTGCGCGTCCGCGGTCGTGGGCGCTCGTGACCTGCGCGGCGATCTCATCGATCGACATGGGCACCTCGGGGATGCAGATCACGTGCGCGCCGGCGGCCATGCCCGCGTGCAGGGCGATCCAGCCCACGTGGCGGCCCATGACCTCGGCGACCATGCAGCGCTGGTGGGAGTCACCGGTGGTGCGCAGGCGGTCCATCGCGTCGGTGGCGATGTTGACGGCGGTGTCGAAGCCGAACGAGTAGTCAGTGGCGCGCAGGTCGTTGTCGATGGTCTTCGGAACGCCGAGCACGTTCAGCCCGTCCTTCGCGAGCCGGTCGGCCGCCGCGAGGGTGCCCTCGCCGCCGATCGCGACGATGCCGTCGATCTTGTGCCCGTAGAGGGTCTTGGCAATGTTCTCCGCACCGCCGCGGTCGCCCTCGTAGGGGTTCGTGCGGCTGGTGCCGAGGATCGTGCCGCCGACCTTCGAGAGTCCCTTGACCTCGTGGCGCGTCAGCGGCATGAAGTCGCCCTCGACGACGCCGCGCCATCCGTCACGGATTCCGACGAACTCGAGATCGTAGGTGGTGGTCCCCTTGAGGACGATTCCGCGGATGACCGCGTTGAGGCCGGGGCAGTCGCCGCCGCTGGTGAGGATGCCGATCTTCATGCTGCTGCCTTCAGACGTTTCGAGGGGAGGTGGTCGGGCGACGTTGCCTGTTCTCGACCCTAGTGGGCATCCGCCCCCAGACGCCATTCGAGGACGATGAGAATCCACGATCTTGCTTCCGTGAGACATCTGATTTCACGGAACTTCGATAAAACGACGAAAAAGACGCAAAAAGGGGCGTAAGAATCCAAATTCTTACGCCCCTTGAGCGAGGGTGTCAGTCCCCGAGAGCCTCCCGCAGCAGATGCATGAGCGCCGCCAGCTGCACCGACTCGCTCGCCGTCTCATCGACGGCCTCACCGTCGAGGGCCCGGGCGGCGAGCCCCTGCTTCTGATCGATGAGCTCGGCGATCTTCGTATCGATCGTGTGCGCCGCGATGATCCGCCACGCCGTGACCGGTTCATCCTGACCGATGCGGTGGACCCGGTCGATCGCCTGGGTCTGTTCGGCAGCGGTCCAGCTCAGCTCGGCGAGAACGACGTTGGATGCCGCCTGCAGGTTGAGTCCGACGCCGGCCGCGGTGAGCGAGCACACGGCGATGCCGACGTTCTCATCGCCGTTGAAGTCGTCGATCGCCTGCTGGCGCGCGGGCGTCGACTGGTCGCCGCGGATCGAGACATAGCGGATGCCGGATGCCGCGAAGTGCGCCTCCGCCTGATCCATGACGTCGATGTGCTTCGCGAAGAAGACGACCTTGCCCACGGAGCGCTGCAACTGCGCCGCGTAGTCGGCGGAGAGCACGGCCTTCGCCTGGCCGATCTTGCGCACCATGGTGAAGACGTTGTCTCCCCCGGTGCCGGCGGCCTTCGATTCCTCGAGCTCGCCCGTCGCGACCAGACGGACAATGTCCTCGTCGATCATGCCCTGAGACAGGTTTCGGGAGCGCGCATCGCCCCGGTCCCCGCGGGCCTCCACGATCCGGCGGTACTTTGCGGCCAGACGCTCGCCGAGCTCGCGCTCCGCCTGACGGATGCTGCGGCCGAAGTCGTCATCGAGCTGCACCGGCAGGTCAGCGACGAGCTTGTCCGGCAGGTCTGCGGCGACGTCCTTCTTCTTGCGACGGACGATGCCCATCGAGATGACGGCGTCACGCGCTTCGGGATAGAAGGCCTTGTCTGCGGGGGTGTGACCGGTCGCGTCGAGCTTCTCCATGAGCTCGGGACCGGGCTTCTCCCCCGTCGTCCAGCCCAGGAAACGCCAGATCGCGTCGAAGTCCTCGACGTCGTTGATCAGCGGTGTTCCCGTCAACGCCATCAGGAGCGGGTTGCGCATGCGCTCACGGATCCGCGAGGCGAGCGCGAGAACGTTCTGCGACCGCTGAGAGGAGAGGTTCTTGATGAAGTGCGCCTCATCGACGACCATGCCCTTCAGCCCGATCTCGCCGAGCCACGACAGATGACGGTCGAGGATCTCGTAATTCACGATGAAGACATCGGCGAAGGCATCCACGTCCTGGCCATCGCCCTGGATCACGGTCGCACGGCGCTGCGGCGTCCAGCGCTCGACCTCGCGAGCCCAGTTCATCTTCACGACGTTGGGCACCACGACCAGCAGCGGGTAGGCATCCGCCAGCGACGCCGCGAGCACGGACTGCGCGGTCTTGCCGAGTCCCGGCTCGTCGGCGAGCAGGAAGGAGCGATGCCCGGCGCGCACAGACTCCAGGAAGCGCGACTGGTGGACCATGATCTCCAGTCCGCGCGGCGAGATGTGGTCGTACTCCGGAACCGGAGGCAGCTCCATGGTCGCGGATGCTCCGCCCGCCCCGGTTTCGAAGGCCTTGTACAGGGGGCCCATGAGCTCCCAGTCGTCCAGACGCCGACGCGGAGTGGTCGTCTCGCGCGGCGTGAGATCCGGCGCGAGGAACGGATTGGCCAACTGGCGCGCCTCCAGCGATGGAGGCGTCACCTGACGCTCCGCAAGGGCAGCGGGAACCACAGGCTCGCGGACCGGCGCAGCGTCGCTGATGACCAGCTCCTCCGGCGCGAGTTCCGCACCGGATTCGAGCAGCCAGTCCCGGCGCATGCGCTTGGCGACAGGGCTCGTCGCCTGATCCGCCTCGAGGAGCTGGATCAGGGAGGTGTCGCGCGCCGCCGTCTTCGCGAGGATCGTCGCGACGCCGTCAAGTCGCTTGAGCAGTTCTGCGCGCGCCGAGTCGCCGAGCGCGGCATCCGCCTTCACCCGGGCGCGCTCCTCGCGCACCAGGAAGGCGATCACCTGGAACTTGACCCGGTTCGTCGGCCCGAGCTTTCCGCGCTGCGTCTTGGCCTCGATCTCACGCACCTTGCGCGCGAGGATGGGAATCAGCGGGGCCTCGTCATCACGACGGGATGTCTTCTTGCGCCGCGTCGCGGCGGTTGCCGTAGTCGGCATGCTCCTCCTGAGCGTGAAATACCGAAACGCCGTTCAGAGGCGAATCGTGCCGTACGTATCGTCCGCGTGTGGCGCGAGCCAGGACCGTGCGGACGTCCTCGGGTTCGCGTCGCGGTGCCGATGAGGCGGGCGTACGGGGTGAACCCGCGGACAGTTTACGGCATCCTGCCGAGAAAACGCAGGCGCGCCGGGCCCCTCGGCCAGGATCTCAGGCCTCGGAGGCCCCGAGCAACAGCGTCCGCGCAGCGACGACGTCGGCAGCCATCTGCGTCATCAGCTCTTCGATGCCGTTGAAGGCGACCATTCCGCGCAGCCGCTCGACGAATTCGACCGACACATCATGTCCGTACAGGTCGAGCGAATCCTCATCGATGACATGCGCCTCGACCTGACGCACCAGCACATCGTCGAATGTGGGATTCGTGCCCACCGACACCGCCGCCGGATGCCGGATGCCGGTGTCATGGTCGACCAGCCAGCCGGCGTAGACACCATCGGCCGGGACGAATGCATCGACGCGCTCCGAGAGGTTCGCCGTCGGGAAGCCGAGCTCGCGCCCGCGCTTGAGCCCGTGCACCACCTCCCCGCGCACATCGACCGAACGCCCGAGGACTCGAGCCGCCGCGCGCACATCGCCGGCCGCGAGCAGCTCGCGCACCCAGCTCGAGGAGACGCGTCGATCGGAGCCCTCGATGTAGACGTCCTCGACGACATCGACCGTGAATCCGTAGCGCGGCCCGAGCTCCCGCAGCAGATCGGGAGTGCCGGCGCCGCGGTGCCCGAATCGGAAGTCCTCGCCCACGAGCACGGCAGTCACCTGCAGAGCACCCACGAGGATCTGCTCGACGAAGGCCTCCGCGCTCAGCGAGGCCAGAGCCTCATCGAATGCCAGAACGAGCGTGGCGTCCAGGCCCAGTTCCCCCAGCAGCTCGAGCTTGCGCTCGACCGACACGACGTTGTCGGGGCACAGATCCGGGCGCAGCAGAGCGAGCGGATTGCGGTCGAAGGTGACCGCCACTGCACGGGCACCCGTGGCCGCGGCATCCGCCTGCAGACGCGCGATCACCTCACGATGCCCCGCGTGCACGCCATCGAATTTGCCGATCGCGACGGCCGAAGGCCCGAAGCTCTCCGGCACCTCCGCCGGGTCGCGGAAGATGATCACGCAGTCGCCTCCGCCGGAGCATCGTGCACGGCCGATGCCGGGCGGTGCTTGCTCAGCCACCACAGTCCGAAGATCGGCAGAACCAGTGGGATGAACACATAGCCGCGGCCGAACATCGACCAGACCGAGTCGTGCTGGAAGAGATCGGGGGCGAGGATGCTGAGGCCGCCGACGACGATCACGCCGACCAGCTCGAAGACGATCGCGACCCACGCGACCGTGTACCAGCCCCTCCTGCCCGCCAGGATCAGCGCGAGCGTCGCCAGGATGTAGACGACAGCGGCCGCCGCGGACAACGAGTACGCCAGTGGCGCCTCGTCGAATTTGCGGACGACCTGCACGAAACTGCGTCCGGTCGCGGCCATGGCCATGACGGCGTAGACGATGACGAGGACGCGACCGATTCCGGTCATCCGAGAGCGGGTTTCGATGGAGCTCATAGCGTGGTCCATTCTATGCGCGCTAAGCCGAGGAGCCGCGCCGCGGCGGCCTCACGCGACCTGGATCGTCCAGATCGTCTCCATGCGCCAGAGCATGATCGCGATCGACAGAGCCACGACGCCGAGGATCACGGTGCTCCAACGACTCCGGTCGATCAGCGCCCACACCGTTCCGCCGATGGGCAGGATGACCGCCGAGACGAGGTAGGTCCAGTACTCGAGCAGGTCTCCCGTCGGCGGGTTCCCGACGAACGGCGCGATGATCGCGACGACGACCTGCACGATCAGGAGGGCCTCGACCAGGGCGAGCGCACCGACCGTGAAATCGCTGGGGCGTCGCCCCATCAGCCCCGCGATGAGGCAGAACAGGCCCGCGGCGATCGCGATGACGATCTGCAGGGCGGTGAACCACAGGATCATCGGCTCTCCTCCGGCATGTTCATGGCGCTCTTCAGATCGCGCCCGCGCTTCTCGACGATCCCGATGAGCGCGCCAGCGGGATCGATCGCGGTTCCGAAGGATGTATCCATACGCTCGGCCTGTCCGCTGAGACGCTTGCCGTGACGGAGATCGCGTGCCTCGTCGGCAGACATCGCCAGCGGCGGCAGGATGAGGGACGCGGCAGCCGCGGCGGACAGTGGCATCGCGTCGGCGAGATCGTCGATCCCGACGGAATCCGCCACATCGAAGGGTCCGATGCGCGTGCGGCGCAGTGACGTGAGGTGCCCGCCGACGCCGAGAGAGTCGCCGAGATCACGGGCGAGGGCGCGGATGTACGTGCCCGAGGAGCAGTCGACCACGACATCGAGGTCGATCACGTCGTCCTGGCGTCGCTCCGAGAGGATGTCGAACCGGGAGACCGTGACGGCTCGGGCCTTGAGCTCGACGTCCTCGCCCGCACGAACCAGATCATAGGCACGGCGCCCGTCGACCTTGATCGCGGATACCGCGCTCGGAACCTGGGAGATATCGCCGGTGAGTGCGGTGATGCCCGAAACGAGCTGCTCATCGGCGATGGCTGCGACCCGCGCCGCATCGGCAGTCTCGACGATGTCGCCGTCGGCGTCATCCGTCGTCGTCGTCTGACCGAGCCGGATCGTCGCCCGATAGGTCTTATCGGCCCCCACGATGTAGGTGAGCAGACGCGTCGCCCCCTCGACGCCGATCACGAGGAGACCGGTGGCCATCGGATCGAGCGTGCCGGCATGTCCGACCTTGCGCGTGCCGACGGCCCGCCGCGTACGCGCGACGACGTCGTGACTGGTCAGCCCACCGGGCTTGTCGACGAGGAGAATACCGGGCGAGACCATTCCTCCAGCCTACCGATGAGCGGCATCCGCGCCGGACGCCTAAGCTGTCCGGGTGCCCGTGACCACGCCCGACCCGACCCCGTTGGCGATCGAACTGGCCTCCTGGTACGCCGCCGAAGCGCGCGACCTGCCCTGGCGACGCGAGGATTTCGCCGAGCACTACGGGGCCTGGGGAACGCTCGTGAGCGAATTCATGCTCCAGCAGACGCCGGTCACGCGCGTGATCCCTCGGCTGGATGCATGGTTGAAGCGCTGGCCGTCGCCGCGGCGCATGGCGCAGGCGAGGCCCGCGGAGGTCGTCGAGCAATGGGCCAACCTCGGTTATCCGCGCCGCGCGCTCTGGCTGCACCGCGCAGCGATCGAGATCTGCGAGCGGCACGGAGGCGAGGTTCCCCGCGACGTGGACGCTCTGCTCGAACTCTCCGGGATCGGCGACTACACCGCGCGTGCCGTCGCGGTCTTCTCATTCGGAGATCATCACCCGGTCGTCGACACCAACACGCGCCGCGTCATCGCGCGGGCGATCGACGGCCGCTCCCAGCCGGGTCCTGCGTCGCGCCGGGACCTCGCGGCGATGTCCGCCCTCCTCCCCCACGAGTACGCCGACGCGGCGGTTTTCAACGCAGCGATGATGGAGCTCGGAGCCGTCGTCTGCACGGCGCGGTCGCCGCGCTGCGATGCGTGCCCGATCGCGCATCGATGCACCTGGGTCGCCGCCGGTCGCCCCGACACCGGCGACACCCGACCCCGCCAGGCCCGCTACGAGGGCTCCGACCGTCAGACTCGGGGCGCCGTGCTCGCGGCCCTGCGCAGTGCCGCCGAGCACACCCTGCCCGCTTTCGCCGTCATCCCCGACTGGCCGGATCCGGCCCAGCGCGACCGCGCGATCGACTCGCTCATCGCCGACGGACTGGCCGAGGCGATCGATGACGTCCTCCGCCTGCCCCGCTGACCGAGCGGACGGCGGCACTCAGAGATGGCGCCCCGCCCGATGGGCGAGGACCGTGAGCTCGACCCGGCTGCGCACGCCGAGCTTGGCGAAGATGCGCCCCGCGTGCACTTCGATCGTGCGCACCGAGACATGGAACTCCTCGGCGATGAGGCGGTTCGTCGCCCCCTCCACGATCCTCATCGCCACATCGAGCTCCCGCTCGGTGAGCAACGGCATCCACGCCACGCGGCTGGCACGGATCGGATCCCGAGTCGGAATCGGAGCCGAAGCGGTGACCGGTTCGAGCGCACGCAGGCGACGATCCATCAACGCGCTCCAGGCATCCGCGCCGGCCGAGGCGAACAGGCTCCGCGCTACTCGCAGGAAACGCTGGCCGCCGGCCTCATCGCCATGCGAGAGGCAGGCGGTGCCGAGCATAGCCTCGACGCGGCCTCGCGAATACGGGGAGCGGATGCCCTTGCTCAGCTCGGCGATCTCGGCGAGCTCCGCGCGCCAGGACTTCTCCGGCAGCAGCCGCAGACGCCGCCGCAGCTGACGCGCACGTCGCAGATCCGGGGCCTCGACCAGCTCCCCCACCTCCATGATCGGACCGACCTCGTCGAGGCAGGGAACCGTGAGCGGAGAGGCCGGCGCACCGGTCTCCTGCCACAGAGCCACCTCCAGCGCCGCTTGCTCCGTATCACCGCGCAAATAGGACTGGAGCGCGGCATCCAGAAGGGTGTCGACCCGGGTCACCCGCGGCAGAGTCGCAGACACCGCCTCCACGAGCGCACCGGGCGCCCCCACCGCAGCGATGTCGAGCCGACGTCCCAGCGCCACGGCGAGACCCGCGAACGGAACCCCGATCGGCAGATCCATCGCAGCGGTCTGGAACACGACCCGCGCCGCGGCGATGTCTCCCGACCAGAAGTGCAGGAGAACCTCGGCGACCGCCAGATAGGCGTCGATCAGGGCGCTGCGCTCGAAACCGGCCGTCAGGTCGTCCTGCACGTCGATGAGCCCCGCGCGTGCACGCGCCAGGATCTGCAGGCCCAGATCCACGTCATCGTCCAGTGCCGCCTGCAGCGCAGCGACGATGTTCGCCGAGAAGGCTCCCGTCGTCGCCACCTCGCCACGATCCTGCTCACCCGACAGCATCCAGCACATCGCCACGGCGGAATCGCGTACGCGTCCTTCAGAACCGGAGCGCAGCTCCGCTGTGCGAAGCTCGAACAACCACTCCCGCATCGCCGAGGTCTCACCGCGCTCCGCGCTGACCACGGCCGCGAGTCCCGCCGTGCGCGCCCACGCCCGCCAATGGGCCGGAATGTCACAGCGCGGACGATGATCCGCCGGTTCCACGCCCGTCACGATGCCCGTGGTGCTCGCCTGCGCCATCTGAAGGGCCGCCAGCGCGCGGATGCGGTGATCCATGTCGCCCGAGGGGAACAGGCTGCCCAGCCACTCCGCTGCTTCCTCCATGCACCCCGCGCCGAGCGCTGCGATGCCGGCCGCGAAGCGCGCCTCCTCGACGTCGACGCCCATCGCGTGATCGGCGGCCTCCGTCGCAACGAGATACGCCCACTCCGAATGTCCCTCGGTCGCGAGAGCACGCGAATGCGCGGCCAATGCGGGCGCCGCATCCGGAATCCTCCGCAGCGCACCGCAGGCACGATGCCAGCTGGCCCGGAGCTCTTCCCCGAGTCGCTCGTAGGCTTCGGAGATTCGCGCATGCGCAGCACGGCGCGCAGAGGCTGCTGCGGTCTGCTGCACCCACACCGACATGCGCGCATCGGTGAATCGATAGTGCCCCCGGGACATCATCAGATGATCGCTCAGACGATCCGCGAGCTCTTCTGCCGAAGACTCGCCGCACGCGGCGACGAGGACCTCGAGACGGCCGTCCGCGATCAACGAGGCCACCAGCAGGACGTCGCGGTCGTCCGGGCACATCTCGCCCGTGTCGAAGGCCGACAGCATCGACGCGACCAGAGGCAAAGGCCTCGGCAACATCCTCTGACCACTGCGTTGAGCCGGAGACAGCTCCGCGACGACCTCGATGACGGTCACGGCATCGGTTCCCAACCGACGCAGCAGCTTTGCCAGCACATGCGGCGCCGTCGACATCCCCAGAGCGGAGAGCCGCTCCGCGACAGCGGAGAGCAGCTCCGCTTCATCGACGGCGGTGGGACGGCGGCGAAGATCGCGCCGGCTCACCATTGATCCCATATTTGCTCCCCAATCGAGCACCCCAGAAACCGCCGCCAGAGACCTGACGACGGCTACTCACACTAGCAAATGCGCCTTCTGATCAGGCGTCTTCGCCCTCACTGCGCATGTAAGGATCAGCATCGCCGGCGTGGGTCGCGCCCGAGGCAAGCTTGGCCACCTCGGCGTCGCGCTCCTGCGCCTGACGCAGCAGCGCCGTGATGTTGTCTGCGTTCTCCGGCAGAGCATCGGCGATGAATTCTAGCGTCGGAACGAGACGCGTGTTCAGCTGCTTGCCGACCTCGCTGCGGAGCATCCCCGTAGCCGAGGCGAGTGCGGCGCCGCTGGCGACACGCTCCTCATCCGAGCCGTAAACCGTGTAGAACACGGAGGCGTGCTGCAGATCCCCAGAAACGCGCACATCCGTGATCGTGACGAACCCCAGACGGGGATCACGCAGACCCTTGTCCAGGCGCTCCGCGAGGATCACCCGGATCCGGTCTGCCAAACGGGCCTGTCTTTCTCCAGCCATTTCCTTCTCCTCTGTGACGAATGAGGGGCGCCCTCGGGCGCCCCTCATCCTTGCATGCTGATGATCAGCTACGCGGCTTCTCGACCATTTCCGTGGTCTCGATCTCGTCGCCGACCTGGATGTCGTTGTACTTTCCGAGGCCGATACCGGCTTCGTAGTCGGTCTTGACCTCGGTGACGTCATCCTTGAAGCGGCGCAGCGACTCGATGGCCAGGCCATCGGCGATGACGACGCCCTCGCGGATGACACGTGCCTTCGCGTTGCGCGTGATCGTTCCCGAGCGGACGATGACACCCGCGATGTTGCCGAACTTCGAAGAGCGGAACACCTCGCGGATCTCGGCGACACCCGACTTGACCTCTTCGTACTCCGGCTTGAGCATGCCCTTGAGCGAGCTCTCGATCTCATCGATCGCCGAGTAGATGACCGAGTAGAAGCGCACGTCCACGCCTTCGCGTGCCGCAGCCTCACGGGCCTTCGGGTCGGGGCGGACGTTGAAGCCCACGATGATCGCGTTATCGATCGTCGCGAGGTTCACGTCGGACTCGGTGACCGCACCCACGCCGCGGTGGATGATGCGCAGCTGAACCGAGTCGTCCACCTCGATCTTGAGCAGCGACTCCTCCAGCGCCTCGACCGCACCGGAAACGTCACCCTTGATGATGAGGTTGAGCGTCTCGACCTTGCCCTCTTCGAGAGCACGGGTGAAGTCTTCCAGCGAGATGCGCTTGCGGGCCTTGGCCAGCAGGGCGTTGCGCTCGACGGCCTCGCGCTTCTCAGCGATCTGGCGAGCCATGCGGTCTTCCTCGGTGACGATGAACACGTCGCCGGCGCGGGGCACGGAGTTCAGACCCTGAACCTGGACCGGTCGCGACGGAGCCGCGAACTCGACAGACTCGCCGTTCTCATCGAGCATCGCGCGGACACGGCCATAGGCGGTGCCGGCGACGATCGAGTCGCCGACGCGCAGCGTTCCCGACTGGATGAGGACCGTGGCCACGGAACCGCGACCCTTGTCGAGCTTCGCCTCGATGGCGACACCGCGAGCGGCCTTGTTCGGGTTGGCGGTGAGGTCGAGACCGGCATCCGCGACGAGCAGCACAGCGTCCAGGAGCTCCTGGATGCCCGTGCCCTGACGGGCCGACACGTCGACGAACATGACGTCTCCGCCATACTCCTCGGCGACCAGACCGTACTCGGTGAGCTGCTGGCGGACCTTGCCCGGGTTGGCCTCGGGCTTGTCGACCTTGTTCACCGCGACGACGATCGGAACGCCCGCGGCCTGCGCGTGGTTGAGCGCCTCAACCGTCTGGGGCATGATGCCGTCGTCGGCCGCGACCACGAGGATCGCGAGGTCGGTGACCTGCGCACCACGGGCACGCATGGCGGTGAACGCCTCGTGACCCGGGGTGTCGATGAACGTCACAGCGCGCTCGATGCCATCGTGCTCGGTCCACACCTGGTACGCACCGATGTGCTGGGTGATGCCGCCGGCCTCGCCCTCGATGACGTTCGTCTTGCGGATCGCGTCGAGAAGGCGGGTCTTACCGTGGTCGACGTGACCCATGACGGTGACCACAGGAGGACGGATCTCGAGATCGTCGTCGCTCTCCTCTTCGAGCTCCTTGTCGAGATCGAGACCGAAGCCCTCGAGGAGCTCCTTGTCCTCGTCCTCGGGAGAGACCATCTGGATCTTGTAGCCGAGCTCCGCGCCGAGGACCTCGAAGGTCGCCTCGTCGAGGGACTCGGTGGCCGTGGCCATCTCACCCAGGTTGAAGAGGATGGTGACGAGCGTTCCGGGCTGAACGGTGTAGCCGTTCAGGGCCTCGAGCTTGTCGGCGAAGTCGGCGATCGATGCTCCGCGACGCAGACGGATCGTCTCTCCGTTGCCCTTCTGGACGTTGACGCCGCCGACGACAGGCGCCGACCGCATCTCGAATTCTTGCCGTTTCGCCCGCCGCGACTTGCGCTGCTTCGACTTGCCGCCGCCCTTGCCGAAGGCACCTGCGGTACCACCGCCGGGACCACGGCCACGGCCGCCGCCACCACCGGGACGACCGGCGAAACCGCCACCGGGACGAGCACCGGGACCGGTACCGCCACCGGCACCGCCGGGACGACCCGGACCGCCGGAGCGCTGCTGGAACGGAGCGCCGGGACGACCGCCCTGACCGGTGCGAGGAGCGCCGGGCCGGGGCGAGCCGGGACGCGGGGCGCCCGGGCGAGGAGCACCGGGACGCGGAGCCTGCGGACGCGGGATGTTGCCCGGCGTCGGACGCTGGCCCATGCCCTGGGCGGAGGAGAACGGGTTGTTCCCCGGACGTGGGCCGGCGGGACGCTGCCCCATGCCCTGCGCGGAGGAGAACGGGTTGTTCCCCGGACGCGGAGCGCCGGGCTTGGGGGCCTGGGCGCCCTTGTCTGCGGCAGGAGCCGCGGGAGCGGCCGGACCGGGCTTGGGAGCAGCCGGACCGGGAGTCGGCGCGGCGGGCTTCTCAGCGGCCGCCGGCTTCGCCTCGGGTGCGGGCTTCGCCTCGGGAGCAGGCTTCGGGCCGGGCTTGGGCCCGGGCGTCGGAGCCTTGGGACCGGGCTTGGCGGCGGCCGGCTTCGGACCGGGCTTCGCCGCGGCCTTCTCCTCGGAAGCGGGCTTGGCCGAGCTGTCGGCCTCGATCGCCGCACGCAGCTTACGAGCCACGGGAGGCTCGATCGTGGAGGACGGGCTCTTGACGAACTCGCCGATCTCCTTCAGCTTTGCAAGTGCGAATTTGCTGTCGACGCCGAGTTCGGCGGCAATCTCATGTACGCGTGGTTTGGCAGCCACAATTCTCCTGTCTGGGGTCGGTCTGCCCAGACAGGGCAGACCACTAGTCGCGGACGGGTCTCATTTCGAGCCGTTCACTTTGTTTCCATAGCCGTTCAGCCGTTTCTCGATGGTCTGCGTGTCCAGTTCACCGGACACACGGAGTGCTCGTGCGAAAGCGCGGCGCCGCAGTGCGGCTTCGATGCATTCCTGCGTCGGATGCATCCACGCGCCCCTCCCCGGCAGAACAGCACTCTCATCGATGACGAGGATGTTGTTCTGAGCCACCACTCTGAGAAGAGCAGTTCGGGAAGCACGCATGCGACAGCCGACGCATGTTCGTACAGGCTCCATCCTACACCGCACCGCTGGATGACAACTGCTCGACCTGCCGATCAGTCGAGGATGCTGTCGGGCTGGATGTCGATCTTTGCGCCGGTGAGCTTCGCGGCCAGACGGGCGTTCTGCCCCTCCTTGCCGATCGCGAGCGACAGCTGGTAGTCGGGGACGAGAGCGCGCACGGCCTTGGTGGTCGCATCGAGCACGAAAGCACTGCTGACCTTCGCGGGCGACAGGGCGTGGGCCACGAACGAGGCGAGGTCGGCGTCGAAGTCGACGATGTCGATCTTCTCTCCGGCCAGTTCCTCGGTGACGGCGCGCACACGGCGTCCGAGCTCGCCGATGCAGGCGCCCTTGGCGTTGATCGCCGGGTCGTTCGCGACGACCGCGATCTTCGTGCGGTGCCCGGCCTCGCGCGCCAGGGAGACGATCTCGACCAGGCCGGCTGCGATCTCCGGGACCTCGAGCGCGAAGAGCTTGCGTACGAGTCCGGGGTGGGTGCGCGACACAGTGATCTGCGGGCCCTTCAGGCCCTTCGCGACGCTCGTGACGTAGACGCGAAGACGGGAACCGTGCGTGTACTCCTCACCGGGAACCTGCTCCTCGGGAGGAAGGATCGCCTCGACGCTGCCGAGGTCGACGTGGATCATGCGCGGGTTCGGCCCCTGCTGGATCACGCCGGCGACGATATCGCCCTCCTTGCCGCGGAACTCGCCGAGCACGGCCTCATCGGCGATGTCGCGCAGCCGCTGGCTGATGACCTGCTTGGCCGCGAAAGCCGCGATGCGCCCGAAGTCGCTGGGCGTGGCATCCTCTTCGCCGATGACAGCGCCTTCGTCATCGGTGACCGGCTGGAGAACGGCGACGTGGCCGGTCTTGCGGTCGAGCTCGACGCGAACGCCCTGCGGAACAGCACCGTCTTCGGAGACGTGCTTGCCGTAGGCCGTCAGAACGGCCTGCTCGATGATCGTCACGAGCTCGTCGAAGGGAATCTCCTTCTCCTTCTCGATCCCGCGCAGCAGCCCCAGTTCGATGTCCATAACGGCCTCCATATTCAGCTCTCGCCGCAGCATCCTGCACGCGCGGCACCGTACAACGATACCCGCTCGGAGCCGAAGCGTCAGCCTTCGGGCTCAGCGTGCGGACTCGAGGCCGTTCAGCGCGGCGATCAGCCGGTACAGCCCGCCGACCTCCCGCTGGCGCAGGCGCAGCGAAATACGGGGTTGCTCGATGGCATCGCTGTCGGCGATCTCCACAGCATGCGCCGGAACCGACTCGATCGCCCCATCGACGAGGAAGTGCCCGAACTCCGTGTTCAGCGCCGCGATCTCTGCCGACGTCGGCTGATTCTTCAGGCGCAGGACGAGCACGTCTTCGATCCAGCGCAGCGAGTGGTAGTTGCGCCAGAAACCGGTCATCTCGGCAACCGCCGCCTCGGCGTCGTCCGTCACCAGCACACGATCGAAATCGTCGGCGGAGATGACCCCCGCCGGAACCAGTGTGTCGCGGATGAACCGTTCGAGACCCCGCCAGAAGGTGCCTCCGGGCGCGTCGAGCAGCACGATCGGCATCGGCTCCGCCTTGCCCGTCTGCTGGAGCGTCAGCAGCTCGAACATCTCGTCGAGCGTGCCGAAGCCGCCGGGCAGGCAGATGAAACCGGTCGATTCCTTCACGAGCATGAGCTTGCGCGTGAAGAAGTACTTCATCTCGACCGAGTGGGTGTCCTTCGCGACGACGGCGTTCGGCTTCTCCTCGAACGGGAGCTTGATCGAGACGCCCAGCGCCATCTTCTCGCCCGCGCCCTCGGCGGCCGCCTGCATGATGCCGGGCCCGGCCCCGGTGACGACCATCCATCCCTGCTCGGCGAGCACGGCCGCCACCGAGCGCGCCTGCTCGTAGAGCGGGTCGTCGGCCTGCGTGCGCGCCGATCCGAAGACCGTCACCTTCGGGGCATCCGCGTAGGGGCGGAACAGCCGGAAGGCATCGCGCATCTCTGTCAGCGCGGACGCGACGATCTTCAGATCCAACCGCGAGGTGTCGTCCTGTCCGAGTCCGAGCCCTGTGGTGAGGATGCGGCGCACCAGCGAGGAGTTCTCGGTGATGCCCGCCTCCGCCATGATGGCTTCGACAGCGCCGGTGATGTCGAGGTCCTTGTCGCTCATGTCAGCTCCGGAGCCGTTCGACAGCATCGGCCAGGGCGATCGTCTCGCGCTCCCCCGTCCGGCGGTCCCACAGCTCGACCTGACCCTCGGCCGCACCTCGGCCGATGACGAGGACGCGCGGGATGCCGACGAGCTCGGCATCGCCGAACTTCACGCCGGGCGAGACCTTGGGGCGGTCGTCGTAGAGCACGTCGAGACCGGCGGCCTCGAGGTCCGCGGCGGCCTGCTGGGCGACGTCGAAGGCGACCTGGTCGCGTCCGGCTGCGACGACGTGCACATCGAACGGCGCGACGGATGCGGGCCAGATGAGGCCCTTGTCGTCGTTGTTGAGCTCGGCGATGATCGCGAGGATGCGGGTGACGCCGATGCCGTAGGAGCCCATCGTGACGGTGACGAGCTTGCCGTTCTGATCGAGGACCTTCAGCCCCAGCGATTCGGCGTACTTGCGGCCGAGTTGGAAGACGTGGCCGATCTCCATGCCGCGGGCGAGCTCGACCGGGCCGGAGCCGTCGGGCGCCGGGTCACCGGCGCGCACGTTCGCGATCTGCACGACGCCGTCTGCGGTGAAGTCGCGACCGGCGATGACCGAGTGCGCGTGCTTCTCGTGCACGTTCGCGCCGGTGATCCAGCGGGTGCCTTCGGAGACGCGAGGGTCCAGGAGGTAGCGGATGCCGGTGGCGGACTCCTCGCCGAGGACGGCGCCCTCCGGCGACCAGGGCCCGATGTAGCCCTTGACCAGCAGCGGGTGCTTCGCAAAGTCCTCGTCCGTGGCCGGGGAGACCTCGGCGGGCGCGAAGGCGACCTCGGCGCGCTTCTCGTCGACCTCGCGGTCGCCGGGGATGCCGACGACGACGAGCTCACGGGTGCCGTCGAGGTTCGTCAGCGCGAGCACGACGTTCTTCAGCGTGTCGGCCGCCGTGTACTCGCCGTCGAGGACCGCGTTGGAGTGCGCGACGAGCGTCTCGATCGTGGGCGTCGCGGGCGAATCGAAGATGGTGGCTGCGGGGGCGTCGTCGAACGGCGCCGGCGCCGGCGCGGCGGTGGTGAACGCCTCGACGTTCGCGGCGTAGCCGCCCGCGCTGCGCACGAACGTGTCTTCACCGACCGGGGTCGGGTGCAGGAACTCCTCCGAGCGCGAACCGCCCATCGCACCGGCATCCGCCTTCACGATCGCGTACTCGAGGCCCAGGCGCTGGAAGATGCGCTCATAAGCGTCGCGCTGCGCCATGTAGCTGGTCTCGAGCCCCTCGTCGGATGCATCGAAGGAGTAGGCGTCCTTCATCGTGAACTCACGGCCGCGGAGGAGCCCGGCGCGCGGACGCGCCTCGTCGCGGTACTTGTCCTGGATCTGGTAGATCGTCAGGGGCAGGTCCTTGTACGAGGAGTACATGTCCTTCACGAGCATCGTGAAGGCCTCTTCGTGGGTGGGCGCGAGCAGATAGTCGCCGCCCTTGCGGTCCTGCAGGCGGAAGAGCAGGTCGCCGTACTCGTCCCAGCGGCCGGTGGCCTGGTAGGGCTCGCGCGGCATGAGCGCCGGGAAGTGCACCTCCTGCGCACCGGCTGCAGCCATCTCCTCGCGGATGACGGTCTCGATCTTGGCCTTGACCTTGAGCCCCAGTGGGAGCCAGGCGAAGATGCCCGCTGCCTGCGGCCGGATGTATCCGGCGCGGATCAGCAGCTTGTGGCTGGCGATCTCGGCGCCGGCCGGGTCTTCACGGAGTGTGCGGAGGAAGAAGTTCGAGAGACGAGTGACCACGCGACAAGTCTAGTGACCTGTCGCGTGGTCATCGTCGCGGTCAGTTCAACGCGCGGGTGCTCGCGGGGATCACGCCATTCGCGTACAGGGATGCGGCGACATCCTGCACCGCGGTCAGCCCCACGCGCTGGATCATGGGCCCGTAGGAGATGCGGGCGACGCCGAGCGCCTCGTACTCAGCGGCCGTGAGGGCTCCGGGCAGGCCGATCACGCTGATCTTGCGCTCGCCGATCCCGTCGACGAGCCGACGGGTGGTGTCGGCGTCGAGGACGCCGGGGATGAAGACGCAGGTCGCTCCGGCATCGAGGAACGCACGGCCCCGTTCGATGGCATCCGCGATACTCTCGTGGAGCGGCCGGTCTCCGGCCCGGACGAAGGCATCCGTGCGGGCGTTGAGCGCGAAGGCGATGCCCTCGGACTCCGCGGCGCGCACGATCGACTCGACGACCGCGACGGACTCGGCCAGCGGCTTGAGCCGGTCCTCAACGTTGGCGCCGACGATCCCTGCGGCGAGCGCGAGCCGCGTCGTCTCGCCCGCGTCGTCGTAGCCGTCGTCGAGGTCTGCGGTGACGGGCAGGTCGGTGGACGCTGCGATCCGCCCAACCATGTCGATCATGAGGTCGCGGGGGATCTGGCCGTCGTCGTAGCCGAAGGTCGCGGCGATGGAGTGGCCGGCGGTCGCGATCGCCGTGGTCTCGGCCAGGTCGGCGACGGCTTTCGTGGAGATCACGTCCCAGGTGTTGACGACCCGGAGGATTTCGGGGGCTTCGTAGAGGGATCGGAGGGCGAGGGCCTTGTCTGCGGTGCTCATGCTCCGACGCTACCCGGCGCGCTCAGATCCGGGACGGGGGTTGACGGGGCTGCACGTTTAGTGTGGTGGCATGCCTCAGCGTCGATCCCATGTCGCCCCGTCCGCCGCGCAGAGCGCTCTTGCCACGGCTCTGGCCGAGCTTCGCGAGCGTCTGGACGTCGCGGAGGACTTCTCGGATGAGGTCCTGACCGAGGCTTCCGCGTCTTCGGCGCCGATTCCGGAGCTCGATCTGCGCGAGGTGCCGTTCGTGACGCTGGACCCGGTGGGGTCGAAGGATCTGGATCAGGCGTTCCATCTGCAGCGCGCCGGCACGGGTTTCATGGTGCGCTACGCGATCGCGGATGTTCCGGGGTTCGTCGTTCCGGGAGGCGCGGTGGATGCTGCGGCTCGCCGGCGCGGACAGACACTGTATGCCGCGGACGGGTCGATCCCGCTGCATCCGCGCATCCTCAGCGAGGACCGCGCCTCACTGCTCCCGGATGTCGATCGCCCGGCTCTCGTCTGGACTTTCGATCTGGATGCCGCCGGCGCCGTGACGGCGTTCCGGTTGGAGCGCGCACTGGTGCGATCGCGCGCCCAGCTCGACTACGTCTCGGTCCAGGGTTCTCTGGATCGTGGCGAGTCCGGGCCCTGGGATCTGCTGCCGGTGATCGGTGCGCTGCGCACCGCGCTCGAGGAGCAGCGCGGCGGTGCCAGCCTGAACATGCCGGATGAGGAGGTCGTCCAGAACGAGGACGGCACCTACTCGATCGAGCGGCGCAGCCCCCTTGCCGTCGAGGAGTGGAATGCGCACCTGTCGCTCATGACGGGCATGGCCGCGGCCGAGCTCATGATCGGGGCGAAGGTCGGCGTGCTGCGCACCATGCCGCGCCCTGACGATCGCGCCTTCGCGACGTTCCGCCGGCAGACCGAAGCGCTCGGGCGCCCGTGGACGGACGGCTCCTACGGCGAATACCTCCGCAGTCTGGACCGTGATGACCCGCTGACGCTGCCCGTCCTCGAAGCCGCGGCGTCGCTGTTCCGGGGCGCGGGCTATGCGACCTTCGATGGCGACGTGCCCGATGAGACGATCCAGGCGGCGATCGGCGCCCCCTACGCGCATGCCACCGCTCCCCTGCGCCGGCTCGTCGACCGGTGGGTGCTGGCGATCTGCCTCGCCGTCTCCACGGATGCCGAGATCCCGGCCTGGGCCCGCGAGTCGCTCGATGATCTGCCCGCCCTCATGCAGGAGTCCGGGCAGCGCGCATCGCGTCTGAACGCCGACACGGTCAACCGGGTCGAGGCGGCTCTGCTCACCCCTCTGGTCGGGCAGCGCATCAGTGCGAGTGTGATCGAGTTGCGCAATGGCGGCGAGCGCGCTCAGATCCAGATCGCCGACCCCGCAGTCACCGCGACCGCGCCCGTTGCGGCGGGCACGCAACCGGGCGACACGGTGTCACTCACCGTGGTGCGCGCAGACATCGCCCGCGGCGAGGTCGAGTTCTCCCTGTGACCGATCGGCACGGCGGGCGATTGACCGGCCGTGCCTGTTGCGCCCGGCGGAGGTTGTTGCACCCAGCGGACTTTCTTCCCGAGGACATCCGCCATGTGCAACAGCATCCGCTGTGCGCAACGCCGCATCAGGCGGTGACCACCTGCGCGGTCCCCAGCGGAGCATCCGGACCCATTTCGGCGGCGATGCGGTTGGCCTCTTCGATGAGCGTCTGAACGATGTCGGCCTCGGGCACGGTCTTGATGACCTCGCCCTTGACGAAGATCTGTCCCTTGCCGTTGCCGGAGGCCACACCCAGGTCGGCGTCGCGCGCCTCACCGGGACCGTTGACGACGCATCCCATGACGGCCACGCGCAGCGGCACGGTCATGTCCTTGAGGCCCTCGGTGACCGAGTCGGCCAGCGTGTAGACGTCGACCTGGGCACGACCGCACGACGGGCAGGAGACGATCTCGAGCTTGCGCTCGCGCAGGTTCAGCGACTGCAGGATCTGGTGGCCGACCTTGACCTCTTCCGCGGGCGGCGCCGACAGGGACACGCGGATCGTGTCGCCGATGCCCTCCGACAGCAGGATGCCGAAGGCCGTGGCCGACTTGATCGTTCCCTGGAAAGCGGGGCCGGCCTCGGTGACGCCGAGGTGCAGAGGCCAGTCGCCCCGCTCGGCGAGCATCCGATAGGCCTTGACCATGACGATCGGGTCGTTGTGCTTGACCGAGATCTTGAAGTCGTGGAAGTCGTGCTCCTCGAACAGCGAGGCTTCCCACACGGCGCTCTCCACGAGCGCTTCCGCCGTGGCCTTGCCATATTTCGCGAGCAGGCGCTTGTCGAGCGAACCGGCGTTCACGCCGATGCGCAGCGAGACGCCGGCCGCCTTCGCTGCCTCGGCGATCTTTCCGACGTTGCCGTCGAACTCGCGGATGTTGCCCGGGTTCACGCGCACCGCGCCGCAGCCGGCATCGATCGCCGTGTAGATGTAGCGCGGCTGGAAGTGGATGTCGGCGATCACCGGGATCTGGCTCTTCATCGCGATGATCTTCAGCGCGTCGGCGTCGTCCTGGTGCGGCACGGCGACGCGCACGATCTCGCAGCCGGATGCCGTGAGCTCGGCGATCTGCTGGAGTGTGCCGTTGATGTCGGTCGTCTTCGTGGTCGTCATCGACTGCACGCTGACGGGGGCGTCACCGCCGACCAGCACCTTCCCGACCGAGATCTGGCGGGACTTGCGGCGGGGGCTCAGAACTTCGGGGACGCTCGGCATCCCAAGATTCACTGCGGGCACGCGCTCAGCCTACGCGGATGTCACACGGCGACGCTGGACATCGCCGGTGTGATAGTTTCGGCCCATGCTCGCGAACCTCACCTGGTGGCCCGCCTCCTAGGCGGTGTGTTCGCGTTCCCACGAATCCAGACCGCCCCCGGGGCGGTCTTTTCGTTGAGCCGCGCCGGAGCCCCGCACAGGAGACCTCGATGACTGTAAACCTGCTCGCCGAACTGGCGCGCGACTCCGAAGCATCCTTCGTGCTGATCGCACGCGACGGCGCCGAGACCATCGAGCTGCTCACCGGCGATGTCACCGACGTCGACCTGCTCGCCGATATCCCGCTCACCGTCGACGGCACGCCGCGCGAAGTATTCGCCATGGTCCCCTACCGTCAGGTGCGCGAGCGCGGCTTCGAGGCCCAAGATGACGGCACCCCGTTGCGCTGCCTGCTCGTCGATCAGCACCACAACCTGCCGTTGGATGACGCGCTCGCCGCCCTCCCGTCCGAGACCGTGCCGCTGCACGACGCCGGATTCGACATCACCGACGAGGACTACGCCGAGATCGTCACCCGCGTGATCCGCGACGAGATCGGCCGCGGCGAGGGCGCGAACTTCGTCATCCGCCGTGACTACACGGCCCGGGTCACGGCCGATGAGCGCACGACCGCCCTCGGCTGGTTCCGCGCGCTCCTCGAGCACGAGCGCGGCGCCTACTGGACGTTCGCCGTCATCACCCCCGGCCACATCGCGGTGGGCGCGAGTCCGGAAGCGCACGTCGTCGCACGCGACGGCATCGTCACCATGAACCCCATCTCCGGCACCTTCCGCCACCCGGCGGGAGGCGCCACGAAGGAGACCCTCGTCGAGTTCCTCTCCTCCACGAAGGAGACCGAGGAGCTGTTCATGGTCGTCGACGAGGAGCTGAAGATGATGAGCGCCGTCTGCTCCGACGGCGGACGCATCACCGGCCCGCATCTGAAGCAGATGTCGCGCCTGACCCACACCGAGTACATGCTCCGCGGGCGCAGCCGGCTGGACCCGCGCGACATCCTGCGCGAGACGATGTTCGCCCCAACCGTGACCGGCTCCCCCATGCAGAACGCCTGCGCCGTGATCCGCCGCCACGAGAGCGAGCCGCGCGGCTACTACTCGGGAGTGGCCGCGCTCTTCACCCCGAACGCCGACGGCGGGCACGACCTCGACGCCCCGATCCTCATCCGCACCGTCTACCTCGAGAAGGGACGCCTTCGCGTCCCTGTGGGGGCGACCCTGGTGCGCCACTCCGACCCGCACGGAGAGGTCAGCGAGACCCACGGCAAGGCCGCGGGAGTGCTCGGCGCGATCGGCGCGATTCCCCGCGACACGGCGACGGTCGCGCCCTCCGACCCGGATGCCCCCGACTCCCCCGCCATAAACCTGGCGCAGGACCGCGAAGTCTCCGAGCTGCTCTCATCCCGCAACGACCGCCTCGCCGAGTTCTGGCTGAACCCGCAGGATGACGGCGCCGACGGCGCCTTCGCCGGTCGCAGCGCCCTCGTGGTCGACGCCGAGGACCGTTTCACCACGATGCTCGCGCACCAGCTGCACCACCTGGGCCTCGATGCCCGCATCGTGCCGTGGAGCGATGTCACGGATGCCGAGATCGACGCCGCGGAGCTCGTCGTCGCCGGTCCCGGTCCCGGTGACCCGCGCGATGCGGGCACGCCCCGCATCGCGCGCATGCGGGAGGTCGTCGCCCGCCGCCGCGCCACCGGCGCTCCGCTGCTGGCCGTGTGCCTGAGCCACCAGATCCTCGCCGATTCTCTCGGAATCGGACTCGTGCCTCTGGATGCTCCGCATCAGGGTCTGCAGAAGGTCGTGCCCGTCTTCGACGAGGACGCCTCGATCGGCTTCTACAACACGTTCACCGCGCGCGTTCCCGCAGGTTCCATCGCGATCGGTGAGGCACAGGTATCAGCGGATCCCGTCACGGGCGACGTGTACGCCCTGCGCGGGCCCGGCTTCGCCAGCGTCCAGGGCCACCTCGAGTCGATCCTCTCGCGCGACGGCATCCGCACGCTCGAACGCCTCATCGGCGCCGCACTGGCCTGACCCGCCTTCCCCGATCGCGCGGTTCGCTCAGCCGAACAGCGCGATCGGGTTGACGACGTCGGCGATCATCAGCAGCGCACCCATCGCGATCATCGCCACGGCGACGATGACCGTGACCGGAACCAGGCGCGTCGCATCCACCGGTTTCGGAGCCGGACGGCGCCACAGCTTCGCCCACCCGCGACGCAGACCGTCCCACAGGGCGACCACAACGTGGCCTCCGTCGAGCGGGAGCAGCGGGATGAGGTTGAACACGAACAGGGCGATGTTGAGGGATCCGAGCAGGCTCAGCAGCACGACGAAGCGGTCGAGGATGGGAGCGTCCGTCGCCGCGACCTCCCCGGCGATGCGGCCGACGCCCACGACGCTGAGCGGTCCGTCCGCATCGCGCTCGGTGTCGCTGACGAGCGATGCTCCGACGTTCCACAGCTTGACCGGCAGTTGCACGACGATGCCCGCGACACGGACGGCGTTCTCGCCGACCATCTGCACGCCCGTGCCGATGGGCTGCCGGATGAGCCCCATCTGCGAGGCCATGCCGACATAGCCGACGGTGGCGATGATCTCGTCGCCCTGATCGTCCCGGAGCGCCTGCCCCGAAGCATCCGTCAACGTGCGCTCCACCGCGATCGGCGTGATCTCCAACAGCGTCTCGCGACCGTCGCGCAGAACGATCATGTCGAGCGTCTCACCGGGCGCCGCCTGCACGATCGCTGTCGTCTCCGCGAAATCGGAGACCGGTACGCCGTCGAGTGAGACGACCACGTCACCCGGACGAACATCCGCTTCGGCAGCCGGAGTCGCCGGGTCACCGGGCGCACAGGCATCCTGTTGCGTTCCGGCCGGAAGCACGCACTCGTTGACGGAGGCGATCGTCGTGGTGCCCTGCTGGAGGCCGATCCCCGAGGCGAGGACCGTGAAGATCAGCGCGGCGAGGACCAGGTTCATGAAGGGCCCGCCGAGCATGATGATGATGCGCTTGAAGATTGGCAGACGGTAGAAGACGCGTTCCTCATCGCCGGCGAGGATCGTCTCGTCATTCGCGGAGCGGGCGTCCTGGACGAGTGTGCGGAAGACGCCCCGGGCGGGCTTGCCATCGGATGCCGGGTACATGCCCGACATCGAGATGAAGCCGCCCAGCGGCAGCGCCTTGACCCCGTACTCGGTCTCACCGATCTTCTTCGACCAGATGCGCGGCCCGAAGCCGATCATGTACTGGCCGACCCGCACACCGAACAGCTTCGCGGGCACCAGGTGTCCGATCTCGTGAAGACCGATCGAGAGGGCGAGTCCCACCAGCATGAACAGGATGCCGGCGAGATAGAGCAACGTTTCCACCCGACCACGGTACTGCGCCGGGCTGTGGAGTTGCCCGCGTAGGCTGGTGGGGTGACTACCCGGCAAGTGCGACTCGTGCGCGGTGCCGCGGCATCCACCGGAGCGACGGTCATCGCCGCCGTATCGCACACGTTCGGCGGCGGGGCGGCGCCGCATCCCCTGCTGGTCGTAGCCCTGAGCGTCTTCCTGATCCCGATGTGCGCTGTTCTCGTCGGCCGGCGGCTCCGGCTGCGCAACCTCGCGCTGACGGTGCTCCTCTCACAGGCGCTGTTCCATATGCTTTTCGTCGCATTGAACGCCACAGCGGGTTCGGGAACCGACGGTGGCCACCAGCACGCCCTCGTTCTCGGTCCGGTCGATGATCTGGCCACCGCCGAGACCGGCATGCTGGGTGCGCACCTGCTCGCCGCGGCCGTCACGACTGCTTTGCTCTGGCGCGGCGAGCGGCTGCTGCGCCTCATCGCCGGCTGGGTGCGCGCCGTGCTTCGCCACCGCGCACTTGCACCATTCGGCGACTTCCCCGCGTCAGCGCGCCCGATCCCGGCGCCCTCCTGCCCGGCGCACTCCCGCCACCACCAGAACATCAGCAGACGAGGGCCTCCAGCCGTGCTCCCGCGCGGCTGAACATTCGCCCGCACAGCATCCTTCTTTTTCTCGCGTGCCCGCTCACGGGAGCGATCGCGCATGCAGATGCACTCTGCTGATCCTTGGGAGAGACCCTTGTCCTCGAAGAACCGCAACACCCCTGTCCACGCGCGCCGTTCAACCATCGGCGCCATCATCGCCGCCGGGCTCGTGCTCGCCGCCCCTGCCGCAGCGCACGCTCATGTCGGGGTTTCCCCCGACGCCGTCGAGCCGGGAGGAAGCGCCGTGCTGATCTTCTCCTTCTCGCACGGATGCGACGATTCCCCCACGACCGCGCTGCGCTTCACCCTCCCCGAAGGCCTCGCCTCCGTCGCGCCGACGGTCGATGCCCTCTGGGACATCGATGTCGAACGTGCCGAGAACGGGCTCGTCTCGGCTGTGACCTATTCCGCGACCGACCCCGTTCCGAACGGCCTGCGCGGCACCGCCACGATGTCGGTGCGTTTGGCCGATGATGCGCCGGAGATGCTCGCCTTCCCCGTCGAGCAGATCTGCGCAGACGGATCGCACATCTGGGACGAGGTCGCCGACCCCGGAACCGACCCGCACGACCTCGAGTCCCCCGCGCCCACGATCACCGTGTCATCCTCCGAACAGGATGACGCCGACGCCGATGCCGGCGTTTCCGAGGCGGGTGCTCCAGCCGCTGCCGCGGCGATCGCGCTCGGTCTCGGCGGCGTCGGCCTCATCGCCGGGATCGCTGCGCTGATCGTCTCCGTGCGCACCGCACGCGGCGCCCGAGCGTAGAGCACAGCATCCGGGGCACGTCGACCGTCGCGCCGACGTGCCTCGAGTGCCCGCGCGTGAGATTATTGACCTGCCATGTCGACCACACAGCCCAGCCTCCCTCCCGTACTCCGTCCCGATGCTCCGCCACAGCGGGCTCTGACGGATCTCGTCGCCCATCTCGCCGCCGAAACCCGCGGTGACATCGACGGCGTCACCGTCACCGGAATCACCCTCGCCACCGCGGACCTCCGCGCCGGCGAAGCGTTCGTCGCGATCCGCGGCGTGAACAAGCACGGTGCAGAGTTCGCCCGGACCGCCGCAGATAAGGGCGCCGTCGCGATCATCACCGATGCCGCCGGCGCCGACATCGCCGCCGATGCGCATCTCCCGATCGTCATCGTCGACGATCCCCGTGGCATCCTCGGCGCACTGAGCGCCTGGGTCTACGGAACCGGCGCCGATGACGAGCTACCCCTGCTGTTCGCGACCACCGGCACCAACGGCAAGACCAGCGTCTCCCACCTCCTCGAGGGCATCCTCCGCCAGATCGGCGTCACCACGGGCCTGTCCTCCACCGCCGAACGGCACATCGCCGACGAGGTGATCATATCCCGGCTCACGACGCCCGAGGCCTCCGAGATGCACGCCCTGCTCGCCCTCATGCGCGAACGTTCGGTCGAGGCCGTCGCCGTCGAGGTCAGCGCCCAGGCGCTCTCCCGCAACCGTGTGGACGGCATCGTGTTCGACGTCGCGGGCTTCACCAACCTCAGCCACGACCACCTCGACGACTACGCCGACATGCAGGAGTACCTCGAGGCGAAGCTCGCGCTGTTCCGTCCCGACCGCTCCCGCCGCGCCGTGGTCTCCCTCGATTCCCTTCCCTCCTCTGCGGTCATCGCTGCGGCCGAGGTGCCCGTCGTCACCGTCGGCACCCCGGCGATCGCCGCCGACCCCGTGCAGGCCGCGGGCGCCGACTGGGTCGTCACGATCGACGACGAGCAGCAGCGCGGAACGCGTTTCACCATGACCGGGCCCGAGGGGCGTTCGCTGTCATCGATCGTCCCGGTGATCGGCGCGCACATGGCGGCCAACGCGGCCCTGGCGATCGTCATGCTCCTCGAGGGCGGCTACGACTGGGAGCGCATCTGCTCCGCCCTGGAGCGAGACGGTCGCATCGATGCTTACGCGCCGGGCCGCACCGAGCTCGTCTCCGGAGAGCGCGGCCCCGCCGTATTCGTGGACTTCGGGCACACCCCCGACGCGTTCGTGAAGACGCTCGAGGCCGTGCGACGGGTGACGCCGGGCCGCGTTCTCATGATCTTCGGCGCGGACGGCGACCGTGACGCGACCAAGCGCCTCGATATGGGCCGCACCGCGGTCGAGGGCAGCGACATCCTCGTCATCACCGACCACCACCCGCGCTTCGAAGACCCGGATTCGATCCGCGCCACGCTGCTCGAGGGAGCGCGCACCGCACGTCCGGACGCCGAGATCCACGAATTCTCCCCGCCGGAGAAGGCCATCATCGCGGCGATCGCCCTCGTGGGCGAAGGGGATGCCGTGCTATGGGCGGGCCCCGGGCACCAGGACTACCGCGACATCCGCGGCGTTCGCACGCCGTACTCTGCCCGCGAGCTCGCCCGACGTGCGCTCAGCGCCGCCGGCTGGCCCGTCCCCGAGCCGAACTGGCCCGTCCCCTACGCGGACTGAGTACTTCTCAGGCGCGCGCGATGAGCTGATCGGCCGTCGCGCGCGCCCAGCTCTCGGCCTCCGCGAGTGTTTCGACCGTCAGCTCATCGGGTGACTCGTGCGCGTCGACGACGCGAGCGATCGTGTCGACGATTCCGAGGAACGGCAACCGTCCCTCGTGGAAGGCGTCGACCGCCTGCTCATTGGCGGCGTTGAACACGGCGGGGAAGGTGCGCCCCGCGCGTCCCACGCTCTTGGCGAGCGCCACCGCGGGGAATGCCTCGTCGTCGAGAGGTTCGAAATCCCAGCGGGATGCCGTGGTCCAATCCAACGGTGCTCCGACGCCGCCGATCCGCTCCGGCCAGTCCAGTCCCAACGAGATCGGCAGGCGCATGTCGGGAGGGGACGCCTGGGCGATCGTCGACCCATCGATGAACTCGACCATCGAGTGCACGATCGACTGCGGATGCACGACGACCTGGATGTCGTCGTAGTCGACGTCGAACAGCAGATGGGCTTCGATCACCTCGAGGCCCTTGTTGACGAGTGTCGCGGAGTTCGTCGTCACGACGCGCCCCATGTCCCAGGTGGGGTGTGCCAGTGCCTGGGCAGGAGTGATGTCGGCCATCTCCGCCCGGGTGCGCCCCCGGAAAGGACCGCCGGATGCCGTGACCACGAGCCGCCGGATCTCGGAATGCGTGCCCGCCCTCAGTGCCTGGGCGATCGCGGAGTGCTCCGAGTCGACGGGCACGATCTGTCCCTGAGCTGCCGCGGCGGTGACGAGAGCCCCGCCGACGATGAGCGATTCCTTGTTCGCCAGGGCGAGGGTGCGGCCGGCCTGCAGCGCGGCGAGCGTGGACCCCAGCCCGATCGATCCGGTGATCGCATTCAGCACGACATCGGCTTCGACATCGCGCACGAGCTGCTCGGCCTGATCGGAGCCGAGAGCGGTGTGCTCCACACCGAACTGCTCGGCCTGCGCGGACAGGAGCCCGGCGTTGCTGCCCGCGGCGAGTCCGACGAGCTCGAAGCGGCGGGGGTTCGCCCGTACGACGTCGAGAGCCTGAGTGCCGATGGAGCCGGTCGAGCCGAGGACGATGATGCGACGCATGCCGACAGCCTACGCCGCGGCACGCGCCGTTTCAGCGCGGCGAGCGGGTCAGAGCGCCGCCGGGTGCATCGTGGCGAGGATGTCGATCACGAAGACCAGGGTCTGTCCCGCGAGCTCGTGCTCGCTGCTGCCCTCTTCGCCGTAGCCGAGTGCCGGCGGGATGACGACGAGCACCTGCGAACCGACCTTCTGGCCCTCGAGCGCCTCGACGAAGCCCTCCACGTAGGTGTTGCCGTCGATGCTGATCGGGCCGCTCTTGCCCCAGGAGGAGTCGAAGACCTCTCCGCTCTCCCAGCCGGTGCCGTGGTACTGCAGGAGCGTCGTGTCGCCGGCGGCGACGGTCGCACCATCGCCCTCCTTCAGCACCTCGATCTTCAGATCGGCCGGAGCATCGGCATCCGGGATCTCGATGCTCGGGGTGCCGTCTTCGTCGAGCGTGACGACCGGCATGCCGTCGACCGCGTCCTTCTCGGCACCGGACGCGGCGGCCGGCACGATGTCGAGCACGTCGAGGATGTAGAACTGGGCCGCGGCATCTTCCGTGGTCGGGAAGACGATGGACAGACGAGAGCCCACCGTCGCGCAGCCGATCAGCTGACCGAGGGGCGTCTCCGCCGTGAGGCTGGCGGGGAGCAGCTCGGCCTCGGCGTAACCGGCATCGCCGAGACGCTCGCCCGATGCGCCATCGAACGCGCTCAGGGCGTAGCTGACGTAGTCGCCCTCGGAGATCTTGTCGCCATCACCCTCGGTGAGGATCGAGCGCTGGGCTTCTTCGACCTGCTGGTCGAGCTCGAACTCCGCGGTGGAGGCCTCGCCGAATGCGCCCTCCACGCTGACGCTCTCCGCGGCGGCGCCGGAGTCGATCGTGACGGAGCAGAGATCGGTCGCCGTCGCCTCACCGGCGTCTTCGGTCGTCGAGCCGTCGGTTCCGGCGCAGCCGGCCAGGAGCAGCGACGTTGCGGCGATGGTGGACAGGGCGATGAGCGAGCGGTTGCGCACAGTGAAACCTCGAAATCGTTGCGGGGACCCGTCCATACTGTCCTATTCCCCCTTTGCCCGCGCTGAGAGTCGCCGTCTCCGACACCCGTGTCGCGCATTCCGGCTTCGGCATAGAACCGGGAGTAGCCTGATCTGATGACTTCTGCGCCGTCGTCCTCCCCGGAATCCGACACCGAGACGACGTCGGCCGAACCAGAGGAAGCCTCGGCCGCGCCGCGGCATGCCGGCGCGACCTACCGCATCGGCCGCTCGCTCGCCCGGATGCTCTACCGCCCGCGAGTTGAAGGCCGGGAGAAGGTGCCGACCGACGGCCCGGTGATCTTCGCCAGCAACCACCTGTCGTTCATCGACTCGATCGCGATTCCGGTGGCGGCTCCGCGCCCGGTGCACTTCCTCGCGAAGTCGACCTACTTCGAGGGCACCGGGTTCCGCGGCGCGATGATGCGCCGCTTCTTCCAGTCCATCGGTGCGATCCCCGTGCGCCGCGGAGCCGGTCAGGCTGCATTGAACGCCCTCGACCAGCAGCGCATGCTGTTGGACGAGGGTCTTTCCGTCGCGCTGTACCCTGAGGGAACGCGCTCCTCCGACGGACGCCTGTACAAGGGCCGCACAGGGGTGGCCTTCCTCGCTCTCCAAAGCGGAGCGCCAGTCGTCCCGGTCGGTCTCATCGACACCGACAAGGTCATGCCACGCGGGGCGAAGATGCCATCCATGCGCCCGCGCATCACGGTGCGCTTCGGCGATCCGATCGACGTGAGCGTGCACGGACCCGCGTCCAGCGGCAAGGCGCGACGACTCGCGACCGATGAGATCATGTCGGCGATCCATGCCCTCAGCGGGCAGGAGCTCGCCGGCGTCTACAACGAGCCGCCCGCACAGGGCGCACTCGAGAAGATCAAGCAGGCGCTGCCGCACGAGCGCCGCTGAGCGCCCGCGGCCTCATTCCCCGAGCGCCGTGATCACGGCTCGGTGGTGGACGGGGAAGTTGACCGAGTTCGCGATGAAGCACATCCGGTGAGCGTCGTCGTGGGCACGGCGCGCGGCATCCAGCATCCCGGCTTCGGCGACCACGACTCTCGGATTCAGCGTGACCTCGCGGAATGCTCCCCCGCTGCGGCCGTCTTCGACCATCACGCCGTGCGCATCGTCACTGTAGGAGACGACCACGACACCGGCCACCACGCACGCATGCAGGTACGACAGGAGGTGGCACTCCGACAGGGCTGCGATCAGCAGGTCTTCCGGGTTCCAGCGCGACGGGTCTCCACGGAAGGGCTTATCAGCCGAGGCTGCGAGTGCCGGTTTGCCGGCCACCTCGATCGTGACGTCACGCGCATAGGCGCGGTATCCGCTCGTCCCGGTGCCGAGGTTGCCCGTCCAGGTCGTCGTCAACGCGTACTCGTGCTCTCCCAGTCGCATGTCGCCAGTCTGACATGCGTCCTCGTCATCCGGTGCGCCGGTCAGCGCCGCTAGGCTGGTCGGATGCTGGAGACTCTCACCGTCGCGGATGCTGTCGAACTCGCCGTCGTCGAAAGAAGCGGATTCGTCGAATCCCGTCATGCCGGAGCCGCGATCGTGCTCTCGCCCGAGGGCGACGTCGTCCTCCGTGCGGGGAACACCGATGCCCTGATCCTCCCGCGCTCGAGCCTCAAGCCTCTGCAGGCCGTCGCATGCATCACCGCCGGAGCGGACCTCACCGGCGCGGAACTCGCCCTGGCCACCGCGAGCCATGTCGGCACCGAGCGCCACGCGGACGTCGTGCGCGATGTCCTGACCGCCGGCGGTCTCACCGAAGACGATCTCGCCTGCCCGCCCGCATGGCCCAGCGACATGGCGAGCCGCGATGAGCTCGTTCGCGAGCACGGTGAGAAGGCGCGGATCCGCATGAACTGCTCCGGCAAGCACGCGGCGATGCTCCGTGCCTGCGTCGCCACGGGCTGGCCGACCGAGGGTTACCTCGATGCGGCGCACCCCCTGCAGCTGCACATCCGTGAGGTCGTCGAGCGTCTGACCGGCGAGAAGATCGCCCACACCTCGATCGACGGCTGCGGCGCGCCGGTGCACGCCATGCCCCTCGCCGGCCTCGCCCGAGGCATCCATCGAATCGGCTCCGCCTCGGAGCGCTCGCCCTTCGCCCTTCACCGTGTGGCCGGGACACTCGTGCGCATGGTCAAGGAGAACCCGTGGACCATCGAAGGGCCCGGCAAGCCCGACACCGTGGCGATCGAGACGCTCGACGTCTTCGCCAAGGGCGGAGCCGAGGGAATCATGGTCATGGTCGCCCCCAATGGTGCCACCGTGGCTCTGAAGATGCTCGACGGCTCGGCACGCGCTTCGACGATCGTCGCGGCGACCCTGCTGGCCCGGGTCGGCGCGCTGAGCGAAGACGACGTGAACCGCCTGGCTGCGGCGCTTCCCCTGTCGGTGCTCGGCGGTGGAGAAGAGGTCGGAACGATCCGCCCTGGCGCCGGCATCTGAGGTCCGTGGACAAGGGCCGCGGCTCCCCGGTCCCCCGCAGATAGCACTCACGATTCGTCGGCACCCGCGAGGATGACGCGCCGTGGCGCGGCGCCATCGCGGAACGACCATGCACGGCCCCGGTGCGTCTGCACGAATGGCGGCAGCTCCCGGTACCCGGCGAGCGAGCGCAACTCCGACGTGCACTCCGCCATGAGCAGCATCTCCCCCTCGCCGCGAACGCGCTGCCACAGAGTCCAGTTGCGCTGCCAGCTCTCGGCGTCGCCGACGAGGATGCCCGGTGTCCCCCGCTCCGCCGACTCCGCCGACTCCGCCGGGTCGCCGACCACACCCACGTGCGTGTGCGGATACGTTCGGCGAAGGTCCTCGACCACGCGGCGCGATGACGGCGCGACGACTCCGATGAGTGACCCCGACGGCTCCCATGCTTCCGTCGGCGGCGCACCGGCCTCGGGCGCATGCCCCGGCTCCGTCCACACGATCTGCACCTCGCGCTCGTCCATTCGTGCGCGTCCGGGGAGCCGGTCTCGCAGGTAGCCGTCGCTGTCACCGCCCGCCGCCAGGTGCTCCATCCGGGTCCCCGTTCGCAACAGCATCCGATTCGGAAGCGCATCGACGACCCGTGATACCGCCCCGGCGAGCCGCGATGCGGTGATCACGATGCACCCTCGGTGCGCCCCCGCCGAGCGCACCAGGGTCTCGAAGCGCTCGAGGAAGAGTGCGGCGTAGTCGTGCGGGAACCCGGCGGCGATGCGATCGAGATCATCGCACAGCAGCAGCCGGGGCATGACGGTGCGACGCTCGACGAGGGCCTCGACCGTGTCCCATGCCGCTTCCGGGTCGGCCGGGACGAACAGCGCATCGGAGCACTGCGCGGCGAGGACACGGATGAGCGCGGTCCGGCCCGAACCACTGCCGCCGATGACCGCCAGCCCGCGATCCTCGCCCAGACGCAGCGTCAGCGGCGTCTGACGTTGCTCGTCCGGTTCATCGGAGAGCCCGAGGACGAGCGTGTCCGCATCTCGTGGGGCGACGCGAGGGTCCGCGAGGGCAAGCGAAGCCGGCAACGGCGCCAGCCAGGGGCTGACGGCACGTCCCGCGTCCGCCCACAGACCGGCGATGGCACGGATATCGCCCGCTCCTGTCAAGGCGATGCGCACGGCCGCCGGTGCAGCATCCTGCGGACGGCGCAGGAACGCCAGGCCGCGCGATGCCGCACCGCCGGGCAGCTCCGCTGCGTCATCCGTCCCGATCACCAGCCGACTGTCCGAAGCATCGGTGACCCGCAGACTCAATCGCAGCGGGCAGTTCGCTGCGAGAGCATCGCGGATCACTCCGGACGCCCGCTGCGTTCCCAGCACGAGATGCATGCCGAGGGCTCGCCCCCGAGCGGCGATGTCGGTGAACACCGCGGCGAGATCCGGATGTTCCTGGATGAGCGCGGCGAACTCGTCGACGACGATAACCAGCCGCGGCATACGCCCCTCGGCCTCGCCGATGTTGCGCGCGCCCATGCCCGCCAGGATCCGTTCCCGGCGACGCAGCTCGGCCGTCAGGCTCCGCACGCCCCGACGCGCTCCCTGCTCGTCGAGGTCGGTGATCACCGCGGCGACGTGAGGAAGGTCGCGGAGCGGATCGAACGCCGTTCCGCCCTTGAAATCGGCAAGGACGAACGTCACCTCGTCGGGACCGTGCTCGCGCGCCATCGATGCGATCCACGACACCAGCAGTTCGCTCTTGCCGGATCCGGTCATCCCCGTGACGATCGCATGCGGTCCGTCCTCGACCAGGTCGATCTCCGCATCCCCGGCCTCCGTGCGCCCGATCGGAGCCCGCAGCCCGAACGTCGAGTCGCCGGCCGACGCCGCGAGTTCCCCGAGCATCACCATGTCGGGGAGCATCGCCGCTTCACCCTCGCGCTCGATCGACGTATCGGCGACGACGCGGGCCTGCTCCTCCGAGAGGCACTCCACGGCGATGTGCACCACATCGTTGCCGCGCCGCAAGCGGGCCTTGCCCGGTTCCCCGATGTCGAGGACGGTCGTGATCCCCTCCGGGACGTCCGCATCGGCCGCGCGCACGTGCAGATGGGATGACGCCTCGACATCCTGCTCCGGCGAGAGGGAGACGCCCAGGCGCCAGGCGCCCCGTCTGACCCGACCCGCATGCGGAAAACCGGCCACGCCCAGCTCCTGCGCCTCCGCCCCGACGATCGCCAGTTGCGCGGGCGCGTGCGCCAAGCACAGTTGCACGAGCAGCGCCCGCGCAGCGGCACGCGCCACCGGTTGCGGGCCCCGAATGCACAGCCCCCGACCGAGTGCGGCCGTTATCGGAGCCCCGGAAAGCTGCGATGCCCTCTTCTGAAAAGAACGGGCGAGTTCGCCGTTGTCGCCCGTGACCCGCAACCGACTCGGCACGATCCCCGCGCCCAAGACGATCAGCGTCGACTCGTCGACCGGTTGCAGATCCCGCAGAGGGGGATCCTGGATCTGCCCTGCCGCGTCTGGATGCGCCCGTTGCAGCGCGCGCTTCTCACGATCATGGCGACGCCTCAGCTCCTGATCGGCACGCGCCCAGCCGTGTTTCTGCTCCTCATCGGCGATCCGACGGTCACGACGACGCAGCCGCATGCCGTCAAGCAGCGAGGCGCCGATCATGAGCGGGCCGAGCGCCGCGAAGCAGAGGGAGAAGATCGAGCCCGTGATCAGCCAGAGCACGACTCCCGCGGCGATCGGCACCACGGCCGCGAGCACCGGTATCGGCTGCCGTCGAGGTTCAGCGGGCGCGGTCGGAAGCGTCAGCGTTTCTGAGTCCATGGCACCATTGCATGCCACAACGAACCCCTTCAGCCCGCTATCCACAGGCCGGGCGGCTTACTCGGTCGTGTGCTCCGATGTGGAGGAGAACTCGTCCTCTTCCCCGACACGAGCGGGGCGCTCGACCTGCAACACGATGATGGTCACATTGTCGCGACCACCGTTCTCCAGAGCAGCGGCGAGCATCGCATCGACAGCCTGCGCCGGGTCGGCATACTCGCGCAGGAAATGCTGAATGCCGTAGTCCGTGAGCTCCTTCGTGAGGCCATCGGAGCAGATCACGAACCTGTCTCCGTCGAGGACCTCGATGCCCAGGTAGTCGGGCGGGGTGAGCTCGCTGGCGCCGACCGCACGGGTGATGACGTTGCTGTAGGGGTGCCCTTCGGCTTCCTCCGGGCTGAGGCGGCCGGCGCTGATCAGCTCCTGCACCACGGAATGGTCGGTCGTGACCTGCACGAGTCGGCCGTCACGGAGAAGATAGACGCGCGAATCGCCGATGTTCAACGAGATCCAGCGCGCATCATCACCGGAGGCATCGAGGAAGACGCCTGTGAGAGTCGTACCGGTGCCTTCATCGGTGGTCTCCGGGTGCGCCGCGATATCGGCCACCGTCTGCTCCAAAGCATTCTCGATGGCGGTCGTCGTGGTCGGACCGGTCTCGACCATCCGCTGCAGATGCGCGACGGTGCTCTGGCTGGCGATCTCGCCGCCGGCGTGGCCGCCCATCCCATCGGCGACGATGAAGAGTGGAAACATCGCGAGGAACGCATCCTGGTTGTTCTCGCGACGACGACCCGTATCCGTCGCTCCTGCCCAGGTGAGCACGATGTCATCGCCGGGGGCGACGCCGACGCTGTGCGTGTGCGTGGTCGTCTCAGACAAAGGGGCCTCCGGAATGGCTGCGGATGATCGGGATGACCGCAGGGTACTCAGACATCGTAATGGAACCGTACGGCGCACGCGCGAGCGCACCGACTCCCCAACGCTATCGGAGTATCGACGGATGCAACGACGAAGGGCCCTCGATCGAAGCCGAGGGCCCTTCTGTCATGCGATTACGCAGGCGGCTGGGTCGGGTCCGCAGGCGGAGCCGGAGGAGCCGGAGGCGTCGTCGGCGTCGTCGGCGCGGCCGGCGCCGGTGCCGGCGGGACGGGCGGCGTCGCCGGGCTCTGCGGCATCACCGGTGCGGCCGGAGGCTGGTAGCCCGGAGCCGGCTGCTGCGGGTATCCCGGCTGCTGGCCGTAGGGCTGCTGCGGGTAGCCAGGAGCCGGCTGCTGCGGGTGACCGGGCTGCTGCCCGTACGGCTGCTGCGGGTAGCCCTGCGGCTGACCGTAGGGCTGCTGGGGAGCGGCGCCATAAGCACCCGGGGCAGCGGCCGCGGAAGGCTGACGGGGGACGCCTTCCCAGTCGGTGCTGTCACCGAAGAAGGAGTTTCCGGCCCAGGGAGCAGGCTGGATCTGCGGATTCCAGCGCGACTTGTCGAATGCAGCGATACCAAGCCACACGATCGACAGGAAGATGTAGAGCGCCACCCAGGCGCCATCCTTCTGGAGCTTCTGGCCCACGCGGTAAGCAGCCAGGACCATCACGACGGTCGCGGCGAGCGAGAACAGGCCCGCGAAGATGTTCAGCACCGGGATCCAGCTCAGGACGATCGCACCACCCGCGGCGTAGAGGATCAGCCACGGGCTCAGGTCGCCGAGCTTGAGGAACACCATCGAGTTGTACACGGGCACCCAGGCCCGCCACTTGCCCGTGACACCGGCCTTCTCGAAGATCTTCATCAGGAACAGCGAAGACAGGACGTAGCCGGCGATGGCCAGGATAAAGCCGACGACCACCAGCCCGAAGAGCGCGGCGACCGCGGCACCGCTGTCGTAGTAGTAAGGATCCATTAGCCCCTCCATGGAGTCAGCGACACCATTCGCATCGCGTGAAACACCCTAGCGTGCGCGGGAAATCGATGCATCCCTCGTAGGCCGGGCGCGTTGGGATTCACTCCCCGACGACGAGCTCCGCAGTTCGAGCATCCACCTCGCGAAGAACGATCGAGCGCATCGCCGACCATTCCACGAGCTCCCCGAAGGACGATAGATCGGGCGCATCCTGTGCGAGCGCACGGACGAGCTGCCCCTTGGACTTCTTGTTGAAGTGGTTGAGCGCCTTGCCCTGATCGGTCACGACACGCACGTACATCGCACTCACGCCATCGGGGATCGGCCCGAGCGCCACATAGGCCTCACTGCGCAGGTCGAGCACGAACGACGGCTTCTCCTGAGCGATCGCTTCCGAGGTCGGAACCGCCCAGTGGCGCCGCAACGGCGGCATCCCCGGCACCGAGGTTCCGGCAGCAAGACGGTACGCCGGAATGGCGTCCAGGGCCGATATCGGCCCGAACGGCGCTGCGTGAATCCAGACGTTCTCACCGAGCCAGGCGCGGGAGGACTCCCCCAGCGAGACGGCATCCAGCGCGTCGTAGAGCACACCCGTGTATCGGTCGACCGCCGGCATCGTCGGCGACGTGAGCAGAGTCGCGTTATCGACGATCCCGCTCAGCTGACGGGCGCTGAGCTTCAGCACGCGCTGCGCGGCATCGGCGTCTGCCGACAAGCCAATCAGCGCTTGAACGGCCAGCGACCGTTGCTCCCCCAATGCGGGAAGCGCCAGATCGGCTATCGCCAGAGGCGCACCCGCACCCCCGGGCTTCTTGGTCTCCGAAGGAGGCAGCAGAACTCTCATATCTCCACACAGACAAGAACGCGCCCGCCTCGGGCACACCCACCGGAACCGGTGCGATGTACGAGGCGGACGCGTCCGAAATGAATCGTGATCAGGCGACGAGCGCGGCGTGGCCAGCCACGATCATCAGCTGGTCCCCCTCCATGGAGAGGAACCCGTCCTGAGCATTGGCGAGGATCTTCGCGCCGTCGGCCTGGGTGATGCGCACCTGGCCCTCGGCGAGGATGGCCAGCACCGGCTCGTGGCCGGCCATGATGCCGATCTCACCCTCGACGGTCTTGGCGACGACGAGCGATGCCTCTCCCGTCCAGACCTCCGCGTCCGCGGAGACGAGGCTGACGTTGAGCGCCATGATCAGGCGTTCTCCTTCTGGATCTTCGCCCATGCCTCTTCGACGTCGGAGATGCCACCGACGTTGAAGAACGCCTGCTCGGCCACGTGGTCGAACTCGCCCTTGGCGATTGCATCGAACGACTCGATGGTCTCCTTGAGGGGAACCGTCGATCCCTCGACACCCGTGAACTTCTTCGCCATGTAGGTGTTCTGCGAGAGGAACTGCTGGATGCGGCGTGCACGCGACACGACGATCTTGTCCTCTTCGGAGAGCTCGTCGACACCGAGGATCGCGATGATCTCCTGCAGCTCCTTGTTCTTCTGAAGGATCTGCTTGACCGTGGTCGCAACGCGGTAGTGGTCCTCGCCCAAGTAGCGGGGGTCCATGATGCGCGACGTCGAGGTCAGCGGGTCGATGGCCGGGTACAGACCCTTCGACGCGATCTCGCGAGAGAGCTCGGTCGTCGCATCGAGGTGCGCGAAGGTCGTGGCCGGGGCCGGGTCGGTGTAGTCGTCAGCGGGGACGTAGATCGCCTGCAGCGAGGTGATCGAGTGGCCGCGGGTCGAGGTGATGCGCTCCTGGAGGAGACCCATCTCGTCGGCGAGGTTCGGCTGGTAGCCCACGGCCGAGGGCATGCGGCCCAGCAGCGTGGAGACCTCGGAGCCGGCCTGCGTGAAGCGGAAGATGTTGTCGATGAAGAGCAGCACGTCCTGCTTCTGCACGTCGCGGAAGTACTCCGCCATCGTCAGAGCCGAAAGCGCGACGCGAAGACGGGTCCCCGGCGGCTCGTCCATCTGGCCGAAGACGAGGGCGGTCTTGTCGAAGACGCCCGCCTCTTCCATCTCAGCGATGAGGTCGTTGCCCTCACGGGTGCGCTCACCGACGCCGGCGAACACGGACACACCACCGTGATCCTGCGCGACACGCTGGATCATCTCCTGGATGAGGACGGTCTTACCGACACCGGCGCCACCGAACAGACCGATCTTTCCACCCTGGACGTAGGGGGTCAGAAGGTCGATCGACTTGATGCCGGTCTCGAACATGGTGGTCTTGGACTCGAGCTGGTCGAAGCTCGGCGCCTGACGGTGGATCGGCCACCGCTCGGTGATCTCGATCTGCTCGCCGGGCTCGGCGTTGAGGACCTCGCCGATCACGTTGAAGACCTTGCCCTTGGTGATGTCACCGACGGGAACCGAGATCGGCAGGCCCGTGTCACGGACCTCCTGGCCTCGGACGATACCGTCCGTGGGCTTCAGTGCGATCGCGCGGATCAAGTCGTCGCCGAGGTGCTGCGCGACCTCGAGCGTGATCTCCGTCGACTCTTCACCGATGGTGATCGTGGTCTTCAGAGCGTTGTAGATGTCCGGGATCGAGTCGTGAGGGAACTCGATGTCGACGACCGGGCCCGTGACGCGTGCGACGCGCCCGACGACCGCGGTCCCAGCCTCAGCTGTGGCGGTGGGGGTCATATCTTCGTCTCTTTCTTAATGGTCTATTTGCTCGACGAGAGCGCGTCGGCACCGCCGACGATCTCAGCGATCTGCTGCGTGATCTCCGCCTGACGCGCGTTGTTGCGCAGACGGGTGTAATCGGTGATGAGCTTGTCGGCGTTGTCGCTCGCGGACTTCATCGCCTTCTGCGTCGCGGCCTGCTTGGCGGCCGACGACTGCAGCAGGGCGTTGAAGACCCGGCTCTGGACATACACCGGCAGGATCGCGTCGAGCACCGTCTCGGCATCCGGTTCGAACTCGTAGAGCGGGTACACCGGCGCCGAAGAGGAATCGGCGCCGTCGTGGTCCACGATCTCCAGCGGAAGCAGGCGCACGGTCTCCGGCGTCTGCGTCATCATGCTGACGAAACGGTTGTAGACGAGGTGGAGCTCGTCGACTCCCCCGTTCTCGCCCCCGCGCTGGAAGGCTTCCAGCAGCGCGGCCGAGATCTCCTCGGCCGTCGAGAACTGCGGGGTGTCGGTGTCACCGGTCCACTCCGCAGCAGCCGCGATGTTGCGGAACTGGAAGTAGCCCACGGCCTTACGGCCGACGAGGTAGTAGACCGGCTCGGAGCCCTGCGAGCGGATGAGCTCGCCGAGCTCCATCGCCTCTCGGAGAACCTGCGAGTTGAACGCACCAGCCAGACCGCGGTCGGAGGAGAAGACCACCACCGCGGAGCGGCGGATCGTCTCGGGCTCGCGGGTGAGCGGGTGATCGACGTTCGAGTGCGTCGCGACGGCGGAGACGGCCTGCGTCACGGCCCGTGCGAAGGGCGACGACGCGCGAACGCGCGCCATCGCCTTCTGGATGCGCGAAGCCGCGATGAGTTCCATCGCCTTCGTGATCTTCTTGGTCGTCTGAGCAGAAGAGATCTTCTGCTTGTAGACCCTGAGTTGAGCGCCCATGTTTTCAGTACCTCACGCGATTACGCGCGACGACCCTTGACGATCTTCTCCTGGTTCACGTCGTCCGCGTCGGCAGCTGCGTGCTCCTCGGATCCGAGCGCGCCGAGGGCAGCGCCCGAGCCGCTCTGGAATTCGAGGATGAACGCATCGACCTGCTTCTCGAGCTCGGCGACCGTGTCGTCGGTGAGAAGGTTCGTCTCGCGCAGCGTGTCGAGGATCTGCGTGTTGCGACGCAGGTGATCGAGCAGCTCGCGCTCGAAGCGCAGGACGTCAGAGACCTCGATCGAGTCGAGCTTTCCGTTCGTGCCGGCCCAGATCGAGACGACCTGGTCCTCGACGGGGTACGGCGAGTACTGCGGCTGCTTCAGCAGCTCGGTCAGACGTGCACCGCGGTCGAGCTGACGACGCGAAGCCGCATCGAGGTCGCTCGCGAACATCGCGAAGGCTTCGAGCGAGCGGTACTGAGCGAGCTCGAGCTTCAACGTTCCCGAGACCTTCTTGATGGACTTCACCTGAGCGTCGCCACCGACTCGCGAGACCGAGATTCCCACGTCGACCGCGGGACGCTGGTTGGCGTTGAACAGGTCGGACTGGAGGAAGATCTGGCCGTCGGTGATCGAGATCACGTTGGTCGGGATGTACGCCGAGACGTCGTTCGCCTTGGTCTCGATGATCGGGAGACCCGTCATCGAACCTGCGCCGAGCTCGTCGGACAGCTTCGCGCA
>NZ_CANROA010000012.1 GCF_947632095.1 uncultured Microbacterium sp. | reverse complement strand
AACGCCCAGCCGATGGGCTTCTACTCCGCGGCGACCCTCACCGCCGATGCCCGCCGGCACGGCGTGCAGGTGCGCCGCCCCGATCTGCATCGCTCCGGTGCCGCGAACGGGCTGGAGCCTCTGGGCGAGCAGGCCGCGCCCACGGGCAGGGACGACTGCCTGGAGCCGGATCAGCCGGTGCCTTTCCCCTTCAGAGCAGGCAATCCGGATGAATCGGCATCCCACCGTCGAGACGGCGCCTTCGCCGTGCGCCTCGGGCTCGAGGGGATACGGGGAATCGGCCGCCCCACGGCCGAGCGCATCGTCGATGAGAGGGAGGCGCACGGGCTCTACCGCGATCTGAACGACCTGGTGCGCCGCACCGATGTCACTGCGGCGCAGGTCGAGGCGCTCGCCGCAGCGGGCGCCGTCGAGTTCTTGGGATTGAACCGTCGGGAGGCGATCTGGCTGTCCGGGGCCGCGGCTGAAGACCGTGCCCAGTATCTTCCGGGCACCACGGTCTCCGTGCAGCCGCCGCTGTTCACGGATCAGAGCAGCTATGAGCGACTTGCCGCCGACCTGTCGACGACGGGGGTCTCCACCGATGATCATCCGCTGGCGCATTTCCGTCCGGCGCTACGGGATCGCGGTGTGCTCACCGCCGCGCAGTTGCGTGATCATGAGCCCGGTCGGCGCATCGAGGTGGCCGGTCTCGTGACGCACCGCCAGCGCCCGTCGACGGCCGCGGGGATCACGTTCCTGAACCTCGAGGACGAGCACGGCCTGGTCAATGTGGTCTGCTCTCCGGGCGTCTGGGCCCGCTACAGCCGCGTCGCTCGGGATTCCCCCGCGCTCGTCGTCCGCGGCATCCTCGAGCGCTCCCCCGAGGGCGTCATCAATGTCCTGGCGGACGCCTTCGAGGACCTGCGCACCGGTTTTGCGCACCGCTCCCGCGACTTCCGGTGAGTGGTGGCCTTCATCCGCGATCGACGCGCCCACCGTGACGAACTCGCATGGGAGTATTCACTTAGGTTAGGCTCACCTGGCACCACTCGCGGGTTTCGATGACGCCGCCGCGATCGTCATCGGACGACCGCGCACGCATGCACCTCACGACAGCCCTGATGCGAGTCCGCATTCCAGAAAGGCCTGTCATGTCCCACGCAATCTCGACCCGTTCCCGTCTCCTCGGCGGACTCGCCATCCTCTCGGTCGGCGCCCTCGCCCTGTCCGGCTGCGCGGCATCCGGTGAGGCGGAGGAAAACACCTCCACCGAGAACGAGAGCGCTGCCGGCGAGTGGCCCCGCACGTTCGAGAACGCCGACGGCACGACCACGGAGATCCCGGCACAGCCGAAGAACATCGTCTCCACCTCGGTCTCGACCTCCGGAACCCTTCTCGCCTTCGATGCTCCCGTCGTGGCTTCCGGTTCGGCCGGAAACGGCCAGTTCTTCTCGCAGTGGAGCGATGTCGCCGACGAGCGCGGCGTCGAGAACCTGTGGGCAGCTGGCGAGGTCGACCTCGAGGCCGTCTACGCCTACGAGCCCGACCTGATCGTCGTCTCCTCCTCCGGCGCTGACTCGGTCGCCGACCAGGTCGCCGAGCTGCAGGAGATCGCCCCGACGATCGTCGTCGACTACGGCGGACAGAGCTGGCAGGAGCTCGCCGCCGAGCTCGGCGAGGCCACCGGCATGGAGATCGAGGCCGAGGCAGCCGTCGCCGACTTCGACACCTATGTCGCCGAAGCCGCCGACAGCATCACGGTTCCCGCCGGCGAGGCGAACATCATCTCCTTCAACGGTGCCGGTGACGACAACCCCATCGCCCGCGCCGGTGGCGCTCAGGGCCAGCTGCTGACTGCTCTGGGCTTCACGATCGAGGACCCGAACACGGAGTGGCACACGCAGGACAACACCCGTGCGGACTTCGTCTGGGCTCCGTTCGAGCGTCTGACCGAGCTCACGGGTGACACGACCTTCATCCTCAGCCAGGATGACGAGGGCGCTCAGGCCTTCGCCCAGGACCCGGTTCTCGCGAACGTCCCCTCGGTGAAGGCCGGTCAGGTCTACGGCCTCGGCAAGAACTCGTTCCGCATCGACATGTACAGCGCGACCGAGATCGTCGACGGCATCGTCGCGAACTTCGGCAAGTAATGCCACCGGCGGCGCCGGGTTCTCTCCCGGCGCCGCCTTCGCAGTTCCGCCCATGGATTCTCCCCCTCCTCTCCGTTTCGCCCGGCGCCGCCTCGGCCTCATCGCCCTCTGCGCGATCCTCGTCGTCGGCGTCTTCGCCAGCGCGTGCATCGGCACCCTCAGCATCCCGCCGCAGACGACGTGGAATGCGCTCTTCGCCTTCGACCCCGAGAACACCGCGCATCTGCTGGTCGTGCATCAGCGCATTCCGCGTGCGCTTCTCGGCGTGGTCGTCGGGCTCTGCCTGGGCGTCGCGGGCGCCGTGATGCAGGCTCTGACGCGCAACCCGCTCGCCGAGCCGGGCATTCTCGGCGTCAATGCCGGCGCCGCGGTCGCGATCGCCGTGGGCATCGCCTTCTTCGGCATCACGGATGCCTCCGGCTATATGTGGCTGGGCCTGATCGGCGCGGCGATCGCCGGGTTCGCGGTCTACAGCCTCGGCGGTGTGCGCACGGGCACCAACCCGGTGCGGCTCGTGCTCGCCGGCGCCGCGTTGAGCGTGGTTCTCGGCGCCCTCACCCAGCTCGTGCTCGTCAACAGCATCGACGATGTCTTCGACCGTTACCGGCACTGGATGGTCGGCTCCCTGGCCGGACGCGGTTATGAGGTGCTCGGCTCTGTCAGCATCCTGGCCGCCATCGGCCTCGTTATGGCGATGGCGCTCGCCCGCTCCCTCGACTCGGCGATGCTGGGCGAGGATCTCAGCCGGGCGCTGGGCGGCAGTCCGGGCCGGGTGTGGGCGCTGGCCGGCCTCACGGTGATCATTCTCGCGGGCGCCGCTACCGCCGGTGCGGGCCCCATCGCCTTTCTCGGTCTCGCCGCGCCCCATCTCGCCCGCCTCCTCGCGGGTGTCGACCACCGGTGGGTTCTTCCCTACTCGGGCCTGCTGGCCGCGGTGCTCATGGTTCTCGCCGACACGCTCGGTCGCGTGATTCCGCAGAACGGCGAGGTCAGCGTCGGCATCATGGTGGCTCTTCTGGGTGGCCCGTTCTTCGTCGTCCTCGTTCGCCGCCGCCGGATGGTGCAGCTATGACCCCCGCAACCGCTCGGCCCGTCCGGGTCATCCGCCGAGGTTCCTTCTCACTGGTGCTGTCGCACCGGCTGATCACCGTCACGGCCGTGCTCCTGGCCCTCACCGCCGTGCTCGGCGTGGTCGCGATGACGATCGGCACTCTGCCTATCCCGTTCGCGAACGTCGTTTCGGCCCTGTTCGGCGCACCGGAGACGGTGAGGGACGGCAAGGTCATCCAGAACATCCGCCTTCCCCGCGTTGTGACGGCGATCTTCGCCGGAGCGGCGCTGGGTGTCTCCGGAGCCGTTTTCCAGTCGGTTTCGCGCAATGCGCTCGGCTCCCCCGACGTGATCGGGTTCACAACGGGGGCGGCGACGGGCGCCATCGTGCAAATCGTCCTGTTCCAGGCACCCGCCCTGCAGGTCGCGCTCGGCGCGGTGATCGGCGGTCTGCTGACCGCGGTGGTCGTCTACCTCCTCTCCCGCAAGGGCCGGGTCACCGGCGGCTACCGCCTCATCCTCATCGGCATCGGCGTGGGCGCTGTCCTCAGCGCGGTGAACGGTCTGCTGCTGGTCACCGGAGATCTCGACAACGCGATCGCCGCGAACCTGTGGCTGTCGGGGTCGTTGGATGCCCGTAAATGGGCGCACGCCCTGCCGGTCATGATCGGGACCGTCGTGCTCATCCCCTGCGTCGCTGCTCTGGCACGGCGGGCGACGCTCATGGAGATGGGCGATGATCTGGCCCAGCAGCTGGGCGTGCGCGTGGAGCGCACGCGTGTTCTCCTCATGCTCCTCGCAGTCGCCCTCGCGGGTCTCGCGACCGGCGCCGCCGGCCCGATCGCGTTCATCGCGCTGGCCGCACCGCAGCTCGTGATCCGTCTGACGGCGACGCGCGGGATGCCGGTGCTGAGCGCCGCCGCGATGGGCTCGTGCCTGCTCGTGCTCGCGGATATCCTCACGCAGGTCATCCCGATCACGGCATCCATACCGATCGGCCGGATGACGGGCATCATCGGCGGCATCTACCTCATCTGGCTGCTCACCCGCTCGAAGCAGGTGTGACATGCGAAAGGACGACATGACCACGGCATCCGCTCTGCACGCGCAGGACGTCACGCTCTCTTATGATTCGCGTCTCGTGGCGGAGAATCTCGACGTCGCGATCCCGCACGGCAAGGTGACGGTCATCATCGGCCCGAACGCCTGTGGCAAGTCGACACTGCTGCGGGCGCTGTCGCGCCTGCTCGCCCCGACCGCCGGTCGTGTTCTTCTCGGCGAAGAGGATGTGCGCGCGATCGGGCCGAAGGATCTGGCGCGGCGTCTGGGTCTGCTGCCGCAGACATCGACGGCGCCCTTCGGGATCACGGTCGCCGACCTCATCGGGCGCGGACGGTTCCCTCATCAGCGGATGCTGCAGCAGTGGTCGAAGGAGGACGAGGAGGCCGTGCAGCGGGCGATGGCAGCGACGGGCGTCACGGAGCTCGCGGATCGTGCCGTGGAGGAGCTCTCCGGCGGTCAGCGCCAGCGGGTATGGATCGCCCTGCTGCTGGCGCAGGATGCTCCGCTCATGCTCCTGGATGAGCCGACCACGTATCTCGACATCGCCCACCAGCTCGATGTCCTCGAGCTGTGCCGTCGCCTCAACCGGGAGGAGGGGCGCACGATGGTGCTCGTGCTGCATGACCTGAACCAGGCGGCGCGCTATGCGGATCATCTCGTGGTGATGAAGCAGGGCACGCTCGCAGCCGCTGGGGCCCCGGAGGAGATCCTCACGGAGGAGCTGATCGAGCGGGTGTTCGGCCTGACATCGCGGATCGTCCCGGACCCGGTGTTCGGCAGCCCGATGGTCATCCCGATCGCGAGCACCTCGGCATGACGATCATCGACGAGGTGCGAGCACGGCTCGTCGACGGAGACGCGGCAGCGCTCGAGGCGTTCTGGGGCGGCCTGCGCACCCCGGTGATCGAGCCGGTCGACGGCTCCACCGACGAGATGCGGGCGACCTTCTTCTGGCGGGATGCCACGGCCGAGGCCGTCGTCATCACGATCAACCGCATCACCGAGAGCCTGGATGAGGGGCGCATGGAGCGCATTCCCGGCACGGATGTCTGGTTCCGCTCCTTCCTGCTCGGCGCCGACTGGCGCGGCTCGTACACGGTGCTGCCTCTGGATGCGCAGGGTCTGAGTGATATCGGCGAGCGCGAGCCCCGCTGGGCGATGCGCATCGTGCGCGAGCAGGGGCGGCTCGATCCCCGGAACCCGGTGGCGATCCGTACGCATGGCGGTCGCGCTTCGGTCGCCGAGATGCCGGGCGCGATGCCGCTGCCATGGCCCGATCGTCTCGCGACGGTCCGCGGGGCGATGAGCGAGCATCGCCTCGACCACGGGCGCCGCGTTTGGGTGCACCGGCCCGCCGGCGACGATGGGCTCACGCCACGACCGGTCGTGATCCTCCTCGATGGCGAGGTCTGGCAGGACTCCGCTGACGCGGCGAGCGCCGTCGATGCGCTCGCCGAGGCCGATGGCCTGCACGCTCCTTATCTCGTGATGGTGGATGCCGAGGGGCCCCGCCGCATGACGGATCTCAGCATCGACGGCGGCATGAGCGAGGAGATCGTGACCCGGATTCTGCCGTGGGTGCGCGATCTTCTGCCGATCAGCACGGACCCCGCGGATGTGATCGTCTCGGGTGAGAGCCTGGGCGGCCTGACGGCGTTGAAGACGGCGTTCGATCATCCGGGGATTGTCGGCTCGGCGATCGCCCAGTCCTCGTCGCTGTGGCAGCACGACATGCTCGAGCGTGCGGCGAGCGCTGCGCCCGTGCGGCTCTTCCTCACGGCGGGCAGCCACGAGGACCGTCTGGTCGGCGAGAACCGTGCGCTCGTCGCGCAGCTGGAGGGTTCTGCGCACGAGCACCACTACATCGAGTACAACGGCGGGCACGACATGGCCTGGTGGCGGGGCCTGTGGGCCGAGGGCGTGCGGCACCTGCTGCAGCGCTGATGCGCTCTTCCCGTCAGCCGATCAGGGTGAGCACGAGGCGCGAGGGCTCCTGAGCGCGCACGGCGTGCGGCACCCCGCCGTCGGCGCGAACGAGCGCACCGGCTGCCAGGTCATGGCTTGCTCCTCCGATGTCGAACTGAACGCGTCCGCCGACGACGTGGATCAGCACGGGCACCCCGGCGACGTGCTCTTCAAGGACGGCTCCGGCGTCGAGGGCGATCGTGCGAACACGCAGGCCCGGCTCATCGTGAACCTTGCCGACGGCGATTCCGCCCGCGCGTCCCGGGGAGCGCTCATCGAGGTCGGCGAGGCCGGTGCTGAGCACGTCGAATGCGTTGGTCATTGCTTCTCCTGGTGGGTCGAGTCGATGCGGACGATCCTCTTGTCCATGGTGATGATGCCCTCATCCTGCCCTCTTATTCCCAACCGCCCATTTCTGCGAGGTTCCCCAGGTGCGCTCCCCTACGCTGAAAGTCATGGATTCCGGCGCGGAGAACCTCAATGCGATCGCCCAGTGGGCGGTCACCCTCATGGAGACCCTCGGCGGCCTTGGCGCCGGTGTCGCGATCGCCCTGGAGAACCTCTTCCCGCCGCTGCCGAGTGAGATCATCCTGCCACTGGCCGGCTTCACCGCTGCGCAGGGAAGCCTGGGCCTGCTCGAGGTTCTGATCTGGACCACGATCGGCTCGGTCGTGGGCGCGATCGCCCTCTACGGGCTCGGCGCCTGGCTCGGACGTCGGCGCATGTACGCCATCGCCGACAAGCTGCCCCTCATCAAGCTCGAAGACGTCGAGCGCACCGAGGCCTGGTTCGACCGGCACGGATCGAAGGCCGTGTTCTTCGGCCGGATGATCCCGATCTTCCGCAGCCTCATCTCGATCCCCGCCGGCATCGAGCGGATGCCGCTCGTGCGCTTCCTACTGCTGACCACCGCGGGCAGCGCGATCTGGAACACGATATTCGTGCTCGCCGGTTTCTTCCTCGGAGCCAACTGGCACATCGTCGAGGACTATGCGGGCATCTTCCAGAAGATCGTCATCGTCGTCGTGGCCGTCGCCGCGATCACCTGGATCACGCTCCGCATTCGCCAGGTGCGTCGCAACCGTGCGGCCACGGCGACCGAACCGCCCGCCTCCGATGACTGAACACAGTTCTGGGCCGCTGAGCCGACTCTTCGAGAAGAAGCCCTCCGCAGGGATCGTGCGCACCATCGTGCGCGTCGTCCTCGGCGTGATGATCCTGGGCGCGGGCATCGGCCATCTGACGGTGGCGCGTGAGGAGTTCCAAGCGCAGGTGCCGCCGTGGCTGCCGTTGGATGTCGACTTCGTGGTTCTGGCATCCGGTGTCGTGGAGATCCTGCTCGGCCTCGCCCTCGTCTTCCTCGGCCGCTACCGGGTGGTCGTAGGCCTCGTCGCGGCGCTCTTCTTCATCGCCGTGTTCCCCGGCAACATCGCGCAGTGGCTCGAGGGACGCGACGGGTTCGGCCTCGACACGGATGCCGCCCGCTTCGCTCGTCTGTTCTTCCAGCCGGTGCTCGTGCTCGTCGTGCTGTGGGCGACCGGTGCGTGGCGCGATCGGCCGTGGCGACGTGAGCGTCGCTGACACGGGCGCCGAGCAGTCCCCGATCCGCACGCTGGGGATCCTCGGCGCGGGACGCCTCGGAGGTGTGATCGCGCAGCTCGCGGCATCCGCCGGTCTGCGCGTTCTGATCTCGGCGTCCGGCGATCCGCGCCTGATCGCCGGCCGTGCGGCATCGTTGGGCGCGGAGCCCGCGCCGCGAGAATCGGTGATCGCCGAATCGGATGCTGTGCTGCTCGCCCTCCCCCTCGCGAAGTTCCGGATGCTTCTCCCAGAATCGTTCCGCGGCAAACTCGTCATCGATGCGATGAATTACTGGTGGGCGTCCGACGGCATCCGCGACGAGTTCTCCGACCCGCGCACATCCACGAGTGAGCTCGTGCAGCAGCATTTCCTCGGCGCACGTGTCGTGAAGGCGCTCAGCCACATGGGTTATCACGACATGGCCGACGATGCCCGGCCCGCCGGCGCCGCAGACCGCAAGGCCATCGCGCTCGCCGGTGACGAAGCATCCGATATCGCTCTCGTCTCCTCCCTCATCGATGCCCTCGGATTCGACCCCGTGCCTGCCGGCCCCCTCGCGGCCGGCATCGCCCTCGAACCCGGGGCCGAAGCGTTCGGCGCCGATGTCGACGCCGAACAGCTTCGCGAGATGGTCGACGGCTTCTGGGATTCTCAGCGCGGGATCATCGTGGCGCGGGCACGCGCCGAGTCAGCTCACTGACTCGGCGCGGGGTTCGCGTGTGCGCCCTGCACCTCACCCCGACCCCAGATTCTCTCTGATTCGTCCTCCACAGCGGGGCGGCGGATTCTCTGCCAATTCCGCCCGCCGCGCGCGAAGGTCTCGTGCACGGCGGCGGGCACCTCCGCCGGCGGGATCGGCAGATTCAGATCGCTCTTTCGTCTGCCAGCACCAGCTCCACCCACTCGAGCTGGAACTCTTCGATACCACCAGCCGCATGATGAGCTAACTCGCTTGAGTTCAGGAATTCTGAAGGTAGTTGAGGCGGGAACTCACGGCATCACGGCCAGTTTCAGCGTACTTTCTGCCGTGAGTTCCTCGCCGTCTACACGCGTGCCAGGCTGACCCGTTGCGCAGCGTCCCAAGCCTGAGTGGCGACCTGGGCCGCGTCCCACGGCGACCCGAGTGGCGGCGTGTACGAGAGGTCGAGTTCGCTGACCTGCTCGATCGTGAGGCCGGCGTAGAGGGCAGTGGCATAAGTGTCGACGCGTTTGGCGGTTTCGGTTTCGCGCCTACCGACGAGTTGCGCGCCGAGGAGCAGGCCAGTGTTGGTGTCGCCAGTGATGCGGAAGCTGATCGGCTGCGCGCCTGGGTAGTACCGCTTGTGGTCATCCGCGGCCGCTGCGACGGTAGCGGGTGTGTAGCCGGCAGCGGTGGCTTCGTGGTCGCGGAGTCCGGTGCGGGCGGCGACGAGGTCGAAGATCTTCACGACCTGGGTACCGACTGACCCGGCGAACTTCCGATCCCCACCGAGCGCGTTCTCCCCAGCGATGCGGCCCTGCTTGTGGGCGGTGGTGCCGAGCGGAAGGTAGGTCGGGCCAAGGAGGCGGTGGTGGGTGATGATGCCGTCCCCTGCACCCCACACGTGCGGAAGCCCTGTGCGCATCCACTCATCGACCACGACCGCGCCGCCCGCGCCGAGAGTTGCGCCCGACTGCTCGAGAAGTTCCGTGTTCGGGCGGACCCCGACGACGACGAGCACCAGATCGGCGGTCTGCTCGAACGAGCTGCCGCTGCGGATTCCGGTGACGTTTAGCCCGGCGGCGGTCTTCTGGATGCCGCTGATCGTGGTGTTGGTGATGATCTCGACGCCGTGGGTGGTGAGTTCGTCGTGGACGAGTGCACCGAGTTCGGGGTCGAGGGTGGAGAGGACTTCGGGGCCGCGCTGGATCTGGGTGACGTGCAGACCGCGGACGGTGAAAGCTTCGGCCATCTCCAGGCCGACGTATCCGGCTCCGACGATGATCGCAGACTGCGGCCGGTGGTTGTCGAGGAACCGGTCGAGGGCGAAGGTGTCGCCCATCGAGTGGATGACGTGTACTCCGTCCTCCGGGGTCAGCACGTCGAGGCCTGTGATCCCGGCGTGGGACGGCAGGGCTCCGGTGCCGACGATCAGCTCGTCATAGGCGAGGTCTTCCGTGCTACCGCCGGGAGTGCGGACGGCGAGCTTGCGACCCGCGACGTCGATGCCGGTGCCGAAGGTGTTCAGGCGCAGGTTCATGCCGGCGGCTTCGAGATCGGCCGCGGTGCGGTGGGCCAGGGACTGCCAGGGGGCAACCTCGCCGGTGAAGTAGTACGGGATGCCGCAGATGGAGAAGTTCGGGTACTCGTCGGCCACGACGACGGTGACGTCGGTGCTGGGGTCGAGTTCGCGGGCGCGGAGCGCGGCGGAGATGCCGGCGTCGGAGCCGCCGATGGCGATCAGGTGAGTCATGCGTGTGCCTTTCGAGAGAGGGGGAAGAACAACAGAACGAGAACGACGCCGAGGGCCGCGCCGACGAGTTGCGCGCCGAGGAACCAGAGCGCGGAGGTCGGCGCGATGCCGGCGAAAGTGTCGGAGAAGATCCGGCCAATGGTCACGGCGGGATTGGCGAACGAGGTCGAGGACGTGAACCAGTAGGCCGCCCCGATATACGCACCGACGACCGGGGCGACGATCGTGCCCCGTCCGGTACGGGCCAGGGCGAAGATCACCAGTACCAGACCCGCGGTCGCGACGATCTCCCCGAGCAGATGCCCGGCCGAGAGACGATCGGTGGTGGCTATGGCAGTGGGGGTCTCGAACATCAGGTTCGCGAGTACCGCACCACCAATCCCACCCACGATCTGCGCGAGGATGTAAACCACGATTTCGCGGGCAGTGTGGCGTGTCCCAAGAATCCGGTCGGCGAGAGTCACGACGGGGTTGAAGTGCGCCCCGCTGACGGTCTGGAACAGCAGGATCAGGACGGTGAGGCCGAGGGCTGTGGCGAGGGAGTTCTCCAGCAGCTGGAGTCCGACATCGTCCGGCGACAGCCGCTGGGCCGCGATCCCGGAGCCGACGACGACGGTCACGAGCAGGCCGGTGCCGACGAACTCGGCGGCTGCGCGACGCCAGAGCGGCAGGGGCTCGGGGGTCTGGGTGGTGTTCATTTCGGGATCACCTTGACGACGATACATTACTCAGTCATTATTGAGGTAATGAACATTGAGGAAACTACCCTGGCGGTGCGAGTGGCGCGATACGCAGCCCTCGCCGATCCCGTGCGGCTCCGCATCATCGACTTGCTCACCCTGGGCGATGTCGCCCCGGTGGAGCTGCAGGTGGAGCTTGGCATCTCATCGAGCCTGCTCGCGCATCACTTGAACATCTTGGAACGCGAAGGCCTGTTGCTGCGTACCCGGTCGGAGGCCGACCGTCGGCGCACCTACCTGCACCTGGCTCCCCGCGCCTTCAAGGGACTGATCCCGTCCCCAGCGGTTGGGGTGCGGCGGGTGGTGTTCGTCTGTACGGGCAACTCGGCGCGCTCCCAACTTGCCGCCGCGCTCTGGCACGACGCCAGCGACATCCCGGTGGCCTCAGCGGGCACGCACCCAGCCGCCGCGATCGAGCCCGGCGCGATCGCCGCCGCGACCCGGCACAGCCTCACCCTCCAAGCCCGCGCGCCGCAAAGCGTGGACGAGGTACTGGGCGCAGACGACTATGTGATCACCGTCTGCGACACCGCCCACGAAGAACTCGGCGATACCGGCCTCCTGCACTGGTCCGTTCCTGACCCGGTACGCGAGGGCACGGATGCTGCCTTCGATGCCGCGTTCGAGGATCTCGCCGCTCGCATCCACAATCTCGCTCCTCGCCTGACTGCTACGAAGAATGGATGACTCTGATGCTGAACGATAAACGCGCCTCGGTCACGATCGACCAGGAATCCGCCCTCTCCTCGGGTGCCGAGCGCCTGACTCGCGAGTTCGAGGGAACCTTCGGGCGGGAGACCATCGACCGATTCCTCCACTCTTCCTACACTGAGCTCTCGGCACGCGCGACTGTACCGAACTACCTTCCGCTATTGACGGAGAAGTTCGCGAAGCAGCGGCTGCGCGCCCTCGCCAAAGTCGACGGGCTCCTCGTGGATGGGAAGCCGACCGTGCTGTTCCTCTGCGTGCACAATGCCGGCCGGTCGCAGATGGCGCTCGGCTTCTTCCAGCACTACGCCGGCGACCTCGCGGTCGGCTGGTCCGGCGGCTCCGAACCCGGCGACACCGTGAGCCCGGTCGCGATCGAGGTCATGGCCGAGAAGGGCATCGACATCGCCACCGAATACCCCAAACCCTGGACGGACGAGGTCGTCCAGGCAGCGGATGTGGTGATCACGATGGGCTGCGGAGACGCCTGCCCGATCTTCCCCGGCAAACGCTACGAAGAATGGGCCCTGGCCGACCCCACCGGATGGAACCCCGACGGGGTGCGGCCCGTGCGCGACGAGATCGAACGCCGCGTCCTAACCCTGCTCGACGAACTCGGCGTCCCCGCCCGAACCTAAACCGTGCTGTCGACGGGTGCCCGTCCGAGCTGGATGACCTGTGGCGCCGGTGCGCAGCACGCGCCGCCCTTCGCTCCGGTCGGATCGTCGAAGAGGCCGGCCCCGCCGCACACGCCGGTGTCCGGGAGGACCAGCTCGACCCGCTTGGCGGCTTCATGGTCCCCGGCGAGTTCCGCGATGACGCTGCGGACCTGCTCGTAGCCTGTCAGCGCGAGGAACGTCGGGGCACGCCCGTAGGACTTCGCTCCGACAATGAAGAAGCCCTGCTCCGGCTGCGCGAGATCGGCGGCTCCGGTCGCGCGGACAGAGCCGCAGGAGTGCAGGTTCGGATCGACGTCGGCCGCGATCCGAACCGGTGCCTGCAACCGCGCGTCCAGGTCCAGGCGCACCTCCGACAGGAAGGACAGGTCGGGGCGGAACCCGGTCAGCACCACCACCCGGTCAGCGCGGTCGAGTGCTCGGCCGTCCTCGGAGATCAGGACCGCCCCGTCGTCGGTCGCCTCGATCCGTTCGACCCGGAACCCGGTCACGAGATCCACCAACCCCTGCTCGACCGCGCTCTTCGCACGCAGGCCGAGCGCGCCGCGCTCGGGAAGCTCGTCTGCTTCGCCGCCGCCGAAGGTGCCGCCCACCGTGCCGCGGCGCAGGACCCAGGTGATCTTCGTGTTCGGGTGCTGGCGGGCGATCCGGGCCAGCTCAGTGATCGCTGTCGTTGCGGAGTGCCCATTGCCGACCACGACCGTGTGCCGGCCCGCGAACTCTTCCGCGTCGGCAAACGCGGGAATCCGATAAGACAAGACCCCTGCTGCGCCCGCCTCACCCAAAGCGGGAAGACCGTCGGCCCCCACGGGATTCGGACGCGACCACGTGCCGGACGCGTCGATCACGGCCTGCGCCTCGATGCGCGACTCCGTACCGTCCACGCCCTGAACATGAACGACGAACGGCTGCTCGGCGCGGCCGGCGTCCACGAGAAGATCGCGACCCTTGCGGCCCACACCCGTCACCGTCACCCCATACCGGACCCGATCACCGAGGGCCTTCGCGAGCGGGGCGAGATAGCCGGAAATCCAGACCGAACCGGTCGGATACCCGCTCGCCGGGGTCCGCCACCCCGTCGGCTCAAGAAGACGACCAGCCGCAGGATCGACCAGCTCCAGCCAGGGCGAGAACAACCGCACATGCCCCCACTCCGACACCGCCGCAGCAGGAATCGCACCCTGCTCCAACACCAACGGCTCCAGGCCCCGCTCTAGGAGATGCGCAGCAGCCGCCAGACCTTGCGGCCCCGCACCGATCACCACAACAGGAAGAACCACGTCAAACCCCTCACATCGAAAACAATCAATGTATCGAGACTTGTCGATGTATCGACAGATGTCAATACGACTGGCAGAATGAACACCATGACCATCGCACTCCCGCTCCTCACCCAGAACGACGCTGCGTGCTGCGGCACCGTCGCCGGCGGCGCGCTAGAGAACGAGCAGGCCGAGCGCATCGCCCGCGTTTTCAAAGCGCTCGGCGACCCGACCCGCGTGAAGCTGCTTTCACTGATTGGCGGGAGCGAGACCGGGGAGATGTGCATCTGCGACCTCACCGACCCCGTCGGACTGTCCCAGCCCACCGTGTCGCACCACATGAAGCAGCTCGTCGACGCAGGACTCGCCACCCGCGAGCAACGCGGCAAATGGGCCTACTTCCGCGTCGTCGACGGTGCACTGGAGGGTGCTGCGCGGACGTTGTTGCCGCAGTGACCCGGTAGTCGTTCAGGTGCCGATGTCGCTGTCGAGGACGCGCGCGTAGCGGGCGGCCGCGTCGACTCTGAGGCCGAACAGGTCACGATGCGGCGGATGTCGCCGCTGGTGGCTTGGATCTCGTGGAGGTGCACAAACAAACTTACGGCAGTTGGGACATGAACGATGGGTGGGCGCCGACGCGCACCTCCGTGGCATGAGCAATCGCAATAGTCCTGCGGACCCGCCGCCCGGGTCGCCCTCCACCCTCCCACTCGCAGTGATCACGGTCAACGAGCGCGGCACCATGACCGTCAGCTACGACGGGCGCAACTTCCCGCCTCCAACGACGGATGCCTCTTGGAGTCGGGCACGCTTTGGGGATCTTCTTGACGCGATAACCGGCCACCGCACTCGCACCGTCCGAGTTGAGGTGCACGAGTTCGATGGCTCCGTGTTCACCGACATCGTCCATGCGGCGCGACGAGAACAGCCCATCGCAGACGTTCAGTCACCCAGCACGATGCGGCGAGCGCGGCACCGCCCAACGCATCATCTGATCGAGGTGACCGGGTCCGGATTCGTCCCTGGCGAGGACGTCACCGTCGCGCTTTCAGTCTCCAGTGCTGAAGGATCCGCTGACGGGAGCGCTCGTGCGGTCATCGATTTGAGCCGACTCATGGATCACCGGTCGGAGATCCTGCTCATCGGACGCGTCTCCGGCGTCATCATCACCGAGCCTTTGCCGTCATGAGCGCCCCACACGGTCAGGGAGGGGGTCTCGGTGATGAGTTGACCAACTTTCTGATGATCGCGCTGGTCGCCGTCTTCGGCGTCGCCGCCGTCTTGCGAGTTGCGGGTTCCATTGCGGCATTCCTCACTGGCTCTGGACAGCCCCAGGTCGGGATTGCTGGCGGAGTCGCCGTGCTGTTCAACCCGTCGAACCCGGCCGAGGTGCTGCAGGCACCCGGGCTGAATACGATCCTCTACTGGTCGATTGCAGTACTACTGCTCCTGGTGCTCGGCGGTGTTATCGGGTGGGCTTGGGTCTGTTGGCGTCGGCACGCCCACAACGTCGACACCGATCCACGGCGGCTTGCCGGAACTGCCAGCAGTCATGAGGTACTAGCGAGCGCGTCTGCGAAGGCGCTCCTGCGCCGGGCTGTGACGCTGCGCCCTTCGCTGGATCAGCCAAAGCCCGAGGACGTGGGCTACCTGCTCGGGCGCTCGCACGGCAAGCAGGTATGGGCCAGCGTCGAAGACTCGATTCTCCTCATCGGTCCGCCACGTTCGGGCAAGGGTCTGCACATTGTGATCCCGGCGATTCTTGATGCACCGGGTGCAGTCGTGACGACGTCCACCCGGCCCGACAATTTGACGGCAACGATGCGGGCACGCGAGCGGATCGGCCCCGTCGCTGTCTTCGATCCACAGCATCTTGCTGAAGGCGTCCCCGCCGGGCTGCGGTGGTCGCCAATTCGGGGGTGTGAGGATCCGCTGACCGCGATGATCCGGGCGACTGGCCTTGCAGCAGCCACCGAGCTATCCGCTGGCGGCGTCGAGGGCGGAGGGTTCTGGGAGGGGAAGACTCGCATCGCTCTCCAGTCGCTCCTTCACGCGGCCGCTCTCGATTGTCGGAGTCCGGCTGAGCTGTTCCGATGGACACTCGACCCATCAGCAGCCGCCGAGGCTGTCGCCATCCTGACGGGCTCACCGTTGGCTGCCACGGGCTGGGCAGATTCGCTGGACGCAACGCTCGACGCCGACCCGCGCACACGTGACAGCATCTGGCAGGGCGTTTCGCTCACACTGTCAGCGCTGGCCGACCCCAGAGTGCTTGATGCCGTCAGCCCTGAAGAAGGCGAGCAGTTCGATCCCGAGAGCTTCATCCGCGACCGTGGCACGCTGTATCTTCTGGCGACCGGCGTTGGGGCCGGGAACAGTGCAGCTCTCGTCGCAGCATTCGTCGAAGACCTCGTTGAGACCGCCCGTCGCATGGCTGCTCGATCACCCGGCGCGCGGCTCGACCCACCGCTGCTGTTTGCGCTCGACGAAATCGGAAACCTCGCGCCACTACCCTCGCTGCCCACACTCATGGCGGAAGGTGGCGGCACCGGCATTACAACGATGCCGGTGCTTCAATCCCTTGCCCAGGCGCGGGACAAATGGTCAGAGCACAAAGCGGCGGCGATCTGGGACGCCAGTATCGCGAAGATCATCCTTGGTGGCGCCTCGAACTCGCGAGACCTTCAAGACCTTTCCACGCTGATCGGCGAACGAGACGAGTTCACCGACTCCGTCACTCTCGGCGACCATGGCTCGCGCTCCAACCAGCGTTCCATCCGTCGCGTACCGATTTTGCCGCCCGACCGCATTCGCACATTGCCGTTTGGAACAGGGGTCATTTTGCTCCGATCCGCTCCACCGATCATCACGGACCTCCACCCCTGGCCTAAGCGCTCCGATGGTGAACAGCTCAAAGCAGATCGTGCGGCGGTTGAATCGCTGTTGAGACGCCCTGCAGCGCAATGATCCGCACTGGGGCGCGGCGCGCACCTGTCTATTGCAGTGGCCACCACATCGGATGGCCGCCCCAACAGATCAAGGAGTCGTCATGTCCATCGACACCCAACAAGCCATCACAGGATTCATCGCGACCGAGCCCCGTCTGACCTACACCGACGACGGTACCGCGCGGTTCTACGCTCGGATCGGCATAGAGCATTCGCAGCAGACCCCAGACGGAAGCTTCACGCAGCTCGACCCGTCCTTCCACGACATGAGTGCCTTCCGGCGCGCAGCCGAAGAAGGAGTCGCTCGATTCCACAAGGGCGACAAGTTCATCGCCACTGGGCGTGTGCGCGAGTACAGCTACGAGAAGGACGGCCAGACAGTCGCAGCCGAGGAATTCATCGTCTCCCGCTTCGGTCACGACCTTGCACGTACCCAATACGAGGTCGATCGCGGACCCCATCGCGACAGCAACACGCGCGAGGCGACCGGTCGTGATGCTTCCCCTTTTGAAGCCCCCGCCCGAGCACGAGCGCAGTCAGATGTCGCTCCTGCGGTCAGCATCTGAGCAGGAGCGGTCATCATGAGTGACTTCGTCCCCACAGCTGAAGCACACGAAGGGCGCGACGAGGATGACTACGACGAATCGCTGGTCGCTGAACCACCGCATCCGATCAACTGGAATCTCCTCACCGCGAACGACGCGGAGGTCGAGTGGCTGGAACTGAATCGCTGGATCGACTGGCTCCGCCGAACCTACGGACTCCCAGCCGCAGTGATCCCGCCGTACTGGCATCGTCACCCCGAACTCGTGTGGGAGCTGTCAGCGCTCCACCTGCACTGGCTGTGCGCCTACGACCCCAACCAAAACGGATCCGCACCGCTGGGCTGGCATCGCGACTTTGCGGATGTTCGCCTCCGCCTCCGAGACTGGGTAGCTACATCCGGGACTCGACTCGATCGTGATCGCCCCACACGGCAAGCCACCTGGCCCGGCGAAGAGGCACCTACTCCCTCCGGAGAGTCAATGATCACCGACCGGGAAGCCGACTTCGTCGAGTTCGTCGTTGATGACGTTCAGCGACGTCAGGCAGCCGAGGACGAGTTCTACCGCTCACTCGGCAACCCTCCGCTGGAGGAGTCATGAGCAACGCGGCAGAAGCGACCGCGCCCGTCTCACCATTGCTGGATAGTCGAGAGGTCGCCTCGTACCTGAAGGTTTCCGAATCGACATTGTCTCGATGGCGCTCCGCGGAGACCGGGCCACCATTCATCAAGCTCGGCGGTATCGCCCGGTACCGGCTCGAAGCCATCGACGAATGGCTGCAGAAATTGGAGCCGCACCATGGCGCGCCCAGTTGAGCCGATGCCAGAGTCCTCACCCCGACCGGTGCCACCGATCGGGGTGAGGATCTCCACCGACATGGAACGACGCTCCTACGGGATTCGAGCGCGGGCACGCTGGACCGATCCGCTCACCAAGCAGCGCGTGATCCGTACCGAGATCGTGAAGGACGAGGCAACCGCACGGGCATTCTTCGAAACGCTCCGTAATTCTTCGGTCAAGGGAATGGACGTCTCCATGACGCTCCTGGAGTTCTTCACCTCGATCGAGGATCGATGGGCACGCGGCCTCGATATGACCTCTACCGGCGACAACTACCGGTATGGTCTTCGGCTCCGAGTGCTCCCGGCGCTTGGCCATCTGCGCGTCACTCAGATCACCGCGGGAATGATCGACCGCACGATCGACGACTGGGAGAAGCAGTATGGCGCATCGACGATCAAGAACACCATCGCCCCACTCGTGCGGGTACTCGACGAAGCCGTTCGCGATGGCCTAATCACAATCAATCCCGCCAAACACCGTGCGAAGCGGAGTCTCCACAGAAACGCCTTCCGAAATCAACCCGCCGAAGATGCTGCCCCGCGCGCGCACGCGATCCCTGACATGCAGAAGCTGAACCAGCTCGCCTCCGCCTGCGGCGCCGTCCATCAGTCCTATTCAGACTTCGTGATGCTCGCCGCTCTGCTGGCAGCACGTTCTTCAGAAGTCTCCGGACTTCAAGTCGGAGACGTGGACTTCACAAAGAACCTCGTCATCATCCGAAGGCAGGCCTTTCCCGGCAGGGGTGGCCTCATCACCAAACCAACCAAAAGCCGCAAAGAGCGTCGCGTGCCGATTCTCGACCCACTCCGGCCGGTCCTGAAACGACTCTGTGCGTTCAAGCAATCGGACGCACCACTCCTCGTCGGTCCGCGGGGCGGTTTCCTCACGACGGCCACCGTTCGCGATGCGACCAGCTGGGACCAGGTCGTCGCCGACCTCGGCCTGCCGAATCTCACCCGCCACGGCCTCCGACACACCGGCGCCACCTGGCTCGCCGACGCCGGGGTCCCCCTCCATGTCCTCCAAGAGATCCTCGGACACGCCTCAATCGAGACAACACGCGGCTACCTCCACCCCGATGACCGCCACCTCGCCTCTGCCGCAGAACAAGCCAACGCCTTCCTCAGCAGAGACACACCTCGGAACCCATCGGGGCGACCGCGGCAGGGCACGGGACGCAGGCTATGAGCGGCTCAGTCGTGGATTTCCACCGTTCTGGTCCCCTTTTGGTCCCCTTATCCACAGACAGGGCATGCGACGGATTCTGCCATCCACAGGTCGACCACGCCAACCTGTGCAGGGGGACCAGAGGGGGACCAGAAAAAACGACGTTCAGAAACAACAAATCCCTGATGAAAATTGCTTCTCATCAGGGATTTTCTGTCGGGCTGACAGGATTTGAACCTGCGACCCCTTGGAAAACCCCTGGTCAGAGCGGGTTTTTCCGAAAATCTTGGATTGTCTCGGGTTCCCTAGTGTGGTCTGGGAAGTAGGCGTTTCGCCTCCTTCGAGTGTACCCGGTCATCGCCGGTCTCCCAGGAGTGATTGAGTTGGGTTTTTGGCGTGTTCGGCGCGAGACAAGTGCCCGGAAAACTGAGAGCCACCGGACTCGACTGAGCGTGCAGCGACGAGTGGGCGCTATGCACCTTCGGTTGATTGAGCCGCCCAAACCGGAGCGTTCCGCCGGGGAATCCGAGGTACCTCGGTCGAAAGTTAGCGCGAGGGTGAGCTGGTCTCCACGACATCACTGAGCTAGAATGATGTTGTGCACTGCAGTAGCGGTGTGAAGTGAGCTCGGCAGCCTTCCGGACGGTCGGTGAGCCGAGCTTCGCGCTTTCATGGCGACAGCTTGGTAATCCCCGCGATGAGCGGGTCGGCGCGTTTCTTCCATTCTCCGCCTTTGGTGTAGCTCCACGCGATCGCGTCGGCTACCCACAGCAGCGGCTCCTGATGCGGCACTTCGTGAGCGTAGCTAAGTATGTCGCCAAGCCCGTGACGCCTGACTTCACGGAACAGAATCTGACGATCAGCCTTCTCGATTGATTCGTCACGCTCAATCACGATCTTGGTGTGCGCGTGCTCCGCAGCATGAGCGACGATCCCTGTCAGACAGGCCTCACGGCCAAGGAGTTGGCTCTTCGTCGCACAGTGGAATACCTGCGCTTGAGCACCGAACGCGGTGAGTCGAGAGAGGATCAGCCGCTTACGCTCGGGCTGTTCCTTGGTGAAGTGGATCCGCCGCTGGCCTGGGAGCACCAGCGATCGCACGTCGCGACGCAGACTGGTCGCGTCGCCGGGCACGACCAGAGCCGCAACCATCGTGTATCCCTTGGCCTTCGATTCGTCCACGAACAGGATGCTCATGATGCGCCTGCTTCCGTGAATCGAACCTTCTTCCGGCTCGCTGCTTGCGCGTCATCGATGGCTTTCTTCGAGAACGGACCTTGCAGGGTGTAACGGAACTCCTCTGCCCAACCGTTGGGCGACCGAGGCGAAGGAACGAACGAGCTGGTCTTGCTCAGCAAGCCGCGAGCTTCCAGTCCACGAAGCCCTCGACGCGCCGTAGATTCTGATACCCCATACCAGTTGGCGGACTGGTTGAGAGGCAAGGGAAAGTCATCCTGCTGGTCGAGCGCGATCAGCAGCATCAACTTCTCGGGGTGACTGAGCGACGCGTCGTACTCATCGATCCAGTAGGAGTAGGGCAGGCGCAACCAGTGCCCGTCTCCAGCCTTCTTGGGTCGAGTGTATTCCTCGCCAGTACCCGCTTCGTGAAGGAGCTTGTACTGCATCTCGTTGCCCTTGCGTTCGCGTTCGAGCAGACGCAGCGAAACGAGCTTCGTGACGACCTTCGACCAACGAGACTTCCCCGCCTCGAATGTCGCTGCTTCATCAAGTCGCACAATCTGCACCCACGTCGCCGCTGGGTAGGCCGCAACATAGGGCTCGCTGCTGGATGCCAGCGCATGGAGGAGGAGATAGGCGTCCAGAGCGAAACTGTCCCGTGCAAGAAGTGCGAGACTTGATCCGCGACCCCCCTCCGTTCCGCGAGGTTTCTGAATGAAACCTCGACGGATCGGCACGAAGGCACGTCTGGTGCCTTCGAGCATAGGGATCAGGAGATCGCGCCGTGGCGGCCGCACCTGTGGGGCGGTTTTCGCCCCAGCATGTGGGCGGGTCGCTTTATCCATACTTATAAGATTACCGCACAAAGGACTGTGGGTTGCATCATTAGACCGAAGTGGCTTGCCCTCACAGATACCCCAATGTGAGAGCATAATGATAGCTGCAAGGTCAATGCGAGTCCATGTGCGATGTCCAAGTTGGGCGGGTTTCCGCGAGGGCTCCGCCTCGCTGGTGGGTTGCCGGTGCAGGCGCATGGCTGAGTGCGGAGAGTGAGTTGCCGATTTCGGACATGACTCGATGCCGATTAGCGTCTCTTCGGCACTCTCGGTACGGAGAAAAGACCTGGTGCAGCTGGAAGCCTTCGATGCAGGGCACACGCAGGCGTGGGACTCGGATTCTCAGCGGTGGAAGTCTTCTGTCAGCACTTGGCTGTCCGGACATCTACTGGTCTGAGTTCAGGTGCTTGAAGCGCTGAACTGCTTCGCCTGCTCCACCTGCTCGGTGGCCAGGTAGCGGAAGCTCTGCGAGGGTTCGATTCCGAGCACTGTTCTGAGGGATTCGAGGGACACCGGTTGTTCCCAGGAGTCTGGGCAGTCAACCTCCAAGAGCGTCGATTCTTCGGCGCCTTCGAGATACGCGTTGAGGTCGCGCTCGCTAATACCAATGTCTGATCCATGCAATCCCCACACGCAATCAGGGTTCACCTTGATCGTTCGCCGAAGACGCACGGTGCCGAGGACCGCTTTCTCAGGGGAACTTGAATACAGAACGACTGTGGTTCCCGGATCGATGTTTGGGAACCTGCGCCGTACTTCGATCGTCTTGCGTCCCTCCAGGATCGCCCGAGCGTACTGCGGCTTTATCGATAAGAGTAGGGCTCGGGTCATCGCTGAGCCCACCTCGGTTGCATACGCATGATGTCATCGAACACACCGGGTGTTGCTCGACGGGCGGTGATCTTGGAAGTTGTCACGTCGTGCTTCTTCAGAATGCGGTCGAATGTCGCGCGATCAAGGGGACTTTCGAGTAGCTGTGTGTCCTCGACCCGCAATACCGCCACTTTCCCGTTCTTTGCGTGTGCTTCGATGATCTGCCCATCATTCGGGTGTACTCGGCCGCGGCAACAGGACCGTCGCTTAATCGCGCGCGGCCCGGGTTGATTCGATTCGTCTTCTGACTCAATGGGTCAGGGCGGATTCGCGTTTCGTCGGTTGGAGTGGTGCCAGCTTCTCTGGGTCCAGCTCATGACGACGGAGCAGTTGAGCGTTCAGAGCGACGATGATCGTGGAGAGCGACATCAGCACGGCGGCTGCGGCCGGTGGGAGTGTGAATCCGATCGGCGCGAGCACACCCGCGGCCAGCGGCACAGAGATCACGTTGTAGGCGGTTGCCCACACCAGGTTCTGCACCATCTTCCGGTAGGAGGCGTGTGAAAGCTCGATCGCACTCAACACGGCGCGCGGATCGCTCGATACCAGAACGATGCCTGCCGACTCGATCGCGACGTCGGTACCCGCACCGATCGCGACACCCACATCCGCGCGGGCAAGAGCAGGTGCGTCATTCACGCCGTCGCCAACCATCGCGACCTTGTAACCGCGGTCCTGCAACTCGGCAACTTTGTCCGACTTGTCACCGGGCAGAACCCCAGCGAAGACCTCATCGATGCCGAGGTCAGCTGCAACCGCATCCGCCACCTGCTGGGCGTCGCCGGTGATCATGCCCACGCGGATACCGCGTCGATGCAGTTCATCGATGGCAGCCCGAGACTCGGGACGAATCACATCTTGCAGGGCGAATGCACCTTCGATGCGACCGTCGATAACCGCGAAGAGGACGCTCGATCCAAGGGACTCCCATTCGGAGACCTTCGCTTGAATGCCCTCGGGGATGGACAGACCAAGTGAATCGAGCAGGCGCGGTCCACCGACCCGCACTTCGACGCCATCCACTGATGCTGTGACTCCTACGCCCGGCTCGGAACGGAACGCGTCCACCGATGGCATTGCCGATCCGGCAGCGTGTTCCTGCGCCCATGCGCCGATGGCGCGGGCGACCGGGTGCTCGCTGGGGGATTCTGCGGCGGCAGCCAGCAGGAACGCGCGCTCCGGGTCGGCGCCCGGGACGATGGTTGCCGCCGTGACCGCGTGGCGACCTTCGGTGAGGGTTCCGGTCTTGTCGAACATGACGACGTCGACGCTACGCATGCGCTCAAGCGCCAGACGGTCCTTGACGAGAACGCCAGCGCGAGCGGCGCGCTCGGTTGCGATGGAGATCACGAGCGGGATGGCAAGACCCAGAGCATGCGGGCACGCGATGATCAGCACCGTCACGGCGCGGGTGATGGCATCGGCGGGGCTACCGACAATGAGCCACACGATCACCGTGATGATGGCCGCGGTGACTGCGAAGTAGAACAGCAAGGCCGCTGCACGGTCGGCGAGTGCCTGCGCACGGGTGGACGATGCTTGCGCATCAGCAACCAGTCGACGAATGCCAGCCAGCGCGGTGTTCTCGCCAACGGCGGTCACACGAACCTGGATTGCGGAGTCAGTGGCGATGGTGCCCGCTGTGACCGCGTCTCCAGCGGTGCGGGTAACGGTCGTTGATTCACCGGTGACCATGGACTCATCCATGTCGGCGAACCCTGTTTCTACAGTGCCGTCGGCTGGCACGCGCCCTCCGGCTCGCACGAGGACGAGGTCACCCGTTGCGACATCGGTGCTCGGCACTTGCTCCACGGTTCCGTCTTCGCGGACCAGCTCGGCGGTATCGGGCAGCAATGCAGCAAGGGCATCAAGAGCGCTTGATGCCCCACCGAGCGCGCGCATTTCCAGCCAGTGCCCGAGGAGCATGATGACCACGAGCAAGGCGAGTTCCCACCAGAAGTCGAGGTCAAGCCCAGCGCCCAGCGACGTGGCCCAGGACGCGAGGAACGCGACGGTGATGGCCATCGCGATCAGCAGCATCATGCCTGGTTGCCGAAGCCGGATCTCCCGGAGCGCGCCCTTCAAGAACGGCATGCCGCCGTAGAAGAAGATAACCGTGCCAAGGACCGGGGCGATCCATGTCGTCCAGCCGGTTTCAGGTATGTGGTAGCCGAAAATCATCGCGACCATCGGACTAAAGATGACCACCGGAATCGACAGCACAAGCGTCACCCAGAACCGGTTGCGGAACATCGCGACGCTGTGTCCGGCATGCGCACCCGTGTCATGATCCGCGTGGGCGTCGTGGTTCGCTGCCCCGTGGGCATGGCCCGCATGAGCGTCGTGGGCGGCAGGCTGATCCAGACGCGCGTCGGTAGCGGTTTCAGCGTGCGCGTGGTGATCAGGATGCGCCTGTGCCTGATGATGGTTGTGGTGGCCGGATGCGTTGTCCCTAGTTAGCGCCTCCGGCGGGTGATCGCCGTGACCTCCCGAGTGGTCGTGGTGCTCATGGGCTGGATCTCGATGCATGGTGAAGTCCTTTCTATCGGCGGGTGCATCGGGCTCGATGCCCCGCTGTTGTCGGGTGGGAGTCGCCGTGTCTCATCGGGCGGCTCCCGAAAATCACGTGAGTTGGAGCGTGGTGATGCAGGTCGCCGCGTCGTTCGCGGTCGAGAACGGGGTTTCGCCGGTCTTCCCGTCGTACGTCACCTCGATCGTCCCGCTCAGGTTGCGGGGGAGCCAGAACCCAGCGAACCCGTTGTCGAACGTGGTCGTGGTTTCTTCGAGAATCACGTCACCGGTCGCATCGTCGATGAACCGCACCTCGATTTGCTGCGCAGAGAGTTCTCCTCGGCAGGTCGTGAGGCTGTGGTAAAAGCACTCGTGTGTTTGCGAAACGAAGGGGGCAACCGAGACATAGGTCACGTCATCCGGCATGTCCAAGGAGACTTCGGTGACGTTGTCGGTCAGGACGAGGGCATCGGGCTGTACGGATGCGATCAAGTCGGTAGGCCGGTCGCTCACGTTCATCCGGTCGAGCGTGTCGACGATCTCCCTCGCCGACATGTCGGTCAGGTTGTGAAAGGCGAGCAGGTCGGCACTGGGTGTGTTGGGCACCGCAGCATCCGGGGCGGAGCACCCAGCCAGCGTAAGGGAGAGGATTGCCGCAGCTGCCGCGGCAAGGGTTGTGAATCGCTTCATAGCGTCGTCGTCTTTCAGTCGAGGCCCGGCTGTGGCCCTGGGTAGCCAAGGGTGCGCAACCGGTGCTGTGTGTTGGTGTTGCTGGGGTCGGCGCGCAAGTAGTTTCGCGCCGACCCCAGGGGGATGGGTGGTTAGAGGCGCAGCAAGATGTCGCGCATGGTCTCGATCTCACTGTTCTGGGTGTCGATGATCGCCTGTGCCATCGCGACGGCATCCGGATTCACCCCGGAATCGACCTGAGCTTGCGCCATCTCCACGGCGCCCTCGTGATGCACGATCATCTGCTCCAGGAACAGTCGGCTCGCGTCGGGTCCAGTTGCGGCTTCGAGTGCCTGCATGTCTTCCTCGGTCATCATGCCGTCCATGTGGCTGCCGTGGCCCATGCTCATGCCATCGGTTGCGGCCTGTGGCATGCCCCAGGTTTCGAGCATGGTGTTGAGCGTGTCGATCTCAGGCTGTTGTGCGGCTTTGATTTCTTCGGCGAGGGTGACAACGCGAGGGTCGATGTCATCCTTCGCGAGAATCAGGTCGGACATCTCGACGGCTTGCACATGGTGAGGCACCATCATCTGCGCGAACATCACGTCAGCAGAGTTGAAGTCCTCCGCCACTGATGATGGCGCTGTCGAAGTAGCAGGTGCGGGTTCCGCTGGGCCAGTCGTGCAACCGGCAAGGACCAGTCCGGCGGCGAGGATGCCCGGGACAATAAATAAGGCTCGGAGTTTCATGAGTTATTCCAATACGTCGAAGAATTTGGGATCGGCAAAGCGAGGCCATGCGCACGTGGCGCGGCCCCGGTAGACCGATCAAGTTCGACTGATGGAGAGTTCTTGCGGCGACGGCGTCATCGGACGAGGCGCACCGCGGACATGCACTGCGATCTTCAATGCGCGCGCACCGAACCAGTGATCGGTGGCCAATCGCCGGGCAAGAACGAAGAGGAAGAACACACCTGCGGTCAGGAACACGAGCATGCAGATGACCTGGACCATGTCATGTTCGCCGCAGCTCGCTCGGCAGGCGACACCGGAATCCGCAAGTCCATCTGCGTGCGCGGCCGTTGGGTGCTCGCCATGCCCGGAGGTGACCGCCGTCGGGGCGCTTCCAGGCGCGGCTTCAGCGTTCATTACCGACGCCGTTGCAGGTGCGGCCTCGTGGCTCCCACCATGCCCGAAGGCGTGCATGAGTACGGCGCACAGGAGGAGAGCACCGAGTGCGAATAGCGCAACGAGGAACCGGGGTGGGTGCGGGCGGACCGGACGCGAAGGGGCGGTATTCGTTATCGACATACCTCCACCTCCCGGGCCGGTAAGACTCAAATTGCCTCACCCATTCTATTCAATATCATTCCGCATGATACCTCCCCGGGGTATTCAACGGGAGCGTGGCTTCTGCGTGGCATGTGCCAAAGGACGGAGCGAGCAGCTGTCCGAGGTCGGCACCCACGGCGCTGACCCTGCGCACTGAACCAAGGTATGCCGTAGAGATTCCTGTCGCCTGGACTTGATCGATCACGCCGGTCGTAGGCATAGACCAGACCTTCGTCTGTAGCCCCACGCGTCTGGCAGATCATGGATGAGCGGTCCACAAAGAACTCGATGATTTACGATTTCCTCGATCTGCCAGAGGCGTGGCAGCGGAAAGGTCATGTGTGTATATATCGGCGCTTGACTGGCACCTTGGGAGACGATGTGCACCTATTTTTATGTATGCACACTGGCGGGAGGAGACTGTCATGCCCAGGTCGAACTCTTGCGCGTTCGAAGTAGTTTTGAGCTGGAGGAGCAGGCATGCGGGTGTGACGCCCAACCTCAACCCCAACCGCCATCCCAAAATCCGCATGAAGCGCTACTTCACGGGTTCAACGGTCCCGCCGAATCGGCGGGACCTGAAATTCCGCGGATCAGGTGACGGTGCCGCAAAATTTGCGGGGCCGTCACGCTACCTCTAGTCCGATTCTGTCACGTCGCGAGTGGTTGACCCGAGGTCGGCGGACATGCTGCAACGGTACGCCGAGCATCCGCGAATGTCTACGCTTTCTTCCCGAAAGCGCGGTCGAGCATCTCGGCGGTCGCCGGGTTGACCATCTCGTTGCGGCGGATGTAGTGCTGCACCGTGATCGCCGGGTCCGTGTGCCCGAGCAGTTCGGCGGCGAGGTCGACGCCAGCCTCGTTGCTGATAGCGGTGGCAACCGTGCGACGAAACATGTGCGGCGTGACGCCCTCGATGCCCGCGAGATCGAGCACGTGCCGCAGCTGCCTGCGCACGTTGTTCGTCGTCAGCGGGCCACCGTCACGATTGCAGAACAATAGTGCATCAAGCGAGGCGTCACCACGGCGGGCGAGCCTGAGCCGCACCGCCTCAGCAGCGAACGCGGGGAGTGCAACCGTGCGCCTGGACTTCGCGGTCTTCGGGTGATCCTGTCGCTGGGTCGGTTCGCCGCGGTGCGCAACGATGGTGCCGCTAATGCGAATCGACGGCGGGGCGCTCACGATATCGATATCGCGGCGACGAATCGCGAGCACCTCACCGATGCGAGCCGACGTGCCGAGCATCACCTCGACGATCGCGCCGAGCTGCCCGTCCGGTTTCGGGCCGGTGGGTGAGAGCCCGGTCTCCCAGAACGCGATCGCGGTGCGGATGGCGTTCACCTCGGCGGGGGTGAGCGCGTTCGGTGTCGTCGGGGGTTTCCGGAGCCGTGAGACGTGATCCATCGGGTTGCGCGGCAGCACCTCGTGTCGCACCGCGAGCCCGAGCGCGAGCCGCAATGCCACCCGGGCCTGCTTGGCACGGTTGTAGCTTTGCTTCGCCAGCTGCTTCAAGAAGTGGTCGCAGCGGGCCACGCCGATCTCACGCAGCGTGAGGTCTTTGAACACGGGCATCACGAGCGTGCGCATGTTGCGTTCGTACAGCTGTCGGGTGGTGGTCGAGAGCCGGTCCTCAAGATCGAGATCTTCAAGCCAGTACGCCACCAGGTCGGGGAACGGGCTATCGGCAGTCAGCCCGATGCCTGCGGGCTGGTAGAGCGTGCGCTCGGAAAGCTTCACTTTCAACCGTTGCTCGGCGGCGCGCTTCGTGTCACCGGTGGCTTGCACGAGCCTGGACTTTCCATCCCAGTCGCGATATCTCGCACGGGCGGTCACGCGACCGTTCGACGCGGTCTGAAACCCGATCGTGCCGAACGTGCCGATGGTGAGGCGTGGGCGGCTCATCGGGTCACCTCCCGTCGAGTGGGGAAGCCTTGGCGCCGTCGCGTTGCTGCTCGATCCAGACACGTACGTCGGAAACGGTGAACTTCAGGTGTTTGCCGAAGCGGTACGCGGGCGGGCCGAGGCCGCGGGTGCGCCAGTCGTAGATCGTCGAGACGGGGATGCCCAAATACGTGGCCAGCTCGCCAACATCGATCAGGGGCTCCAGGCCCCACGGGGTGGGTTGCGCTTCGGTGTCCATAACGAACAGGTGCACGGCGCGCATCGCCGCTGACCGTACACAACCGGGGCGGTCGGGGCCCTGCCGGGTGACTGCCGCCCGAATGCCCCCTCGGCGTGTCAAAAAGATGGGTTTGTGATGACCGGATCAAATCGCACCTACAAAAAAATCGCGGAAACCGTTGAGTTTCCGCGATTCTTTGGTCGGGCTGACAGGATTTGAACCTGCGACCCCTTGACCCCCAGTCAAGTGCGCTACCAAGCTGCGCCACAGCCCGTGGCATTGTTTTTCAGTTGTTCGGGCCGACCGAAGAGTGGTAAACCACTTAACCCCCAGTCAAGTGCGCTACCAAGCTGCGCCACAGCCCGTTGTTCTTCGTTCTCACGAAGGCAACTCCCCTATATTAGCCGCATCCGGGCGCGAATCGCGAACTGAGCGACGCTCGGCCGTGTCGCACGGCGATTCGCGGGTTCGAAGAGCTGTTTCAGCGTGCCTCTACGATGAGGGGATGCCGACGACGTCCCTCCGCTCCCCCGTTCTCTGGGCGTTCGTCCCCTACCTCCTGATCTCGATCGTGCATGTTGCGGCCCTCGCAATCCGCAGCGACCTCGCCGGCCCCACGAAGCTCTCGCTCATGCCGCTGCTCGCCCTGCCGATCCTCATCTCGGCGCGCCTGCGCCCGCCTCTGGCGATCGCGCTGCTGCTCGCGGCGGTCGTCCTCTCCTGGCTCGGTGACGGCGCCGGCGCGTTCTTCCCCGCAGGCCCCGAACTTCCCCTCATGCTCCTGTTCTTCGGCCTTGCCCACATCGCCTACATGGTCGTCTTCCTCCGCGTGCTGCGGATCCGCCGCTTCCCCCGCTGGGCGTTCGTCTACGCCGCCTGGTGGGCCGTGATGCTCGCGGTCCTCGGCCCGCACACCGGTGGCCTGTTCTTCGCCGTCGCCGTCTACGGACTCGTTCTCAGTGGCACCGCAGCACTATCGACCCGTTGCCACCCGGTCGTCGCGGTCGGTGGCATCCTGTTCCTCACGAGCGATACGATCCTCGCCTACCGGATCTTCCTCCCCGATGCGATGCCGTTCTGGACGAGCCCGGCCGTCATGCTCACGTATACGCTCGGACAGGGGCTCATCATCGCCGGTGCCCTCATCACTCTGCGTTCGAGGAGAGAAGAATGACGGATGCCGCGCCCAAACCGGTACGCGTCGACAGCTGGCTCTGGGCCGTCCGCCTCTACAAGACGCGCTCCGCGGCGACCACTGCATGCCGCGCCGGACATGTGCGCGTCAACGGCGACAAGGCGAAGGCCGCGCAGACGGTGAAGCCCGGTGATGAGCTGCGCATCCGCATCAGCGGCTTCGACCGTCACCTCGTCGTGCGTCAGACGCTCACCAAGCGGGTCGGGGATCCTCTCGCAGCTGTCGCCTACGAGGACCGCACGCCGCCGCGCGAACCGATGGCCGCCCTCGGCGTGCGCGACCGCGGCGCCGGACGCCCGACGAAACGCGAACGCCGCGACATCGACAAGCTCCGCGGACGGGACTGAGAACCGAACGCGTCAGAGTCGCGCGCGCAACGCCGGCCAGGCGTTCGCGAATCCCGGATGCAACGACCGCTCGGCAACCTCGTCGATCGGCACCCATTCCAGCGCGACGCTCTCCGGGTCGCTGATGACGGGCTCGAACGGCGTCACGACATCGGCGACGACCGTCGTGTACGACCAGATCTCCAGATCCAGAACGCTCGTGAACCGCGGTGCGACCGCGCCCTCGGGAATACCCGCCTCCTCCGTCGCTTCGCGCAGCGCCCCATCGATCGGCGCCTCATCCTGGTGCAGTGCACCGCCCGGCAGACCCCACGTGCCGCCGAAGTGGCTCCAACCGACCCGCAGCTGCAGCAGCACACCGCGCTCGGCATCGACGGCGAGGAGCCCGGCCGCTCCGAAGCGCCCCCAGTACTTCTCGCCCGTCTCGGCGACGACCCACGCATCCCCCGGATCACGCGGACCATCGGGTCGACGCGGTTCATCAGCGGCGGGAGGAATGATCGTCACCCGTTCAGCTTTTCACAGCATCCCGCTCAGATGGGAGAATGATGACGTGAAGCTACTCGTCGCCGCCCTCGATTCCGAACTCATCGCCTTCGACGGCCCGCTCGACGGGTTCGACCGTCTGGTGACCGGCCCCGGCAAGCTCAAGGCCACATTCGGCCTGACGCGTGCCCTCGATTCCGCCGAATACGACGAGATCCTCGTCGTCGGCACCGCAGGGGCCCTCGACCCCTCGGTTCAGCCCGGCGTGCACGAGATCGGTTCCACCTTCCAGCACGACGTCATCGACGAGAACGGCGTGCACGGCCAGCACGTGTCGATGCCGCAGAGCATCGCGCTGGCTGAGGGCGGATCGACGATCGCCACGGGCGACAGCTTCATCGACGACGCCGACGCGGTCATCGCGATCCGCGAACTCGGTGGGCAGCTCGTCGACATGGAGTCCTACGCCTACGCCTGGGTCGCCGCACAGTTCGGCGTGCCGATCCGCATCTGGAAGGCGATCTCCGACAACGCGCAGGATGGCGCGAACACCACGTGGGACGAAGCGGTCACCGCCTGCAGCCACCAGCTGCGCGACCGCGTGCGCGCCGAATACGGCGTCTGATCCCGCTCAACTCCGCGCGGTCAGCTGGGCGAATGCCCCGCCGGCCGCGCGCAGCTCTCCGGCCGTTCCGGTCTCGACGATGCGCCCTCGATCGATCACGGTGACGGTCGCGGCATCATCCAGCAGGTCGACCCGGTGGGTGATCTCGATGATGGTCGGCCGCTCCACCATGCCCCCGAGCCGCTCGCACACCGTCTGCGCGGTCGCCTCGTCGAGCTGGCTGAGCGACTCGTCGAGCACGAGAAGACGCGGCCGGGCGACGAGTGCACGGGCGAGGGCGATGCGCTGCATCTGTCCTCCCGACAGCGTGGATCCGCGCTCTCCCACCCGGGTCCGGAGACCGTCGGGCAAACGGCCCTCTCCGAGCAGCACGGTCTCGAGCGCGTCGAGCAGTTCGGCGTCCGATGCATCCGGGCGCCCGAGCCGCAGGTTATCGGCGACGGTTCCGGGGAACAGCACGGGCCGCTGATCGACGACCGCGACGGCACGCCGCAGCCCCGCCAGAGATGGTGCGGACACCGGCACCCCATCGAGCAGGATTCTCCCGGCATCGACGTCGTGCGCGCGCAGCAGAAGGCCCGCGACGGTCGACTTGCCGCTGCCGGAGACACCGACGAGCCGGTGCCATCCACCCGCTCCGACCGTGACGTCGATGTCCTCCAGTGCCGGTGAGCCGGTTCCCGGGTACGCGAACGACACCGCATCGAAGGCGACGCGAACCGGCCCGGTGCCGGCGAGCTCACCGCTGCCGTCATCGGAGACGGCGGGCGGAGCATCAACGACCCGGCGCACACGGGCGCAGGCGGCGAGTGCCGCATCGAGTCCGCTGGCGAAATCGTCGGTTCCCGCTCCGCCGAGCCACAGACCGACGAGCACGGCGATGGCGAGCACAGCGGTCGTGGCATCGCCCGCGACAAGCAGCACGAAGACGACGGCTGCGCCCCACAGCATCCGCTCGATGATCTCACGCACCGCACGTGCGCGCGCGATGCGCATGCGCGCACGCGTGACGAGGCTCTCTCGTTCATGGCGGTCGCCGTCGCGGATGTCGCGGGCCTCGAAGGCGAGCACCTCGCGGATTCCCTGCACGTCATCGGCGACGTGAACGGCGACGTCGGCACGTGCGGCGAGTTCGGCGCGGGATGCTGCGCCCGCGGCCCCACCTCCGACGAACGGCAGCAGCAGGGCGATGGCCAGCGGAATCGCGACCGCCAGCGCCGTTGCCGGATCGACCAGAACAGCGAAGGCCGCCAGCGCGATCGCGGGCACGGTGACCGCGGCGATGACGGGCGGGATCGTGTGGGCGAAGAACACTTCGATGCGGTCGATGTCCTCCGTGGCGCGGGCGGTGAGCTCGGCCGAGGCCTTTCCGGTCGTCGCGGCCGGCGCCTGCGGGATGAGCCGGCGGAACAGCAGCTCGCGCAGCCTCTGCAGCGCGGCGAAGGCGACCCAGTGCCCGGCGTACTGCTCGAGGTAGCACAGCCCGGCCTTCACGAGGCTGAGGATGATCAGGGTGAGCGCGAGCGGCCAGAGCGAGAGGGGCTCCCCCGTCATCGCCTGCACGAGACCGGCGACGGCGAGAACGAGGATCGCGACGTTCAGCAGATCACCGATGATGCGCGCGATCGTCGCGATGCCCAGCGGCCACAGCAGCGGCTTCGTCTGTCCGATCAGCCACCCGATCAGTGCGCGTCGCGGGGTCATCGTTCTCCTCCCGGGGTCAGATCGATGATGCGGTCCGCCGACAGCACCGCTGCGGGCCGGTGCGCGATCATCAGCACGGTGCGCCCTGCGGCGAGCTCATCGAGTTTGGCGAGGAATACGGCCTCGCCCGCGAGATCGACCTGCGAGGTGGCCTCATCGAGCAGCAGGATCGGCGCATTGCGCAGGTGCGCCCGCGCGATCGCGAGACGCTGACTCTGTCCGCCCGACAGTGACAGCCCGTGTTCGCCGACGAAGGTTCGCAGCCCCTGGGGCATCGCGCGCACCTCGTTCGCGAGGCCCGCGAAGTCAAGCGCGTCCCACATGTCCTGCTCGGTGGCTGCCCCATCCGCGAGACGCAGATTGTCGGCGATGCTCCCGTGGAAGAGGTGCGTGCGCTGCTCGACGACCGCCAAAGCGCGGCGCACCTCGACGGGCGAGGCCTCCCGGGTGTCGTTTCCGGCGACGGAAACCGACCCGGATGCCGGAACCAGGTGTGCCTGGATCAGCGCCGATACCGTCGACTTCCCGACACCGCTCGGGCCGACGAGGGCGACGCGCTCCCCGGGCTCGACCTCGAAGGAGAGATCCTGGACGACGGGTCGTTCGGCGGTCCATCCGGCGGTGACATCGCGCAGACGCAGGGTCGCGGCATCCGAGGCATTCGCGGAAGAGGAAGAGTCCGCGCTCGATGCACGCTGGCCCCGCAGCAGATGCGCACTGATCGCGCGCTGCGAGGCGCGTCCGCCGATGCCGATGTAGAAGAACTGGCCGACCATGTCGACGGGCCGGATCACCAGCAGGGTGCACAGCACCACAGCGAGCCCCTGTCCGACGCTCAGCCGTCCGTCGCCGACGCGGGCGATCGACATGAGCACCGCGACGAGCACGATGCCGAGCGATACGGCCGCGTCCATCACGAGGATGAGGATCTGGTTCGCCGCGAGCACCCGCATGAGACCGCGGCGATGCCGCTCGCCCTGCTCCGAGAGCGCGCGTTCGGCGCGTCCTGCTGCTCCCGCGGCGACGAGGGCGCCGAGCCCCTGGATGTCCTGCAGGAACTGCGCGGCCAGGCGTCCGCGCTGCCGGCGGTTCTCCGCGCCGGAAGCCTTCGACAGCCGTTGCGCTGCGCCGATCAGCACCGGGACGAGGAGGACGATGACGAGCAGGACCCCGGCGATCACCGGATCCAGCAGGACCGCGATGATCGCGAGCACGAGAACCGGAGTCGTGAACGCGCCCAGCGTCGGGCCGAGGAACGCTGCCCGGTAACGGGCCGTGCGCTCCACGGATCCCGTCGCCAGCGCCAGAAGCGATCCGGACGCAGGAGCAACACGCACTCCCCTATCGAAGACGGCACCCATGATGCCCTGGCGCAGCATCCGCTCCGCACGATCCTGCACACGCGCCGTCGTCATGGTCGCGAGCCCGCTGATGACCGCGGCGACCACGACTCCCGCGACGATCCCGCAGATCGATGCGACGGTGCTGCGCCCGGCGGGCATCGCATCGATGGCCGCTCCCACGCACAGGAAAACGACCGAGAGCGCCCCGGCCTGCAACCAGGTCAGCACGACGGAGAAGGCGGTCGCCCGGCGAGGAACGGATGCTGCGATGAGCGGGTGCTGTTCGGCGGTCATCTGCGCTCGTCCCTCCTGCACGGCAGGCGCGACCGTGCCTGCAGGATTGCCGAGCACGGCGTCGATTGACGATTCGCCCTTGCCCGTGACATCGACCACACCGATCGTAGCCGGGTTCGCTATGCCCCGCCTCGGTGAGACGTGTCCGCGGGCGGTCAGCGCGCGAGGGCCTCCGCGTGGTTCGCGCCCGCGCTCAGCCGTCCGGCGGCCAGTTCCTCCGCCGCCGCCAACGGGGTCACGCCGCGCTCCTCGGCGTCGCGCAGGATTCTGCGCACGGTGTCACCGATGCCCGCGACCCGCTTCATGATCTCGTCGCGCTCGCCCAACTGCTTGGCCTCGAGGTCGAGATAGATCACTCCCCCGGCGTTGACGACGAAGTCGGGGGCATACAGGATGCCGCGATCGGCGAGGCGCTGGGCGCCGCTGTGATCCGCCAGAGGGTTGTTCGCCGGGCCGCACACCGCTCGGGTGTCGAGTGCGTCGATGACCTCGTCCGTCAGGATCCCGCCGATTCCGGCCGGCACGAAGACGTCGCTCACGAGCGCGTGCTCCGTACCGGGCTCCACCCACACGGCACCGAGATCGTCCGCCAGGGCGCGCCGCGCCGGGTTCACGTCGGTCACGGCCAGGCGCGCGCCCTCGGCAGCCAGACGCGTCGCCAGGCGACCGCCGACCTGCCCGAGGCCTGAGATCGTCACGGCTCGTCCCGCGACATCAGCGCTACCAGTCGCGCGTTCGAGGACAGCGCGCAAGGACTCGTAGACGCCCAGGCTCGTGGGCCCGGCCGGCTCTCCCGAACCGCCCGCAACATCCGGCAGCCCCACCACATGGTCGGTGCGCTCGGCGACCACAGCCATATCGTCCATGGTCGAGCCGACGTCCTCGGCGGTCCGATATGCGCCGCCGAACATCTCCACGGCATCGCCGAGGTCGAGGAACGCCGCACGTCGGCGCTCCGCATCGAGAACCGTGCCCTCCGGCAGACCGATGACGGACTTGCCACCCCCGGCGTCCAGGCCCGCGGCCGCATTCTTCAGCGTCATCGCCGCCGACAGCCGCAGCGCATCCCCCAGCGCGTCGCTCCAGTGCGGATACGTCCAAAGCCGCGCACCGCCGAGCGCCGAGCCGAGAACCGACGAATGCAGCGCCACAGCGAGGAAGAGGCCGCTGCGCCGACCGGTGACCACCTCCACGCGCTCATGGGCGAACTCGGGCAGGGGCAGGGTGTGCGACATCGCATCCTCTTTCGACAGGCCTTGTGGGCGCAAGAAGGCGGATACCGCGTTGTCGCGGCATCCGCCTTCATTGCACCACTCGGTGCGCCTTTCGGCAAGGGAGGGTCAGCGCTGGCGCTTCTCCCGCACACGCATGTTGACGACGATCGGGGTTCCCTCGAACGAGTACAGCTCGCGCAGGCGACGCTGGATGAATCGGCGGTATCCGGGATCCAGGAAGCCCGTCGTGAACAGCACGAACGTCGGCGGACGCGTGGCCGCCTGGGTTCCGAACAGGATGCGGGGCTGCTTGCCGCCGCGCACCGGGTGCGGGTTCTCGGCCACGAGCTCCGTGAGGAAGGCGTTGAACTTGCCCGTGGGGATACGGCGGTCCCAGCTCTCCAGAGCCGTCTCCAGTGCGGGGACGAGCTTGTCGAAGTGGCGACCGGTCTTCGCGGAGATGTTCACGCGCGGAGCCCACGCCACGTGCGCGAGGTCCTGCTCGATCTCGCGCTCCAGGTAACGGCGACGATCCTGGTTCTCCATGTCGAGATCGTTGAGGCGATCCCACTTGTTGAACGCCAGGACGAGAGCGCGGCCCGACTCGATCACCAGGTCGATGATGCGGATGTCCTGCTCGCTGATGGGCTGCGAGACATCGAGGACGACGACGGCGACCTCGGCCTTCTCGAGCGCGGCGGACGTGCGCAGCGACGCGTAGAAGTCCGCGCCCTGCTGCAGGTGCACGCGACGACGGATGCCGGCCGTGTCGACCAGGCGCCACAGCTTGCCGCCGATCTCGACGACCTCATCCACCGGATCGCGGGTGGTTCCGGCGAGATCGTTGACGACCACGCGCTCCTCGCCCGCGGCCTTGTTCAGCAGCGACGACTTGCCGACGTTCGGACGGCCGAGGATCGCAACGCGGCGCGGGCCGCCGACCTCGTACTTCGCCACGGCGGAGATGGCCGGCAGCTTCTCGAGCACGGCGTCGAGGAGGTCGGCGACGCCGCGGCCGTGCACGGCAGACGTCGGGTGGGGCTGGCCGAGGCCGAGCGCCCAGAGACCCGCGGCCTCGGATTCCTGGCGGGCGTCGTCGACCTTGTTGGCGACGAGGAAGACGGGCTTGCCGCTCTTGCGCAGAAGCTTCACGACGTGCTCATCGGTCGACGTGGCGCCGACCATCGCGTCGACGACGAACAGGACGACGTCGGCGAGGTCGATCGCGACCTCGGCCTGTACGGCGACGGAGCGGTCGATGCCCTTGGCATCCGGCTCCCATCCGCCGGTGTCGACGAGCGAGAATCGGCGGTCGTTCCACTCTGCCTTGTAGGTCACGCGGTCGCGCGTGACTCCGGGCGTGTCCTCCACGACGGCCTCGCGGCGGCCGAGGATGCGGTTCACGAGCGCGGACTTGCCGACGTTCGGACGACCGACGATCGCGACGACGGGAAGAGCGGGGAGGAACTCGATCCCGCCCTCTCCCTCGGTCAGCCCCGCCAGCAGCGCGGCATCGTCCTCATCGAGGTCATAGTCGGCGAGACCGGCGCGCATCCCCGCTGCCCGCTGTTCCGCGAGCTGCTCGTCGAGCGCGTCCATCTTCTCGGCGAGATGGTCGGGACCACCCTCGTATTCTTCTTCAGCGGCCATTGCCCGCTCCTTGCTTTCGGTCGATCACCGTGAGCACGGCTTCGATGGTCTGGGGGAAATCGAGGTCGGACGAATCGACCACCTCGACGCCTTCTGCGGCGTTGAGGAAGTCGACGACCGCGCTGTCGGAGGCGTCGCGCTTGTGCAGCGCCTCGGCGACAGCGGCCGCGTTCTCACCGGCGAGTTCGCCGGCGCGGCGGGCCGCACGCACATCGGGTGCGGCGGTGAGGAGGATGCGCACCGGAGCGTCCGGAGCGACCACCGTCGTGATGTCGCGCCCCTCGACGACGACGGCCGGGTAGGGCGCGGCGGCGACGAGGGAGCGGAAGAAGATGTTGACCTGCTCGCGGATCGCGGGCACACGGGCGACACCGCTGACCGCTGCTGAGACGCGCGGTTCGCGAATGGCTGCGGTGATGTCGGTGCCGCCGACGGCGACCGTCCGGTCATCGACCTCGAGCCCGAGGCGCAGGTCGAAGTCGGATGCCGCGGCCAGGACGGCCTCGACGTCATCGGTGTCGTCGCCGCGCTCGAGCACATGCCACGCCAACGCCCGGTAGGCGGCGCCGGTGTCGAGGAGTCCGTAACCGCGCTGACGCGCGATCGCCTTCGAGACGCTCGACTTGCCGGATCCCGCCGGACCGTCGATCGCGATGAAATCACTCATTGGTCATACCTGCAATCTGCCATCCGCGCTTCTGCAGTCCGTCAACGGCGCCGATGAGTGCGGCCGGGGCCACGCTGATCTCGGCGAGTCCGAACTGGGCGCCCGGCGAATGCTCCAGGCGCAGGTCCTCGACGTTGACCCCGAGCTCGCCGAGCTCGCCGAACAGGCGACCCAGTTGTCCCGGAGTGTCGTCGACCATGACGACGAGCTGTTCGAAACGACGGTTCTGCCCGTGCTTGCCCGGCAGACGCTCCACCCCGTCGTTGCCCTGACGGATGGCCTCGGCGACGACGCGGCGAGCGCCCGGAGCATCCGGTTCGCGCAGCGCATCCGAGACGACCTTGAGGTCTTCGGCGAGCGCGTCGAGGATCTCGACGACGGGGTGCGCATTGGCGCCGAGGATCTGCACCCACAGCTCGGGGGCGGATGCCGCGATGCGGGTCGTGTCGCGCACGCCCTGCCCCGTCAGGCGCAGGGATTCCTCATCGGCGGCGGCGAGGCGTCCGGCGAGAAGGCTCGCGACGACCTGCGGCACATGCGAGGTGATCGCGACCGATCGGTCGTGCTCCTCGGGCGTCATCTCCAGAGGCATGGCACCGACATCGAGTGCGAGGTCCTCGACGAGCGCGAGGTCCTCGGCGCGGGTCTCCTCATCGCGGCACACCACCCAGGGGCGCCCGATGAACAGATCGGCGCGGGCAGAGATCGCCCCGCCCCGCTCGCGCCCCGCGAGCGGGTGCGAGCCGATGTAACGGGTGAGGTCCACGCCGCGACCGACCAGAGCGCGGAATGGCTCGAGCTTGACGCTCGCGACATCCGTGACGACGGCGTTCGGGAAGCGGGCGAGCTCCGCCTCGATCACATCGGCGGTGACGTCCGGTGGAACAGAGACGACGATCAGCCGAGGCGCATCGTCCTCGCGCGCGGCACGGCCGGCACCGTAGTCGATCGCCAGGCGCAGTTGCGCGGGCGAGGTGTCGGCGAGGACGACATCGACGCCCTTCGCGCGCAGCGCGTGTCCGATACTCGCTCCGAGGAGGCCCGCGCCGACGATGCGCACGGTCCCCGAAAGGCGCGGCGCATTGCCGTTGCCATTCGTTCTGGCGCTGTCGATCACACGTTCTCCTGGGCGTCTCCCGGCGTGGCGTCCGCGGGGGCATCGTGGCGCGCGAGAGTCAGAAGCGCACCACGTTCGATTTTACTCAGTTCCCGGCTCTTCCCCGCCGGGAGAGTTCCCAGGTGGAGCGGGCCGAACTGGCGCCGCACGAGTTCGACGACCGGATGCCCCACCGCGGCCATCATGCGACGCACGATCCGGTTGCGCCCCGAGTGGAGGGTGAGCTCCACCAGGCTCGAGCTCCTGCCCTGCTTCGAGCTGTCCAGCAGTCGTGCCTTATCGGCCTTGATGAATCCGTCCTCGAGATCGAAGCCGGTCACGAGCTTCTGGATCACCTGCGGCGTCACGATCCCCTCGACCTTGGCGATGTAGACCTTCGTCACGCCGAAGGACGGGTGCGCGAGCACGTGGGCGAGCTCGCCATCGTTCGTGAGGATCAGCAGGCCGCTCGTCTCGGCATCCAGGCGCCCGACGTTGTACAGGCGCTCCTCGTAGTCCTGCGTGAACCGGCGCAGATCCGGCCGGCCGTTCTCGTCCTTCATCGTGCTCACGACACCCGTGGGCTTGTTGAGCATGACGTAGCGCTTGGAGACGTCGAGCTGGATCGCGGTGCCGTCGACATCGACCAGATCGACCTCCGGGTCGATGCGCCGGCCGAGCTCGGTCACGGTCTCGCCGTTGACGCGGATGCGCCCCTCGACGATGTACTGCTCCACCACGCGGCGCGAGGCGACGCCAGCTGCGGCGAGGACCTTCTGGAGGCGGACGCCCGTGGGCGCCTCGCCGAATGGTTCGATGGTCATGTTCATCGGATGCTTCCTTCTTCGAATCCGTCTGCGCCGTCGTCGAGCAACGGCGAGATCGGTGGCAGCTCGTCGAGCGAGTTGATGCCGAGGTTCTGCAACAGCGCGTCGGTCGTGCCGTAGTTGATGGCGCCGGTCTCGGAGTCGGCGAACAGTTCGGTGATGAGACCACGTGCGACGAGCGTGCGCACGACGGAGTCGACGTTTACCGCGCGGATGGATGCGACCTGGCTTCGAGTGACCGGCTGCTTGTAGGCGATGACCGCGAGGGTCTCCAGAGCCGCCTGCGACAGGCGCGCGGGCGCCTGCCCGCCGACGAACTCGGCCACGAGATCGTCATGATCCTCGCGCACGTACAGTCGCCAGCCGCCACCGACCTCGCGCAACTCGAATCCGCGCCGGGGCCCCGCGCCGCGCCCGTCGTAGTCATCGACCAGCGATTGGATCGCCTGCCGCACCGCCGGTACGGGAGCGGCGACCGCGGCGGCGAGCGCGACGAGTCCCAGTGGCTCGTCGAGGATCAGCAGGATCGCCTCGAGCCGCTCTGCCAGCGGGGCCGGAGAGGTCGCGGCATCCGTCATGTCATCGGTCATAATCGGCTCCCAGCGTGGCGAGGGTCTCGTCGGACCACGTATCGGCGATCCACCGCAGCGTCAGCTCTCCGAGCGGCTCGAGCTGCTCGAAGGAGATCGCCGCGTGGCGGTACAGCTCGAGCACCGAGATGAACCGGGCCACGACGATGCCGGGCTCCGTCGTCCCTGCGACGAGCTCCCGGAAGGACAGAGACTCGACGCCCCGCAGCAGCGCGACGACGATGGCTGCTTGCTCCCGGATGCTGACCAGCGGCGCGTGCAGATGATCCAGGCCCACGCTCGGGATCTCCTTCGGCGCGAACGCGAGCAGTGCCAGCGCCGAGAAGTCGTCGACGTTGAGCGCCCAGACCAGCTCCGGCGTCTGCTGACGATGACGCTCGTCCAGGCGGACGGCGCGAGTGTGCCGTCCCTCTTCTCTCCGGAGGCAGCGCGAGAACCAGCTCGACACCTCCTTGAACGCCCGGTACTGCAGGAGCCGGGCGAACAGCAGATCCCGAGCCTCGAGCATCGCGACGGCCTCGGCGTCGACGAGCTCCCCCTGCGGCAGGAGACCCGCCACCTTCATATCGAGCAGGGTCGCGGCGACGACGAGGAACTCGGATGCCTGATCCAGCTCCTCGTCGGTGTCGAGCGCGCCCAGATACGCGATGAACTCGTTCGTCACCGCGCTGAGGGAGACATCGGTGATGTCCATCTCATGCTTCGAGATCAGACTGAGCAGCAGATCGAAGGGGCCGTCGAAGTTCGACAGCGACACGCGGAAGCCATCGGTCGCGGCATCATCGACGGCATCGGCCGCGTCGACCGCGGAGCCGATCGCGGGGGCGAGCGGACTCTCGCTAGGCGACGGCACCACGGGCGACCAGCTCCCGGGCCAGCCGCAGATACGCCTGAGCGGCGGCATGCTCCGGCGCGAACTCGATGATGGGGACGCCCGAGACCGATGCGTCGGGGAACTTCACGGTGCGTCCGATGACCGTTTCGAGGACATCGTCGCCGAAGGCCTCGACCACGCGCTCGAGCACCTCGCGGGAGTGCAGGGTGCGGGCGTCGTACATCGTGGCCAGCAGACCGTCGAGCTTGATGTCGGGGTTCAGCCGGTCACGCACCTTCTCGATCGTCTCGATGAGCAGGGCCACACCGCGCAGCGCGAAGAACTCGCACTCCAGCGGGATGAGTACGCCGTGGCTCGCGGTGAGCGCGTTGACGGTGAGAAGGCCCAACGACGGCTGGCAGTCGATGAGGATGACGTCGTACTCATCGGAGACCTGGCGCAGCACTCGCGCGAGGATCGTCTCGCGGGCCACCTCGTTGACCAGGTGCACCTCGGCGGCCGACAGATCGATGTTCGCCGGCATGACGTCCAGACCGGGGACGCCCGACTTCACGATCACCTCTCGCGCATCGCGCTTGGTGTCGAGGAGAAGATCGTAGATCGTCGGCACATCGTGGGTCGGAATTCCCAGGCCTGCCGACAGCGCACCCTGCGGATCGAAGTCGACGGCGAGCACCTTGCGGCCGTACTCGGCAAGGGACGCGGCCAGATTGATCGACGTCGTCGTCTTGCCGACTCCGCCCTTCTGGTTGCACAGGGCGATGATCCGGGCGGGGCCATGCGAATCGAGCGGCGCAGGCGTCGCGAACCCCTGATAGGGGCGCCCGGTGGGTCCCATGACGACGTCGCCACCCTTTGACGCTGTGCCCTTGGACTTCGCCACGTTCTGAGCCACCGAATCTCCCGCTTCCCTTGTGCTTGCTCGATTCTAGCTATTCACCCGGCGCGATACCGTCTCCGTTCCGGCGATCCGGGGGAAACTCTCGCTAGAATTCAGAGATCCCGGCGGATCACCCGATTCCGCCCCCTCGGAGGACGGGAATGCAGCCAGCAATGCCCGAGCAGGCAGAGACGCTCGACGACATCGCTCGTGCGCTCGTGCAGCACCGCGCGCACAGCGGCCTTGTGTCGTACGCCGAGATCGCTTCCCGCATCAGCGCCTACCGGCAGGAGAACGGCACCGCCGCGCACCAGGCGTCCGTCGCCAAGACCACCGTCTACGATGCGTTCCGCATCGGACGCGCCCGCATCGACCCCGACCTCATCGCCGATATCGTCCGCGCCCTCGGCGCCGACGAAGAAACCACACGTCTCTGGCGCACCCGCGCAGCCAATGCCCAGCGCACCGCTCCGACAGCGGCGCCCACAGCTTCCGAGACGGCTGCCGTCCCCACGGCACCCGTTACTGCTCCTGCGGCGAAGCCCAAGCCGACTGCGCCTCCGGCATTCATCGCGCCCGCGCTCTCATTCCGTCAGCTGCTGCTTCCGGCCGCGACCCTCATGACCGCTGCCATCATGATCAACGTGATCGGCGCCGGCGCCGTCACCTTCCTCAGCCTTCCCCTGTACCTCGACATGATCGGCACGGCCTGGGCCGCGATCGCGCTCGGTCCCTGGTACGGCGCCATCGTCGGCGTCTTCTCCACAGCGGCATCCGTCGGCGTCAACAGCCACGATGCGATCCCCTTCGTGCTCGTCAACGTCGCCGGTGCCCTCGTCTGGGGCTACGGCGCCCGCAGCTTCGGCATGGCCAGATCCCTGCGCCGCTATCTGTCCCTCAACGTCATCGTGGCGATCGTCTGCTCGCTCGTCGCCCTTCCGCTCATCCTTCTGCTCTTCTCCGGCATGACCGGCCACGAGGCCGACAGTGTCACCGACGCACTCCGAGCCATCGGGGCGCCCCTGCCCCTGGCGGTGTTCGTCTCCGACCTGCTCACCTCGCTCACCGACAAGCTCTTCTCAGGATTCCTTGCACTCGGTCTTCTCATCTCGTCGGCAAGCTGGGTCCCACAACCCCCTACGCCGACGATCTGGTCCGTCCGAGACTGATGATGCGCGGCGGCGGGCAGCTCCCCAGCTGTCGCCCCCGCCGCGCTGTGCCCAGACGACTTCGATGCCCCCACCGAAGCCCTCTGGGCGGTGTCCCCAGCTTCACCAGCTCGTCACCAACGCTACCTATCCGGAGCAGCCGCATTCGGCGGAATGGATCATTCCGAACGAACCCGAATCCCCTCCCGAACGAAACCGAATACCAAGTCCGAACGATTCCGAACGGCGTGATTCCGGGGTTCTCAACGGTTCAGCGCGCCCGCGGGTGCGAGGTCGCGTAGATGTCGCGCAGCGCATCGACGGAGACGTGCGTGTAGATCTGTGTGGTCGCGACGGACGCATGCCCGAGCAGCTCCTGCACGACGCGGACATCGGCACCTCCCTGCAGAAGATGCGTGGCGAAGGAGTGGCGCAGCGTGTGCGGTGACACCTCGACCGTGAGCTGCGCGCGCTCGGCCGCCGCCCGGATGATCAACCACGCGCTCTGTCGCGACAGCGGTGCGCCTCGGGCCCCGAGGAAGAGGCGGGCGGAAGCCCGCCCCCGGGCCGCGAGCGCCGGGCGCACGCGCGCGAGGTAGGCATCGACGGCGTCCCGGGCGAAAGACCCCACCGGAACGATCCGCTCCTTCGACCCTTTTCCCCGCAGACGGAGCACGTCCCCGTACGAGAGGTCGTCGACGTCGAGGCCGGTGACCTCCGAGACGCGCGCACCTGTCGCGTACAGAAGCTCCAGAAGCGCCCGATCACGGATCCCGAGAGGCTCATCGGCCGCGGGCGCGCCGAGAAGCAGCTCGACCTGATCGATCGTGAGCGCCTTCGGAAGGCGCTGCGGTGTCTTCGGCGGGCGCAGGCGTCCACTGGGATCCTCGACCTCTACGCCCTCGCGCACGAGGAAACGATGAAGCCCCCGGACCGACGATTGCAGGCGGGCGAGACTCGTCGCGGCCGGAACCGGAACGATCGCCGATCGATCCGCGATGAAGCGGCTGATCGCCGAACCGGTGATCGCCGATGTGTCATCGATCCCGGCATCCGACAGCCAGGCCTGGTAGACCGTGAGATCGCGCTGATAGGCCCCGACCGTGTGCGGTGACAGCCCTCGCTCGATCGTGATGTGCCGAAGATATGCATCGATCGCGCGTTCCACGCGCATGGTCAGCCCCGCAGTCTCCGCTCGGCCGCCAGGACCCCGAGGCTCAGGATGCCGTTGCGCAGCCGACCGGCGAGAACACCCTCGACGGCCTCCGTCAGGGGTACCCGCTCGATGCGGATGTCGGCCTCCTCCGCTTCGCGGGCGAAGACCTCCGTGGCCGCGGACAGCCCGCGAGCCAGATAGATGCGGATCATCTCGCTGTTGCCGCCGGGAGTGGTCCACGTCGAGACGAGGGGCTCCCAGTGCTCGGCCACGAGATCCGCCTCTTCGGCGAGCTCACGCTGAGCCGCCTGCAACGGCTCCTCCCCCGCGATGTCGAGAAGACCGGCGGGAAGCTCCCAATCGCGATAGCGGATCGGATGCCGGTACTGCTGGATCAGCAGAACACGGTCATCGTCGTCCAGCGCGAGGACCGCCACCGCACCGGTGTGCGCGACGTACTCACGGGTGATCTCACCGTCGCCGTAGGCGATGCGATCCGATCGAACGTCCCATGCCCACCCGGAGTGGACGACCTCGCTGCTGAGGACGACGGGCTCATAGGGCTCGTCCCGGAGTTCGATCCGGGACGAGCCCTGCGAGTCAGAGGTCGATGCCTCAGGCATCTTCTTCGACGTCGAACAGCTCGCTCGAGCGGTGGCGCTCGATCGCCGCGCCGATGAGGCCGCGGAACAACGGGTGCGGGTCCGTCGGACGCGAGCGCAGCTCGGGGTGCGCCTGGGTCGCGATGTAGTACGGGTGCACGTCGCGCGGCAGCTCGACGAACTCGACGAGGTCGAGCTCCGGGTTCAGACCCGAGAAGACGAGCCCCGCTTCGGCCAGACGCGGACGGTAGGCGTTGTTGACCTCGTAGCGATGACGGTGGCGCTCGGAGATCGTCGTCGCGCCGTAGACCTCGGCGGCCAGCGACCCTTCGGCGAGGGCTGCCTGATACAGGCCCAGACGCATCGTGCCGCCCAGGTCGCCGCCGTCGAGGATGTCGACCTGCTCGGCCATCGTCGCGATGACGGGCTCGGTCGTCTCGGGGTCGAACTCGCTCGAGGACGCACCGGCGATGCCGGCCATATTGCGGCCGTACTCGATGACCATGCACTGCAGGCCCAGGCACAGACCGAGCGTCGGGATCCCCTGTTCACGCGCGAACTTCAGCGCGCCGAGCTTGCCCTCGATGCCGCGGATGCCGAAGCCGCCGGGCACGCAGATCCCGTCGAGATCACCGAGCGCCTTCTCGGCGCCCTCGGGTGTCTCGCAGGAGTCGGAGGGGATCCAGCGGAGCGTGACGTGCGCCTCGTGCGCGAAACCTCCTGCGCGCAGAGCCTCGGTCACCGACAGGTAGGCGTCGGGCAGGTCGATGTACTTGCCGACGAGACCGATCGTGATCTCGTGCTTCGGGTTGTGCACCGCCTGAAGAACCTTCTGCCAGCGCGTCCAGTCGACCTCGGGCGCGGCCTTCTCGTCGAGGCCGAGACGGCGAACGATGTAGGAGTCCAGGCCCTGGTCGTTCAGCGTCGAGGGGATGTCGTAGATGCTCGGCAGGTCGACCGTGTTGATGACGCCCTCGGCGTCGACGTCGCACATGAGCGCGATCTTGTTGCGGTTGGACTCGCTCACCGGGCGGTCGCTGCGCAGCACGAGCGCGTCGGGCTGGATGCCGACCTGGCGGAGGGCCGCTACCGAGTGCTGAGTCGGCTTGGTCTTCTGCTCGCCCGATGCGCCCATGAAGGGCACGAGCGACACGTGCACGAAGAACACGCTGTCGCGGCCGAGCTCGTGGCGCAGCTGACGCGCTGCTTCGAGGAACGGCTGCGATTCGATGTCGCCGACCGTGCCGCCGACCTCGGTGATGATGACATCGGGCTTCGGCGTCTCATCGGCCTGCAGACGCATGCGGCGCTTGATCTCGTCGGTGATGTGCGGAATGACCTGCACAGTGTCGCCGAGGTACTCGCCCCGGCGCTCCTTGGCGATGACCTGGGAGTAGATCTGGCCGGTGGTGACGTTCGCCGCCTGCGACAGGTTGATGTCGAGGAAGCGTTCGTAGTGACCGATGTCGAGGTCGGTCTCAGCGCCGTCGTCGGTCACGAAGACCTCGCCGTGCTGGAACGGGTTCATGGTGCCCGGGTCGACGTTCAGATACGGGTCGAGCTTCTGCATCACGACGCGGAGTCCGCGTGCTGTGAGCAGGTTTCCGAGACTGGCTGCGGTGAGCCCCTTACCCAAAGACGAAACGACACCACCGGTCACAAAGATGTGCTTGGTTGTGTCGTTCTTGGGTCCCGCTGCAGAAGAGTTCATCACGGGCTTCAATCCTAACAGTGAGTGGGAGCAGCAAGTCTGAGAAGCTCCCGGGCGTGGGTGAGTGCGGCATCCGAATCGGCGAGTCCGGAGAGCAGACGGGCCATCTCGGCCTCTCTGTCATCGCCGTCCAGACGGCGCACGCTCGAGGCGGTGACAGCCCCGTCATGCGATTTCACGACGGACAGGTGGTTCGAGGCGAACGCCGCGACCTGTGCCAGGTGCGTCACGGCGATGACCTGCGATTTCTCGGCGAGTCGGGCGAGTCGTCGGCCGACCTCGATCGCTGCGGCCCCGCCGATGCCCGCATCGACCTCGTCGAAGACGAACGTCGGCACGGGGTCGGTTCCGGCGATCACGACCTCGATCGCGAGCATGACCCTCGAGAGTTCTCCCCCGGATGCCGTCTTCGCGACCGGTCTCGGCTCGGAACCCGGATGCGGCGCCAGGAGGATAGCGATCTCGTCACGGCCGTGCGTGGTCTCGGGCCCTTGGCGGACCTCGACCTCGAGACGGGCATCCGGCATCGCCAGGGCATGCAGTTCATCGGTTACGGCCGCGCTCAGCCGGCCCGCGGCGTCGACGCGGACGTCGGTCAGCGCGGACGCTGCGCTCTCCAGCACCGCCCGGGCCTGATCGCGTTCGAGTTGCAGACGCTCCAGACGTCCGGAGTCGTCGTCGAGCTCGGCGAGTCGGGCGGCCCCCGTCTCCCAGAGCGCGAGCGCGTCGTCGAGGGAGCCGTGCGCACGGATGAGCGTGTTCAGCGCCGAACGGCGCTCCTCGACGGCCGCGAGCTCATGCGGACCGGTCTCATCGAGATCGGCGAGGTACGCGGAGAGCTGCAGAGCGATGTCGGAGACGCGGTAGCCGACGTCGGCGATCTGCGCCGAGATGTCGATCAGAGCACTGTCGGACGCGCGCTCGAGGTGGCGCCGCGCTTCGCCCAGCAGCGCCGAGACATCCGTCTCGCCCTCCTCGTCGGACAGCGCGCCTCGGGCGAGGGATGCGGCGAGACGGAGCTCTTCCGCGTTCGCCAGCTTCTCCGCGCGCTCGGCCAGGACCGTGTCCTCCCCCTCCTCCGGCGCTGTGGCCTCGATCAGCGCGAGCGCCTCGCGCAACCGCTCGGCTTCTTCGGCACGGCGTTCCCGGTTCTCGCTGATCTCGGCGATCTCGGCATCGAGGGTGCGCCAGGCCGCGTAGGCGGTGCTGTAGGCCTCCAGCGCGCGGGAGGCCGCTGCGCCGCCGAAACGGTCGAGCGCATCGCGCTGAGCGGCGGCAGACCGCAGCCGCAGCTGCTCGGACTGCCCGTGCACGACGACGAGCTGATCGGCGAGCGAGGACAGCACCGCCGCGGGCGCTGCCCGTCCGCCGACGCTGGCACGGCTGCGCCCCTCGGCGTTCAGCGTGCGGGAGACGTAGAGCTCGCCACGGGCGTCGTCGATGGGTTCGAGCGCTCCCCCGGCATCCGAGACGATATCGGCGACCGTCCCCTCGGAGGGAACGATCCAGACACCGGATGCCGTTGCCTGCGCCGATCCGGCGCGCACGGCACCCGAGTCCGCGCGCTGGCCGAGCAGCAGTCCGAGCCCCGTCACGACCATGGTCTTCCCGGCGCCGGTCTCGCCCGTGATCGCTGTGAATCCGGGCCCCAGCGGCAGAACAGCGTCGGCGATCACGCCGAGGCCCTGCATGCGCATCTCTTCGATCATGCCTGCGTCGCCTCGCGGCTGCCTCGCCACCCGGCGACGGGCAGCTGGAATTTGCGAACCAGCCGGTCGGTGAACTCCGCCGGGTGCAGGCGAGCGAGACGCACCGGGCGCGATGAACGACGCACGACCACGCGGGCTCCGGGGGGCAGCTCGTGCGAACGTCGGCCGTCGCACCAGAGGATTCCGGTGCAGTCGGTGCGATCGAGCATCTCGATCGCGACCGACGCATCCGGGCTCACGACCAACGGGCGTGCGAAGAGGGCGTGCGCAGAGAGCGGAACGACGGCGATGGCCTCGACCCCCGGCCAGATGACCGGACCGCCGGCGGAGAAGTTGTAGGCGGTCGAGCCCGTCGGCGTGGAGATCACCATGCCATCGCAACCGTAGCTGGAGAGCGGGCGTCCGTCGATCTCCACGACGACCTCGATCATGCGCTCGCGGCTGGCCTTCTCGACCGTCGCCTCGTTCAGCGCCCAGGTCTCGAAGACCACCGCCCCCGAGGCATCCTTGACCCGCACGGCGAGGGCCAGACGCTCCTCGACATCGTAATCGCGCGCGATGACGCGGTGGACGGCCTCGTCCATAGCATCACGTTCGATCTCGGCGAGGAACCCGACGTGGCCCATGTTGATGCCCAGTACGGGAGCGCTGTTCGTGCCGCGCACGAGTTCGGCGGCGCGGAGGATCGTGCCATCGCCGCCGAGAACGATCGCGAGCTCGAGATCATCGACGTGGATGCGATCGCCCAGCTGGTCGACATCGGCGAAGGCTCCGTCGACCGCTGCCAGCTCGGCGCAGTCATCGGGCGCGAGGACCGGACGGGCACCGGCGGCGCGCAGCAGCTGGATCACACGACGAGCCGCGGAGACGGTTTCTTCGCGCCCCGCATGGGCGACGACCAGGATGTTGCGTTCGCTCATCGTCCTCCTGCCAGCTCGTCGATGCGGTGTTTCCATTCTGTCGGATTCTCACCGCGTCCGGGCGCCATGTGGACGACGAACTCCGCATTGCCGTGAGTGCCGAGGATCGGCGAGGGAATGATGCCGAGCATCCCGAGCCCCGCATCCCAGGCATTCCAGATCACGCGCGCAACCGCATCGGCGCGCGTCGCCGGATCGGTGACCAGCCCACCGCGCACTGCGGTGCGCCCGACTTCGAACTGGGGCTTCACCAGGATCACCAGATCGGCGCCGGGCGCCGCCACCGAGACCGCCGCCGGCAGGATCAGATCCAGCGAGATGAAGGAGAGGTCTCCGACGATCAGATCGGGCGCCTGCTCTTCGCCGGTGGCGTCGACGAGGCTCTCCGGTGTCATGTTGCGGACGTTGAAGCCCTCGACGTTGACCACGGCGGGATCAGCGGCGACGCGCGGTGCGAGCTGGTCGTGACCGACGTCGACCGCGAGCACCCGGCGTGCACCGCGTTCGAGCAGCACCTGCGTGAAACCTCCGGTGGAAGCCCCCATGTCGAGGGCGAGACGCCCGCTGACCGGAACCTCGAAGGCGTCGAGAGCCGCGTTGAGCTTATGGGCGCCGCGGCTCACATAATGGTCGCTCTCGGCAACCGTCAGCGACGAGTCGTCCCGCACCGCGGTGGACGCCTTGATGATCTGGCGGCCGTCCACGCTCACGAGCCCGGCGGAGATCAGCGTCGCCGCATGAGAGCGGGAGCGAGCCAGGCCCCGTGCGGCCAGGGCCGCATCCAGGCGCGTCACTGCGCACCCGCCGTCGAACGGCTCATGCCCGGTGCGCTCTCCAGCCGACGGAACAGCTCGTCGTGAACCGTGGCATACGCGTCTGCACGCTGGGCGATCGGCTGGCTCTCGATGAGCCGCAGACGGCTCCACAGCGCGTCAGTGGGATCGGTTGCCGTTGGGTCGCTCACGTCTTCCACTTTAGAGGCCACCACAGACACGCGCTGTGAGGCGCACTCAGGGGCGGTGGAACGGATCCGCGTAGAGCTTCTCCGGAACGTTCATGACGAAGATCGGTGTTCCCGATTCCCATACGGCGGCAGCACCTGCCCGCAGAAGGTCGATCTGCGCGGAACCCTCAGCCAGGATCTGGACCTCGGCGCCGACGACGCGCACGGTGGCGCCGTTGACGGTGACGGCTCCGTCCGCACGATGGATCTGCGGGTACGGCTCATGCAGTTCACGCAGATCGCTCACGATATAGGTGGGTCGCGACCCCTCGGGGGCTGCAAGAACGTGCTTGGGACGATCGATACCGGTCAGAACCAGCACGGACGACATTCCGGCTCGCGAAGCCCCCATGATGTCGGTGTCGAGACGGTCTCCGATGAACAGCGGCTGGCTGGCGCCGAACCGGGCGAGCGCCTCTTCGAAGATCGGCACCTCGGGCTTGCCGGCGACGGTCGCGAGACGGCCGACCGCAGTATGCACGGCCGACACGAGCGTGCCGTTGCCCGGAGCGACACCACGCTCGCGCGGAATCGTCCAGTCGCTGTTCGTCGCGATCCAGGGAATGCCGCCCTCATCTTCGGGGCCTTTCAGCGCGAAAGCAGCCTCGGCGAGGTCTGTCCAGGCGACGTCCGGGGCGAAGCCCTGAACGACGGCATCCGGTCCGTCCTCCGCGCTGCGAGTGACGGTGTAGCCGGCCTTCTCCGCTTCGACGACCAGTCCCTCTCCCCCGACGATGAGGAGGTTGGCCGGTGCCGGAACAATAGTCGAGAGCAGACGCATAGCGGCTTGCGGGCTCGTCACGACCTCATCCGCGCGGACGCTCAGCCCGAGTTCGGTGAGGTGCTGCGCAACAGAGGCATCCGTGCGCGCCGCGTTGTTCGTGATGTAACCGACCTTGCGGGATTCAGCGACACGGTTCAGGCTCTCAACCGCGTGCGGGAGCGCTCCCGGACCGGCGTAGACGACACCGTCGAGGTCCGCCAGGACCACGTCGACACCGGCAAGCGGTGTTCGGTCAGCGGACTTCGACGACCTCGAGAACAGACCCACTCAGGACTCCTTCGACTCTTCCTCTGCCGATTCGACGGCATCCGTGCTTTCATCCTCATCGACGGAGTCATCCGACGCCGAGGAGCTCTCCGCATCCACTGCGGGAACCTCATCCTCATCATCGGGCATGTCGATGAACATGTCTTCGACGACGATCTCGTCTTCGTCGTCGTCCGAGAGGCCGAGGGCATCGGCGGCAACTTCTGCGCGCTCCTGCCAGTAGGCCGCTTCATCCGTCCGGCCGAGATCCTCGAGGACGGCGGCCTGGGCGCTGAAGAGCGCAGGACTCCACTCGAAGGCGCGGTTCGGGTCGAGTTCGGGGATCTGCAGCTCGCCGAGTGCCAGCTCCACCTCTCCCTGATCAAGGCGTGCACCGGACATCGCGATCGCCAATGCGACGCGAACAGCCGACGGCAACGCAGCCCGGTCGACGGAACGGCCCGCTTCCAGAGCACGGTCCGGACGGCCGACGCCACGCTCGCTGTCGACCATCAGAGCGATCTGGTCGTCCTTGCCGGAGATGCGGCGGAACGTGCGCAGCTCGCGAAGAGCCAGCGCAAAGTCTCCCGTCGCGTATGCCGTGATCCCGAGCGTCTCGCGGACGATCGCGATACGACCGGCCCGACGAGATGCGGCCAGAGCATGCTTATGCGCAAGTTCGGGGTCCTCCTCGATCAGACGCGATGCCATAGCCAGATGACGCGCGACTTCCTCGGCATTCTCCTTACTCAGAGTCTTGAGCTCGTTGCGAGCGGGGCCGAAAAGGTCACGGCCGGTGACGTCATCGGGAACGATCGGATCATCGTTACGGGGACGATCGGATGCGTGGTGCATCGGTCGTTCCCGGCCGACGCCGCCGCGCTGCGGGAAACCGCGGCCGGCATCGCGATCACGGCGCGGTGCCCGGTCGGAACGGTCGCGGTCAAACCCGCCTTCACGCTTCTGGTACCCACCCTCACGACGGTCACCATCACGACGCGGAGCACCGCCATCAGCACGCTGGTACCCACCCTCGCGGTTCTGGTACCCGCCTTCCCGGCGGTCGCCATCACGACGCTGGAAGCCGCCCTCGCGACGGGGAGCGCCAGAGTCACGGCGCTCATGCCCACCTTCACGACGGTCACCATCACGACGCGGAGCACCGCCATCACGACGCTGGAAACCACCCTCACGACGGT
>NZ_CANROA010000011.1 GCF_947632095.1 uncultured Microbacterium sp. | reverse complement strand
AGCAGGGTCGTTTCCGTCAGAACCTGCTCGGAAAGCGCGTCGACTACTCGGGCCGTTCGGTCATCGTCGTCGGCCCGCAGCTCCAGCTGCACCAGTGCGGTCTGCCCAAGCAGATGGCGCTCGAGCTGTTCAAGCCGTTCGTCATCAAGCGCCTGATCGACCTCGGTCACTCGCAGAACATCAAGGCCGCCAAGCGCGCCGTCGAGCGCACCCGTCCCGAGGTCTGGGACGTGCTCGAGGAGATCATCCGCGAGCGTCCGGTGCTGCTCAACCGTGCACCCACCCTGCACCGTCTGGGCATCCAGGCGTTCGAGCCCCAGCTCGTCGAGGGCAAGGCCATCCAGCTGCACCCGCTCGTCTGCGCCGCGTTCAACGCCGACTTCGACGGTGACCAGATGGCTGTGCACCTGCCGCTGTCGGTCGAGGCTCAGGCCGAGGCGCGCGTGCTCATGCTCGCCTCGAACAACATCCTGAAGCCGTCGGACGGCCGCCCGGTGACCCTGCCCTCGCAGGACATGATCATCGGTCTCCACCACCTCACGGTGCTGAAGGACGGCGCTCTGGGCGAGGGCCGTGCATTCGGCTCCGTCTCCGAGGCGATCCTCGCCAAGGACGAGGGCACCCTCGACCTGCAGGCGAAGGTCCGCATCCGCATCCCGGGTCTGTCCTTCCTCGAGGGCCAGGGCCCTGAGGGCTACGAGAACCACGGTCTCGTGGACACCTCGCTCGGACAGGCGATCTTCAACGCGACGCTGCCCAAGGGCTACCCGTTCGTGCGCGAGCCCGCCGACAAGGGCAAGCTCTCGCAGATCGTCAACAAGCTGGCCGAGGAGTACCCGAAGGTCGAGACGGCTGCGACGCTGGACCGCATCAAGGATGCCGGCTTCTACTGGGCGACCCGCTCGGGTGTGACCGTCGCGCTCAGTGACGTGATCACGCCTCCGCGCAAGAAGGAGATCGTCGCCGGTTACGAGAAGCAGGCCGCGAAGGTCCAGTCGCAGTACGACAAGGGTCTGATCACCGACGCAGAGCGCCGCCAGGAGCTCATCCAGATCTGGACGTCCGCCACAGACGAGGTCCAGGCCGCGATGATGGACCACTTCCCCGAGGACAACACCATCAACCGCATGGTGACGTCGGGCGCACGTGGTAACTGGCTGCAGATCCGTAACATCGCGGGTATGCGTGGTCTGGTGAGCAACCCGAAGGGTGAGCTCATCCCGCGTCCGATCATCTCCTCGTACCGCGAGGGACTCTCGGTCGCCGAGTACTTCATCGCGACGCACGGTACCCGTAAGGGTCTGGCCGACACCGCTCTGCGCACCGCCGACTCGGGTTACCTGACCCGTCGTCTGGTGGATGTCTCGCAGGACGTCATCATCCGCGAGCACGACTGCGGCACGTCGAAGGGCCTGGCCCTGCCGATCGCCGCTCCGAACTCGCAGGGCGAGCTGGTCCGCGATGCGAACGTCGAGAACTCGGTGTTCGCCCGCACGCTGGCAGCCGATGTCGTGGGCGAGTCGGGCGAGGTCCTCGCATCGGCCGGCGACGACGTGGGCGACGTGCTCATCGACAAGCTCGTCGAGCTCGGCGTCGAGGAGATCAAGGTGCGCTCCGTGCTCACCTGCGACTCGGCCGTCGGCGTCTGCGCGCAGTGCTACGGCCGTTCGCTCGCGACCGGCAAGACGGTCGACATCGGTGAGGCCGTCGGCATCATCGCCGCACAGTCGATCGGTGAGCCCGGTACCCAGTTGACGATGCGTACCTTCCACCTGGCATCCGCCGGTGACATCACCCAGGGTCTGCCCCGCGTGCAGGAGCTCTTCGAGGCTCGTACGCCCAAGGGCGCTTCCCCGATCGCCGAGGCCGATGGCCGCATCACGATCGAGGAGAACGACAAGGGCAAGAAGGTCATCCTCACGCCCGACAACGGTGATGAAGAGGTCGTCTACCCGGTGCTGAAGCGTGCAACGCTTCTCGTCGAGGACGGCCAGCACGTCTCCGTCGGTCAGCCCCTGCAGGTCGGCACGCTCGACCCCAAGGAGGTCATGCGTGTCATGGGTGCCCGCGAGGTTCAGCGTTACCTCGTCAACGGCGTCCAGGGCGTGTACCGCTCGCAGGGAGTGCCGATCCACGACAAGCACATCGAGGTCATCGTCCGTCAGATGCTCCGCAAGGTCACCGTCGTCGATCACGCCGACACGACCCTGCTGCCGGGTGAGATGGTCGACCTCAAGCGCTACCAGCAGATCAACCGCGAGGCCGTGGCCGAGGGCAAGCGTCCCGCGTCGGGCCGCTCGGAGCTGATGGGTATCACGAAGGCGTCGCTGGCAACCGAGTCGTGGCTGTCGGCCGCCTCGTTCCAGGAGACGACCCGTGTGCTCACCGAGGCTGCGATGCAGGGCAAGCGCGACCCGCTGGTCGGTCTCAAGGAGAACGTCATCATCGGTAAGCTCATCCCCGCCGGAACCGGTCTGTCGAAGTACCGCGACATCACGGTCGAGGCGACGGAAGAGGCCAAGAGCGAGCGCTACCCGAACCGGATCTTCGCATCCGACGGCGCGTACGCCGAGGGCGACTTCGGTTACGTCGACTTCGACGCGTTCTCGACCGACGACGTGACGCCCGGTACCTACAACTGAGCGTGACTGACTGAAGAAGGCCCCGATTCCGCATGGAATCGGGGCCTTCTTCGTGGGCGGGACTCAGCCGAAGAGGTTGTCGACGATGCTCGCGGTGTAGCCGGTCGGGGAGAGATTCGAGTACTGCGTGTCGATGAGGATGCCGCCGCGCCAGAACAGGGTGCGCCCATCGGCGACCGGGTACAGCTCGTTCTCCCAGGTCTTCTCGCAGCGTGTTCCGCCTTGGCTCTCGTAGCAGGTGAAGTCCTCCTCGGTGACGAGGTCGTTCAGCATCTCCAGAGCGGGTCCGCGCCTCTCATAGGAGATGTAGGTGGCGAGCCCGGTGGTGTCGGCGCGCGGGTCGGCCCACATGCACAGCAGCGAGCCGTCGGCCTGCCGGCCGCCGTTCTCGCCGATCGCGGGGTCGTTCAGCGGGATGCCGTCGAGTTGAGCGAGCACATCGGCGGAGAGGATCGCGCGGCAGTCGTTCGGGATGACGACCGGTTCCTCGGTCGGCGTCGGTGTCGGGGTTGGGCTCGGGGGCGCCGTCGATGGTGCGGATGCCGAGGGCGAGGAGCTCGGCGGTGAAGATGCTTCGGAGGCCGGATCCGCAGGCGCGGAGCATCCAGCGATGCCCGTGACGGATAGGAGCAGGGCCGCGATGAGCGCGGAGCGCTGTGCCTTCATGAGCACACCGTAGCGCGCAGATGTGCGCGGAGGGAGACAGCGGTGCCGTCCCGGGCCAGAATGTGAGGATGCAGGAAACCTCCCCCTCCGTCGTGGTGATCGGCGACGCGCTCATCGACGAGATCCGAGACGGTACCGGTGTGCGCGAACTGGTGGGAGGGGCGGCGCTGAACGTGGCCGTGGGGCTGCGGCGTCTCGGGGTTCCGACGACGCTGATCGCGATGGTCGCAGGCGACGAGGCGGGGGAGCGGATTCGCGAGCACCTCGCCGAGCATGGTGTGGTGCTCGTTGCGAGCGCGGCCCCGCACGGCTCCTCTCGGGCGATCGTCACCCGCACGGCGGACGGCGAGCCGATCTACGTCTTCAATACGGCGGCGCAGCGGCGCAGCATCCGATACGGGGAGGAGGCGCGCGCAGCGATCGCGAAAGCCGACCTGACCGTCATCAGCTGCTTCCCCTTCGACGTTCGCCGCGAGGTCGATGCGGCGATCGAGGCGCTGGCGGGGGCGCGCGTTGCGATCGACCCGAATCCGCGTGCGGGGATGCTCAGCGATCGGGCGGAGTTCGTGCGCGGTTTCGAGCGGGTGGTGTCGGATGCTGCGATCGTGAAGGTCGGTGCGGATGATGCCGCGCTGCTCTACGACGGTGATCTCGACGCTTTGCGCGAGCGGTTGCGGGGGCTCGGTGCCCGGGCGGTTCTTGCCACGGCGGGGCGCGACGGTGCGGTCCTCGAGACGGATTCGGGTGTGGTCTCGGCGCCGATCACGGATCTTCCCGGATCGATCGTCGACACGGTGGGAGCGGGGGATGCCACGCTCGCCGCCGTCGCGGAGGGGCTGATCGGCACCCGCCCGGAAGCGCCCGAGGAGTGGCGCCGACTGCTGGATCGGGCGATGGATGTCGCGGCCGCGACGTGCCGCGCGGAGGGCGGTCTGCTGCGCACCCCCGAATCGTTCGGGGTCGCGAAACGCCAGGCGGAAAATTCTTGATCCCTCGATTTCTTACACCTGGCTCTGACCGGTATGCTTATAACTCGTGCCCCCGGTTGGCTGTATAAGCTGGACGGGTGTGCGCTTGGCAAGTTACCCAAGTGGCCAAAGGGAGCTGACTGTAAATCAGCCTGCATCGCATTCGGGGGTTCGAATCCCTCACTTGCCACCACGACAAAAAGCCCCGCATCTGATGCGGGGCTTTTGCGTTGCCTCGGAGGATCTGTTCGTAGACTGGGGCGATGCGTGCGCTCACCGAGACCGATGTCCGGGCATCCTTCGTCAATGCGACGGAGGAGGAGCTCGAGACGATGGAGATGCCGCACGACTTCCTCTTCATCGACTGGGACTTCCGCGACTTCTTCGCCTGGCGGGATCCCGTCTTCGGCAAACGCGGGTACGTGATCGTCGAGACGGCGGCGAGGGCCGTCGGCATCGTGCTGCGTGCGAGCGAGTCGGGCCGCGCACAGGCGGGTATGTGCAACATCTGCCGCACGATGCAGCCGGGCGCGCAGGTCGCGCTGTTCACCGCGCGTCGCGCCGACAGTGCGGGGAGTCGCGGCGACAGCATCGGAACGCACATGTGCGTCGATCTGTCCTGCCACGACAACGTGCGCCTCGCGCCGCCGCTGGCCCCGAATGAGATCCGGCCCGCGGGCCAGGTCGACATGCGCCTGGACGGCACGCGCCGCCGTATGGAGGCTTTTGTCGCCCGCGTACAGGAGAACCCCGACGTCGCGGACTGAAGCTGGTCTCCGGCGACAGCAGTCATGCTCGATGGCGGAGACGACCGCTTAGGCTGACCGGGTCTGCCCCGCTTCGAAGGAGATGCCATGAGCGAGCCCATCCTGCTGTCCGTCGACGATCACGTCGCACGCCTGACGCTGAATCGTCCGGCCCGGCTCAACGCGTTCAACGCCGATCTGGCCCGGGCATGGCGGGATGCGACGGTCGAGGCGACCTCGCGCGATGATGTGCACGCGATCGTGATCGACGCAGCGGGGCCCTCGTTCTGCGCGGGTGGTGATGTCGTCGAGATGGCGACGACGATGCAATCCGGAAGCCAGCTCACCGAGCTGGCCGGCGTCATCAACGCCGGCATCCGTGCTCTCACCGAATCGGCGATCCCTGTTGTGGCGGCCGCCCACGGCACGACGGTGGGCGGGGGACTGGGCATTCTGCTCTGCTCGGACTACGCGGTGGTCGGTTCGCGCTCGCATCTCGGAAGCCTCTACGCCAACATCGGGCTCACCCCCGACCTGTCGGTATCCGCGCACCTCGCGGCGGCCATCGGCGAGCGGCGCGCACTGCAGCTCGTCCTGCAGGATCGTCTCCTCACGGCGCAGGAGGCTCGGGACTGGGGGCTCGTCGCCGAGGCCGTCGAGGGGGCGGATGCCGGGGCTGAAGCGGATCTCGTCCGAGCCCGCGCCGCGGAGATCGCCCGGTTCTGGTGCGAGGGCGCCGCGGGCGCCTATGGGCAGGCGAAGCGCCTGATCCGTTCCCGCCCGGCCCGAAGCTTCACCGAGCAGCTCGCGGAAGAGGCGCACTCGATCGGTGCGGCCTTCGAGACGCCGGATGCGCGGGCCCGGGTGACGGCATTCGCCGCGGCATCCGCGAAGAAGAAGGCTGAGTGACGAGTTGTTCACAACCGGAACGGCCCACGGCCAGAGGGCGGTGGCTCGTGGCAGGATGAAGGTCACCGCCCGCCGATGAGGAGAAGACCATGGCTGACAGCACGACGCGGCAACCAGAGGGCGCGAACACCTCTCTGCTCATCCGAGGGGCCATCTGGATCGCGATCGGGGCGCTGATCGCCGCAGCGATCGTCTGCGTGGTGTGGGTGCTCGTCGATAACCAGGACGGCATCATCGGCCGGGCGTTCCTCACGATCCTGCTCTTCGTCGCCTTCGCGGGCATCGCCATCCTCGAGGCGGGTCTGTCGAGCAAGCGCCCTGACTGGCTCGCGCTGGCGAGCATGATCACCTGGATCATCGCCCTTCTCGTGGGCGCGGTGAAGATCTGGATGCCGATTCAGTGGTTCGAGGGCGCGGTCGGCTTCACCCGATTCTTCTTCCTACTCCTCGTCGTCGCGATCCTGCAGCTGGCACTGCTGCACGTGCGGCTGTTCACAACCGCGGCGCAGCGCTATGTGACGCTGTTCACCCAGGTCATCCAGTACGTGACGATCGGGCTGCTCATGATCCTCGCGGTGATGCTGATCATCCCGCTCACCTTCACGAGGCTGTTCGAGTACCCCGACATGTACTGGCGGATCGTCGTCGCCCTCGCGATCCTCGTCGCGGTCGGAACCACGCTGATCCCGTTGCTGAACGCGCTGTTCGCACCCAAGCGCCCGTCGGGGTCCATCGGACTGCCGAACTACAGTGCCCCCGCGCCTCAGAGCTTCGCCGGGCAGGGCTATGCACAGCCCGCAGTCATCGAGCAGCCGGTGAACGCGTGGCCAACCTACGCCGATGGCGTCACGCCGTTGCCGGTGCTTCCCGACGGCACCCCGGATGTCAGTGCCTACTACACGGGCTACCCGACGCCCCAGTACTACGGCAACGCGCAGTCCCCTGCGGCTCAGCCGCAGCACCCGGCTCCGGTAGCCGCGGATCCCGTTACCGAACCGCCTGCTCCTCCTGCGCAGACTTCGGCCCCCGGCTCGTTCCCCCCTCCTCCGCCGGCACCGCAGTGAGCGCCGTGGAATACGACGGCGAGCAGCTGCGACTGCTCGCCGCGGATATCGCGCGCGAAGCCGGAGACCTGGCCCGCCGTCGTCGCGCGGAGGGAGTCGCCCTCGCGGCGACGAAGTCGACGGTCGCCGACATCGTCACCGAGGCCGACCGCGAGGTCGAGGCACTGATCCGCTCGCGTCTGGCTGCGGAGCGTCCCGGCGATGGCTTCCTCGGCGAGGAATCGGGAGAAGCCCGCAGCAGCACGGGGGTCACCTGGGTCGTCGACCCGATCGACGGAACCGTGAACTACGCCTACGGGCTCGGTGCTTACAACGTGAGCATCGCTGCCGTGCAGGGCGAACCGCATCCCGACCGGTGGACGGCCCTCGCCGCCGCTGTATGCGCCCCGGCATGGGGAGAGCTGTTCACCGCCGCTCGCGGCGGCGGCTCCTGGCTCGACGGCTCACGGCTCGCCGTCACCCAGGAGACAGCGGCGGGGGCCCTGCTCGCAACGGGCTTCGGCTACGACCCGAGCACGCATGACCCGGATCTCGCCGTGGTGCGCCGTGTCATGCCCCTGGCGCGCGATCTGCGTCGGATGGGGTCTGCGGCGCTGGATCTCGCCTATGTGGCCGCCGGTCGGCTCGACGGCTACTTCGAGCGCGGCCTGCAGCCGTGGGATCACGCGGCCGGCGCCCTGCTCGTGACCGAGGCGGGCGGCCGCGTGCAGCGCTTCGACACCGAGTCTGCGCGACCGATGCTGGTAGCGGCTGGCCCCGAACTCTTCTCACGACTTTCTGCGATTGTGGACAACCACAATTGAGGGTCCGCACATGGCATTCCCAGGAGCAGCCCGGTAGTGTATTTACCTGATCGTTACTTTCGCTGCCCGAACAGCGAACTCCCTTCATGCTGACGAACGACGAGAGATCCGTTTTGCCCTTCGACTCCTCCATGGCTGAGCCTGTGCCCACACGCCGCTCCAGCCGTCGCGCGACCGCGGCTTCCGCGAACCCGACAGGTATCGAAACCGGCTCCGTCGACGCTCCGCGTGCACCGCTGTCCCGCCGTGAGATGCGCGAGCTGCAGCACGCCGCAGAGCTCGCTGAGCAGCGCACCGCAGCCGCGCTCGCCGCCCAGCAAGCGCCCGTCGCGCCCCGAGAGCCCGTCTCGGTCGTCCACGATGTCGCTCAGACGGTTGTGCGTGCGGCAGAGGTCGCTTTCGAGGTCGCAGCGCAGACCGCGCCCGCTCCGGCTCGTGTTGAGACCGTGCCCGCGACAGCAGCCCTGCCGGCCCTCGTCGATGCCGGGTACGAGCCGATGCCCGTCGTCTCGCCCGAAGATTACGGTTCTGTTCTCGTCGAGCCCGCACTGGTGCGCACAGCAGTCGCAGAAGATGCGTTCGTCGCAGCATCCCGTGCCTTCGGCACGGTCGAAGCCGACACGTCGATCTTCTCCGTCGCGAACATGCCGGTCGCACCCGAGGCTCCCCTCGACGAAGAAGAGCGCCCGACCACCCGCGTCGCATTGCGACGCCGCTTGCTCACCCTGGGCGCGACCGTCGGAGTCATGGGCGTCGCCGGCCTCCTCGCCGTATCGATGACGCTTCCCGCTGAGGCCGTGGCAGCCGCTCAGGGTGCACAGCCGGCATCAGCGATGTCGTTGATCACGAATTCCGACGGCACCACGTCGGCGATGTCCGAGGATGAGATTCAGGCGTTCGTCGCCTCGTCTGACCTGCAGAACGACGCCATCCAGCGCTCTGAGGACTTCTCCTCCGAGTCTCTGATCGATCTGGCCGCCGAGCAGGGCATCGCGTTCTCGGATGACCTGTACACGAACGACCCCGATGCGGCTATCCAGTGGCCGTTCAAGGTGGGCGTCGCGATGAGCTCCCCGTACGGAGCCCGTTGGGGCCGCATGCACGAGGGGATCGACCTCGTGCCCGGCGACGGCGCTCCCATTCAGGCGATCGCCGATGGAACGGTTCGCATCGCGACCGAGTCCGGCGGCAACTACGGTGTGACCGTCTACGTCGACCACATTATCGACGGTCAGCTCGTCACGAGCCACTACTCGCACATGCAGTACGGCTCGCTGCGCGTCAGCGCAGGTCAGACGGTCAAGGTCGGCGACATCGTCGGGCTCACCGGAAACACGGGCCGTTCCTACGGTTCGCACCTGCACTTCGAGATCATCATCAATGGTTCGACCATCGATCCGTTGCCCTGGATGCAGAAAAACGCCGGGAGATACGACTACTAGCCGTCTCGTTTTTGAGAATCCGAAAGTTGTTGGTATTCTCGTATAGTTGCCTCGCGGGGCAACAGCGCCCCGATAGCTCAGTGGCAGAGCACTTCCATGGTAAGGAAGGGGTCGTCAGTTCAATCCTGACTCGGGGCTCGCAGTATTCACTTTTTCAGGTGAATCGTCTTGCGGCAGGGTAGCTCAGTTGGTGAGAGCGCACGACTCATAATCGTGAGGTCGCGGGTTCAAGCCCCGCTCCTGCTACAGATTCAAACCCCCGGAAGCCCCGGGGGTTTTGTCGTATTCCGGGCGTGAAAGTTAGGCTCTAGAGGTGACAGGAACGCGTGCCGAGGCAGCCTATTCCCGGGCGCTGGCGGCGTTCCGCGCCCCGACGCTCGATCTTCTGCACGGGCGGCAGGCTCCGTTCGTCGTCGCGGCGCTCATGACGCTGTTCACAGCTGACCGTCCCTCGGTCGCGATCGCCGATGCGCACGCCGAGGTGAATGAGATCCTTGAGCAGCTGCGCACCGGCGGCCATGATGACGACGCACGTCGTCTGCCGGGGGGAACGGGGCGCGAAGTGTGCCGTTCCTGGGCCAAGCAGGGCTGGCTTCTGCAGCAGATCGATGACGATGTCGAGGTCTACCGTCTTTCTGCCCACGCGGTCGAGGCGCTCGAGATCGCCGGTCGCACGGGTGGCGGCCGTACCCGCGTCTCGAACTCGCGCGTTCGCACCCTGCTCGAGGCCGTCGACCATCTCGCCGAGAACGCCGAGTCCGATCCAGCCAAGCGCCTGGAGCGCCTGCGTGAGGAGCGCGACGCGCTGGATGCGAAGATCACGCGCGCCGAGGCCGATGAGCTCGAGCCCCTCGACGATGATGAGCTTCTCGAAGAGGCCGAGAACGTTCTGCACCTGGCCCGCGAACTGCCCGCCGACTTCGCGCGCGTCGCCGAGTCGCTCAAGGCCATGCAGCGCGACGTCGTCGCGCATCTGCGCCGCGACGAGCGCCCGACGGGCGAGGTGCTCCGCGAGTATCTGCAGCGCGCCCAGGACGTCATGCAATCCACCAGCGAGGGGCGCGCTTTCGCCGGCGCTCTGCGCCTCATCGGCGACCCCGATCGCATCGATGCGTTGACCGAGAACCTGCAGGATCTGCTGCGTCAGCCCTTCGCCCGCAGCCTCGATGCGAACCAGCGTTCCGAGTTCGATGCGATCGGTCGTCGGGTCGAGCTCGGCGTCGAAGAGGTGCTCTCGGCCCAGCGCCGCGCCTCGCATGTCATCACCGGACAGGTGAAGACGCATGATCCGCTCCGCGACCGCCAGATCGATGATCTGCTGCGCGACGTGATCGCGGGCATGCACGAGTGGGGTCAGGGCACGGCCGCGCCGGCGCCGGTGGACCCGGTGCGGAGCCTGCCGATGATCGACGTCGGCCACCTGCGCCAATCGGTCGGCGACATTCGCCCGCCCGGCGCTCCCGCGCCCCTGACGGAAGCCGTCGACGTCGAGTTCGTCGACGCCGACACGCGCGCCTGGGGCGGTCCGCGCTACGCGGAGCTCGAGGCCTACATCGAGGGCCTCGGCGGCGACTACGACCTCGCCGAGGCCTTCGTGGGCGTCGATGACGACAATCGCCGCCCGGTGGACCTGCTCGGTCTGCTCGAGATCGCGCACCGCGGCGGGATGAGCGAGAGCGATGAGATTTCCGTCGTCGAGGCTTTGCGCCCCGATGGCACGACCCGACGATTCGCCTTCGGCGCCGTGCGCGCCCAGGCCGCCAGAGAGGAAGCGCATGACTGAGTCTGCGCCCGACGTCGAGACCGAGACGGATGCTGCACCCGCGGCATCCGCGATCGACGCACCCTTCATCGACCCCGTGGCGATGGAGGACGACCCCGATGAGCTGTTCGCCGGTGATCACGGAACGCTCGACGCCGAGGTGCGCCGCGTGCTCGTGCACATCCTGCAGCGTCGCTTCCTCGCCGCGGAGCGGTCGAAGCAGGAGTGGAAGCTGCTGATCGAGCATCAGCAGATCATCGAGTCGCGTTTGAACGACCTGTTCCTGCGTCTGGTCGTCGACCACGGGCGCGGCCTCGCCTACAAACAGCAGGTGCGCTCGGACGAGCTCGAGGTGCCGATCCTGTTGAAGGACCTGCCGTACTCTCGTGTGGAGACGCTCGTGCTCGTGCACCTGCGCACCGTGCATCAGCGGGAGTCCGCTGCGGGGGAGAGCTCGGTGCGCATCGACATCGAGGACGTCGAGCAGAACGTGCTCAGCTACTTCACCGAGGTCGACGGCGGTACCGCGCGCCAGCAGAAGGCCGTGCGCAAGGCGATGGACCGTCTCGACCGCGAGGGCATCATCGATGAGGAGACGACCGGTCGTTACCGGATCAGTCCGCTCGTCGAGGTGATCCTCAGCGCCGAGAAGCTGAAGGAACTGCGCGACTGGCTGCGCGAGCAGGTCGGCGCCGGCCACGACGAGGAAGAGGGCGCGCTGTGACGATGCTCGACACGCTGTTCGGAATGATCCCGGCTTCCTCGCGGGGCCAGCAGTGGGTCGCCGAAGACCTGCAGCTCATCAACTGGGGCGGCTACGACGGCGGCCCGCACCTGGTTCGATTCTCACCGGATGCGACGTTGCTGTGCGGCGGTTCGGGATCGGGCAAGTCCACGCTCATGGACGCCTACATCGCGCTCATGATGCCGCACACCACACCCTTCAACGGGGCATCCAACGGCGGTGTCACGGGGCGTCCGCGCGGCGAGGAGCAGCGCAACATCCTCTCGTACGGACGCGGCAAGATCGATGAGTCGCGCACCGAGGAGGGGACGAAGCTGCGCGTGCTGCGCGGCGATGGAGAAGACACGTGGAGCGCGATCGCGGTCACGTGGCGCGATCATGACGGCTCCCGGTTCACCGCGGTGCGCGCCTGGTACATCCCGGCGACGGCCCGGGTGCTGGAAGACACGGTCCGGGTTCGTGCGACGGTCGCGGATGCCTTCGACCTGGGGCGTTTGGAGGAGGCCGCTGCGCAGCGGCTGTCGGATTCTGCGGTGCGCGGCCTCGGCTTGGAGACTCTCAGCACGGATCGGGAGTTCTCTGCGCGTCTGCACGCGGTCCTCGGCATCGGAGCGGCAGGCTCCGGCGCGAAGGCCATCAGTCTGCTCGCCCGCATCCAGGCGGGTCAGCAGATCACGACGGTCGATGACCTCTACAAGCGTCTGGTCCTCGAAGAGCCGGACACGATGGATGCCGCGGATGCGGTGGTCGCGCACTTCGACGAGCTGGAGAGCACGCGCACGAGCATGCTCACCGCGCGGCAGCAGGTGAATGCGCTCGAGCCCATTCCGGGTATCCGGGCGAAGATCGCGGAGGCCGCCTCGCGCGTCGCCCTGATCGACGAGGTCGGGTCGTTCATCGACGAGACCTCGCGCGCTGCGCTGTGGCGTGCCGAGCGCCGTCTTGAACTGCTGCGTGCGGTGGAGGCGGAGCTGCGCGGCCAGAAGATCACGATCGACCTGTCCCTGCGCGAGAAGCGGGCGCTGGCGGATGCTGCCGACGTCGAGCGCGACGGTCTGCTCGACCTGCTGCGCCAGTCCGGCGGCGACCGTCTCGAGACCGCGCAGCGCGAGCTGCGCCGGGTCTCGGCGCGCCTGACGGATGTCGAACGCGAGCGCGCCCGTTTCGACGAGGTGTCCGCGGGGCTGGGCGTATCGGTGACGACCGTCGATGAGTTCGATGAGCTCATGGTGAAGGTCGCTCAGGGCATCGCCGAGGCCGATGGCCGTCGCACGGCCCGGGCGATGTTCGCGGAGGCGGAGACGGATCGTCGCCGCGCGTTCACCGCGCATGCCAAGCTGCAGGCCGAGCGCGATCGTGTCACGCAGATGCGCGGCAGCATCCCACCGGCCCTCGACGATTCGCGGGCGCTGCTCGCGGAAGCCGCGGGCCTTGATCCTGCGGACCTGCCGTTCGTGGGCGAGCTGATCGAGGTGCGCACCGAGCACGAGCCGTGGCGCGATGCGTTCAACCTCGCACTCGGCGGCTTCGCGACCACGCTGCTGATCGACGACGAGCACATCGACCGGTTCCGCGCGGCGATCAACGCGGTGCGCACGCCGGTGCGCCTGCGGTTCGAGGGAGTGCAGACGGGGCTGGCGGAATCTCCGAGCACCGACGAGCGCACACTGCCCGGGCGCCTGGACTACCGAGGCTCCCGGTTCACCGGATGGCTGCAGCAACGGCTCGAAGAGCGCTTCGGCTTCGTGTGCGTCGACAGCTCGGCGCAGCTCGGAGCTCACGCGATGGCTCTGACGATCACGGGTCAGCTGACGCAGGGCAGCCGGGGCGCACACGGCGGACAGGGGCGCGCGAACGTTCTCGGCTTCTCGAACCAGCGCCGACTGCACGAGATCGATGAGCAGCTCACCGCCCTCACCCGCGAGGTCGATGCGGCGACGAGCGCGGCCCGCGACGCGGAGAAGGATCTCGACGGCGTCGAGAACCGCATGACGATCTACGCGCGCCTGCGCGAGATCACCTGGGAGCAGATCGACGTCGCAGCGGTTCGTGCCGAGCACGAGCGCTGGGCGGGTGTCGAGGCCGAGGTCACGACGGCGAGCCCGGAGATCGCCGATCTGAAGGACCGCGCCGAACAACTGAAGAAGAAGGCCGCCGCGCTGCGCGCCGACATCGCGCGTGCCCAGGTCGAGGCCGAGAGCGTCGAGCAGCGTTGGGGCGATGTCGTCGACGACGTCGACGCCTGCCAGATCATCATCGATCGCGCGATCGATGCGGAGCTGTCGATCAGCGGCGAGCAGATGCGGTTCCTCGATGAGCGCTTCATGCTGACGGATGCTGCGGGGGCAGCCGCACCCACCGCCGAACTCGCCCGCCTCGACCTGGCGTTGAAGACCGCCGCGCAGCGTCTCGCGGACGATCGCGCTGCCGCTGTGGACACGCATCACGAGCAGCGCGAGAGCCTGCGCCGCCTGATGCAGGCGTTCCTCGAGCGCTGGCCAAACCTCAATCTGCTGCCCGACCCCGACGCATCCGTCGATGAGTTCGAGGGCATTCTCGAAGCGCTCAAGACCAACGGCCTGCACGAGCTCGAGCGCGAGTGGCGCGACAGCCTCATCAAACTGTCCGGCAACGATCTGACGAGTCTCGACTCCACGCTCAGCCGGGCGCTGCGCGAGATCCGTGAGCGCATCGAGCCGATCAACGCGATCATGCGCGAACTGGCGTTCTACGATGACGAGCACCGTCTGCAGATCACTCCGCGCGAGAACCAGTCCGAGGCGCGCAAGCGCTTCCGCCGCGAGCTGCGCGAGGTGCGCGGGCTCATCGACACGGCATCCACCGATGATCAGCGCGAGAACGCCTACCGGCGCATGAGCCGTCTGATCGGGCGGATGCGACGGACGGCACCCGACTTCGCCGAGCTCATCGATGTGCGAAACCACGTGCGCGTCAGCGCCGAGCGCATCCAGGCCGTCACCCGCCAGCATGTGGCGCTCTACGATCACATCGGCGAGAAGTCCGGTGGCGAGTCGCAGGAGCTCGTCGCCTTCATCGTCGGTGCGGCCCTGCGCTATCAGCTGGGCGATGCGGGCGCAGCCCGCCCCCGTTATGCCCCGGTGTTCATGGATGAGGCCCTCATCAAGGCCGACGCGCACTTCACCAAGCGTGCGATCGGCGCCTGGCGGGGGCTCGGTTTCCAGCTCGTGATCGGCGCTCCGAACGACAAGTACAGCGCGATCGAACCCCACGTCGACGTCGAGTACGACATCCTCAAGGACACTCGCGGCCGTTCCTGGGCCAAGCCGAAGGTCGCGCTTCCCGCTGACGCGTGACCGTCAGCGGGTCGTGCGCCCGAAGCTGCGCAGCCGCAGGCTGTTGCCGACGACGAACACGCTCGAGAACGCCATCGCGGCGCCCGCGAGCATGGGGTTTAGCATGCCGAGGGCGGCGACCGGAATGGCGGCGACGTTGTAGGCGAAGGCCCAGAAGAGGTTCGTCTTGATCGTGCCGAGCGTTCGGCGGGACAGACGGATCGCATCCACCGCGCTGCGCAGGTCACCGCGCACGAGCGCGATGTCCGCGGCTTCGATCGCGACATCCGTGCCGGTCCCCATCGCAAGACCGAGATCCGCGCGAGCGAGGGCCGGGGCGTCGTTCACGCCGTCGCCGATCATGGCGACGACCGCGCCCTCCGACTGCAAACGCGTGACCACGTCGACCTTGTCCTGGGGGAGCACCTCGGCGATCACCTCGTCGATCCCGACCTCGGCGGCGATGCGGCGCGCGACCGACGCGTTGTCGCCCGTGAGCAGGATGGGACGAAGGCCCAGCTCCCGCAGGTCGCGGATGGCCTCCGCGCTGGTCGGCTTCACCGCGTCGGCGATGACGAGAGCTCCGCGCGCAGCGCCGTCCCATGCGACGGCGACGACCGTCTTCCCCGAGGACTCGGCATCGGCCTTCGCCGCCGCGACCTCAGGCGACAGCGCCAGCGACCAGTCCGCGAGGAGTGATTCGCGCCCCACGATGACGCTGCGCCCCTCGACGAGGCCCTGCACGCCGCGACCCTCGATGTTCGAGAAATCCGAGACCGGTGGCAGCGGAGCGCTCGCCGCGGAGGCGATGGCGCGGGCGATCGGATGCTCCGAGGCGTTCTCGAGCGCCCCCGCCAGTCGCAGCAGCTCCTCCGGGTCCGTTCCCTCCTCGCTGAGGACACCGTCGAGGGTCATCCGCCCCGCGGTGACGGTGCCGGTCTTATCCAGCAGAACGGTGTCGACCGCGCGGGTCGATTCGAGCACCTCGGGGCCCTTGATGAGGATGCCCATCTGCGCGCCGCGGCCGGTGCCGACGAGCAGCGCCGTCGGGGTGGCGAGCCCGAGCGCGCACGGGCAGGCGATGACGAGCACGGCCACGGCCGCGGTGAACGCGGCGGATGGCGGATACCCGGCGACGAGCCACCCGCCGAGGGCCACCACGGCGATCATGAGCACGATCGGCACGAAGACGCCCGAGATACGGTCGGCGAGGCGTTGCACCTCGGCCTTCCCGGTCTGGGCCTCCTCGACGAGCTTCGCCATCTGAGCCAGCTGCGTATCCGCACCGATCCGGGTCGCCCGTATGAGCAGGCGTCCGCTCGTGTTCACGGTCGCACCGGTCACGGCATCCCCGGCGGTCACCTCCACGGGTACCGACTCGCCGGTCAGCAGCGAAGCATCCACCGCGGATGCCCCTGAGACGACGATGCCGTCCGTCGCGAGCTTCTCGCCCGGGCGGACGAGGAACTCATCGCCGACGCGCAGGTCCTCGATGGGGATCGCCGTCTCGACGCCGTCGCGGAGCACCGCGACGTCCTTGGCGCCGAGCTGGAGCAGAGCGCGCAGCGCGGCACCCGCCTGCCTCTTGGAACGCTTCTCGAAGTAGCGGCCGGCGAGCACGAACATCGTCACCCCGGCGCCGACCTCGAGGTAGATGTTTCCGGCGCCGTCCGAGCGCGACAGCGCGAACTCGAACCCGTGGGTCATGCCGAGCATCCCCGCGGTGCCGAAGAACAGCGCGTACAACGACCAGAGGAAGGCGGCGAGCGTGCCCATCGAGATGAGCGTGTCCATGGTGGCGGCCCCGTGACGCAGGTTGATCCAGGCGGCGCGGTGGAACGGCCACGCGCCCCACAGGATCACCGGGGTGGCGAGGACGAGCGAGACCCACTGCCAGCCGATGAATTGCGCAGGAGGAACCATCGCCATCACGATCACCGGAACCGTCAGAGCGATGGAGACGATCAGGCGCCGGCGCAGCGACCGCAGCTCGGGGTCCTCGCCCTCATCGGCCTTCACGGGTGCGGGAAGCGCAGCGGAGTAGCCGGCCTTCTCGACCTCGGCGATGAGGAGCGCGGGCTCGATGCCCGACGCTGACCGCACCGAAGCCTTCTCCGTCGCATAGTTGACGGTCGCGCTCACGCCATCGATTTTGTTCAGCTTGCGCTCGATGCGATTGGCGCAGGAGGCGCACGTCATGCCGCCGATCGCGAGTTCGACATCATTCACCGTGGACATGCCGGCTCCGTCAGATCCGGGCGGCGGTGTATCCCGCCTCGTCGACGGCCGCGATGACCGCCTCGTCGGAGACCGGAGCGGATGCCGTGATGATGAGGCGGCCGTCCTGGGCACTCACCTCGACGCCCTCGACACCGTCGATCTCGGAGACCTCTTCGCGGACGGACATCTCGCAGTGACCGCAGGTCATCCCGGTCACCAGGAAAACACTCGTGCTGCTCATGCTGACTTCCTCTCGTCGGAACGCGGGGCGTTCACCAACGACAACAGGATACCCCCGGGGGGTATTCCTAGGCCCGCAGCACAATGTCGAGCGTCACACGCGCGCTGAAGCGCAGGGACTCCACCGGCACGCATTCATCGACCGCGTGGAACTGCCCGTACACATCGAAATCATCCGGCACGCGCAGCGGCACGAAACCGTATCCGTGCACGCCCAGCCGCGAGAAATGCTTGTTATCGGTGGAGGCCGGAAGCAAGTAGGGCACGACCACGCCCTCCGGATCCTCCGCCGCGATCGCCGCCGTGACAGCATCCACCAGAGGCCCCTCCAACGGTGCTGCGATCGGCGGGATCATCCGCAGCCACTCGACCTCGACGCCATCACCCGCAAGGTCGATGATCCCGTCCCGCAGAGCGTCCGCGCCCTCCGGCAACGAACGCAGATCGAGAAGCGCCGATGCGTCACCCGGGATGATGTTGATCTTTCCGCCGGCATCCAGAACCGTCGGCGCGGCCGTGTTCCGCGCAGCCGCACCGATCACGCGCCCGACGAAACCGAGCTCGTCCAGTTCGGCATCCAGATCCTCATCCGTGAACGTCGTCCCACGGGCCTCGCCGAACGCCTCGAGGAAACGAGCCAGCGCCGGCGTGCGCACGACGGGGAACCGGTGCGCGCCGATCCGTGCCACGGCGCCGGCCAGGCGGGGGACAGCGTCGCTCGGCAGGGGGCGGGACGCATGTCCGGCGGCGCCTCGGGCCGTCAGCCGAGCCCCTCCGACGCCCTTCTCCGCCGTCGCCAGAAGGTAGGCGCGGCGATCCTGCGCGAGCGGCACGGAGAACCCGCCGACCTCGCTGATCGCCTCGGTCGCGCCCGCGAACAGCTCGGGCCGGTTGTCGACGAGCCAGGACGCGCCCCAGACGCCGCCGCTCTCCTCATCCGCGAGGAACGCGAAGATGAGGTCGCGCTGCGGCCGGATCCCCTCGCGCGCGAGGTGGCGGGCCACCGCGAGGATGACACCGGCGAAGTCCTTCATGTCGACGGCGCCGCGTCCGTAGAGCAGCCCGTCCACGATCTCCGCGCCGAAGGGATCATGCGTCCAGTCCTCGGCCTGCACGGGAACGACATCCAGGTGGGCATGGACGATGAGCGCTCCGGCATCCGGATCCGAGCCGGCGATACGGGAGATCACGCTGCCGCGGCCCGGAAGCGGCTCGACGAAGACCGTCGAGAGACCGACCTCCTCGAGCGCTGCCTGCACGTAGCGTGCGGCGCGCGTCTCGCCATCGCCGATGGTAGCGATGTCCCCGGTGTTGACGCTGTCGATGCGGATCAGGGCGCGGACGAAGTCGACGGCCTCTTCTTCGAGATGAGTCACACCCCCAGAGTAGGCGCGTCCGCGTGAGGAGATTACGCGCCGTTACCGAATCCCCACGGCGGGGGAGCGCGGCGTGGTTCACTCGCTCTCGTGAACAACTCCCGTGTGAAGAAGCTCCTGTCCGTCGTCGGCATCCTGGCAACCGGTGCTCTGGCACTGTCGATGACGGCGTGCGCAGGTGCAGGCGGCGACGCCGACTCCGACCGGATCGTGCTCGTCGCGAACGACGGCGTCGAAGCGCACTGGACGCTGATGAAGGACATCCTCGCGGACGACGGCATCGAGCTCGAGGTTCGCACGATCACCGACGGCGTTCAGCTGAACCAGGCGGTGCAGAACGGCGACGCCGACATCAACCTGTTCCAGCACCTCATCTACCTCGCCGACTTCAACGTCAGCAACAACGGCACGCTCGTCCCGGCCGGAGCGACGGCCGTCTACCCGCTGGGCCTGTACTCCGAGAAGTACGCCTCAGCAGACGAGATCCCCGCGGGGGCGACCATCGCCATCCCCAACGACGCGACCAACCTCTCGCGCGGGCTGCTGAACCTGCAGGCCGTCGGCCTGCTCGAGCTCGCCGACGGCGGCAACGCGTACTCCTCCCAGGCGGACATCGTCGAAAGCTCCGTGGAGATCTTCCCCGTCGACCCGAACCAGACGGTCACGGCGCTGAAGGACGGCAGCGCGGATGCTGCGATCATCAACAACACGCAGGCGCAGAAGGGCGGACTCGGCGACGACGAGATGATCTACAAGGAGGACGTCGACGACCCGGCGCTCGCCCCGTACATCAACATCTTCGCCGTCACCGCCGACAACGCCGACGACCCGCGGTGGGCGAAGGTGCTCGAGGCCTACCACTCGGCCCAGGTCCAGGCATCCGTCACCGAATTGAACGACGGCAACCTCGTCTTCACACAGGACTGGAGCGTCGCCGATCTGCAGGCCGAGCTCACCGACCTGCAGGAGAAGCTGGCGGCGATCAAGTAACCGCCGAGGACGACGAGCCCATGACCGGCATCCTCACCTTCGAGAACGTCTCGAAGACGTTCCCGGCCGCAGGCCGAGGGCCCGCAGTCACCGCGCTCGACGGAGTCGACCTCTCCGTCGAGCGCGGGTCCATCGTCGGAGTGATCGGGTACTCCGGCGCCGGCAAGTCCACGCTCGTGCGCCTCATCAACGGCCTCGAGAAGCCCACCGCCGGGACGGTGACGGCGCTGGGCGCCGATATCGGCCGCGCCTCCGAGGGGGAGCTGCGCGCTCTGCGCGGTCGGATCGGGATGATCTTCCAGCAGTTCAACCTCTTCGCCTCGCGCACCGTGCGCGGCAACGTCGCCTATCCGCTGCGCGTGGCCGGGTGGAAGAAGGCCGACATCGCGGCGCGCGTCACCGAGCTGCTCGACTTCGTCGGCATCGGGGACAAGGCCGACCGCTACCCGCGTTCCCTGTCGGGCGGGCAGAAGCAGCGGCTGGGAATCGCGCGTGCCATCGCGACGAACCCCGAGCTGCTCCTCGCCGACGAGGCCACCAGCGCGCTCGACCCGCAGACGACCGCCGAGGTCCTGTCTCTGCTGCGGGAGATCAACCGCACGCTGGGGATCACGATCGTCGTCATCACCCACCAGATCTCCGTCGTGCACGAGCTGTGCGACCAGGTGATCGTGATGGAGGGCGGCCGCGTCGTCGACAGCGGCGACACCTACCGCGTCTTCGCGCACCCCCGCGCAGCACTCACCGAGCGGTTCGTGAGGGCCGTGACCCAGGGAGTCCCGACGGGGGATACCCGCGACGCGCTCCTCTCCGGCGGAGGCGCACTCCTCAGCGTCGACGTGAACGAGTTCACGAGCGAGGACGTCGATGCCATCTTCGAGAAGCACGGCATCCGTCGCTCCGTCGTCTTCGGCGGCGTCACCGATATCCGCGGTCGTCAGCTCGGCACCCTCACGTACCGGGTTCACGCCGAAGCGGATGCGGTGACCGCGGTCGTCGCGGAGCTCTCCGAACGCACCGCGGTGCAGCGGCTCGCAGCCGAGGCTGCCGCATGAGCGGCGTGCGCCCGGGCGCCGACTGGGGCTCGCTCACCCCGGTGCTCCTGGAATCGATCCAGGAGACGATCTACATGGTCGTCGTCACCCTCCTCATCGGCGGGATCGCAGGGCTGCTGATCGGCGCCGTGCTCTATGCGACGCGACCCGGCAACCTGTTCGGCAACCGTGCCGTGTTCCACACGGTCAACATCGTCATCAACCTCGTGCGGCCGATTCCGTTCATCATCTTCCTGACCGCCGTCGGCCCGCTGACGAAGGTCATCGCCGGAACGACCCTCGGAACCGAGGCGGCGATCGTGCCGATGACGATCATGGCGGCCGTCGTGATCGGCCGCGTCGTCGAGCAGAACCTCGTCGCCGTCGATCCGGGCGTCGTCGAAGCGGCCCTCGCCATCGGCGCGAAGCGCGTCGCCGTGCTGTTCGGCGTCGTGATCCCCGAGGCGCTGGCGCCGCTGATCCTCGGCTACACGTTCATGTTCATCGCGGTCGTCGACATGTCCGCCATGGCCGGCTACATCGGCGGCGGCGGGCTCGGCAACTTCGCGATCATCTACGGATACCAGCAGTTCGACCAGCAGGTCACCTGGGTCACAGTCGCGATCGTCATCGTCATCGTGCAGGTCGGGCAGCTCCTCGGCAACTGGCTCGCCCAGCGCGTACTGCGCCGTTAGGGGAGCTCTACCAGCGGGTGCCGGCGACGGCCGCCGTGATGAGGATCGGGCGATGATCGCTCGAACGCTGAGGCAGGGTCTGGATGCTGTCGATCGTGAAGCCGTCGGAGGTAGCGAAGTCGTAGTGCCCCTTGAACACCCGGTAGCGCGTGTAGGTGCGGTCGTCACTGAGCGTCAGCGTGTATCCGTGCTCGCGCACATTCTGGCTGAGGTTCTCCTTGAACACCGGATAGTTGTAGTCGCCGACCATGAGGATGGGCCGGCCCGGGCCCATGGTCTCCAGCTCGCTCAGCGCGGCGCGGATCTGATTGCGACGCAGGGAGTTCAGGGCCGTGAGGGGCGCCGCATGGAACGAGGCGATGATGAGCTCTCCGCCGTCGTCGATATCACGTAGGCGCACACCCAGCACGCGCTCATGCGCGGGCCGCAGCACCCGGTCGTGCAACGACTTCTTCAGCCCGAACGTGCGGATCTGCTGCAGCTGGAACGTGTTCGCCCGGAAGTACACGGCGAGCCCCAGACGGTTGCCCTGGGTGGCATCGGCGAGTACGAGCCCGCCGATCTCCTCGGGCAGCGCCGACACATCGCACTCCTGAAGGCAGAGCACGTCCGGAGCATGCTCGGCCGCGAGCTTCTCGAGCTCGGTCGCAGCACGATGCTTGCGCAGGTTGTACGAGATGACCTTCATCCCGCCCAGGCTAGTGCGTCTCGGCGGGGAGCGGGGTGCGAGAAGCGCAGCCCCGCGTCACTCGCTGTCGCGGCGCGCACGCGTCTGCTCGGCGCGGGCACCGAGCAGATCGACAGCCGGGTAACCGACCTCGGTGAGCGTCAGGCCGCGGGCCGCGAGCACAGGGAAAGCGCTCGTTCGTGCGAGGGCATCCCGCAGCACGACGAGATCCGAGACGTCCAGGCGCTCCTGTCCGACCGCGGCGCACGCACCCACGAGCGCGCGCACCATGCTGTGGCAGAACGCATCGGCCTTCACCTCGGCGATGAGCACCCCCTCATCGTCGCGCCGCCACCGGTAGTCCAGCAGTGTGCGGATCGTCGTTCCCTCATCGCGCGGCTTGCAGTACGCCGCGAAGTCATGCAGGCCGATGAGGGAGCGTGCCGCGGCATCCATCGCCTCGACGTCCAGATCGCCGCGGATCCGCGTGGTGTCGAGCCGGCGGGCGGGGTCATAACCGGAGGCATCGTCGCCGAGCCGGTAACGGTAGCGCCGCCAGACCGCCGAGAACCGGGCGTCGAAGCCGTCGTCCGCCACCGAGCTGCGATGCACCGTGACATCGGGGTACGAGCCCAACACGCCGCGCATGCGATGAGCGATCGTTCCCGCAGGGTCCTCGGCCGCGCGGCCGTGCCGCGAGGTGATGCGCGCCCACTGCGCCTCGTCGAGATCGACGTGCGCGACCTGGCCGGAGGCATGCACCCCGGCATCCGTGCGCCCGGCGACGACGAAGCGCACATCGGAGCCGACGATGCGCGCGAGGGCCGCTTCGAGCGTGCCCTGCACCGTGCGCAGTCCCGGTTGCGCCGCCCACCCGCGGAAGTTCGTCCCGTCATAGGCGATATCCAGCCTGATCCTCACCCGATAAGCCTAGACTGGCGGCTTTGCACCCTGCGTCCTGACCGGTGCGACCCTCTTCCATGACGATGACCAGCCAGAATTCCCCTGCGCGTTTCGCGGGCCTCGACGGCCTGCGTGCGATCGCCGTCGTCCTCGTGCTCGTCTATCACCTGTTCCCGGGCTCGCCCCTGCGCGGTGGTTTCGTCGGCGTCGACGTCTTCTTCGTGATCAGCGGATTCCTCATCACCTCGCTTCTGCTGCGGCCATCGCGCGCGGGGGCTCTGGGGTCGAGGCGGAGATTGGTCGACTTCTGGCGGCGACGCGCTCGCCGCCTGCTGCCGGCGCTCGCCGTCGTCGTCACGGTCTGCGCCACCGCAGCATGGGTGATCGGCGGCGACGTCCTCGTCGGCATGGGCCGCCAGGTTCTGGGCTCCGCGACATTCAGCTACAACTGGCTGGCGATCGCTGATGACTCGGACTACTTCGCGGCGACCGCGCCGGAACTGTTCCGCAACTTCTGGTCCCTCGCCGTCGAGGAGCAGTTCTACCTCGTCTGGCCGCTGCTGCTGCCGCTGATCATGCTCATCCCAGGCCGCTGGTCCCGGATCGCCCTTGTTCTCCTGCTCGGCGCCGGCTCGGCCGTGTGGATGGCCGCGCTTGTCGCCGACGGCGACGTCACCCGCGCCTATTTCGGCACCGGCTCGCATGCGTTCGGAATTCTCCTCGGCATCGCCCTGGCCTTCGTGATGACGGGCGTGCCGGATCGCTCGTGGATGCGCACGCGAAAGGCCCGCGCGGGGTCTTTGCTCGTCGGCCTCGCCGGGGTCGGCCTGATCGTGCTGGCGGCGCTGCGCGCCGAGACCCCGGATGCCGCGACCTTCCCCGGTGCGCTGCTGATGGCCTCCGCGGGGTCGGCGCTCGCGATCGTCGCCGGCATCGGGCCGGGATCGTGGTTCGGGAGGGCATTGGATGCCGCGCCGCTGAAGTGGATCGGCGACCGCTCCTACGGCATCTACCTCTGGCACTGGCCCGTGCTGGTACTCGTCCTCGTCGCCACGCGGGGCTTCGGGCCGGAGGGCGGGGTGCCGCCGCTGGCAGGCTCCGTTGCCCTGGCCATCTCGCTCGCAGCCGCGGAGCTGTCGTACCGGTACGTCGAGCAGCCGCTGCGTCGGCACGGCTTCCGCGGGTCGTTCGGGATCCTCCGCCGGCGCATGGCGGGAACGCCGAAGGCACGGATGACCGGACTCGCCGCCGTGACGATAGCCGCAGTCATGCTCGCGGGCACGGCCGCATCGATCGCGACGGCACCACGGGTAACGTCGGCCGCCGCCGCGATCGACCGCGGCGCGCAGGCGGTGGAGGATGCCCCCGCGGAGGACGACGACCCGTTGCCGGCGGCCGAGGACCCTGCACCGATCGCGGTGCCCGCGGGGGAGCAGATCACCGCGATCGGTGACTCCGTCATGCTCGCCTCCGCGCCCTCGCTCATGGAGCGGTTCCCGGGCATCGCCGTCGAAGCCGAGGTCTCCCGCTCCGTCTGGGCCGGCCCCGAGATCCTGCGGGCGATGGCCGATCGCGGCGAGCTGCGAGAGAACGTCGTCGTCGCACTCGGCACGAACGGCCCCGTCGAGCGATCCGTGCTCCAGGAGATGGCGCAGATCATCGGGCGCGACCGGACTCTGGTGCTGGTGAACGCGCATGCTCCCCGCGAGTGGATCCCCGGTGTCAACGCCGAACTGTCCTCGTTCGCGCGAGGACGCCCCGGGGTCGGGATCGCCGACTGGGACGCGGCGATCGGGGCGCAGGAGAGTCTGCTCGCCGACGACGGCATCCACCCCGGCACGGCCGGCGGCGACGTCTTCGCCGAAACGGTGCACGGAGCCTTCGAAGCCATGGAGCGCGAGCGCATCCGGGCCGAAGAGAGGCTGGAGCTGGCCCCTTCCGGACGGGCGCCGCGCGTGCCGTTCCCGGAGTGAGCCGAACCGGGGGTCTGGATTCCGGGCGTGTCGACGATCAGGAACGTCTGCTATGCATCGGGGATGTTTTCGCGCCCCTCCCCAATCTGCGCTCATGGACACCTCAGCCGCCACCCCCAACCCCCATGGTGATTTCACCCGCGGGGAGGCGGATTTGCCCCGATGACGTGTGCCGCCGTCCGGCGTGCATTCCATCGCCTTGAGAAAGAAGAGTATGTACGAACAATCTTTGCGCGTCCACTCTCCACGAGGAGGAACCCGCACCCTGCGCACGTGGATCGGAGCGGTGCTGGCCATGGTGCTGGCCGTCGCCGGTCTCATCGCGCTTCCCGCAACCGCCGGTGCCGCTGTGCCGGGCGTACGAGTGACCACCGGCGTCACCGATGGCCAGATCGTGGACGCGGACGGCGAGACGCCGTACACGTTCACCTTCCAGTACCCGGATAATGTCGCATCCGGTGCCGTCGCCGAGATCGCGATTCCGGAGGGGGTTCGGATTCCGAACGTTCCTGCGGGCAACGAATCCATCGACTCAATCGAGATCGTCGACGGAGTCCTCCAGATCACCTTCAAGAGCAGCGGGCAGCTCAGCCAGGGCATCCTGCGATTCGACTACGTCGTCGATGAACCGGAGACCGGCTCCGGCCCCGCAGATCTCACCTGGAATGTCGACGGCACTCCGCACACGAACAACGTCATCCTGCTTGCGGGCGACGACGAGCAGCGGCCCGATCTCGGGTCCGCGGTAACGAAGGGTGTCGCCTCGAACTCGCTTCAGAGCTACCTGCTCAGCAGCCGGGGCGTCATCTCCCTGAAGGCGGGCGTCGAAGATGCCCGCGTCGACTACATCATCTCGATCGATAGTCTCGAGGCCCGGCAGGGCATCCAGATCGCCGATATTCCCGACGAGTTCCTCGTCGTCGACCTCGGTTCCATCGCGGCGACCGTCACGACCTGGGATGCGAACGGCCTCAACAAGACGGACACCCCGCTCGCTGCGACGCCGGTGGCATCCGGCGGCGGATTCGTCTTCGACGACGTCGATCTTCCCGCGAACTCGCGCGTGACGATCACCTATCAGGCGAAGCTCGACCTCGACCGCACGGACGATCTGGTCGCAGACCTGCAAGCCAAGGCGGATGCGCTTCCCGAAGCCGGCGGAACCTTCACGCTCGATCTGGACAACACGGCCCGGGTCACGGGCTCGGAGGATGCCGTCGCCACGCTGACGTTGCAGGAACGCGTCGTGGGCGGCACGGGCGGCCCCAACCTCAGCGGCGTGTTCGGAAAGACCAGCAGCCTGCGTCCGAGCAGTGCTCAGAGCTACACGAAGATCGAGGTCGATGACGCAGGGAATCTGGTGACGCCGCTCGACATCACCTACTCCCTCAAGTACGACCTGCGGCCGTTCGCCGGATACGGCGGCGATGAGCACGCTCTGACCGACAACTTCGTGATGACGGATACCCTCGCCACGCAGAGCATCTGGCTCGCGGAGGACGCGGACTTCCTCACCACCCGGAGCGGCGCCGTGATCACCCGTGCCGCGGACGGCATCTCCGACGCGGACTTCCGCGGCAACGAGTATGTGGGCACCTTCACCCTCGACGGTCAGAAACTGCGCATCAACGTCGGCCAGGACGCGACGGCGACCGACGTCATCGACGTCAAGGCGCAGATCATCAGCGTCGCCGGCATCCCCGCGGTGTCGAACCCGAGCGAGTTCACCCCCGCCGAGACGCTCTACGACGGGCCGGTCAATATCGGTTACTTCACGTACCAGCCCGGCGCGCAGGTCAACTCGAACAGGTCGACCACGACGCAGGCGCTCTACGTGCAGAAGGATCTCAGCAACGGGCTCGATGACCGTGCGGCGTTCGGCAAGTCGGTCGGCTCGGAAGAGACGAAGATCGATCCCGCGACCGGCGTCGGTCTCGTGCCGTTCGTGTTCACCACCGGACAGGACCGACTCGACGTCACCAAGTCGCGCCTCGTCGATATCATCGATCACTCGGTCTTCGATGTCACTGAGAACACTCTTGACCAGATTGCGGCGAGCATCAGCGGCACCTTCGGCGCCGTGACGCTCGCGCCGGAGATGTTCGATGTCTCCCTCGATGCCGAGGGGAACCTCGTCATCGAGCCCAACGCGAACCTGGTGGGGGCAATGGGCGCGGAGGCTAACCCCAGGGCGGCCATGACGCTGCGTCTGGAGATCCCGACCAACCCGGTCGAGGGCAAGGAGACCCTCGACTTCGTCAACACGGCCAACCTGTACGGCACGGACGAGATCGTCGAGTTCTGGACTTCCCAGGCCACCGGATACGCCACTTCGTACGGTGCCGAGATGGAGGTCGCTAAGGCCCTGTACGATGCAGGGAGCTGGACCGACGAGATGCGCGTTGAACTGGACGAGGAGGGGGACCTCCTCGAGGACGAGTTCATCTACCGAATCCAGCTGCGCCCGCACGGCGGATACAACGGTGTGGAGATCTACGCCGTCGAGGACGTCCTGCCGGAGGGGATGGAGTTCCTCGGGTTCGTGTCCGATGGCGACCTCGAGACCGGAGTGATCGATGAGGAGTCGACGCGCGCCGCACAGCTCGAGATGGGTGGGAACCTCCGGGCCGACTGGGACGCCGAGAACGGGACGTTGACGATTCAGCAGTCCCCGGGCACGGTGCTCGACACCACAACCCCCCTCTCGGTCAACTTCAAGGTGCGCCTCGACGACTTCGAGCCGGGCATCGGCGTCGTGAACACCGCGGCAGGGTCCTCGGCGACGATCATCCCGGGTGAGGATCCCGAGGTCCCCGGTGAGGACCCCGAGGTCCCCGGTGAGGACCCCGAGGTTCCCACTGAGGAGCCGGAGGATCCCACTGAGGACCCCGAGGTTCCCACTGAGGAGCCGGAGATTCCCACTGAGAACCCGGACGTCTCGGATGACGGCTCTGCTGAAGAGCCCGAAGCCGTCGAAGCCGGTGACGAGGATCTCGCCACGACGGGCTCCGATACGCCGTGGCTGCTGATCGGCGGAGGCCTGTTCGCGCTGCTCATGGGCATCGCACTGATGGCTGTGCGCCGGATCCGCTCCAACTGACCCCCGCGGAACGCGCCTCGGGAACATCGCCCTGTGATGCTCCCGAGGCGCGTTTTGCCGTGTGGGCGCAGATGGCGTAAGCTATCACTTTGGTACTCGACTGCCGAGTGCCGCGAACGTGAGCCCTCCACTGGCGTGTTCCCCGCAGAAGCCGAGTTCTTCTCAGCATCTGCGGGCCAGAACCCCCCGGAGTGGGATTCACGAACTCCTCCGTTCGAACAAGAAAGCAGCACTATCGTGACGCGCACTTACTCCCCGAAGGCCGGGCAGGTCCAGCGTGACTGGGTCGTCATCGACGCAACCGATGTCGTCCTCGGCCGCCTCGCCTCGCACGCTGCAGCGCTCCTGCGCGGCAAGCACAAGCCCACCTTCTCCAACCACATCGACAGCGGCGACTTCGTCGTCATCGTGAACGCCGACAAGGTCGCGCTCACGGGACAGAAGCTGCAGAAGAAGATGGCTTACCGTCACTCGGGCTACCCGGGTGGTCTGACGGCCGTCTCCTACGCCGAGCTGCTCGAGAAGAACCCGGTCCGCGCTGTCGAGAAGGCCGTCCGCGGCATGCTCCCCAAGAACAGCCTCGGCCGCCAGCAGCTGTCCAAGCTCAAGGTGTACACCGGCGCTGAGCACCCGCACTCCGCTCAGCAGCCCCAGACCTACACCCTCGACCAGGTCGCCCAGTAAGCGCCGCAAAGATCACTAAGGACACTCTCGTGGCTGACACTCAGGACACCATCGAAACCCCTCAGAACTACTCGACCTCCACCCCGGAGACCGCGGCGACCGAGGCGGCTCCCCGCCCCGTCCTCAACGTCTCGGGTGCGGCCGTGGGTCGTCGCAAGCAGGCCATCGCCCGCGTGCGCGTCATCCCCGGCTCGGGCGTCGTCACGGTCAACGGCCGTGCGCTCGAGGACTACTTCCCGAACAAGCTGCACCAGCAGCTGATCAACGACCCGTTCACGGCGCTCAACCTCGCCGGCGCATACGACGTCATCGCCCGCATCTCGGGCGGCGGCGACTCGGGCCAGGCCGGCGCGCTGCGCCTGGGCATCGCCCGTGCGCTCAACGAGATCGACGTCGAGAACAACCGCCCGACCCTGAAGAAGGCCGGCTTCCTCTCGCGCGACGCGCGCATCAAGGAGCGCAAGAAGGCCGGACTCAAGAAGGCCCGCAAGGCGCCTCAGTACTCGAAGCGTTAAGGTCCAGCGGGACCATGCCGCTTTTCGGCACGGACGGCGTGCGAGGACTTGCCAATGGCATCCTCACCGCCGATCTCGCGCTCACCCTGGCCCAGGCGACTGCTGTCGTCCTGGGCCAGGGCCGTACTGCAGAGGCACGCAAGGCCGAGGGAAAGCGGCTTTCCGCCGTCGTCGCCCGCGACCCGCGGATCTCCGGAGAATTCCTGGTCGCCGCCGTTTCGGCGGGACTGGCCGCATCCGGCGTCGATGTCCTCGATGCCGGTGTCATCCCGACTCCGGCCCTGGCCTTCCTCGTCGCCGATCACGACGCAGATTTCGGCGTGATGGTCTCCGCGTCGCACAACCCGGCGCCGGATAACGGCATCAAGATCTTCGCCCGTGGCGGCGTGAAGCTCCCCGACGAGGTCGAGGCGCGAATCGAAGCCGCGATGAGCGGCGACATGCTGCTCCCCACCGGTGAGGGCGTCGGACGCATCCAGCGTTTCTCGGACGCCGAGGATCGCTACAAGCTGCATCTGCTCGGCTCGTTGCCGCATTCCCTCGACGGCATCCACGTCGTCCTCGACTGCGCGCACGGCGCGGCATCCGGTGTCTCACCCGAGACGTTCCGCACCGCGGGCGCAGAGGTCACCGTCATCGGTGCTGAGCCCGATGGCATCAACATCAACGACGGTGTCGGATCGACCCACCTCGACAACCTCGCCGAGGCCGTGGTCCGGTTGGGCGCCGACGTCGGCATCGCGCACGACGGCGACGCCGACCGCTGCCTGGCGGTCGACGCCGACGGTAACACGATCGACGGCGACCAGATCATGGCCGTCCTCGCCGTGGCGATGAAGGAGCGCGGCCACCTCGCCGACGACACGCTCGTCGCGACCGTCATGAGCAACCTCGGTCTGCACATGGCCATGAAGGAGCACGGCATCGCCGTGCGTCAGACGGCCGTCGGCGACCGCTACGTGCTCGAAGACATGAATGCGGGCGGATACTCGCTCGGCGGCGAGCAGTCCGGCCATGTCATCATGAGCGAGTTCGCGACGACCGGAGACGGCCTGCTCTCGGGCCTCCACCTGGTCGCCGAGATGGCGCGGCAGAAGAAGACGCTCGCCGAGCTCGCGTCCGTCATGACCGTCTACCCGCAGGTGCTCATCAACGTGCGCGGGGTCGACAAGGATCGCGTCGCCGACGACGAGGGCGTGCAGAGCGCGGTCGCGTCGGTTGAAGCCGAGCTGGGCGAGACCGGTCGCGTGCTGCTGCGCAAGTCCGGCACCGAGCCGCTCGTGCGGGTCATGGTCGAAGCGGCGGATGCCGAGTCCGCGCAGTCGTATGCCGAGAAGCTCGCCGACGTCGTCCGCGACCGGCTGGCGCTCTGACACGCGGCACCGTCACACGCAGATATCGGGCGACATCGCCCGGTCGGATGATTCCGGCCGAACGGTCTCGCCCGATTCGTGTTTCCGGCTTCGATGCGGAGTCTCAGATCCCGACGCCGCCCCAGCTCATCGACTCGGTGTAGCGCACGAGAACGCCCTCGCGCAGCGCCCAGGGCGACACCTCGAGCTCGTCGAGGTCGAGCATCTTCATCGCGGTGTGCAGCGATACCGCGGCCGCGACGATCTGGAAGGTGCGGTCGGGGGTGATCCCGGGAAGCTCCTGGCGGGCGGATGCCGGGATGCGGGCGAGCCGAGGGATCCAGGATTTCAACGCGGAGCGCGACATCACGGTGCGGTCGAATCCGAGCCCGGAGACCTCGCGCCCGGCCAGGTTCGCGAGCGACCGGATGGCCTTGGATGAGCCGATGATGTGGTCCGGGCGGGGGAGGGCGTTGAGCTTCGCGACGACGGGGGCGAGCGTCGCACGGGCGTGAGCGCGCAGGTTCGCGACCGCATCCTCGCCGGGAGGGTCCTGGGGCAGGTATTCGATCGTCATGCGTCCGGCGCCGAGGGCGACGGATTCGGCGATCTCCGGGGTCTCGTCCTCGCCGGCGGAGAACTCGAACGAGCCGCCGCCGATGTCGAGCAGAAGGATGCGCCCGGCATCCCACCCGAACCACCGGCGCACCGCGAGGAAGGTCAACTCCGCCTCCTGCACACCGGTGAGCACCTGCAGGGGCTGGCCGAGGGCTGCCTCGATGCGGGCGATCACCTCGTCGCCGTTGACGGCATCGCGCACGGCGCTCGTGGCGGTCGCGAGCAGCGTCTCGACCCGCTCGGCCTCGGCGGCGGCGCGTGCGCGGGAGACTGCCGCTTCGAGGGCGCGGATGCCCTCCTCGCTGATGGCGCCCTCGGGGGTCAGGAACCGCATGAGTCGCACGACCGTGCGGTCGCTCGTCGTCGCGTGCGGGCGCCCGCCGGGACGCGCCTGCGCCGTGAGCAGATGGACGGTGTTGGAGCCGATGTCGAGGATTCCGAGTCGCACGGAACGAGACTACGCGCATGCGCGCCATTACGATGGATGCCGTGACCTCCGTCGACGCCGCGCTGCCCCTCTCGCCCTACCGTGAGATCGGGCGGGCGGAATGGGCGCGCCTCGCCGCGGGCCTGGACCAGCCGCTGAGCGAGACGGAGTTAGTGGAGATCCGGGGCATCGGAGACCGACTCGACCTCACAGAGGTGCAGGAGGTCTATCTGCCGCTGAGCCGACTGCTGAGCCTGTACGCGACGGCGACCAAGCAGCTCGGAGCAGCCACCAGCAGCTTCCTCGATGAGGACGACGCGACGACGCCCTTCGTCGTGGGGGTGGCGGGCTCCGTGGCGGTCGGGAAGTCGACGATCGCGCGTCTGCTGCGCGAGCTCATGAGCCGTTGGCCGGGAACCCCGCGGGTCGAGCTCGTCACGACCGACGGCTTCCTCTATTCCAATGCCGAGCTCGAGCGGCGCGGGCTCATGGAGCGCAAGGGCTTCCCGGAATCCTACGATCGGCGCGCGCTGATCGAATTCCTGACCGCGGTCAAATCCGGCGTTCCGGAGGTCCGGGCGCCCTTCTATTCGCACATGCGGTACGACATCATCCCGGATGCGCACGTCGTGGTCCGCCGCCCCGATGTCGTGATCGTCGAGGGGCTCAACGTGCTGCAGCCGCCGCCGGCCCCGAACGATGTGGCGGTCAGCGATCTGTTCGACTTCTCGGTGTTCGTCGACGCCGATACCTCTCATATCGAGAACTGGTACGTGTCGCGGTTCCTGGCGCTGCGCCAGGGGGCGTTCACGAACCCCTCGTCCTACTTCAACGTGTTCGCGCACCTGACGGACGATGAGGCCCGCACCGCAGCCCTCGGATATTGGAACGACATCAACATGCCGAACCTCGTCGAGAACGTCATGCCGACCAAGCACCGCGCCTCCCTCGTGCTCAACAAGGGCAGTGATCACAACGTCGAGAGCGTCCTGCTGCGCAAGCTCTGATCCGAGGCCCGACGGCGCGTCGTGAAGCGGGCGTAGTGCGCAGTATTTCGTTCGGAATCCTTGCAAAATGCGGCGTTTATTCTGGACGTTATGTGTGGAATCGTCGGATACGTGGGCCCTCGCCCCAGCCAGGACATCCTGATCGCCGGACTCGCCCGCCTCGAGTACCGCGGGTACGACTCGGCGGGAGTCGCCGTCATCGACGACACCGGCCAGCTCGGGATGCGCAAGAAGGCCGGCAAGCTCAATGCGCTGCGCGATTCGCTCGCCGAATCGCCGCTCGGCGACGGCATGACCGGCATCGGCCACACCCGCTGGGCGACGCACGGCGGCCCCACGGATCTGAACGCGCACCCCCACCTCGCCGATGACGGCAAGCTCGCGGTGATCCACAACGGCATCATCGAGAACTTCTCGGCGCTGCGCGAAGAGCTGCTCGCCGACGGCGTCGTCTTCCTCAGCGAGACCGACACCGAGGTGGCCGCGGCCCTCCTCGGGCGGGAGTACACGCGCACCGGTGACCTGCAGGCCGCGTTCCGCGCTGTCGTCAACCGTCTCGAGGGTGCCTTCACGCTCCTCGCCATGCACGAGGACCACCCGGGGCTCGTCGTCGCGGCCCGGCGCAACTCGCCCCTGGTCATCGGCCTCGGCGAGGGGGAGAACTTCCTTGGCTCCGACGTCGCGGCGTTCATCGAGCACACGCGCAAGGCCCTCGCGATCGGTCAGGACCAGATCGTCGCGATCACCCCCACCGCCGTCACGGTGACGGATTTCTCCGGAGTCCCGGTCGAAGCGGAGCCCTTCGACGTCTCCTGGGACGCCGCCGCCGCCGAGAAGGGCGGCTGGCCGTCCTTCATGGCGAAGGAGGTCGCGGAGCAGCCCGAGGCCGTCGCCAACACGATCCGCGGGCGGGTTCACGAGGGAGCCGTCGTGATCCCCGAGCTCGACGGGCTCGACGATCTGTTCCTCGGCATCAACCGTGTGATCATCACGGCCTGCGGAACGGCATCCTATGCAGCCCTCGTCGGCAAATACGCGATCGAGCAGTGGGCGCGCATCGCCACCGATGTCGAGCTCGCGCACGAGTTCCGCTACCGTGACCCCGTCATCGGCGACGACACGCTCGTCATCTCGATCAGCCAGTCCGGCGAGACGATGGACACGCTGATGGCCGTCAAGTACGCCCGCGAGCGCGGCGCCCGCACCCTGTCGGTCTGCAACACGCAGGGCGCGACGATCCCGCGCGAATCGGATGCCGTCGTCTACACGCACGCCGGCCCCGAGGTCGCCGTGGCGTCCACCAAGGCATTCTCGGCTCAGATCACCGCACTGCTGCTGCTCGGCCTGCACATGGGCCGCGTGCGCCGGACGCTGGCCGATGAGACCGCGGTCGCGGAGCTGACCGAGCTCCCCGCGAAGATCGCCCGCGTGCTCGAGGAGGAGAGCGAGCACGTCTCGCAGCTGGCCGGCTGGATGGCCGACACCCGCTCGGTGCTGTTCCTCGGCCGTCACGTCGGATACCCGATCGCGCTCGAGGGCGCGCTCAAGCTCAAGGAGATCTCGTACATCCACGCCGAGGGCTTCGCCGCGGGTGAGCTCAAGCACGGCCCGATCGCCCTGATCGAGCCCGGACAGCCGGTGTTCGTGCTCCTGCCGTCGCCGCGGCACTCGGCGCTCATCCACTCCAAGGTCGTCTCGAACATCCAGGAGATCCGCGCGCGCGGCGCCCGTGTGATCGCGATCGCCGAAGAGGGGGATGCCGCGGTGCTGCCGTTCGCCGACGAGGTGATCCGCATTCCGCTGGCGGGAGCCCTGTTCGAGCCGGTGCTCAACGTCGTGCCGCTGCAGATCTTCGCGATGGCGCTCGCCACCGCGAAGGGCCTCGACGTCGACCAGCCGCGCAACCTCGCGAAGTCCGTCACGGTCGAGTGACCCGGACACCGACACATGTCAGCGGATCCGACACTTGTCGGTCGGGATGGGCAGGATGCCCCGGCATCCGTCATTTCGACTGACAAGTGTCCGCGGCCCGAGCTAAGCCAGAGCGCGCCCCAGCGCCGCGATGATGGCGGCGGCGACCCGTGGCCAGTCGTGCAGCAGGAGCGCGTAGTCGAAGCGCAGCGTCTCGTATCCGCGGGCGGATGCTTCGGCGTCTCGGACGAGGTCGCGGTGACGGCGTTCCGCACCGCGGTGGTTCAGCGCACCATCGACCTCGATGATCAGCCGACCGCCGACGACGAAGTCCACCCGGCCGACGCCGCCAATCTCGACCTGGGAATCGAGCACGAGTCCCAGAAGATGCAAACGGAACCGGAGCACCGACTCGAGGCCGCTCCCGGCATCCGCGCGCGCCAGGTTCAGGACCCAGTGCGCTGATCTCGGGAGGGCCTGGCGGATCCGCCGGCGATCAGACGCGGACACCAGACGGAGGTTCCAGGCGGATTCGTAGGCGGCGAAGAAAGCTTCGCCGGACAGACATCGAAAAGCGGATATCAGCGCGGTGGCGGCGGACGCGATGCCAATTCCGGCGGGTCCATCTCCGTAATGGGCCACGCAGAAGCAGCCAGAGTGCGGGTGACGCCGGGCGGCCGTCCCCATCCAGACATGCACCATGGCATCCGGATCGGGCAGCACCCAGACACCGCGCGCGCGAAGGGCAGCAGCGCAGGTGAGCTCGCCGCCATGGGCCGCGGCGGTCCGGATGGCGTCATCGACGGCGGGCAGGGCATAGACACCGGTGCGGATACGGAGGATGCTTCCGGCGGTCGCCGCATCGGCGAGCTGCTGGCGCGTGCATCCGTATTTTTGGAGAAGCGATCCTCGGGCGATGCCGTCGAAGTGCGCAAGCAGCGCGGCGGGGGTGAACATGCTGCGATACTCGCCGAGGCCGGGGCTCCGGTTGCGATGATCCACAGCCGGGCAGTCGCGATTGCGATTGTGCAGAACGAGTGACCCCGGCTCCGCCCGGACACTTGTCAGCGGATCCGACACTTGTCGGTCGGGATGGGCAGGATGCCCCGGCATCCGTCATTTCGACTGACAAGTGTCCGCGGCCCGAGCGGGCGAGTATCGGCAAGACGGGCGGGGTGGGAGAGCAGGCGGCAGGACGGAGAGCAGAAGGCGCCGACCCGGGGTCCCGTACAGCACGCGAGTAGGCTGGAAGGGTGATCATCGGGACAGGCATCGACCTCGTCGATATACCGCGGTTCGAGCAGACCATGGCCCGCACCCCGCGGTTGATGCAGAGGCTCTTCGCCCCGTCGGAGCGGACTCTGAAGCTCGCGTCGCTCGCGGCCCGCTACGCCGCGAAGGAAGCGCTGATTAAGGCCCTCGGCGGCTCGGACGGCGTGCACTGGACCGAGATCGAGATCGCCTCGGAGGAGTCCGGTAAACCGCACTTCCGCCTGTCGGGCACGACGGCCGCGGTCGTTCGAGACCGGGGCATCATGAACCTCCACCTGACCATCTCGCACGACGCCGGGCTCGCCACGGCCTTCGTCGTCGCCGAAGGGAATCCGCTGTGACCGCCCCGTTCCGCGAAGCACGCATCGACCTCGAAGCAGTCGCCGACAACACCCGTCACCTGCACAGGCTGACGGGCGTCGAGGTGATCGCGGTCGTGAAGGCCAACGCCTATGGTCATGGCGCGGCCTCCGTCGCGGTGGCCGCGCTCTCGGGCGGGGCGACGCGCCTCGGCGTCGCCGAGATCCCGGAGGCGATCGATCTGCGCCTGCAGGGGATCACCGCGCCGATCCTGGCGTGGCTGCATGCGCCGGATGAGACGTTCGACACGGCCGCGGCGATGAACATCGAGGTCGGCATCTCGTCGTTCGATCAGCTCATGGCGGTGGATGCCGCGGCAGCCCGCGCAGCGACGACGATCGGGGTGCACATCAAGCTCGAGACGGGTCTTTCGCGCAACGGGGTCGCGCCGAATGATTGGATGCGGGTGTTCGCTGAGGCTGCACGTCTGGAGCGCATCGGCCGCATCCGCATCGTCGGGATCTTCAGCCACCTGTCGACGACGTCGCTCGAGGATGACCGTGCGGCGCTCGCCGTGTTCGAGCGGGGAGTCGCCGCGGCGGCGGCGCAGGGGGTTCACCCCGAGATCCGGCACATCGCCGCGACGGGGGCGGCGATCGATCTGCCGGAGGCGCGGCTCGACGCCGTGCGCATCGGTCTGGGGCTGTACGGGCTGTCCCCGTTCGATCGGCGCTCCTCGTCGGATCTGGGGTTGCGCCCGGCCATGACGCTGCGTGCCGCGGTCGCCGCGGTGCGCCGGGTCCCGGCCGGTGCCGGGATCTCCTACGGCTACACGCATCGCACGGCGGAGGAGACCACGCTGGCTCTGGTGCCGCTGGGCTACGCGGATGGCATCCCGCGCCAAGCGTCGGGCACGGGGCCGGTGATGATCAATGGCCGCCGGTTCACGGTCGCGGGCCGCATCGCGATGGATCAGTTCGTCATCGATGTGGGAGACGCCCCGGTAGCGGTCGGTGACGAGGTCGTGCTCTTCGGTGATCCGACGCTCGGCGCTCCGGCGGCGACGCAGTGGGCGGATGCTGCGGACACCATCAACTACGAGATCGTGACGCGCATCGGCAACCGTGTTCCGAGGAGGGGCGTATGAGCGTGGATCCTGCTTTTCTCGGTCGGCGCGAGATCGCGACGTCGGAGGAGATGGAGCGTCTGGGCTTCCTGATCGGAGAGCAGCTCACGGCGGGTGATCTGCTGGTGCTCACCGGGCCGCTCGGCGCGGGGAAGACGACGTTCACGCGTGGGCTCGCCGAAGGGCTGGGAGTGCGCGGCCCGGTGCAGAGTCCGACGTTCGTGATCGCGCGCACGCATCCTTCGCTCGTCGGGGGCGCGCCGCTGGTGCACGTCGACGCCTACCGGTTGGGCTCGGCCGCGGAGCTCGACGACCTCGATGTCGATCTGTCCGGGTCGGTCGTGGTGGTCGAATGGGGTCGTGAGATGGCTTCGGCGATCGCCGATTCGTGGTGGGACATCGAGCTGGAGCGTCCGGTCGGGCGCGCCGATGATGGCGTCGCGGATGAGGATCTGGATGCCGACGCACCCCGCGTCGTGACGGTGCAGCACGTCGGACTCTAAGCGCGCGGTCTTCTGGGCGACTACCCTGGAGAGGTGATTCTTGCCGTCGACACCTCGCTGGGAACCGCCGTCGCGCTGATCGAAGCCGATGGGGCGGTGCAAGCTCTGGCTGAGAGCCCGAACGCTCTGGGCCACGCCGAGGTCATCGGCACGCTGCTCGAACAGGTCGTGGGCGCGGATGCCATCACACATGTCGTCGCCGGTATGGGGCCGGGCCCGTTCACGGGTCTGCGGATCGGCATCGCCACAGCGCGCGCGTTCGCTGTCGGCCGCGGGCTGCCGGTTGTCGCGGTGCCGAGCCACTTCGGTGCCGCTCTGGCGATCATCCAGAACGAGGCGCCCGAGACCCGGTTCGCGATCGTGACGGATGCGCGCCGTCGTGAGGTCGCGATCAGCATCTTCGATGGCCTGGATGCCGACGGCATCCCGAACCTCGTCGAGCGCACGGTGCTCGTGCCGCGCTCGGAGTCCGAGGAGAAGCTCGCGGGGATCCACGCGATCGAGGTCGCCACTCTCGACGGGGCCGCCCTCGCCCGGGTCGGCGCTCGCGCCGTCGCCGCGGGGCGTCAGCTCGCCGACGCCGAACCGCTCTACCTGCGGCAGCCCGATGTGACGGTTCCCGGCGCACCGAAGCGCGTGAGCTGAATGACGATCCGCACCGCGACCGGAGATGATCTCGACGCCATCATGGCGATCGAGCGCGCTTCCTTCCCGACCGACGCCTGGAGCGCCGAGTCGATGGCGGCCGAGCTCGTCACGAATTACAGCCACTACGTCGTGGACGAGGATGCCGGTGAGATCATCGGCTATGCGGGGCTGCGGGCGATCCGCGGCAGTGCGGATGCCGATGTCCAGACCATCGCTCTCACGGCCTCGCGTCGCGGCGAGGGACGCGGGCGGGCCCTTCTGCGCACGCTGCTGGCGGAGGCCGTCGAGCGCCGTTCCCGTGAGGTATTCCTCGAGGTTCGCGCCGACAACCCCGGGGCGGAGGCGCTGTACGCCTCGGAGGGCTTCGAGGAGATCGGCCGTCGCCCGCGGTACTACCAGCCCGATGACGTGGATGCTGTGATCATGAAGCTCGACCTGCGCGGATGGGCGCGGGCGCAGGAGGAGAAGGCATGAGCGAACCGCTGGTTCTCGGCATCGAGACGAGCTGCGACGAGACGGGCATCGGCATCGTCCGGGGGCGCACGCTGCTGTCGAACACGATCGCCTCGAGCATGGACGAGCACGCCCGTTACGGCGGGGTCGTCCCCGAAGTCGCCGCGCGCGCCCACCTCGAGGCGCTGCAACCGTCGATCCGGGCGGCGCTCGCCGAAGCATCCGTCACTCTCGATGAACTCGATGCGATCGCCGTGACGAGCGGCCCGGGGCTGGCCGGTGCCCTCATGGTCGGCGTCGGCGCGGCGAAGGGGCTGGCCGTCTCTCTCGGCAAGCCGCTGTACGCCGTCAACCACCTCGTGGGCCACATCGCCGCCGATATCGTCACCCCCGACTCCGAGCCTCTCGAATACCCGACGATCGCGCTGCTCGTCTCGGGCGGGCACACCTCTCTCCTGCACGTGCGCGACTTGACGACGGATGTCGAGCTGCTCGGCGAGACGATCGACGACGCTGCGGGGGAGGCGTTCGACAAGGTCGCACGACTCCTGTCGCTGCCGTATCCGGGCGGCCCGCAGATCGACAGGGCTGCGCTCGACGGCGACCCGAAGGCGATCCGTTTCCCGCGGGGCCTGTCGAAGGCCTCCGATATGGCCAAGCACCGCTACGACTTCTCGTTCTCCGGTCTCAAGACCGCTGTCGCCCGCTGGGTGGAGCGCTGCGAGGCCGAGGGGCGAGAGGTCCCGGTCGCCGATGTCGCCGCGAGCTTCCGCGAAGCGGTCGTCGATGTGCTCGTGACCAAGGCGCTCGATGCCTGTGCGGAGCGCGGCGTTCCGCGTCTGCTGCTCGGCGGCGGCGTCATCGCGAACAAGCGTCTGCGGGAGGTCGCGATCGAACGTGCCGCAGCCGCCGGCGTGACGGTGCGGATTCCTCCGCTGTCGCTGTGCACCGATAATGGGGCCATGATCGCCGCGCTCGCCGCTGACCTCATCGCCTCCGGTCGGCGTCCGTCGACGCTCGCCTTCGGCGCCGATTCCACGTTGCCCGTCACCGAGATCCAGGTCGCCGAAAGGCCGGACTGATGAGCGAGCCGTCCGAAGCGCGGAAGATCGAGGGGGCCGCCCCCGAGGTCGAGGCGGTGCCCGGCACGACGCGTGTGCCCGGGGCGCCGCGGACCGGATACACGCAGCTGCCGACCGGACCGGTCGGCGTCGAGCCCGTCATCGCGACGGGCCCCGATGACACCGCCGGGCAGCCCACCGTGCAGTGGGCGCCGAACGATCTGCTCATCGCGGAGGACAACACGCGTCTGGCGCCCTGGGCCCTCGTCGCGGCGATCGTCGCGCTGATCGCCTCCTGGTTCGTCGGCTGGGGCATCCCGCTCGCCGTCGTCGCGGTCGTCGCGGCGATCATGTCGCTGCGCCGGGCCGTCGAATCGCGCTCGATCGCGCTCTGGGCGCTGGTGCTCGGCATCGCGGCGACGATCTTCAGCCTCGGCTGGTTGCTGTGGGCCGCGCAACAGTACGAGAAGCTCGGGTAGGTGCTCGGGTGAGCACGGACGAGTCCGCAGAGCTGAGGACGCTGCAGGCGAGAGTATTCGGCCGCGATGGCACGGCGACCGACGCCGACCGTGCGCGGCTGGATGAGCTCATGGGGCGCTCGGTGCCGATGCCTCCGGTTCTTGAGCCCGTTCCGGCCTCGGAGGAGGTCATGGTCGTTGCGCCGGTCGAGACGCCTGCGGATGCTGAGGCTGCTGAGCCCTCGGAGGATTCCGCCTTCGGCGCATCCGTCACCCTTGCGGCGCCTCACCGTCCGCTCTTCGCCCGTGGGCCCGTGCTCGCCGGGATCGGGCTGCTCGCCGGATTCGCTCTGGGCTGGCTGGCCTTCGGATGGGACACAGCGGGATTCCTGCTGAACCTCGAGAACGCCGAGACCCGTGCCGAGCTCGAGGCGAGCGGCGATTATGACCCCGGCTCGGTCGTCGCGGTGGGGGCCCAGTACGGCGCGGTCGGGTGGCTCGCGACGGCGGACGACGGGGCGCTCGAGTGCGCGATCGCGACGGCCGGCGACCGGGTGACGGAGCAGTGCCTGCACGCCGACGAGATCGATGATATCGACGGCCAGGGGTACCTCGGCGGCTCCGTCTTCGTCCCTTCCGAGGACGGCGCGGAGCTCAACGTCGCCTTCTGGATGGCGCCGGGCCTCGGCGGTGAACGGGTGGCTCTCTTTCAGAAATGGGACACGCAGACCTATGACTGGACGGACCAGTTCACCGACGACGAGGTCGCCAGCGCCATCACGATCTCCGCAGCATTCGACCTTGACCCGCAGGAGCTGCAGCTGATCGGCTACGACGGAGACTCCCCGGTCTGGGCCGCCTGGGGGAACCTGGGCTATTGCGTGATGGCCGACGGCGACGACGGCGCCTTCCAGGCGTGCAGCGACATGGAGGACGGCGGCGACATCGTGCTCGAGCAGACCGTGAACGGCGTGCGCACCGAATACACCGTCAGCCGCTATTCGACCGGTAACCCGGTGCTGACGATCACCCGCGTGCAGGACGCGACGGAGTATTTCCTCGACCCCGACGAGAGCACGCCCATCGACGAGACGACCGCCGAGATCGCCGGCTGATCGACGAAGATCTCAGACCCGGTCGGCGAGGATCGCCAGGCGCTTGTCGCCCACGCGCGTCAGGATCAGCGTCGCGGACTCCGGGCCGGAGAGGTTCAGCTTCTTGCGGAACTGCGCCGGATCGATGTCCATGCCGCGCTTCTTGATCTCGAGCCTTCCGATGCCGTGGGTGCGCAGCACAGCGTTGATCGCCTTCGGATTCGCGGCCATCACCTCGCGCACCCGGAACGTCTGCACGAACGGGCTCGTCACCGCAGCATCACCGGTGAGATAGGCGATCTTCTCATCCAGCATCCCGGCGTCCAGGCTCCGGGCGACATCGCCGATCAGACGGGCGCGGATGATCGAGCCATCGGGTTCGTGGAGGAAGGGGCCGAGATCACGCACCTCGGCATCGGCGGCATCGTCCGCCGCGGTGAGCTCGTGCGACTCGTCGCCCCGGATCACCAGCGCCGCGCGGCGCACGCCCTCGCGGGCGAGGAGCCCCGACCAGAGCACGAGCTCGACGACGCTGCCGTCGACGCTGACCCACTGCGCCTCGACGTCATCGGGGATGAGATCACGATCCAGCGCCGGGCCGAGCTTGATGCCCACCGGCATGCGTGTCGCCAGCTCGAAGGCCCAATCGAGAGAGGGGGAGTAGTCGGATGCCGCGACCCGCCGCGTCTCGCTGTGACCGGCCGTCCGACGGGCCGGATCCAACCAGATGGCGGTGCGCTGCTCGTCTGCGGCGAACCGCTCGGCGAACTCCTCCGCCGTGCCATGGTGCACCGCCGCATCCGCGCCGAAGGGGGCGAGGTTGTAAGCGGCGATCGCCGCGGTCACTTCATCGGCATCGACAGCATCCACCCGCAGACCCGCGCCTGCGAAGGCCAGCGAGTCGCCGCCGATGCCGCAGCCGAGATCGGCCACGCGCTCGATGCCCGCGCGGCGCATGCGGCCCGCATGGCGGGCGGCGACGCCGAGACGGGTCGCCTGCTCGTAGCCGGCCCGGGTGAACAGCATCCGCTCGGCGAAATCTCCGAACTTGGCGGCGCCGCGAACCCGCAGATGCGCCTGGCCGACGACGGCCGAGACGAGATCGGGTGAATGGCCCGCGGCGCGCAGCTTCGAGACGGCCTGGGCGACGTCACCGGTCGAGGCGAGCGGGCCGACTCCGTCGAGGAGTCGGAGACCATCGGGGGTGAGCAGCGCGGTGAGCTCGGACATCTCCATCCGACCAGCTTAGATTGGCCCGTCGGAGGCCGCCCGTCGGAATTGGCACTCGCATTGCATGAGTGCCAGCCGACCCCATACACTTGTGATTAGCACTCTCGGGTTGAGAGTGCGAACGAATCTTTCGTGTCAGCGTAAAGAAAGAAGAGGTAGACCGTGTCGGTTTCCATCAAGCCGCTCGAGGACCGCATCGTCATCCAGCAGGTCGAGGCCGAGCAGACCACCGCGAGTGGCCTGGTCATCCCTGACACTGCCAAGGAGAAGCCCCAGGAGGGCCAGGTCGTGGCCGTCGGCCCCGGCCGCATCGACGACAACGGCAACCGCGTTCCGCTCGACGTCGCCGTCGGCGACCGCGTCCTGTACAGCAAGTACGGCGGCACCGAGGTGAAGTTCGGCGCTGAAGAGTACCTGGTGCTCTCGGCTCGCGACGTCCTCGCCGTCGTCGTTCGCTGATCGCTTTCAGCAGATCTTGATCGGCTCGAATGCCGATCGGAGAAGGCCCGGATGCCACGGCATCCGGGCCTTCTCGCATCCCCGGGCATAGGGTGAACCTCGTGACCCGCCAACGCGCCGAGCAACCCGCCGGTATCGCCTACTCGGTCGGGGCCTACCTGCTGTGGGGGTTCCTCCCGCTGTACTTCCTGCTGCTCGTGCCCGCAGGCCCCTGGGAGATCGTCGCCGCCCGTGTGATCTTCTCCCTCGTCTTCTGCCTCGTGCTGCTCACCGTCCTGCGCGGATGGCGGCGCATCATCGCGATCATCCGGCAGCCGCGACTTCTCGGATTGACCGCCCTGGCGGGCCTGCTCATCTACATCAACTGGCAGGTATTCCTCATCGGGACCCTCACCGGCCACGTCGTCGAGACCTCGCTGGGATACTTCATCAACCCCATCTTCACGGTCCTGCTGGGCGTTATCGTGCTGCATGAGCGCATCCGCCGTCTGCAATGGGTCGCCATCGGCATCGCCGCGCTCGCCGTCGTGGTGATCATCATCGGATACGGCTCGTTCCCCTGGATCGCGCTGTCCCTGGCAGCGTCCTTCGGTGTCTACGGGCTCATCAAGAAGCGCATCGGCGCCGCCGTCGACGCGGTCAGCGGACTCACCCTCGAGTCCTTCTGGCTCCTGCCCATCGCGATCGTGCAACTCATCATCGTCGCCCAGAGCAGCGGGATCACCTTCGGATCATTCGGCATCGGGCACACGGTGCTCATGCTCTTCACGGGCGTCGCCACGGCGGTGCCCCTGCTCCTCTTCGCCGCCGGCGCCCGGCGCATCGACCTCACCCTGATCGGAATGATCCAGTTCATGACGCCGATCATGCAGTTCCTCACCGGAGTGCTGATCCTCGAGGAGCCCATGCCGCTGGAACGCTGGATCGGATTCGCGATCGTCTGGTGCGCCGTCATCGTCTTCGTCATCGATCTGGTCCTCGCCGCGCGCCGAGGGCGCCGCAGCCGCCCCGCCGCGATCGTCTGAGCCCCGGCATCCCGGCGAAAAGCCCGATCAGACCGTTAACGCATCGCAACACAACGCGACAGGGTTCGCCGCTACCGTTGTTTCACGGACGGCGCCCGAGTCGTTCGGGAATCATGATCTAGCAAGGGAGCAGCATGAGTCTCTTCACCAGTACGCGCGCACGAAAATTCCTCGGCGGTATGGCCCTGGTCAGTGCGGGCGCTATCGTTCTGACCGGGTGCGGTGGGGGCACCGGAACCGATGATTCGGCCGACCCATCCACTCCCACTGATCGTGAGGACCTCACGCTCAGCATCGGCACCGTCCTTCCCCAGACCGGGCAGCTCGCCTACCTCGGCCCGCCGGAAGAGGCCGGTGTCGGCCTCGCTGCCGCCGAGATCAACGCGGCAGGGCTCGGCATCACGGTCGACGTCCAGTACGGTGACTCCGGCGATGCCGACAACAAGGCGTTCGAGACGACGGTTCCGCGTCTGCTCGACTCCGGCGTCTCGGCGCTGATCGGCGCGGCCTCGTCGGGTGTGACGAAGCTGTTCCTCGACCAGGCCATCAGCGCGGGCGTGATCACCTTCTCGCCGGCGAACACCTCGCCGGACTTCACCACCTGGGATGACAACGACCTCTATTGGCGCACCGCCCCCAGCGACCTGTTGCAGGGTGAGGTCCTCGCCACGGAGATCGGTCTCGACGGGCACGCCAACCTCGGCATCATCTATCTCAACGATGCCTACGGCTCCGGGCTGGAAGCATCGCTGACGGAGAACTTCGAGGCCGGTGGCGGAACGGTCGTGGCATCCGAGGCCTACAACGCCAACGACACGTCGTTCGATGCGCAGATCAGCTCGATCCTCGCGCAGAGCCCCGACGCGGTCGCCGTGATCGGCTTCGAGGAGACCTCGACGATCATCCCGGCGTTCATGTCGAACGGCTTCGACGGCAGCAAGTTCTACCTCGTCGACGGCAACACCCAGCAGTGGGGCGCCGACATGCCGGGGTCGATCGAGGGCAGCAAGGGAACCCAGCCGGGCCCCGTGCTCGCCGACGACTTCCAGCAGCGTCTGATCGACCAGTGGCAGGAGCAGGCCGGGGAAGAGCTCGTCGACTTCAACTACGGCGCAGAATCGTACGATGCGGTCGTGCTGCTCGCGCTCGCTTCGCTCGCCGCCAATTCGACGGATGCCGCCGACATCGCCGGCTTCCTGCAGGAGGTCTCCGGGGGCTCGGGCGACGGTGAGAAGTGCGAGTCGTTCGAGGCCTGCGCGCAGATCATCCTCGACGGAGGCACCGCCGACTACGACGGCTACTCCGGAGCCATCACCTTCGACGACAACGGCGACCCGACGGAAGCCACGATCGGCGTCTTCCAGTACGGCGCCGACAACACCCACACCCGTATCAACTGATCTGTCAGGAAGGGGCCGGGCGCTGCGGCATCCGGCCCCTTCTCTGCGCCCGGGCGTGGGATGGAAAATACGGCTCCAATCGGGTCGTGAGCCGTGAAATCCACCCCGCGCCGTGCGCGCGGCGTCAGTCCTCGCCGAGCGTCCCGAGGTAGAGCCCGATCACCTTCGGGTCGTTCAGCAATTCGCGTCCGGTGCCGGTGTGCGCGTCGTGCCCCTGGTCGAGCACGTATCCGCGGTCGCAGATCTGCAGGCAGCGGCGTGCGTTCTGCTCGACCATGATGGTGGTGACGCCGGCCTTGTTGATGTCGGAGACCCGGATGAAGGCATCGTCCTGCCGCACGGGGGAGAGCCCGGCGGAGGGCTCGTCGAGCAGCAGCACCGATGGGTCCATCATGAGCGCCCGCGACATGGCGACCATCTGCCGTTCACCGCCCGACAGCGATCCGGCTCGCTGCTTGAGACGTCCGCCGAGCTCCGCGAAGATGCCGGTGACGAACTCGAGCCTCTCTTTGTAGGCCTTCGGGCGCTGGATGATGCCCATCTGCAGGTTCTCCTCGATCGTCAACGAGGGGAACACGTTGTTGGTCTGGGGCACGAAGCCGACGCCGCGCTGGACGAGCTCGTTCGCCTTGAGGCCGACGATGCTCTCGCCATCGACGAGGATGTCTCCGCCGCGTACCTTGACCTGTCCGAAGATCGCTTTCAGCAGGGTGGATTTTCCGGCGCCATTGGGGCCGATGATTCCGATCAGTTCGCCCCGGGCTGCGACGAGGTTGGTGTCGGTGAGGATGTTCACACCGGGGAGGTATCCCGCTGTGAGGTTCTTCACCTCGACGACGGGCGTCTGCGTCGTGCTCATCGCTTGTCCTCCTCTGCGGCGTGGATCGCGGCCTCCTGCTCTTCGCGGATCTCTTCGAGCATCTCCTCGGCGGACTCGTCGAGCTCGCCCGTGTACCGGCCTGTCACCACGCCGAGGTCGACGTCCTGGTGGCTGCCCAGGTAGGCGTCGATGACGGCCCGGTCCTGCATGACGCTCTCGGGTGGCCCCTCGGCGACGACGCGGCCTTCGGCCATGACGACGACCCAGTCGGCGATGTGGCGGACCATGTTCATGTCGTGCTCGACGAAGAGCACGGTCATGCCGAGGTCCTTCAGATCGAGGATGTGCTCGAGCAGGGATTGGGTGAGGGCCGGGTTCACGCCGGCCATGGGCTCGTCGAGCATGACGAGACTGGGGTCGCGCATGAGGGCGCGCGCCATCTCGAGCAGCTTGCGCTGCCCGCCGGACAGGCTCGCGGCGTAGTCCTGTGCCTTGGTATCGAGTTTGAAGCGGGCCAGGAGGTCCATGGCCTTCGTCTCGAGCTCGGTGTCCTGCTTGCGCCAGATCGCGGGGATGAGGCTGGGCAGGATGCTCTCGCCCTTCTGGTCCGGTGCGCCGAGTTTCATGTTCTCGAGCACGGTGAGGAGGGAGAGCGCCTTGGTGAGCTGGAAGGTGCGCACCTGCCCCATACGGGCCACCTTGAAGGACGGGATGCCCGAGAGCTGGTGCCCGTCGAAGCTCCACGTGCCGGTGTTCGGCTTGTCGAATCCGCAGAGCAGGTTGAACAGGGTGGTCTTGCCGGCGCCGTTCGGGCCGATGAGGGCGGTGATGGCGTTCCGGGGGATCTCGAGGTGGTCGACGTCGACCGCGGTGAGGCCGCCGAAGCGGCGGGTGACGTGGTCGGCGACGAGGATCGGGTCGACCTTTTTGCACCCGGGGACGGCGTCGCCGGTGTGCAGGCCGGTGCTCTTGGTTCGCCCGTTCGTGGGTGCGGCGTTATTTGACAAAGGTCAGCTCCCTCTTGTTTCCGAGGAGCCCCTGCGGCCGGAAGATCACCAGCAGCATGAGCGCGATTCCGACGATCACGAAGCGGAGGGTGCCCGCCTGGATCGCCGACATGGGCAGGATGCCCTGGGCCGCCAGGCTGGGCAGGACTCCTTCGAGGAAGGCCATGATGACCCAGAAGATCACGGCGCCCAGAGCCGGTCCGAAGACGGTGGCGGCACCGCCGAGGAGGAGGATGGTCCAGAGGAAGAACGTCAACGAGGTCGTGTAGCTGGCCGGCACCACGGCGGATGGCAGGGCGAACACGGCGCCGCCGAGGCCGCCCATGATCCCGCCGATCACGAGCGCCTGCATCTTGTAGGCGAACACGTTCTTGCCGAGGGATCGCACGGCGTCCTCGTCTTCGCGGATGCCCTTGAGTACACGGCCCCAGGGGCTGCGCATGAGCGCCCAGACGAGGTAGATGCATACGGCGAGGACCAGCAGCCCGAAGACACGGACCCAGAGCTGGTTCGCGTTGAACGTCCATGGGCCGAATCCGTAGTTCCCCTCGGGGAAGGGGTTCGCCGCGCGGAAACCCGCGTGGTAGCCGCCCAGACCATCGGCCGCATTCGTGTGCTTCTCGAAGGCCGTCGAGGTGAAGAGGAGCCGGACGATCTCGGCCGCGGCGATCGTCGCGATGGCGAGGTAGTCGGCGCGCAGGCGCAGCGTCGGGATGCCGAGGATGAAGGCGAACAGCGTCGACATCACCATGCCGACGATGATGCCCACCCACCAGGGCAGCCCGAACGAGAGGATCGAGATGGCGTAGCTGTAGGCGCCGATGGCCATGAACCCGGCCATGCCGAAGTTCAGGAGTCCCGCGTAGCCGAAATGCACGGCGAGGCCCGTGGCGGCGATCGCATAGGCGATCGTCGTGGGACTCAGCATCCAGGCGGCGGTGTTGTTGAAGATCGCTCCCCAGTCCATGATCAACCGATCCTCTCTTTGCGTCCGAGGATTCCCTGCGGCCGGAACAGCAACACGAGGATCAGGATCGCGAGTGCGCCGACGTATTTGAGGTCGGAGGGCAGCCACAGGGTGGAGACCTCGACGAGGATGCCGACGATGATCGCTCCGATCAGCGCGCCGAAGGCGGTGCCGAGACCGCCGAGGCAGACGGCGGCGAAGATGAGCAGCAGGATGTGCACGCCCATGTCCCACCTCACACCCGGTCGGAAGTATGCCCACAGGATGCCGCCGAGAGCGGCGAGCGCTGCGGCGAGGACCCAGACGATGCGGATGACCCGGTCGACATTGATGCCGGATGCCGCGGCGAGGGTGGGATTGTCGGAGATGGCCCGTGTCGCCTTGCCTGTTCGCGTGTGAAGCAGCCAGAGGGCGACCGCGATGAGGACGACGACGCTGATGCTCATCGACATGATGTCGATGATGCTGAGCCGGATCGGCCCCCAGAGGGTGATCTTGGGCGCCCCGGCGTTCGGCAGCTGCACCGTGCCGCCGCCGAAGAAGAAGAGGAACACGTAGCGCAGGGCGAAGGAGAAGCCGATGCTGACGATCATGAGCGGGATGATGCCCATTCCGCGTTTTCGCAGAGGTTTCCAGAGCCCGACGTCCATCAGATAGCCGAAGATCGCGCCGCAGACGACGACGAGCGGGATCGTCAGCCACATGGGGAGCGCGAGGGTGACGCCGAAGACGACGGCCATGACGGCGCCGAAAGTGACCATCTCGGCATGCGCGAAGTTCGTCAGGTTCATGGTGCCGAAGATCAGCGAGACGCCGATCGCGGCGAGGGCGAGGAGGAGGCCGAAGTTGATGCCGTTGATCAGGCGCTCGACGAACTGGTCGAGGAAGGAGGTCGTCTCGCGGACGCCCTCGCCGAGGAAGAGATTGATGACGACGCGGTTCGAGAGGCCGAACTCCACGTCCTGCGAGGCGGAGTCGCCTTCGACGATGACTCCATCGGGGAGGGTGGACTCGTCGACCGTGAGCGTGTACTCGGCCTTCTCCGGCACGTAGAGCGTCCATCGTCCGGCGTCGTCGGTCGCCGTCTCGGCCTCGAAACCGGATCCCTCGATCGCGACGACGACGCCGGGAAGCGGATCGTCGTCGAAACGGATGACCCCGGCGAAGAAGAAGTCGGTCACCTCCTGCTCGGCGGGAGGGTCGTCGGTATCGGCGAAAGCGGCCGGGGCTGTCAGCAGCAGCATGACAGCGGCCAGGACGGCGCTCACGAGCGTGATGATCCACGGTGCCGTTCGGCGCTCATGGCTGGTCGGCAGTTCCACGAAACCTCCCCAGTCGTCCCGTGAAAGGTCGCCAAGGCTCGGGTCGTCTCGACGATGATGAACGACGCTATGAGCGTAATGTGCCGCTTCCCAATCCCGCCAGGTTGTTATCAAACGGTGGCCGGCACCGTTCCGGGAATTTTCCCGGCGTCGCCGCACTTAGACTTGGTACACCACACGCGCGCATGCAGGAGGATCATCCATGGAACAGCACGATCCCTTCGGTTTCGTCGGACTCACGTACGACGACGTCCTTCTTCTTCCCGGACACACCGATGTGATCCCGAGCGAGGCGGACACGTCCTCGCGGATCACCCGCCGCATCTCGGTCGCGACGCCCCTGCTCTCGAGCGCGATGGACACCGTCACCGAGTCGCGCATGGCGATCGCCATGGCGCGAGAAGGCGGCATCGGCATCCTGCACCGCAATCTTTCGATCGCCGACCAGGCGGCTCACGTCGACCGCGTCAAGCGCAGCGAGTCGGGCATGATCACAGACCCGATCACGACGACGCCCGCAGCGACCGTCGAAGAGGTCGACGATCTGTGCGCGAAGTACCGCATCTCCGGACTTCCCGTCGTCGATGACGAAGGTCGTCTGGTCGGGATCATCACGAACCGCGACATGCGCTTCGTGTCGGGCTTCGAGCGCCAGAGCACGTTCGTGAAGGACGTCATGACGAGCGAGAACCTCGTCACCGCGCCCGTCGGGGTCGCAGCCGGCGAGGTCATCGCGCTCTTCGCGAAGCACCGCGTCGAGAAGCTGCCGCTGATCGACGAGGACGGCAAGCTCGCGGGGCTCATCACGATCAAGGACTTCGACAAGAGCGAGAAGTACCCGCTCGCCACCAAGGACGACCAGGGCCGCCTGCGCGTGGGCGCGGCGATCGGCTTCTTCGGAGACGCCTGGGAGCGCGCCGAGGCGCTGCGCGACGTCGGCGTCGACGTGCTCGTTGTCGACACCGCGAACGGTCAGTCCCAGGGCGTCATCGATCTCGTGAAGCGGCTCAAGGCCGATGAGTCCTTCGAGCACATCGACATCATCGGCGGAAACGTCGCGACGCGTCAGGGTGCGCAGGCGCTCGTCGACGCCGGTGTCGACGCCGTCAAGGTCGGTGTGGGGCCGGGCTCCATCTGCACGACGCGCGTCGTCGCGGGTGTGGGCGTCCCGCAGGTGACCGCTGTTTACGAGGCATCCCTCGCCGCGCGTCCCGCGGGCATCCCGGTGATCGCCGATGGCGGGCTGCAGTACTCGGGCGACATCGCCAAGGCGCTGGTCGCCGGTGCGGATGCCGTCATGCTGGGCTCGCTGCTGGCGGGCACGGACGAGTCGCCGGGCGAGATCGTCTTCCAGTCGGGCAAGCAGTTCAAGCAGTACCGCGGCATGGGATCGCTGGGCGCCATGCAGACTCGCGGCAAGCAGACCTCCTACTCGAAGGACCGCTACTTCCAGGCCGATGTGCCGAGCGATGACAAGCTCATCCCCGAGGGCATCGAGGGCCAGGTTCCCTACCGCGGTCCGGTTTCCGCGGTGGCGTACCAGCTCGTCGGGGGGCTTCGCCAGTCGATGTTCTACGTCGGTGCCCGCACCATCGAAGAGCTGAAGACACGTGGCAAGTTCGTGCGCATCACGGCAGCAGGCCTCAAGGAATCGCACCCGCACGACGTTCAGATCGTCGTCGAGGCGCCGAACTACAAGAAGTAACTCTTCCGCGAGCCCCCGCTTTATCATCGAGCTCCCGTCGTATCCACGCAGATACGACGGGAGCTCGATGCGTAGACGGGACTCGATACGTGGGAGATCCCCGCGGGGAGGACTCCGAAGCGGGCGGGGTAGGCTTGTGGGGTGAGCATGGACATCGAAATCGGCCGAGGCAAGCGCGCGACCCGCGCATATACGTTCGACGACATCGCGGTGGTCCCGTCCCGACGGACGCGGAACCCCGAGGACGTGTCGACGGCGTGGACGATCGACGCCTTCTCGTTCGACACTCCGATCATCGCCGCTCCGATGGACTCGGTCGTCAGCCCGCACACCGCCATCATGCTCGGAAAGCTCGGCGGCCTGGGCGTTCTCGACCTCGAGGGCCTGTGGACCCGATACGAGAACCCCGAACCGCTGCTCGCCGAGATCGCGGGCCTGCCCGCTGAGAAGGCGACTGTGCGCATGCAGCAGCTGTACTCCGAGCCGATCAAGGCCGAGCTGATCACCGCGCGTCTGGCCGAGATCCGCGAGGCCGGCGTGACCGTCGCCGGATCGCTCACCCCGCAGCACACGCAGGAGTTCTACGACACGGTCGCCGCTGCCGGCGTCGACCTGTTCGTCATCCGCGGCACGACCGTCTCGGCCGAGCACGTCTCCAGCGTCGCCGAGCCGCTGAACCTGAAGAAGTTCATCTACGACCTCGACGTGCCGGTGATCGTCGGCGGCGCGGCCACCTACACCGCGGCGCTGCACCTCATGCGCACCGGTGCGGCCGGCGTGCTCGTCGGCTTCGGTGGGGGAGCGGCGTCGACGACACGTGCGACCCTCGGCATCCACGCTCCGATGGCCACGGCCGTCTCCGATGTCGCGGCCGCGCGCCGTGACTACCTCGACGAGTCGGGCGGACGCTACGTGCACGTGATCGCCGATGGTGGCGTGGGCACCTCGGGCGACATCGTCAAGGCCCTCGCGATGGGTGCGGACGCCGTCATGCTCGGAGTCGCACTCGCCCGCGCGACGGATGCTCCGGGCCGCGGATTCCACTGGGGCCCCGAGGCGCACCACCCGCAGCTTCCACGCGGCCGCCGCGTCGAGACGCCCGGCATCGCCACGCTGGAGGAGATCCTCTACGGGCCGGCGCCGGTCGCCGACGGCACGGCGAACCTCATCGGTGCGCTCCGCAAGTCGATGGCCACGACCGGGTACTCCGACCTCAAGGAGTTCCAGCGCGTCGAGGTCGTCCTTGCCCCCTACCAGCAGTCCTGAGCGACGCATCGCCCATCGTGACGACATCGCAGGAGTTCGCGCCGACCCTTCGTGAGGTCATGCTGCGCGGGCGGTGGATCGCCGTGCTGCTGGCATGCCTGGCCGTCGCGGGGATCTTCGCGTTCCTCGGACGGTGGCAGCTGGAGCGCGCGATCGACACCGATCCCGCACCGGTGGGCGTCACCGAGGAGGTGCGTCCGCTGGGCGAGGTCCTCGAACCGGGCGAGTATCTTCCGGAGCCGTATGTCGGCCAACGAGTCGAGACGGCGGGAACGTGGATCGGCGGTGACTTCCTGGTGGTCTCGGCCCGTTACAACGAGGGCGAGGCGGGTTACTGGGTGACCGGCCAGCTGCGCGTCGCGGA
>NZ_CANROA010000010.1 GCF_947632095.1 uncultured Microbacterium sp. | reverse complement strand
GGATCACACCGCCATGCACCTCGACCGCCATCCTTCCGCTGCTTCATTGGGCATCTAACGTATCAGCAACTACGGCACTTAGGATACGTTCATTCTGAGAGAGGGGCGAGAATCGGGGATGCTGGATGCAGGCGACTGGGCGCGGTGCGCGTGCTGTGCGTGCGTGCGTGGGTGGGTGTCAGTGTGCGACAAGGGGCGGCAGCGTGGGGCCAGGTTGGCGCAGACGCAACGGCGTCAGCTGTCCTGAGAGAATGGGGGCATGCCGAGTTCTGTTCAGCTGATCCGCGCCGCCGACCTCTCAGACATTGCCGAGTACGCGTACGCGGCGACAGCGCCGAAAGACTCTCGGCTGATCTTCCTCGCCGGATCATGCCCACTGGACGAGCACGGCGCGACCGTCGCGGTCGGCGACTACGCGAGCCAGGCTGCCGCGTGCGTCGAGACGATGAAGCGCGCTCTAGCCGCCTCCGGCGCGACGATCCAGGATGTCATCAGCACGCGGGTACTGGTTGCATCCTCGTCGCAGAGCAATCTTGTAGCGGCGTGGGAGGTCGTGCGCGACGCCTTCGGGAAACACGACGTGCCGAGCACGTTGATGGGCGTGACCGTGCTCGGCTACGACGACCAGTTGGTCGAGATCGAAGCGGTTGCCGCCGTCATTGACTGACCACGAAGCCCGCCGATGGGCGGCGGAAGGCTCGCTTCAGAGTTGCATGAGCAGGCAGCCAGGTGTGCCGTTCGGTGCGGGTCGGAACCCGTGCCGAACGTAGAGTCGCGCGCCGGGGTTGCCGTCCTCGACTGAGAGGCTGATCGCAGCAACGCCACGGGATCGAGCTACCTCGGCCACCTGGCGCAGAAGCAGTCCGCCGATGCCTTGGCCTCGGTGCTCGGCATCGACCCAGATGCTTAGCTCCGGGGTGGTCGCGGCGACGAAGCCGTAGCCGGGGCCGTCTGCGGTGAAGTAGCGAAGCCAGACCGCCGCGACCGCTACCCCTGTGGTGTCCTCTGCGACAAGGCCGAAGTCTTCGCCAGTCGGCCACTCGTCGTAGTAGTGGCGAAACTGCGGGGTGTCCTCGACCTCGCTCCTGGTGAAGCGCGGGCTTTTCCAGTTCAGGTCGTCGAGCGTCGCCCGCGCGAGCAGCCCACGGTCTGCCGCCGTCGCACCTCTCAAGGAAACATTAGTCATGCCCTGCGCCTCGTCCGGTTATCCGGCGCGGCCTCGGCGTCCGGGCGGGAGGAGCCCTTTGCGGCGTGCGCGGGCGACCCAACCTTGCGCGGTCGAGAGCGGCACCCGGCTGATCTCGGCCATGCGTGCGGTGGGGTTGGGTTCGCCATCGTCCACGAGGCGCGTGTGTTGCAGGGCGACGACTTCGTAGAAGTCTGGTGTGCGCTTCGGGTTCCCGAGCGGTTTCATCACGTCTTCGGATCGCATGACGCGACCAGACGGCATGGTGAGGGTGCCACCTTCGAAGCGGGTAGCGCCGGTGACGGTGAACTGGCGGCGGTTGATAGCCGCCTCAATCCGGGACGTGGGGAGGTTTCGGAGCATTGGGCTTGCTACTGGGTCACCGGCCTGTTCGGGCAGGTAGATGATTCCCGTGATCCGCACTTCACCCATCGGCTCTTGGTGCATAAGGTACTGGCGTTGCAACCGCAGCAGCACGCGGGTGTAGGACTGGACGTGCTGGATGAGGAACCAGCGCCCATCGCGGCCATCGTTGTACCCGCGCAGTTCTCCGTCCGGCCCCGGCGTCGGGTATCTCCGCTTGTCGTACTTGAGCGCGGCGTCGATCGCGACAGAGTCGGCAGAGGATTCGATCACGGGCGGATCGGGCATCGCCCAGCCCGCTGGCAGGTCTTCAGCGACCAGCAGGGGAACGTCCTCCACGTCTTGACTCATGCTCTTGATGGTAGTGGAACCTCCGATTCATCTCAAACAATGGCCGTTACGCCAAGTGTGTGCTACCTTGATATGGCGTACCTGCTGTCGCGTGAGATTGAGGTGAGTATCCTGACCCCAGCCCCGACCCGTCAGCGCCACCATCGCGCGGCGCAAGACCGGGGTGCGCTCGACTCAGGGGCGGGGAGTGATCCGGTGCTTCGGCTCCGCACGATCCGCCGCGCGGAGCCGGATGTGGAGAAGCTGGTGGAGTGGGTGCTGAACATCACCCAGACCCGCTACGACGCCTACCGAGACGGCCAACCTGATCCCTACGGTCTTCCGGCCCCTGAGAATCTGAGTCTGATGTCAGACCGGCGAGGCAGAGTAGAAGACAAACCCGCGCAGCACCGAAGGAGCACCGCATGACCCCCTACATCGCTCCCACCCTCACACCGCTTGATGCCGTCGGCTCTGGCGCGGGCGACAAGCCGGTGCTGCTGGCCGTGTCCTACCTGCGTGTCTCCACCCGCGAGCAGGCCGAACGCGGCGGTACCGAGGAAGGGTTCTCCATCCCCGCGCAACGGGAGGCGAACCACCGCAAGGCCGACGAGCTGAGCGCACGGATCGTGCGGGAGTTCGTCGACGCGGGCGAGTCCGCACGCTCCGCCGACCGTGACGGGCTGCAGGAGATGCTGGCGTTCATCGCGGCGACGCGGGTGCAGTTCTGCATCGTGCATAAGCTCGACCGCCTCGCCCGCAACCGCGCCGACGACGTGAAGATTCACGAAGCCCTCATCAATGCGGGCGTCACACTCGTCTCCGCTACGGAGTCGATTGATCAGACACCGTCGGGGATGCTCGTGCACGGCATCATGTCGAGCATTGCCGAGTTCTACAGTCGCAACCTCGCCACCGAGGTCACGAAGGGGCTGACGCAGAAGGTCGCGCAGGGCGGCACGCCCATGCGCGCACCCATCGGTTACCTCAACGTGCGCCGCACCGACGACAACGGCAGGGAGGTGCGCACGGTTGAGGTTGATCCCGAACGCGCACCGCTCATCACCTGGGCGTTCGAGCACTACGTGACCGGCGAGACCTCCGTCACCGGGCTGCTCCGTGAGCTGACAGCACGGGGGTTGCTGACGGTGCCGACGCCCAAGCGCCCCTCGAAGCCGCTGGGGAAGAACACCCTCTACAAGCTCCTGACGAACCCGTACTACGCGGGAGTGATCCGCTACAAGGGTGCACTGCATCCCGGCGCGCACGAGCCGATCGTGGAACCGGAACTGTTCGACAAAGTGCAGTCGCTGCTCCGGGCGCGGACGGCGAAGATGACCCGGCACGTTCAGCACGCACATCACCTCAAAGGACTCCTGCACTGCGGCACCTGCGGGTCACGCATGCTGCTCGATTTCGCCACGAATCCGCGCGGGACGACCTACGCCTACTTCATCTGCTCCGGCCGCGCCGCGAAGAAAACGAACTGCACACGACGGGCCGTGCCCGTCGCCGTCGCCGAGCGCCTGGTCGCGGACTCCTACGCCTCCCTCACGATCAGCGACGCCACCTACCAGCGGCTCGCAGCCGACGTTGATGCGGCATTCGACAAACGCAACGCGGGCCAGGACCAGGAAGTCGCGGACCTGACCGCGAACCGGGCACGCCTGGAAGCCGAGTCCGACAAGCTCCTCGCGGCGCACTTCGCCGACGCCATCGACCTGACAACGTTGAAGCGCCACCAGGATCGAATCCGCGCGGGGCTGGCGGACGTGAACCGTCGCCTTGCCGAGCACAGCGAGCACCACACCGGCGGACGCGCGTTCCTCCACGACAGCCTGCGCCTGATCACCGACGCGCACCGCGCCTACGCCCACTCGGGCGATGACGACCGACGACTCGCGAACCAAGCCTTCTACACCCGGCTCGACATCACCGACGACGAACAACTACGGCCACACCTCGCAGAGCCGTTCGCAACGATCTTCCGTGAGGCGCACGACGGCGGCGACGAAGGCAAGGAAGCGAAACGGGAACACACCACATCTTTCGATGTCGCGTGTTCCCGTAAGACACTTTGGGTGGACCTGAGGGGACTCGAACCCCTGACCCCCTGCATGCCATGCAGGTGCGCTACCAGCTGCGCCACAGGCCCATCTTGTTTTGTTTCCCCGTTCCCGGGGCAACAAGAAAAGCTTACAACAGGAGTCGTCGGCCGCGCGAATCGAGCGCGGCGCCCGGGTGTTTCGTTTTGGGATGCGGGAACACCCGGGCTGTGATCGACGTTGTGACGGGCATGGATATCTGGGAGAGCGTCGTCATCGGGGCGGGCCAGGCGGGGCTGTCAGCGTCGTACCACCTGCAGCGTCTGGGAATCCGTCACGTCGTGCTCGACGCGAACGCATCGGCGGGTGGCGCCTGGCAGCACCGGTGGGATGCGCTGACGATGAGCGACGTCCACGGCGTCGCCGAACTCCCGGATGCCGCGGCGCCGGTGCGCGACGCCCAGCGCGCGAACATCGTCGTACCGGCATCCTTCGCCGCCTATGAGACGGAGCACGATCTCCCGGTGATCCGTCCCGTCCAGGTCGACAGCGTGACGGATGATGACGGCATTCTCGTCGTGCGGGCGGGGGAGCGCACCTGGCGCACTCGAACAGTCGTCAACGCGACCGGAACCTGGACGCAGCCGTTCCTTCCGCGTTATCCGGGAATGGTGACGTTCCTGGGCGAGCACCTGCACACCATCGACTATCCGGGGCCGGAGCATTTCCGGGGGCAGCGGGTGCTGGTCGTCGGCGGGGGAGCCTCTGCCGTGCAGTTCCTCGGGTCGCTCGCCCCGATCACGGAGACGCTGTGGGTGACGCGGCGGGAGCCGATCTGGCGGGATGACGAGTTCACGCCGGAGGCCGGCGCCGCAGCGGTCGCGCTGGTGGAGAAGCGCGTCGCGGAGGGGCTCCCGCCGCAGAGCGTGGTGGGTGTGACCGGCCTCATGCTCCGGCCGCAGGAGCAGGAGGCCTGGGGCCTGGGCGCCTACGCCGACCGTCGCCCGATGTTCCAGCGGGTCGAGCCCGACGGCGTGCGCTGGGCAGATGGCTCCTTCGAACCCGTCGATGCAATCCTCTGGGCGACCGGATTCCGACCGGCCATCGCGCATCTCTCACCGTTGAAGCTGCGGAGCGCCGCCGGGGGCATCCAGCTCGACCGGCGCGGCCGCGGAACCCGAGCTGTCGCGGATCCTCGTGTGCAGATGGTCGGTTATGGCCCTTCCGCGAGCACGATCGGTGCGAATCGTGCCGGACGCACGGCGGCGCTCGGGGTGCGCACCGCGCTCGGTGCGCCGGTCACCACCGGTTGAGCACGTCCTCCGCCCAGCCCTCGATGCCATCCACGCAAACGCAATTTCCGCGGCATCCAGAGCCCACCCGGTCCAGACTCCGAACAGCTGATCCGTGCGGGTCGTGATCACGAGAGCATTGGTTCTCGAGCGCCGGTTGAAGAACGGCGTACATGTCAGATCAGCGCTCCGACCGGTGATGCGCCACGGGCGGAGGAGAGCATCCGGGTCGCACTCCCAGGAGAACGACTCGCTGATCTTGGAGACCCGGCCAGCGACCATGAGGGCGTTCTCGGTCGCCGGCCGTGCGACGTCCTTCACCGTGTCTTGGAAGCGTCGGGTGCTGCAGCCGCCAGCGACCTCATCGAAGTCGAGGGTGAGCTACGTGGTCAGCTCGCGTTCGTTTATGGCTCGATTATCGCGGCCCGGAATGCCGCCGGGGAGACTAGCCTGGACGCATGTCTCGGGTCATCGTCTTCGGCGGTCACGGCCGCATCGCTCTGCTGCTCGCTCCGCTCCTCGTGGGGAACGGCGATCAGGTGACGGCGGTGATCCGCAATCCTGATCATCGGGCGGAAGTCGAGGCTACCGGAGCCACCGCGCTCGTCGTCGATGTCGAGAAGACCGACACCACGGGTTTCGCGGAGATCCTCCGCGGGCATGATGCGGTCGTCTGGTCGGCCGGTGCGGGCGGGGGCAACCCGGAGCGAACCTATGCGGTCGATCGGGATGCCGCGATTCGGTCGATGGATGCCGCCTCCGCCGCCGGAGTGAAGAGATACGTCATGGTCTCCTGGATCGGTTCGACCGCCGAGCACGGTGTTCCCGAGGGCGACTCGTTCTTCCCCTATGCGGATGCGAAGTGGGCCGCGGACGAGCACTTGCGCGGCACGGATCTCGAGGGCACGATCCTAGGTCCCGGTGGCCTCACCTTCGACGAGCCGACCGGCCGGATCGCACGCGACCCCGCGGGGCGCGGAGAGGTCGCCCGTGCCGACGTCGCCGAGGTCATCGCCGCGACGCTGCGCGAGCCGTTGACGATCGGGCGCACCATCCGCTTCGGCAACGGCACGGCAGATTCTACCGAGCCGATCCGCACAGCTCTGCGCCGCTGAGCGCGATGGCGAAGAACGCTGCTCGCGGTTCCGCCGCCCTTGTGATCGCCCTGGGCCTCATCGGTATGCCGGCGGCCGCTGCAGCACCTGCCCTCACGATGGTGCAGCGCGCCGAGAAGTCGGCTCCGGCGCAGCACGCAACGCGTCTGGTCGAGGCGATGACGACACAGGAACGGGCGGCGAGCATCGTCATGGGGCATATCCCCGCGACGGATCCCGCGGTGCTCGCGCAGTACATGGCCGACACGGGGATCGGCGGCTTCATCCTCATGGGCGCGAACATCCCGGACGACGAAGGCCAGCTTCAGCGGATCACGGCAGCGCTCAGTGCCGACCCCGCTGTTCCGGCGCTCGTCGCGATCGACCAGGAGGGCGGACTGGTCTCCCGCCTGCCGTGGGACGACTTCGCCGCGTCGACGATGCTGAAGAACGCACCGGTCGAGCAGACGCAGGTCGCTTTCGCCGGGCGTGCGGCGCTGGTCGCCCGCGCGGGGGCCACGGTGAACTTCGGAGTGGTGGCGGATACGACGGCCGATACGGGGTCGTTCATCTACGGTCGGGCGCTGGGCGCCGACCCCGTTTCGGCGGCAGCACGCGTCGCTGCGGCTGTAGCCGCAGAAGAGCCGCTCGCCGCCTCGACGCTCAAGCATTTCCCCGGGCACGGTGCGACACCGGGTGATTCCCACGAGTTGATCCCGTCGACATCGAAGTCCCGTGCGCAGTGGGAGGAGACGGATGCCGTGCCCTTCGTCGCGGGGATCGAAGCCGGAGCCTCCCTTCTGATGTTCGGGCATCTGGCCTACACCGCGGTCGATGAACTCCCGGCGTCGATGTCGGCGACGTGGCATGCCATCGCCCGCGACGACCTCGGGTTCGACGGGGTCATCGTGACCGATGATCTCGGCATGCTGCAGTCGAGCGGAATCGCGGCCTATGCCGACCCGGTCGCCAACGCGGTCGCCGCAGTCGCCGCGGGAAACGACCTCGTGCTGACGATCGCGCACTCGACCCCGCAGACCGTTGTCGACATCACGCAGGGGATCGTCACGGCCGTGGAGAACGGGGTCATCGACGAGGAACGGCTTCAGGATGCCGCGGAGCGCGTCATGACGCTGCGGCTGGAGCGTGCGGCATCCGCCGCCGTCTGGTCGCCCGCCGACTGATCCTGTCCGAGCCAGGCTTCCAGCATCCGTGCCCGTAGCGCATTGCCGCGCTCGGCGAATCTGCGCTGGCGGCGCACGTACTCGGCCTTGCCCTCGCTCGTCTCGATCGGCACGGGGATGACTCCCCAGCCAGACAGGTCATAGGGTGCGGCCTCCATGTCGAGCAGACGGATATCGCGGGCCAGCTCGAAGGAATCGAGGAGGATCTCACCGGGGATCATCGGGCCGAGCTTCATGGCCCACTTGTATATGTCCATGCCGGCATGAAGGCAACCGGGCTGTTCGAGCACAGGCTGATCGGCTCGCGTCAGCGCCTGCCGATTGCGCGGAATGGCGTCGGGCGTGAAGAATCGGAAAGCATCGAAGTGCGTGCAGCGCAGGTCGTGCGCGTCGACGACCGCATCGGTTCCGGCCTGTCCGAGCCGGAGAGGGGCGCTGTGCCGGTGCTCGTCGTCGCGGTAGACCATCGCCCACTCGTGCAGGCCGAAGCATCCGAACTGTCCCGGGCGGGAGGCCGTGCGACGCAGGATGGATTCGATGAGGCCGGCCAGAGGGGCCTTCTGCTCCGCGAAATCAGCGGCGTCCGCAACGACCGATCCGGGCTCGGAGCCCGGCGAATACCAGCGCCAGTCGGCGCGCTCGGATGCATCGTTCAGTTGGATTCCGGCTCCGGCATGCCAGCGACGCAGCTGGGCGGGGGAGTACGAGTAGTAGGTGAACAGGAAGTCCCACACCGGATGCTTCTCGCCCCGCGTCGCGCGATCACGGTGCTCGGCGGTGAGCGCATCAGCGCGATCCTGATGGGCGCCCTCCCGCGCCTGCCAGTCGGTGCGGGAGAGGGGTGCTGCTCGGGTCATGAGCGCAGGATGCCGACGTCGGTGAGGCGTTCGCGGAGCCCCGCGCCATCGGATGCCGCGACCCAGGGCGCAGTGAGATCGGAGTGATCGTCGGAGGCCGCTCGGCCGCCGGCGAGCATCGCCTCCGCGGTGGAGAGCTGACGGATGGCCACTCCGGCGACGAGCTCGGGGTGCTCCTGCATGAACTCGCCGTAGATGGCCTCGTCATGCTGACCGTCGTCACCGATGAGGAGCCACTTCATATGGGGGAACTCGGTGGCGATGCGACGCAGGTTCGTGAGCTTGTGCTCGCGCCCGCTGCGGAACCACCGATCATGCGTGGGGCCCCAGTCGGTCAGCAGCATCGCGCCGGAGGGGAAGAGATGGCGGCTCATGAACCGGGTCAGCGTCGGTGCCACGTTCCAGGCGCCGGTCGAGACGTAGATGATCGGCGAGCCGGGATTCTGCTGGATGAGCTGGTCGAGCAGGACGGCCATACCGGGGACGGGCTGACGGGCATGCTCGTCGATGACGAAGGAGTTCCATGCGGCGACGAAAGGACGCGGCAGCGCCGTGACCATCACGGTGTCGTCGATATCGGAGAGCACGCCGAACCCGACATCGTCGGCGACGATGAATGCTGTGGCGTCGACGGGCTCCTGGCCCTCGACGCTCATCGTGAAGCTCTGCCAACCGGGGGCGAGCTCGGCGGGGATCACAGCATCGATGACGCCGCCACGATCGGCGATGACCTCGTGGGTCTGGCCGCAGATCGTGACCTGGGCCTTCGCGAAGCCGATCGGGATGCCGACGAAGCTGCGCCACCCGCGCACGCTCGCGTACTCCCCGTTCTCCGTGCGGCGGCGCGGCGGCACGATGAGCACGCGGCCCACCACTCGAACCCACCCGGTTCCGCCGTAGCCGGGGAAGGGGAGAATGGTCGCCGAACGCCCCCGGCGTCGCGCCCAACGCTCCCGCCAGGCGTGCAGGCGGTGTTCGAGGCGCGCGAACCAGTGGATCCGGGGCTTGGCTACGCTGTCTTCGGACATCCCCTTCAGTCTTTCATGCTCGGAGCGGCGCTCTCTGCCGAGTCCGCGGTGTGCATGTGTCGGGCCTCCCACCGGGTGAGGAGCTTCTTACCGAGCCAGATCACGAGGAGGAAGACGATGATGACGGCGACGAAGATGTATCCGGCGAAGTGCACGCGGTCGACGAGTTCCCGGAATCCACCGGCGGCGAGCGAGGTGACGCTCACATACGCTCCGGCCCAGAGCAGGCAGGCGGGGGCGGTCCAGGCGAGGAACCGACGGTAGGAGTAGGCGCTCATTCCGACGGTCAGCGGAACGAGCGAGTGCAGGACGGGCAGGAAGCGCGAGAGGAAGATCGCGACGCCGCCGCGGCGCTGCAGGTAGTTCTCGGCGCGCTGCCAATTTCCTTCGCCGATGCGGCGACCGACCCAGGAATGCCGGATGCGCGGGCCGAGCCAGTGTCCGAGCCAGAAGCCGATGCTCTCGCCGATAAGTGCGCCGATCACAACGGCGATGATCATGGCGATCGCCTGGGGGAATCCTTCGACACCGAGGGAAGCGATGATGACGATGGTGTCCCCGGGGACGATGAGCCCGATGAGGATGCTCGTCTCCAGCATCACCGCGACGCCGGCGATCAGCGTGCGGGTGAGGGGGCCGACCGCCTGGACGAGGTCGAACAGCCAGAGAAGGAAGTCATCCACCCGCCCGAGAATACGGTGTCTTGTGCGCTTTACGCTGAGAGGGTGCCGCACCCCGCCTGCGTGATCCGCCGCGCCACGGATCCGCCGCTCGATCTTGAAGCGCTGTTCCTCGTCCTCGTCGACGGCGAGGACGACCTCTTCTGGCTGGACGCCGGAACGGATGCCGGGGAGGGATGGAGCTTCCTCGGGGTCGGATATGCGGATCCGGATGGCCCCGGTGCGGTGGTGCTGGGCGATCCCGAGGCGGGAGCCGGGCCCCCGCTGTGCGACGGGTGGGTCGGCTGGTTGGACTACGAGAGCGGCGCCGCCGTCTCAGGCGCACCGGTTTCGGACAGCGCGGATGCTCCGGCCTGGGTGCGCCTGCGCGCGGCGATAGCCGTCGATCATGCGTCCGGAGAGATCTGGGCCCTCGGCGATCGGCAGACGGTCGACGGATGGATCGCGGCATCCGCTCAGAATTCCGCGCAGGCAAGGTCGGAGTCCGAGGCTGTACGCGTCGCCGTGGCGCGGCACGCACCCGACGAATACGCGGCGCTGATCGAGGACTGCCGTGACGCGATCCGCGCCGGAGACGCCTACCTGCTGTGCTTGACGACGCGCTTCAGCGTGCCCGGCGCGCACGACCCGGCTGCGGTCTACCGGCGGCTCCGTCGAGCGAGCCCCAGTCACCACGGCGGCTTCCTACGGATCGGCGGGCGCGCTCTGCTCAGCGCCAGCCCGGAGACGTTCCTGCGGACGAAAGGCAACCGTATCGTCACCCGCCCGATCAAGGGCACCCGGCCGCGGGGCCGGGACGCAGCATCCGACATCGCCTTCGCCGAAGAGCTGCTCGCGAGCGCCAAGGAACGCGCGGAGAACGTCATGATCGTCGATCTGATGCGCAATGATCTCTCGCGGATCTGCGAGCCGGGAACGGTCCGCGTCGACGGACTCTGGCAGATCGAGTCGTACCCTGCGGTGCACCAGCTCGTGAGCACGGTGAGCGGCCGGCTTGCCACGGGCACCACGGTGCGGCGGCTGCAGCGGGCGGTTTTCCCCGCCGGCAGCATGACGGGAGCCCCGAAGCTGTCGGCCATGACGGTCCTGAACCGGCTCGAGCGCGCACCGCGCGGTGTGTATAGCGGATGCTTCGGCTATATCGGCGTGGACGGGGCTGTCGATCTGGCGATGGTGATCCGGAGCATCGTCATCGATACGGAGGGGGCGGTCGTCGGAGCAGGGGGAGGGATCACCTGGGGATCGCTCGCCGCCGACGAGGTCGCCGAGGTCGCGACCAAGGCACGGGCGCCACTGGCAGCCCTCGGAGCGGAGCTGCCCGACACCTGGCGCGGATAGTCATCGGATATCCTGGAAGCGCCCGACTTTTGTGCAGTCCGCTTCCTGAGATTGGCCGTTCGTTGTCTGAAAACCTGCCCACACCCACCGACGCCGCCGACGAGACTACGTCGGTGCATGACATCCAGGCCAAGTGGCAGCAGTACTGGGCAGAGAACGAGACGTTCGTCGCCGGCGATGCCGACGACGCGCGCCCGCGCAAGTACGTGCTGGCGATGTTCCCGTACCCCTCGGGCGACCTGCACATGGGGCACGCCGAGAACTACCTCTACTCCGACATCGTCGCGCGTTACTGGCGCCACCGGGGGCACAACGTCCTGAACCCGATCGGCTGGGACTCCTTCGGCCTGCCCGCCGAGAACGCGGCCATCCGCCGCGGCGCCGACCCCCGCGAGTGGACGTACCAGAACATCGACCAGCAGAAGGTCGGTTTCCAGGCCTACGGCGTCTCCTTCGACTGGACGCGTGAGCTGCACACGTCCGACTCCGAGTACTACCGCTGGAACCAGTGGCTGTTCCTGCAGATGCACGAGCGCGGCCTCGCCTACCGAAAGAAGAGCCCGGTCAACTGGTGCCCCAATGACCAGACGGTGCTCGCCAACGAGCAGGTCGTCGACGGGCGTTGCGACCGCTGCGGCGCCGAGGTCATCAAGAAGAAGCTCACCCAGTGGTACTTCAAGATCACCGACTACGCCGATCGCCTTCTCGACGACCTCGACCAGCTCGAGGGCCACTGGCCGCACAAGGTGCTGCAGATGCAGCGCAACTGGATCGGCCGCTCCATCGGCGCCGACGTCGACTTCCGCATCGAGGGTCGCGACGAGCCGGTCACGGTCTTCTCGACGCGTCCCGACACCCTCCACGGCGCGACGTTCTTCGTCGTCGCCCCCGATGCCGACCTCGCCGCAGAGCTCGTCGCCGAAGCATCCGATGAGGTCCGCGACGAGTTCCGCACGTACCTCGAGAACGTCCAGAAGACCACCGACATCGACCGTCAGGCCTCCGACCGCCCGAAGACCGGTGTGTTCCTGGAGCGCTACGCCATCAACCCCGTTAATGGCGAGAAGCTGCCCGTCTGGGCGGCCGACTACGTGCTCGCCGACTACGGCCACGGCGCCGTCATGGCGGTCCCCGCGCACGACCAGCGCGACCTCGATTTCGCCCGCGCCTTCGACCTGCCCGTCACGGTCGTCGTCAACACTCGCGCGGCCGACGCCGAAGAGACCCTCGACGACCTCGACCCGGCGAAGACCGGAGTGGCGCTGACCGGCGAGGGCGTGCTCATCAACTCCGGCGACCTCGACGGTCTCCCCAAGACCGAGGCGATCGCCCGCGCCATCGAGCAGCTCGAAGAGCGCGGCACCGGGCGCGCGGCGAAGAACTACCGTCTGCGCGACTGGCTGATCTCGCGGCAGCGCTTCTGGGGCACGCCGATCCCGATGCTGCACCACGAGGACGGCTCGGTCAGCCCTGTCCCCGCCGAGCAGCTCCCCGTCAAGCTGCCCAGCGTCGAGGGCCTCGACCTCAAGCCCAAGGGCTCCTCGCCCCTCGGCGCGGCCGAGTCGTGGGTCCGCACGGTCGACCCGGTCTCGGGCGACCCCGTGCTGCGCGACCCCGACACGATGGACACGTTCGTCGACAGCTCCTGGTACTTCCTGCGCTTCCTCTCGCCGAACAGCGACCAGGTCGCCTTCGACACCGATGAGGCCAAGCGCTGGGCTCCGGTCGACTCGTACATCGGCGGTGTCGAGCACGCGATCCTGCACCTGCTGTACGCGCGCTTCATCACGAAGGTGCTGTTCGACATGGGCCTGGTCGACTTCACCGAGCCCTTCTCGAGTCTCATCAACCAGGGCATGATCATCCTCGACGGCTCGAAGATGTCGAAGAGCAAGGGCAACCTCGTGCTCTTCCAGGAGGAGCTCGACAAGCACGGCGCCGATGCGCTGCGCACCGGTCTCGCCTTCGCCGGCCCTGTGGAGGACGACAAGGACTGGGCCGATGTCTCCACCACGGGCGCCCAGAAGTTCCTGTCCCGTGCGATGCGTCTGAGCCATGAGGTCGCCTCGCGCGTGGGGACCGACGGAACAGGCGGTGCGGCAGCGTTGCGCCGCGTGACGCACCGCCTGCTGGCGGATGCTCCGGGCCTCGTCGAGCAGACCAAGTTCAACGTTCTGGTCGCCCGACTCATGGACCTCGTCAACACGACGCGCAAGACGGTCGATTCGGACGCCGGCGCTGCCGATCCCGCGGTGCGCGAGGCCGTCGAGACCGTCGCGATGATGCTCGACCTGATCGCCCCGCACACGGCGGAGGAGATGTGGGAGGCACTCGGGCACGAGCCGTCCGTCGGGCTGGTCACCTGGCCCGAGGCGGACCCGGCGCTCATGGTCGCGGACACCATCACTGCGGTCGCGCAGGTCAACGGCAAGGTCCGCGCCCAGCTCGAAGTCCCCGCGACGATCTCCGCGGAGGAGCTCGAAGCCCTCGCCCGCGGCGATGAGCGCGTGATCCGTGCGATCGGCGACAAGGAGATCGTCAAGGTGATCGTCCGCGAGCCGAAGCTGGTCAACTTCGCCGTCAAGGGCTGAGGCTCTTCTTCTGCACCGGGCGCCCGGTCGTCCGTTTCTCAACAGAAGCGGGCGACTGGGCGCTTTCGTCTCGGTCGCGGCGGCCTAGCGTGGCGGGGTGACAACGAGCGATTCTGAATCTGAGCGTCCGGATGGGCGTGCGCGCCTCCGGCTGAGCATCGGTGCCGCGGTGGTGCTTGGGCTCGTCGTGCTCTCGGGCGCGGTGGGTCTCGGGATCATGCGCGGGCAGGCCGCGCCGATGCAGGCGATCGCCTTCGACGAGGATCCGGCACTTTCCGAGCAGAAAGCCGTCAGCGGCGGCGAGCTGTATGTGCACGTGCTCGGACAGGTCGCGGCACCAGGGCTCTACGTGCTGGACCGCGATGCTCGCGTTGTCGATGCGCTGGCGGCTGCCGGTGGCACGCTCGAGGACGCCGATCTGCAGGCGGTGAATCTGGCGCGTGAGCTCAGCGATGGAGAGCAGCTCATGGTGCCGATGATCGGCGCGGTAGAGGACACCGCCGCTGGAGGGGGAGCCGCGCCGATCGGCGATGGACGCGTCGATCTCAACAACGCCGACAGCGCGGCCCTGGAGACACTGCCGCGCATCGGACCTGCGCTTGCTCAGCGAATCATCGACTGGCGAGAGAAGAACGGGCGCTTCCGCTCCGTCGATGACCTGCTGGCCGTCTCGGGCATCGGGGAGAAGATGCTCGAGGGGCTTCGCGATCTGGTGCGGGTGTGAACGGCACGACGCGGGTACGCGATTTCCGTCTCGTGCCGCTCGCGTTGCTCGTCTGGGCGACGGCGCTGCTGTGCGTCTATGCTCCCGGAGCCGCCGCGTGGTGCACTGCGGTGCTCGTGCTCGCCGCTTTGACATCATTCGGGGCGCTGATTGCGAGCAGTCGTGGTCAGGGTGGCTCGCGGGCAGGTCTACCCGCCGTCATCGCGGTGACGATGGCTGCCGCGGCGCTGTCGGTCGTCTTCGCGACCCCTGCTCGAGAGCGCGCCATCGAGCTCGACGGACGGAACATCGAGGTGAGGGGAACGATCTCCTCATCCTCCTCGACGGGCAGCGATGGGCGAGCCTGGTTCGATGCACAGACGCTCGCCGGCACGCCCGCTGAGGGGGATGTTCCCGCGGGAGCACCGGTGCGCATCGGAGTCGAACGGGTCCCGGGGCTTGAGCTCGGCGCCGTCATCCGTGTGAGGGGCCAGGCAATGGCGACCGAGGCCGGCGAGCGTGCGGCGCTCGTCGTATTCGGGACCGATGTGGAGATCCTGCGCCCCGCCGAGGGGCTCTTCGGCATCGCCGCCGGCGTCCGCGAGGACTTCGTCGCCCGTGCGCTTCGTCTTCCCGAACCCGGTGCGGGGCTGCTCCCGGGTCTCGCAGTCGGCGACACCCGGGCCGTCTCGGACGAGCTGAACGAGGCGATGCTGCTTTCGGGGCTGAGTCATCTGACCGCGGTGTCCGGGGCGAACTGCGCCATCGTCTGCGGCGCGGTCTTCTGGTTCGTCTCGATCTGCGGGGGCGGGCGGGGGCTCCGCGTTGTGCTCGCCCTCGGTTCGCTGGCCGCTTTCGTCGTGCTCGTGACGCCGGAGCCGAGTGTGATCCGGGCGAGCGTGATGGCGGGGCTCGCCATGATGGCACTGCTGTGCGGGCGTCCCGGCGCCGGGGTCGGGGTTCTGTGCCTGGCGGTCGTGGGGATCCTCGTCGCGGACCCCTGGCTCGCGACCACGCCCGGCTTCGCTCTATCGGCGGCAGCGACAGCCGCGCTGATCGTCTTGGCGCCCCCGCTCGCGCGGGGTATGGCGCGGTGGATGCCGCCGCCGATCGCCTTGGCATTGGCTATCCCTCTCGCCGCGCAGCTCGCCTGCGGGCCGATCATCGCGCTGTTCTCCGAACAGCAGTCTCTGATCGGGATCCCGGCGAACATGCTCGCCGAGCCCGCGGCCCCGATCGCCACGGTCGTGGGACTGCTCGCCTGCCTTGCCGCGCCCATCCCAATGCTCGCCGACCTCCTGGCCGCATCGGCGTGGCTGCCCGCCGCTTGGATCGCGACGACCGCACACGTCTCGGCGGCCGTGCCCGGCGGGATCATCGCCGTCGTCCCCGGGCTGCTCGCAGCCTCGGCGGTCGCCCTGCTCAGCACCGCTGTCGGGATCGTGCTGAGCGTTGACGGGCTGGCTCGCTCGCAACTCATCCGCGGCCTTTCGCACGCGACGCTCGTCATCGCCGTCGCGCTTCTCGGAGGCCGGATGCTCCTCGGCGGTCCTCTCGCTCCTCTCACAGTGCCGGGCAGGTGGTCCATCGCCGCCTGCGACGTCGGCCAGGGCGATGCACTGCTGGTTCGTTCGCAGCATCAGATCGCCTTGATCGATACGGGGATGGAAGATGAACCGATCGCCGACTGCCTGAACGGGCTGAGCATCTCGCGCATCGACCTGCTCGTCATCACCCATTTCGACGCGGATCATGCCGGCGCCGCCGCGAGCCTCGCCGGTCGCATCGGAACCGTGTTGCACGGGCCGGTACGAACAGAGGAGGAGAGGCGACTGCTGCAAGCATTGGAAGTCGGCGGCGCTCGTGTTGTGGAAGCATCCGCCGGCATGCGCGGCGCGTTGGGTGGGGCTCGCTGGGAAGTCCTGTGGCCGCGAGCCGGCTCAGCGGCTTTCCCCGGAGGAAACGATGGCAGCGTGGTGCTGGAATTCAGCGGGGGAGAGGTGCCCCGCTCGCTGTTCCTCGGCGACCTCGGAGCGCAGCCGCAGCGCATGCTCGCGCCTGAGCTTCGCGGACGATACGCGGTGGTCAAAGTCGCCCATCACGGCAGTGCCGATCAGCATCCGGAGTTGTATGCGCAGATCTCTCCCCGTGTCGCCCTGTACAGCGCCGGCATCAACAACTCCTATGGGCATCCGCGGCGCGAGATCATCGGTGTGACCGAGGTTTCCGGCGCGATCACGCTGCGCACAGACCTGCAGGGGCGCATTCTGCTCGCGGAGGAGAATGGCGAGCTCCTCGCCTGGACGGAACGCGTACGCGACGCGGCCGATCTCGACGAGCCCGAGTAGGCTCGTAGTCATGGCCGCACCCCGTTCCTCCGCCCGTGGCGGCGCGAAGGCGACGAAGATCCCCCAGGTCTCGTGGCGTGAACCGCGCCCGGCACCGATCGTGCTCGTCTCCGGTCCCGAAGAGGTCTGCGCGGAGCGCGCGATCGCCGGTGTGCGCGATTATTTGCGTGCCGAGGACCCGGCCCTCGAAGTTAGCGACGTGCGTGCGGACGACTATGCACCGGGCACGCTTCTGTCCCTGACCTCGCCGTCGCTCTTCGGAGAACCCCGACTCGTCCGGATCGCCGGCGTCGAAAAATGCTCCGACGCCTTCCTGAAGGAGGCCGTCGCCTACCTGGACAACCCCCAGGAGGGGGCCACAGTCCTGATGCGCCACACCGGGGCCAGCGTCCGCGGCAAGAAGCTGCTCGACGGCATCCGTGCAGGAACCGGCGGCGGCATCGAGATCGCATGTCCCACGATCAAGCGCGACAGCGACAGGGCCGACTTCGCTGCGGGAGAATTCGGCGCGGCGCGGCGACGCATCGCCCCGGCCGCACTGCGCGCGCTGGTCTCGGCCTTCGCCGACGACCTGACCGAACTCGCGGCGGCCTGCCAGCAGCTCATCCGAGACGTCGAGGGCGACATCACGGAAGAAACCGTCACGAAGTACTACGGCGGCCGCGTCGAGGTGACGGCATTCGTCGTCGCCGACACGGCGATCTCCGGGCGGTACGGCGAAGCGCTCATCGCCCTGCGCCACGCGCTCGACTCCGGGGCCGACCCGGTCCCGATGGTCGCGGCCTTCGCGATGAAGCTGCGCACGATGGCGCGCGTCGCCGGGAACCGTGAGAACAATCGTAGCCTCGCGCAAAGGCTCGGCATGAAGGACTGGCAGGTCGACCGTGCACGACGCGACCTCAGTGGCTGGAACGAGAGATCCCTGGGCCTGGCGATCCAAGCCACGGCCCGTGCCGACGCGGAGGTCAAGGGTGCCGCCCGCGATCCGATCTTCGCCCTCGAGCGCATGGTCACGGTCGTCGCCACACGCGCGCCATTCGGAGAGTAAACACAACGGGCTGGCCTAGGGTGGAGCCCGATGAGACTTCTGCTGATCAGACACGGACAGACCCCCAACAATGTCGCAGGTGCACTCGACACGGCCTTCCCCGGTGCGGGCCTCACGCCCCTCGGCTCGGTCCAGGCCGCGGCGATCCCCGGCGTGCTCGCGAATGAAGACATTCGCGGTGTTTACGCATCGAGGCTGACACGCACTCAACTCACGGGAACACCGCTCGCCCGTTCCACGGGATACGACATCGAGGTGCTCGACGGCCTGGAGGAGATCCAGGCCGGAGACTTCGAGATGCGCACCGATGAGGAGGCCGTGGCCGGCTACGTCGGTACCCTCACCCGATGGGCGCAGAGCGACCTCGCCTACGCCATGCCGGGTTCGGAGAGCGGCGAGGACTTCTTCGGCCGATATGACCGCGCTATCGCATCGATCGTCGACAACCATGCCGGTGAGACGGCCGCCGTCGTCAGTCATGGGGCGGCGATCCGCATGTGGGCCGCTCACCGCGCGCGCAACGTCGACACCGTGCAGGCGGTGCAGCGCTGGTTGCACAACACGGGCATGTGCGCGCTGGAAGGCGATCCGCTTTCCGGATGGGATCTCGTCACCTGGCACGGCGACCCGCTGGGCGGGCACGCGCTCGAAGATCCCGCGGCGAATGACGTCACCGGCGACACGGCCGCTGAAGCGACGGCTTGAGAGCCGACTCGGAACAAGCGCTGGGAAACGCGAAAGGGCCCGTCCGAATCGGACGGGCCCTTTCACTCAGCGGTTGGCTCAGAGAGCGGCAACCTGCTTGGCGATCGAGGACTTGCGGTTCGCAGCCTGATTCTCGTGGATGACGCCCTTGCTGACGGCCTTGTCGAGCTTCTTCGACGCAACCTTCAGGGTCGCCTCGGCGGCAACCTTGTCACCGGCGGCGATGGCCTCACGGGTCTTGCGAACAGCGGTCTTAAGCTCGGACTTGACGGCCTTGTTGCGGACCGTAGCCTTCTCGTTGGTCTTGATGCGCTTGATCTGCGACTTGATGTTTGCCACGCGTGGAAACTTTCGTTCAGTGATGGATGGGATGTTGTCGTGAGCAGGAAGAGGGCTGCTTTCCGACGTTCGTGAGGGAAGAACCCACACGCAAGCCAAGAACCAAGTCTACCAGGTTTTCGACGGTTAACACGATTCGACGAGATGGGAAAGGCGGGGCCGCAGGAAGAACCTGCGACCCCGCCTCGCGGAGGGAGAAGTGATTACTTCTCCCAGCCGACGTTCTCGACGGGCTGGACGCCGAAGCCATCCATGCCGACGTACGACTCCGGCGTGAGGTTCGCCAGGCCCGTCTTCGCGGCCGTGATGATCGGACCGTTGTAGAGCGGGATGATGCCCCAGTCCTGGAAGATCTCGGCCTCGAGCTTCATGGCCGCGGCCGTCTGCTCATCGGAGGTCGCGAGCGACTCGACCTCGTCGTGGATGCGCTGATCCATCTCGGCGTTCTGGACGCCGGAGAGGTTCAGGCCCATGTCCATGCAGTACAGCTGGCAGAACCAAGCGGCGCCGAACGGGTCGGACGAGGTGAAGCGCAGCGACGAGACGTCCCAGTTCTTCGAGTTGTAGTCATCGGAGAAGTCGGACGGCGGGCGGATGTCGATCTGAAGGTCGATGCCGACCTCCTTCATCTGCGCCTGCAGAGCCTTGGCGAGAGCCTCGTTGGTGGGGCTGTCGTTCCAGACGGGGTAAACGACCGTGAGCGTCTCGCCGTCCTTCTCGCGGATGCCGTCGGTGTTCTCGGTCCAGCCGGCCTCTTCAAGGAGCTCCTTCGAAGCGTCCGGGTTGTACTCCCAGCCGGCCTCGGCGAGGGCGTTGGAGTAACCGGGCTGGAACGGGAAGAGCGTGAGCGAACCGGCCGGCTCCTCTTCGTAGTCCAGGCCGTTCCAGGCGATCTCCTTCTGCTGGTCGATGTTGATCGCCTTGAAGAATGCCTCGCGGACCTTGACGTCCTCGAACTGCGGCTTCTCTGCGTCGACCTGGATCAGCGTGCTGGCTGTCTGGGTGGCGCGGTACAGCTCGATTCCGTCCATGCCCTTGACCTGCTCAAGGCGGTCCTTGCTGGTGACCTCGACGGTGTCGATCTCGTCAGCCTTGAACGCGTTGATCGATGCCGAGGAGTCGAGGCCCTGGAAGGAGACCTTCTCCAGCAGCGGCTCGTCGCCCCACCACTCGGGGTTGGGGACGTAAGAGACGTAGTCGGAGTTCGGGTCGAACTCGTCGATCGTGTAGGGGCCTGCACCCCACTCAGCATGCGGGTCATCGATCATCGCGGTGTTGAAGGTCTCGGCGTCGGCCAGCGCGGGGTGGATGATGCCCGTGAGGAACGGCATCTCGGGCCAGGCGAACTCGCCGTCGAAGGTGACGATCGCAGTCTTCGCGGTGTCGCCCTGCTCGACAGAAGCGATCTGCTTGTAGCCGTCGGTGGCGTTCGGGTTGAAGGCTTCGTCCTTGCCGCTGTTCGCCTTCCACGTGGCGTCGATGGCGGTCCAATCCATGTCGGTGCCATCGTTCCAGTGCGCGTCATCCGTGAAGGTGAACGTGATCTGGGTGTTGCCATCGACCGTGTCGATGTCCCACGCGTCGAGGTACGCATCGTGCTTGTACGGGGTGCCGTCGTCCTTCTGGAGGAGGATCTGCGGCATGTACCAGGCCGCGACGCGGGCGGTGTCGGCCGAAGCATCGCCGTTGAAGCTGTTCAGCTGCTCGGGGATCTCGGCGATCGGGAATCGGACCTCGCCGCCGACCTGGAGGTTCTCGCGGGGCTGCGGGTTGTAGTCCGAGGCCTTGGTCTCGGTGGGAGTGGTGTTGCCGTCGTTCGAGCCGGTATCGGCTGCACAGCCGGCAAGGGCCAGTGCGAGGACTCCGCTGATCGCGATAGCCCCCATCAGCTTCTGCTGCTTCATGGTGCTCCTTTCGCCTTTCGGCGTTTCATAAGCACGAGAATAGTAGTGATGCGGGGCTATCGCGTCGGGGTACGGTGAATCATGGCTAACTGTTATCGGACGGTGATCGAGCGTTACCGGCCCTTAACAAACTCAGCTGCGGACGGGCTCCGTCTGCCCGGTCTCCGGGTTGAATATCAGGCGGCTGCGGGTGCGTTCGATGTCGGGATCCGGCACGGGAATCGCCGAGAGAAGCGCCTGGGTGTACGGGTGCTTCGGGTTCTCGAAGATCTCGTCGACATCGCCGTGCTCGACGAAATCGCCGAGGTACATCACGGCCACGCGATCGGCGATGTGCCGGATGACCGACAGATCGTGCGCGACGAAGAGGTACGACAGGCCGAGCTTCACCTTGAGCTCGTCGAGCAGGTTGATGACACCGGCCTGGATCGATACGTCGAGGGCCGAGACCGGCTCATCGAGGACGATGATCTTCGGGTTGGTCGACAGAGCCCGGGCGATGCCGATGCGCTGACGCTGACCACCCGAGAACGCTCCGGGGAAGCGGTCGATGTGCGCGGGGTTGAGTCCCACGAGGTCCATGAGCTCTCGCACGCGGGGGAAGACTTCGTCGGCCGGAGTGCCGATCGCGCGCAGCGGCTCGGCGATGACATCGGCCACCGTCATGCGCGGGTCGAGCGCGCCCATCGGATCCTGGAAAACGATCTGGATGTCGCGCCGCACCTGCCGTTCGATCTTGCGGCTGGTGATGTCGTTGACGCTCGTGCCGTTGATGACGATGTCGCCGTCGTTCTGCTTGACGAGATCCATGATCTGCAGCAGCGTCGTCGTCTTGCCGGAGCCCGACTCGCCGACGATCGCCATCGTCTCGCCCTCTCGCACGTCGAAGGTGACGTTCTTGACGGCGTGAACTTCGCCGACCTTGCGCTTGAGGAAGGCTCCCTTCATGAGGGGGAAGCTCTTATTGAGGTTGCGTACGTCCAGTGTGATGGGACGTTCTTCGCGGGGAGAGCGGGTGAGGTCGCTCTCCGGGGCCGCGGGAACCGGGTAGACCGGGAGGCCGCCGAGGAGACCGCCGTCGGTGATCTCACCCGCACGGATGCACGCGGCCGTGTGCTCGGCGCCCGTGCCCGTGGCGACCGGTGCGAGGTCGGGCTCGCGCGTGAGGCAGGCGTCCTGCACGATGGGGCAGCGGTTGGCGAAGGGGCACGCGTCGGGCAGATCGATCAGCAGAGGCGGGTTGCCCTTGATCGGGACCAGGGGCTCCTTCTCGGCCTTGTCGACGCGCGGGATCGCTCCCAGCAGACCGATCGAGTACGGCATGCGCGTGTGGTGGAAGAGTTCCCCGACCGGTGCGTGCTCGATCGGGCGCCCCGCGTACATGACCATGACATCGTCGGCCATGCGGGCGACGACTCCCATGTCGTGGGTGATCATGATGGTCGCGGCGCCCGTCTCCTGCTGCGCCTTCTCGATGAGGTCGAGGATCTGCGCCTGGATCGTGACGTCGAGCGCGGTGGTCGGCTCATCGGCGATGATCAGCTTCGGGCTGTTGGCCATCGCGATCGCGATCACGACGCGCTGGCGCATGCCGCCCGAGAACTCGTGCGGGAAGCCCTTCATGCGCTTCTCGGGCTGGGTGATTCCGACGAGCGTGAGCAGCTCGACTGCCCGGTCCCATGCCTGTTTGTGGCTCATGCCGCGGTGGATCGTCAGAGCTTCGATCAGCTGATCGCCGATCGTGTATACCGGGGTGAGGGAGGTCAGCGGATCCTGGAAGATCATCGCGAGGCCGTTGCCACGGATGACTGACATCTGCTTATCTGTCTTGCCGAGCAACTCCTGCCCGTCGTAGACGATCGAGCCGGACACCTTGGCATTCTCATCGAGCAGACCCATGATCGCCAGGGATGTCACGGACTTGCCGGAGCCGGATTCACCGACGATGCCGAGGGTCTTCCCAGCTTCGAGGTCGAAGGAGACGCCGCGCACGGCATCCACCCGGCCGGCCTCGGAGGCGAAGCTGACCTTCAGATCGCGGACGGAGATGATGTTGCTCATGCGCGACCTCCAGCCGCCGAGGTGGGATCGAGGGCATCGCGCAGACCGTCGGCGACGAGTGCCATCGACACCGTGAGCAGCGTCAGGGCTGCAGCGGGGAAGTAGAACAGCCAAGGTGCGCTGGTGATGATGTTCGCGCCGGAACCGATCAGGGAGCCGAGAGAGACATCGGGGATCTTCACGCCGAAGCCGATGAACGACAGTCCGGTTTCCGCCATCACTGCGTTGACGATGCCGAGCGTGAAGTTGATGATGAGCAGCGAGCCGATGTTCGGGATGAGGTGGCGCAGGACGATACGGAAACCGCCCACGCCCATGTAGCGAGCGGCGTGCACGTATTCGCGCTCGCGCAGGGAGAGGGCTGTTGTCCAGACGACACGGGCGGGGAAGTACCAGCCGGTCACGAAGATCATGATCAGCGCGATCACACGCCAGTCGCCGCCGGACTTGTTCGAAAGCAGCGAGAGGATCAGGAAGCTGGGGATCACCATCATGAAGTGGATCACCATGAGTGTGATCTTTTCGGTCATGCCGCCGAAGTAGGCTGCGGCCGTGCCGATGATCGCGGAGAGGACCGTCGTGCCGAGCGAGACGCTGACAGCGATCATGAGAGAGCGCTGCAGGCCTATCGCGACTTGCGCAAACGCATCATTTCCGGACGGCGTGGTGCCGAACCAGTGTTCCGGAGAAGGCGGGCTGCTCAGAGCGAGGAAGTCGAGCTCGATGTGGTCATACTTCGCGACGAGCGGCGCAATGATGGCGAAAAGCACCAGCAGAACGAAGATCACGATGCCGCCGACTGCGGGCTTGTTCCGCAAGAAACGGCGCGAGTACAGCGTCCACTTCGACATGGGCTTGCCGGTGGTCTGCTCCTCACGGGATTCCTCGACCGCGGGGTCGGGGATGGGTGAGGCCAGGGGGTCGATCATTTCACTCATGTTCAGCTCACCCTCACTCGCGGGTCGAGGACCACGACGATGATGTCCGAGAGCACGGCGCCGATGGCGACCATGACGCCTCCGAACGCGGCCACGGCGACGACACCATTGATGTCGTTCTTCGTGATGGTCTCGATGAAGTACTTGCCCATGCCGTTCCAGGCGAAGATCGTCTCCGTCAGGATCGCACCGGTGAAGATGCCGGGGATGCTGAAGGCGACCTGCGTGGCGACGGGGATCAGAGAAGTCCGCAGCGCGTGCTTGCGAATCGCCTGCGGCTTCGTCAGGCCCTTCGCACGCGCGGTGCGGACGTAGTCGGCGTTGATGTTGTCGAGCAGCAGCGAGCGCTGCAGGAAGTGGGTGCCCGCGTAGCCGGTGATGACGAGCGCGATGGTCGGCAGAGTCACATGCTGCAACTTGTCTATGAGTACCGGGAAGAACCCCTCGACGCCCTTGCTCGACGAGCCGGTGACATAGAAGATGCGGGTCCCGACGAGGTCGTTCAGCGCGATCGCGAGCAGAACGATTCCGAGGGCGGCCACGATCACGTTGATGTTCATCGTGATGATCGAGGTCGCCTGACCGATGCGGTCGGCGAGCTTGTACTGCCGGGATGCCGTGTAGACACCGATCGCGACACCGATGACCGTCATGATGATCGTCGCGCCGAGGACGAGCTCGGCGCTCACCCACATGCGGTAGGCGATCTGCTCGTTGATCGAGCCGCCGGTCGGGCTCACGCCCCAGTCCCAGCGGAAGAGGATGGCGCTGAACCAGTTCCACCAGCGCTCCCAGATGGGCACGGAGTCGCTGAGATTCCGGGGTTCGAGCAGTTTGACGATCTGCTCTTCGCTCAGCGGGGGACGGCGGCCGACGAAATTATTACGCGGGTTGAGGAACCCCCACGCCAAGAAGAAGGTAATGTTCGTCGCGACCACGATCATCGCTAGCCAGCCGAGGGTGCGGCGCAGGAGATACTTGATCAAGTTCGTGTCTTTCTCTTTGCAGGCGCATTCGGGATCGGCCGGGAGGCGCTGAGTCGAGATTCAGTCAAACATCTTCGACTCGGTTGCGCGACCGATTCACCATTCAACGACTGGTACGGAGTCGGGTTTCCGCTGGCACCGAGTGTCACGGATTCGTACAGAGCAACCTCGAGAGACTATCACCGCAGTCGAGGAATCGAACATTAGGCGCCCCTGACCGTAGACTGGACGGGACATGTCTCCACGTGCCCTGAAACCGCTTTCGCCTTCCGCGACGCCGCCCTCGCAGATCCGAAACTTCTGCATCATCGCCCACATCGACCACGGCAAGTCGACGCTCGCCGACCGCATGCTGCAGATCACCGGCGCGGTCGCCGATCGCGACATGCGTGCGCAGTACCTCGATCGCATGGATATCGAGCGAGAGCGCGGTATCACCATCAAGAGCCAGGCCGTGCGCATGCCCTGGGAGATCGAGGGCGAGACGTTCGCCCTCAACATGATCGACACCCCCGGTCACGTCGACTTCACCTACGAGGTGTCGCGGTCGCTTGCCGCCTGCGAGGGCGCCATCCTCCTCGTCGATGCGGCGCAGGGCATCGAGGCCCAGACGCTCGCGAACCTCTACCTCGCGCTCGAGAATGATCTGACGATCATCCCGGTGCTGAACAAGATCGATCTGCCGGCGGCGGATCCCGATAAGTTCGCCAAGGAGCTCGCCGACCTGATCGGCGGCCGCCCGGAAGACGTCCTGCGCGTCTCGGGCAAGACCGGCGTCGGCGTCGAGGACCTCCTCGACCGTCTGGTGCGCGAGATCCCTGCTCCCGTCGGTGATGCGGATGCTCCGGCGCGCGCGATGATCTTCGATTCGGTCTACGACTCCTACCGCGGCGTGGTCACCTATGTGCGCATGATCGACGGAGCGCTGACTCCGCGTGAGCGCATCCAGATGATGTCGACCAATGCGCAGCACGAGCTGCTGGAGATCGGCGTCTCGAGTCCGGAGCCGATTCCTTCCAAGGGCCTCGGCGTCGGCGAGGTCGGCTACCTGATCACCGGCGTGAAGGACGTCCGCCTCTCCAAGGTCGGCGACACGGTGACGACCGCTCGCAAGCCGGCTGCCGAGCCGCTGGCCGGGTACACCGACCCGAAGCCCATGGTGTTCTCGGGCATCTACCCGATCGACGGCAGCGACTACGCGGATCTGCGCGAAGCGCTCGACAAGCTCAAGCTGTCGGATGCCTCGCTGCAGTACGAGCCCGAGACCTCCGTGGCGCTCGGCTTCGGCTTCCGATGCGGATTCCTGGGTCTGCTGCACCTCGAGATCATCACCGAGCGCCTCAGCCGTGAGTTCGGACTCGACCTGATCACGACCGCGCCGAGCGTGATCTACGAGGTCACGACCGATACGGGCGAGACGGTCACCGTCACGAACCCGAGCGAGTACCCCGATGGCCGGGTCGCCTCGGTCGCAGAGCCCATGGTCAAGACCGCGATCCTCCTGCCCAAGGACTATGTCGGCGCCGTCATGGAGCTGTGCCAGTCGCGCCGCGGCTCGCTGCTGGGCATGGAGTACTTCAGCGAGGAGCGCGTCGAGCTTCGCTACATGATGCCCCTCGGCGAGATCGTCTTCGACTTCTTCGACCACCTGAAATCCAAGACGCAGGGCTATGCGAGCCTCGACTACGAGCCCGCCGGCCAGCAGACCGCCGATCTCGTGAAGGTCGACGTGCTGCTCCAGGGCGACAAGGTCGACGCGTTCAGCGCCATCGTCCATCGTGAGAAGGCCTACGCATACGGAACGCTCATGACCGAGCGACTGCGCAAGCTCATCCCTCGCCAGAACTTCGAAGTGCCGATCCAGGCGGCGATCGGCGCGCGCATCATCGCCCGCGAGACGATCCGCGCCCTCCGCAAGGATGTGCTCGCCAAGTGCTACGGCGGTGACATCAGCCGTAAGCGGAAGCTGCTCGAGAAGCAGAAGGAGGGCAAGAAGCGCATGAAGATGGTCGGTCGCGTCGAGGTCCCCCAGGAGGCGTTCATCGCCGCGCTCTCCGGTGACGTCGAGGGCAAGGACAAGAAGTAGGCGTGGCATCCTCATCGCGTGTGGGGGTGTTCGTCCAGGACCGTCCCAGTAGTCTGGGTGTCATGCGGCGTGGGACATTCCGGGACGAGACGGTCGATTACGCAGCGGTCGGCGCAACACACGCCCCTGATCTGATGCAGTATCCGCCGGAGCGCAGCGTGCCGGCGGAGAACTCCTGGAGGATCGGCAGCGGCGAGGAGCGTTTCCGAACCGCCGGAGATGCGTTGCTGTCCTGGACGGCTCAGCGTGCCGCGGGTCTGCACGTCGAAGATGTGCGCCCTGCCGCCGGTCCTACCTACGCGGGCGTGAGTTTCGACGCCGAGGGAAACCCGGTTGCGCCGAGCAAGCGCGAAGTCGAGCAACGCTTCGACGCCGAGGGGACGCCCTTCGTCGGCCCGGGCATGACCCTGACGCTGCGCGGCCGCGTCTCCGGCATGCGCGCGGATGCCGAGCTGCGGGTCATCTCGGTGAACGAGGAGCCCCGTCGGATCGGCTTCGTGCTGGGCACGGTGGGCGGTTCCGTCGTAAGCGGCGAGGAGCTCTTCGAGATCGACTGGCGCGAGGACACGGATGAGGTCTGGTTCACCGTGCGCGCATTCGACGCGCCGGTGTCCGTGCTCTACCGTTTCGTTCCGGGGCTCGTGAAGCGGCGGCGCAAGGAGCTGTTCGACCGCTATCTGCGTGCGATCTCCCCGCTCTACGCGACGCCGCTCTGATGGCCGGTGCTCTGCCGCTCGGGGATCCTGCTCCGAGCGATGGTCGTCTGCCCGCTGATCTGCCGATCGATGCGCAGGTTCCATTCTCGGCGTATCTGCACATCCCGTTCTGCCGTGTGCGGTGCGGCTACTGCGACTTCAACACCTATACCTCCAGCGAGTTGCGCGGCGCCCGTCAGGACGATTACGCCGACACGCTCCGGGCGGAGATCGCGCTCGCGAAGCGGGTTCTGGGCGATGCGGGAGCGCTGCGCCCGATGGACACGGTCTTCTTCGGCGGAGGCACGCCGACACTTCTTCCGGCGGGCGATCTCGCACGGATGCTCGAAACGGCCATCGACGCCTTCGGGATCCGTGAGGGCGCCGAGGTCACAGTCGAGGCGAACCCCGACACGGTGACGGATGAGGTTGCGCGCACGCTCGCCGACGCCGGAGTCACCCGGCTCTCGGTCGGCATGCAGTCGGCCGTGCCGCATGTGCTGGCGGCGCTGGACCGCACGCACCGGCCCGAGAACGTCCGCGCAGCGGTTGCAGCGGCGAAGGGCGCGGGCCTCGAGGTTAGTGTCGACCTGATCTACGGCGCCCCCGGGGAGTCCCTCGCCGATTGGGAGGCTTCGCTGGATGCTGCGCTCGCGCTCGAGTCCGACCACATCTCCGCCTACGCCCTGATCATCGAGGACGGCACGAAGCTCGCCCGTCAGATCCGTCGCGGCGAGGTGCCGCGCCCTGATGATGATCTTCAGGCCGACATGTACGAGACGGTGGATTCCCGCCTGGCCGCGGCCGGCTTCGAGTGGTACGAGGTCAGCAACTGGGCGAGGTCGGTGCCGGACGCCGATCACCGGTCACTCCACAATCTCGCCTACTGGCGGGGGAACGACTGGTGGGGATTCGGCCCCGGTGCGCACAGCCATGTCGCGGGTTTGCGCTGGTGGAATGTGAAGCATCCGGCAGCCTATGCGCAGCGGCTCGCGGTATCCGAGTCCCCGGCAGCGGGAACCGAGCGCCCGGATGCGGCGTCTCATCTTCTGGAGCGGGTTCTCCTCGAGACCCGCCTGGCGGAGGGCATGGCCATCGTCGATCTTCCGGAGGCGAATCGCACCCGCGTTGCCGGGCTCATCGCAGATGGGCTCGTGGACGCTCCGGCAGCCCTTCGTGGCCGGATCCGGTTGACGCTGAAGGGCCGGCTGCTCGCGGATGCCGTGGTGCGCGAGCTGACGGATTGAGCACCGGGGTAGAATTGGCACTCCGGGTATCTGAGTGCCAGAAGGGAGGCGCGACATGGTCACCGAGCGAGGACTTCAAGTTCTTCAGGCCATCGTCCAGGACTACGTCGAGACGCGTGAGCCGGTCGGCAGCAAGTCGATCGTCGACCGCCATTCCTTCGGCGTCTCGGCCGCGACGGTCCGCAACGACATGGCCCAGCTCGAGGACGAAGAACTCATCACGGCTCCGCACACCTCCTCCGGTCGCGTGCCGACGGACAAGGGCTACCGGGTCTTCGTGAACCATTTGGCGCAACTGCGCCCTCTGTCCTCGGCGCAGCGCAATGCGATCGAGGGCTTCCTCACGGATCCCGCCGACCTCGACGACCTCATGGCGCGCACGGTCCGTGTGCTGACCCGCCTGACGGGCCAGGTCGCTCTCGCGCAGTACCCGTCGTTCGCCCGCGCGCACCTCACGCATATCGAGCTGGTGGCGCTCGCACCGAACCGCCTCCTCGTCGTGCTCGTGACGGATGCCGGTGGAGTCTCGCAACGGATCACCGGGCTGCCGTTGGATCTCGACGACGCCGAGGTCGCCGTCGTGCGGGCACGGCTGTCGGCCCTGCTCACCGGCCAGACGGTGCGCGAGGCGACCGACCGCGTGCAGGCGCTGCAGAAGGGCTCCGAGCCTTCGCGCATCGATGTCGCGGCCCGTGCGCTGGCGTCCGTGATCGGCGAGGAGCTCGCCGAGTTCCGCCAGGAGCGGCTCGTGATGGCGGGAGCCGCGACACTCGCGCGACGCGAACAGGACTTCCGCGGCAGCATCCACCCGCTCCTCGAAGCAATCGAGGAGCAGGTGACCCTGCTGCGGCTGATGAGCGAGATGGTGACCGACGAGCATGGTCTCGCGGCGAGCATCGGCGCCGAGAACGAACCGTTCGGGCTGCCCGAGGCATCCATCGTCGCGAGCAACTATCTGACTCCGGGAGGAACAGCGCGCGTCGGCGTGATGGGTCCCACCCGGATGGACTACCCGAGCAATCTCGCGGCGGCGCGGGCTGTGGCCCGCTACCTCTCGCGCATGCTCGACGAAGACGAGGCGCGCCGCTGAAGCGGTACGCGCGTGTGCACGCACACGCAGGAAGGTGATTGTGGCGGACCATTACGAAGTCCTCGGAGTTTCCCAGGACGCATCGACGGATGAGATCAAGAAGGCGTACCGCAAGCTCGCTCGGCAGCTGCATCCCGATGTGAACCCGGGGGAGGATGCGGCCGAACGGTTCAAGCTCGTCACGCACGCCTATGACGTGCTCAGCGATGACGACTCGCGTCGTCGTTACGACATGGGCGGCGGGGACGGCGCCGGCGGCGACTTCGGAGGGTTCGGCGGCTTCGGGGACATCTTCGAGACGTTCTTCGGCGGCCAGGGCGGAGGGCGCGGTAACCGCCCGCGCTCGCGCAAGGAGCGCGGACAGGATGCGCTCGTGCGCGTCACGATGGAGCTCGGCGACGTCATCTTCGGCGCGCACCGCGACATCGAGGTAGACACCGCGGTGCTCTGCGAGACCTGTCAGGGCGCCTGCACGCAGCCGGGCACTTCGCCCGCCACCTGCGACATCTGCCATGGCACCGGACATGTGCAGCGCCAGGTGCGGAGCCTCCTCGGAAACGTCGTCACCTCGCAGCCCTGCGGCAGCTGCTCCGGTTACGGAACCGTCATCCCGCACCCGTGCGGGTCGTGCCACGGCGAGGGGCGTGTGCGCTCGCGCCGCACCGTTTCGCTCGACATTCCCGCGGGCGTCGAGACCGGGCTGCGCCTGCAGCTGCCCGGATCCGGCGAGGTCGGCCGTGCCGGTGGTCCGAACGGCGACCTCTACGTCGAGATCTCGGTCGCCTCGCACGCCGCGTTCAGCCGCGACGGCGACGATCTGCTGGCGACGCTGGAGGTCTCGATGGCCGATGCGATCCTCGGCACCCAGACCTCGATCCAGGGCCTCGATGGCCAGGTCGATCTGGAGATCCGCTCGGGTGTGCAATCCGGCGACATCCTGACGATCAAGGGGCGCGGCGTGACTCCGCTGCGCGGCACGCAGCGCGGCGACCTCCGTGTCGCCGTTCAGGTCGTCACCCCGACGAAGCTCGACTCGGCGCAGCGCAAGCTCATCGAGGACTTCGCCAAGAAGCAGAAGGCACCGGCACCGCAATTGGCCCAGTTCCAGCAGGGACTGTTCTCGAAGCTGCGCGACAAGTTCCGCGGCTGATGGCACTGCACTTCCTCGCCCCGACCTGCACCGATGCGCGCATCGGCGACATCGTGGCGCTCACGGGAGCCGAGGCGAAGCACGCGGCCGTCGTGCGCCGGTTGCGGGTGGGGGAGCAGGTGACGCTCGGCGACGGGGCCGGCATCTGGCTCGAGGGAGTCGTGACCGATGTCTCCGCGTCGCTGGTGAACGTCGAGGTCACGGGACGCCGCGCACAGGACGCTCCGACCATACGTCTCTTCCTCGCGCAGGCACTCGCAAAGGGCGACCGTGACGAGCTCGCGGTGCAGACTTCCTGCGAACTCGGCATCGATGGTGTCATCCCGTGGCAGGCCACGCGCAGCATCTCCCGCTGGGAGGGTGCGAAAGCCGTCAAGGGACGCGAGCGGTGGGCGACCATCGTGCGTGAAGCAGCGAAGCAGGCGCACCGCGCCTGGGTGCCGCCGGTGGCGGAGCCCGTGACGACCGGTCAGCTGATCGCGGCATCCGAGGGGCGGCGGATGCTGGTGCTCGATCCGACGGCGACGACGAAGCTCTCACAGATCCGGGCGGATGAGCGCGACATGGTCCTGATCGTGGGGCCCGAGGGCGGCATCGCTCCGGAGGAGCTCGCGAAGTTCGACGAGGCCGGGGCCGAGAGGGTGCTGCTGGGTGACACGGTCGTGCGTACATCCACCGCGGGGCCGGCGGCCATCGCCGTGCTCTCGGTCGCGCTCGAGCGCTGGTAGCGGCGACACAATCCAACAGTGACGACGGGTGCGCCGATGCGCCTGTGAAGGGACAGCGATGACGGAAGCCGCAGCACCGGGCTGGTATGACGATCCGGCCGGAGCGGCGTCGTACCGTTACTGGGACGGCACGCAGTGGACCGAGTCCACGAGCGACGCGGAAGAAGCCGTCGAATCGGCGCCCGCCATCGCGCTGGAGGAGCGGCAGCGCCGTGTGCGACGGCATCGCCGGCATCGGTATCGCCGCGGTGATCGCGCTGATCGCGGGAGGACTCGTCGTCGCTGAGGCCATCGGAGGCCGGGATCCGAGCGGCACGGTGATCGCCGGCGGCTACGCCTGGGCGCCCGTGGTGGAGTTGGCAGCGGAGGAATCGCTCGAGGTGCCGATGCGCGTGGACCCGCGCACATTGCCGGATGGCGATGAGGACGGCGTCTTCGCAATCTTCTTCGACAGTGCTCTGACAGATTCGTTGCCGCACAACGATCTCTGGAGCGAGAAGGATCAGACGGTCGCGATCCGCCCGTGGGAGGACGCCGAGCTTCGTGTGAGCAGCGGTTTGCCTGAGCTGCTGCGAACGACGAGTGTGCCCTACTTCGATCCGGTCGCTGAGGAGCTCGAGGACGCCGACGACTGGATCCGCGCGTCGTGGATGAGCTATGAGACCTATTACGTCGTGCAGTACTACGACCGCGATGGCGAGCTCCGCGACACCCCGTTGGTGCACACCGTGCGCTCATCCGACCACGAGATGTTCTTCGACACCATCGTGCCGACCTTCTCGATGGTCGGCACCGGTGGCAGCGTGAAGGCCACCTGGAATGCGCCGGAAGGTGCCGATGACAGCACCGAATACTTCCTCATCAAGAGCGACATCGGTTACGGCGGGCACACGGGCCCCTCGGTCGTCGCATCCACGACAGAGACGAGCTGGACCTCGAAACCGCCGACGCACGGAGAGGCTCCGGAACGAACGTTCAGCCTGTTCTCGGGCTTCTCCGTCGACGAGACCGGCGGGTCGCTGTTCACCTACGAGGAGCCGGAGCCGCTCGCACACATGGCGGTCGTCGCCGTCGGGGCGGCAAGCACTCGCGGATCAGCTATATCGACGCGAACTCCGTGATCGGAGCCGTGCCCTTCGACAGCGCATACAACGCCTATCGCGACATGTTCGATCTCAGCGATAACGGTGATTTCAGTGCGACCCCGACGCAGTATCCGGTCACGACGCTCAACGGCGACACCATCACGATGCCGCTGCGTCTGGACCCGACGACGATCTCCCCGCACGTCGTGACGCTCGGGATGTTCCTCTCGGGCGATGAAGACGCGCAGATGACCGGCCTCGTGAAGGGGGCGGTACCGGGAACGGACTTCCGGGTGACCCTCTACACGCTCAAGCCGGACGGCGTTTCGGAAGCGGATTGGCCGGCACGCATGGCCGACTACGTCTCGGCGTACAACGAAAGAGCGTCCATGGAGATGCCGAAGACGGGAGCGGTGACGACGTTCGCGGATCTCACCGGATCCCCGAACAACGTGACTCCGTCGACCGTCGCACCGGTGAGCGAGTACGAGCTCTTCGCTACGGACGAGTTGACCCGGTACATCGCCGCGAACCTCGCCGCCAGCGAACAGGCGGTCGATCTGAGCGCCTACGCCGGGAAACCGGGTCTCCCCGCTCCGGCGGATGCGTACCGAACGGCCTACATCCAGAATCCGCTCATCAGCGCGGTCGTGGACAGCGCCGTCATCGAGAAAGAGATCCTCTACGTCACCTATCGCGAAGATGCCGATGCGGTGAAGAAGATCCAGTCCCGGCTGAGCGCCCTGGCGGAGGGCATCATCGCCGAAATCGTCGACGCCGAGATGAGCGATGCCGACAAAGCCGGCGCCATCAACGCCTGGATGGTCGACAACATCGAATACGACTACGAGACCTACACAGAAGTCTCGTCGAACAGCATCCTGGCGGAACCGGTCGGTGACCAATGGAGGGCATGGGACTCGCACGGCGCGCTGATCGACGGACTGGTGGTCTGCGGAGGATACGCCGACGCCTTCAACCTCCTCGCCCGCGAGGCGGGCCTGGAATCGGTGTACGTGTCCGGTAATACGGTCGGCGGCGCCCATGCGTAGAACCACGTCCTGATCGACTGGCGATGGAAAGCCATCGACACGACGTGGAACGACGGCGCGGACTCGACCCGCTATCTGCTCATCGACGAATCGGACTTCACCGGGATGGCGCAGCGCACGATCAACGACGCATGGCATCCCGAGATGTTCCAGGAGGACTACGCCACCGAGTGATCGGACGGCGGTCGCCTAGACTGGGACCATGACGGAACCTTCGATCTTCACCCGCATCCTGCGCGGTGACATCCCCGGTGAGATCCTGCTCGAGACCGAGACGGTGTTCGCGATCCGCGACATCAACCCTCAGGCGCCGCTGCACGTGCTCGTCATCCCCAAGACCGAGCAGTACCGCGACGTGACCGAGCTCGCCGCCGGAGACGCACCGCTCATGGCCGACATGGTCGCCGCGGCGAAGCGCATCGCCGAGGAGCATGCGAACGGCGAATACCGGCTCATCTTCAACAACGGCGCCAGCGCCGCCCAGTCCGTCTTCCACGTGCATGCGCACGTGCTCGGCAATCTTCCGGAGGACCGGCTCATTGGCTTCTGACGAAAACGACCTCGTCACCGAGCGGCTCCTCGCCGACGGTGTCGCCATGGTGCAGCTGCTCGGACCGCAGGACCGCCTTCTCCGCATGCTCGAGAAGGAGCATCCCGCGGTGCAGGTCCTCGTCCGCGGCAATGAGATCACCCTCACGGGTGAGCCGGAACCCGTGCGCTCCGCGAAGAGACTCGTCGAGGAACTCATGACCATGACCCGCGACGGCGTCGATCTCGCCCCCGGAGACGTCGAGAACTCGGCTCGGATGCTGCGCCGGGACGAGGGTCCGCGTCCGAGCGAGGTGCTCGGCGAAGCGATCCTGTCGACCCGCGGCCGGGTCATCCGCCCGAAGACGCTCGGCCAGAAGGATTACGTCGACGCGATCGAGGAGAACACGGTCGTGTTCGGCATCGGTCCCGCCGGCACGGGCAAGACCTACCTCGCGATGGCGAAGGCCGTGCAGGCGCTGCAGCGCAAAGAGGTCACCCGCATCATCCTCACGCGCCCGGCGGTCGAGGCGGGCGAGCGGCTCGGGTTCCTTCCCGGCACCCTCACCGACAAGATCGACCCCTATCTGCGACCGCTGTACGACGCGCTCAACGAGATGATGGACCCCGACATCGTGCCGCGGCTCATGGCCAGCGGCACGATCGAGGTCGCCCCGCTCGCGTACATGCGCGGGCGCACACTGAACGACTCCTTCGTCGTGCTCGACGAGGCGCAGAACACGACGCCCGAGCAGATGAAGATGTTCCTCACCCGCCTCGGCTTCGGTACGAAGATGGTGGTCACCGGCGATATCACCCAGGTCGACCTGCCCCAGGGTGCATCCGGTCTGCGCCTGGTGACCCGGGTGCTGAAAGACATCGAAGACATCCACTTCGCCCGGCTCACCAGCGATGACGTCGTCCGCCATTCCCTGGTCGGGCGCATCGTCGACGCCTACAGCGAGTATGACGAGCAGCGCACGGTTGCCCGCCACGAGCGCGAGCAGGCCCGAGAATTCGCCAACCGTGCCGACCGACGAGCCGGTATGCCGCGCGATCGGCAGCCGAGACGAGGACACTCATCATGATCGAGATCAACAACGAATCCGCCATCGACGTCGACGAGACGGTGCTGCAGCGCCTCACCGACTTCAACCTCGCCCAGTTGCACGTCAGCCCGGATGCCGAAGTGGCGATCGTCCTCGTCGACGAGGGTGCCATGGAGGCCCTGCACGTGCAGTGGATGGACGAGCCCGGCCCCACTGATGTGCTCAGCTTCCCCATGGACGAGCTGCGTCCGGGAACCGAAGACCGCCCGACCCCTCCGGGACTGCTCGGCGATATCGTGCTGTGCCCCCAGGTCGCCGAGACCCAGGCGCAGGCTGCCGGACACACCCTGATGGACGAATTGATCCTGCTCACCACGCACGGACTGCTCCACCTGCTCGGGTACGACCACGCGGAACCCGATGAGGAGCGTGAGATGTTCGGTCTGCAGAAGGAGCTGATCCTCGGCTTCGCGCAGGCCGAACGCACCCGATGACCGAGATCCTCCTCATCGTCGCCGCCATCCTCCTGGTGGCATTCGGCGGGCTCAGCGCCGCCATCGACGCAGCCTACGGCGTGACCTCGCGAGCCGACCTGGAAGAGATGGCCGACGAGGGGCGCAATGCGAAGGCGCTCAAGCGGATCTGCGAAGACCTCGATGCCCACGTCAATGCGGTGTCATTCATCCGCGTGCTCGTCGAGGTCACCGCAGCCGTGCTCGTCACGGCCGCGTTCACGATCATGTTCGAGAGCATCTGGTGGGCGATGCTCGCCGCCGCGATCCTCATGACCGGCATCACCTTCGTTCTCGTCGGTGCCAGCCCGCGCTCCTTCGGCCGTCGTCGTGCCGAGGGGATGATCCGGGGCACGGCCTCGATCGTGCGGGGGCTCCGACTCATCCTGGGCCCCCTCGCCCAGGGCCTGGTCGTGATCGGCAACCGTGTCACGCCCGGCACGGGCCGCAGTTCGTTCGCCAGCGAGGACCAGCTGCTCAGCATGGTCGACGAAGCGGCGTCCAACGACCTGATCGAAGAGGACGACCGCGACCTCATCCACTCCGTCTTCGACTTCACGGACCAGTTCGTGCGCGCCGTGATGGTCCCGCGCACCGACATGGTCACCGTCGATGCCGAGGCGACGATGGATGAGGCCATGTCCCTGTTCCTCAATCGCGGCGTCTCCCGGGTGCCGGTGGTCGACGATGAGGCCGACGACGTGGTCGGCGTGCTGTATCTGAAGGACCTCGTGCAGTTCGCATATCGGGATGAGACCGCCTGGCGCGGAGCATCCATCCGCTCGATCTCGCGACCGGCGACATTCGTGCCGGAGTCCATGCGCGCGGAGACCCTTCTGCAGCAGATGAAGCGCGACGCCGTTCACGTGTGCCTGGTGGTCAACGAGCACGGCGGCATCGCGGGTCTCGTCACTCTGGAGGATCTGATCGAGGAGCTCGTCGGCGAGATCTCCGATGAGTACGACCGCGCCGCTGCCGAGGTCGTCGATCTCGGCGACGGCCGCTACCGGGTCAGCGCCCGCCTGTCGCTGGACGACGTGGGAGACCTGTTCGGCATCGACCTCGACGATGAGGACGTGGACTCGATCGGCGGGCTGCTCGGAAAAGCTGTCGACCAGATCCCGCAGCCCGGGGTCACGGCGACGATCGACGGACTGGTCCTGACCGGCGGTGCTTCGCGCGGCCGCGGACGGGGAATCGCCACGGTATTCGTGGAGCGCGCCGCGGGCGCAGCAGAGGAGACAGACGATGACCGATGAGAACCGCAGCGGATTCGCGACCTTCGTGGGGCGGCCGAACGTCGGCAAGTCCACGTTGACGAATGCCCTGGTCGGCGAGAAGATCGCGATCACGAGCGAGAAGCCGCAGACCACCCGGCGTGCGATCCGTGGGATCGTCAACCGGCCGAGCGGTCAGCTCGTGCTCGTCGATACACCCGGCATCCACAAGCCGCGAACGCTTCTCGGCGAGCGACTCAACGACCTCGTCGAGCAGGTGCTCGGCGACGTCGATGTGATCGGTTTCTGCGTACCGGCGACGGAGAAGGTCGGCCCCGGCGATCGCCGTATCGCCGCATCGCTCGACGGCTACGGCCGTGCGAAGAAGATCGCGATCGTGACGAAGACCGATGCCGCGGACCGCGACCAGATCACGGAGCGCCTCATGGAGGTCGACTCCCTGCGCGAGGACTGGGCCGCGGTCATCCCGCTGTCCGCCCTCACCCGCGTGCAGCTGGATGTGCTCACCGACGAGATGCTGGCGCTCATGCCCGCAGGGCCGGCGCTCTACCCGGACGACATCACGACGGACGAGTCCACCGAGGACCGCATCGCCGAGATGATCCGCGAAGCAGCGCTCGAGGGCGTTCGCGACGAGCTGCCGCACTCGATCGCCGTCGTCGTGGATGACATCGCCGAGCGCGAGGACAGCGACCTCACGGATGTTCACGCCTCGATCGTCGTCGAGCGGGACAGCCAGAAGGCCATCATCATCGGGCGCAAGGGATCGCGCCTGAAGCATGTCGGCGCGGAGGCCCGAACCGGTATCGAGGAGCTGCTCGGCACGCGGGTGTTCCTGAAACTGCACGTGAAGGTCGCCAAGGAGTGGCAGCGCGACCCGAAGCAGCTCGGACGCCTCGGGTTCTGAGCGTGGCGCAGCGCTGGGTCGCCGAGCACTGGGGATCGTACGAGGACTGGCGTCTCGTCGAGCATCCGGTGCCGGCTCCGGCGGCGGGGAGGCCACGGTGCGCGTGCGCGCCGCCGGGATGAACCCCTCAGACCACAAGCACGTCGCCGCAGCCCGACCGGGCGCCGTCCTTCCCGTCGCGATCGGCTATGAGATCTCGGGCGAGATCGTCGCGATCGGCCCGGACACGACGATCGGCTCGGGGCCCGCGGCGATCGGCGATGAGGTCATCGCCTTCCGAGTGCAGGGCGGTTACGCCGACGAGGTGACGATCCCCGCGTCGAAGGCGTTCGCGAAGCCCGCATCTCTGCCGCACGCCGCCGCGGCGAACCTGCTGCTGGCGGGCACGACGGCCGCCGATCAGCGGGGCGGCCGCGGGGGAGACGATCCTCCTGCACGGCGCATCCGGCGCCGTCGGTATCAGCGTGTTGCAGCAGGCACGACGGCGCGGCATCCGCGTCATCGGCACCGCGAGCGCGGCGCGCTTCGACGAGGTGCGCCGGTTCGGCGGCATCCCGGTCTCGTACGGCGCGGCGCTGGAAGATCGCGTGCGCGCGGTGACGGATGCCCCCATCGTCGTGGCCCTCGACACGGTCGGCACGTCGGATGCCGTCGACGCATCGCTCGAGCTCGTCGAGGACCTGCGGAGGATCGTGACGGTCGCCGCACCCGCGCGCGCCGCTGCCGACGGCTTCCGGGCGATCGCCGGATCGCAGCCCGAGAGCGCGGCCTTCCGCGACAGCATCCGCGCGGATCTCATCGCCCTCGCCGGTGCGGGGGAGCTCGAGGTGCCGATCGCGGGCATATTCCCGCTCGCTGAGGCGATCGCCGCTACCCGCATGCTCGCGACCGGGCACGCCGGCGGCAAGTTCGCACTCATCCCGTAGCCCGCCGACCCGGCACCCCGTTGATTTGGCGACCCGCGCGCTGACGGGTGTACTCTGAACGCATGCCATTCGGCGGTCTGCTTCTTCTTAGCTGCCGCGACGAGTCCTGAGAGCAAGGGCCTTCCTCGTCGCGGCGCTTGTGTTGGCCCGATCATCCTGACGAAGAGAAGAAGCCCATCATGCAGAACACCCAGCGCCCCTCGACGATGCCGGTGCACAAGTACCGTCCGTACCACGAGCAGATCGTGGTCGACATCCCCGACCGCACATGGCCCGCGAAGCGGATCACCGAGGCACCCCGCTGGTGCGCGGTCGACCTCCGCGACGGCAACCAGGCCCTCATCGACCCGATGTCGCCCGAGCGCAAGCGCGTCATGTTCGACCTGCTCGTGGGCATGGGATACAAGGAGATCGAGGTCGGATTCCCCTCCGCTTCCCAGACGGACTTCGACTTCGTCCGTCACCTGATCGACGACGGCGCCATCCCGGATGACGTGACGATCCAGGTTCTGACCCAGGCCCGTGAGCACCTCATCGCCCGCACCTACGAGGCCATCGCCGGTGCGAAGCAGGCGATCGTTCACCTGTACAACTCCACGAGCGTGCTGCAGCGCGAGGTCGTCTTCCGCACCGACAAGCAGGGCATCATCGACATCGCCCTCGAGGGTGTGCGCCTGTGCAAGCAGTATGAGGCGACGATCCCCGAGACGCGGGTCTTCTACGAGTACTCGCCCGAGAGCTACACCGGCACCGAGCTGGAGTTCGCCCTCGACGTCTGCAACCAGGTGATCGAGGCCTTCGGCCCGACGCCCGAGCGCAAGGTCATCATCAACCTGCCGGCGACGGTCGAGATGGCCACTCCCAACGTCTACGCCGACTCGATCGAGTGGATGAGCCGCCGCCTGGCCCACCGCGAGAACGTCATCCTGTCGCTGCACCCGCACAACGACCGCGGCACCGGCGTCGCCGCAGCCGAGCTCGGCTACATGGCGGGTGCGGATCGCATCGAGGGATGCCTGTTCGGCAACGGCGAGCGCACCGGCAACGTCGACCTCGTCGCGCTGGGCATCAACATGTTCACGCAGGGCATCGACCCGCAGATCGACTTCAGCGACATCGACCAGGTCAAGCGCACCGTCGAGTACTGCAACCAGCTGCCCGTCCCCGAGCGCAGCCCGTGGGCCGGCGATCTCGTGTTCACGGCGTTCAGCGGATCGCACCAGGATGCCATCAAGAAGGGCTTCGAGGCGATGGAGGCCCGCGCGGTCACCGAGGGCAAGACCATCGATGAGATCGAATGGGCCGTGCCGTACCTGCCAGTCGACCCGAAGGACCTGGGCCGCTCCTACGAGGCGGTCATCCGCGTGAACTCTCAGTCCGGCAAGGGTGGCGTCGCCTATCTGCTGAAGACCGACCACAACTTGGATCTGCCCCGCAAACTCCAGATCGAATTCTCGGGCGTCGTGCAGTCCACGACCGACTCCGAGGGCGGAGAGGTCACCAGCGAGCAGATCTGGACCATCTTCACGGATGAGTATCTGCCCGCCGACGACGCCGAGGCGAAGTGGGGGCGGTTCGAGCTGCTGGGCACGCAGACCCGCAGCGACATGTCGGGCGAGGTCGTCCTGGATGCTGTTGTGCGCGACGGTGACGAGGAGCGCTCGGTGACCGCGCAGGGCAACGGTCCCGTCGCCGCCTTCGTGGAGGTGCTGCGCGGTCAGGGCTTCGACATCACGGTCTACGACTACGTCGAGCACGCGCTCAGCTCCGGCGGCGACGCGCAGGCCGCGGCCTACGTCGAGCTGCAGGTCGACGACCAGCGCCTGTGGGGCGTCGGCATCGACGGCGACATCTCCACCGCGAGCCTCAAGGCGATCGTCTCGGGAGTGAACCGGGCGATCCGCACGCGGCAGACGCAGCTGGCGGCCGTCTGATCCGTCGCGTTCGAAGCGGCCTCCGCGATGTGCGGAGGCCGCTTCTGCCTCGCCCGAGCCTGTGCGCGTTTTCCCATTCCGGCGGAGGATAATCGAACCGTGCCCACCTATCGAGACGAAGCGGTGATCCTGCGCACCCATAAACTCGGTGAGGCGGATCGCATCGTCACCATGCTCTCGCGGCGCAATGGCAAGATCCGTGCGGTCGCGAAGGGCGTGCGACGCACCTCGTCGAAGTTCGGCTCACGGCTCGAGCCGTTCATGGTCGCCGATGTGCAGTTGTACCAGGGCCGATCTCTCGACATCGTCCAGCAGGCCGAGACCCTCGGCTCCTACGGCAGCGAGATCGCCGTGCACTACGAGCGCTTCACCGCAGCGAGCGCCATGGTCGAGACCGCCGACCGGCTCAACGACGCGGAGGCGACGCCCGAGCAGTACCTGCTGCTCGTCGGCGGCCTGCGCGCGCTCTCCCGTGGCGAGCACGCGGCGCGCAGCATCCTCGACTCCTACCTGCTGCGCGTCATGGCGCTGTCAGGATGGGCGCCGTCGCTCGGCGACTGCGCCCGGTGCGGGGCGCCAGGCCCGCACACCCACTTCGTCGGCCAGCTGGGCGGTCTCGTCTGCACGTCGTGCGCCCCGGCCGGCAGCCCGAAGATCGCCGACGGCACGATTCGCCTGCTGCGATCTCTGATCCGCGGTGAGTGGGGTGCGATCGATGCCGCCTCGCCGTCGGACACCGCCGCAGCATCCGGCCTCGTCTCCGCGTATGCGCAGTACCACCTGGAGCGCGGCATCCGCTCGCTCGCCCATGTCTCCGACCCGTCCCGAGAGGCGATCCGTTGAGCCCCCAGCCCTACACGCACAAGGATGCCGTTGCCTACCGCCCGCTGGATTGGACGGGGATCCACCCGCCGGTCTTCGCGAAGGTGCCCGAGCACGTCGCGATCGTCATGGACGGCAACGGCCGCTGGGCGAATAAGCGCGGCTTCAACCGCATCGAGGGCCACAAGGCCGGGGAAGAGGTGCTGCTCGACGTCGTCGCCGGAGCAATCCAAGCGGGCGTCAAGCACCTCAGCGTCTACGCGTTCTCCACCGAGAACTGGGCGCGCTCTCCCGAAGAGGTGCGGTTCCTCATGGGGTACAACCGTGACGTGCTGCACCGCCGTCGCGACCAGCTCAACGAGTGGGGCGTGCGGGTGCGCTGGGCGGGCCGCAAGCCGCGCCTGTGGGGCTCGGTCATCAAAGAGCTGCAGTATGCGGAGGAGCTCACGAAGGGCAACGATACGTTGACGCTCACCATGTGCGTCAACTACGGCGGACGCATCGAGCTCGTCGACGCCATGCGCTCGATCGCCGCGGACGTCGCCGCCGGCAAGGTCAAGCCGAACGCCATCAGCGAGAAGATGATCCGCCGTAATCTCTACGTGCCCGACATGCCCGACGTCGACCTGTTCCTGCGGTCATCGGGCGAGCAGCGCACGTCGAACTTCCTGCTCTGGCAGTCGGCCTACGCCGAGATGGTCTTCCTGGACACGCTCTGGCCCGACTTCTCCCGCGAGGAGCTGTGGCGCGCGATCGAGGTCTACGTCTCGCGCGACCGCCGCTTCGGTGGCGCGATCGATAAGCCCGCCGTCTGACCCGCCCTCAGCGCAGCCAGCGGGAGGCTTCGCGCGGATGGCGGAAGCGGACGACTGTCAGGTGCGGATAGAACTCCTGGACGCCGGGCATCCGCTCGTCCCATTTGTGACGGGTGCCTGTTTGCCAGCCCAGGATGTCGTTGTCACCGTTCCAGGCTTCTCGGCTCCACAGCGGTGGTTCGACGTTGCCGTTCCACAGTCTCGTGCGCAGCATCCGCCTCTTCAACGTGCGCGCGATGAGACGCCGGCGCACGATGTGCCACGGGTAGTCCAGCCACACGACGAGGTCCGCGCGCGGTGCGAGGATCGAATCGGCGCCCTTCGACGTGTACTGCCACTCGGTCACCCAACGATCCGTCGCCGCGAATGCGCGCACGTCGTGGAGGAACTCCGGTCGGACGGTCCAGTCGGGCCCGTGGTGCAGGGCGTCGATCTCGTGGTGCACGAGGCCGAAGCGATCGGCGATGCGCCGTGCCAGCGTGGTCTTCCCTGCGCCGGTGACACCGGCGATCAGCACACGCTGCGGGGCCGAGGGGAGCACGTTTCCGGAAGTGAGCATCCGAAGATGCTACCAACGGAATATTCCGCGTCAGGATGCGCTTGAATCATGATGTGACTGAACCCATCTCCATCGATATCTGGTCCGACATCGCCTGCCCGTGGTGCTTCATCGGCAAGCGCAATCTCGAGAAGGGTCTCGAAGCGATCGCCGCCGATGAGGATGCCCCGCAGGTGACCATCACCTTCCACTCGTTCGAGCTCTCTCCCGATACCCCGGTCGATTATCCGGGAACGCAGGTCGATTTCCTCATCGAGCGCAAGGGCATGAGCCGTGAGCAGATCGAGCAGATGCTCGAGCAGGTCACCGGCGTCGCGAGGAACGCCGGGCTCGAGTACCGTTTCGATCTGCTGCAGTACACCAACACCGTCAAGGCCCACGAGCTGCTGCACCATGCAAAGGCGAAGGGGCTGCAGCACGAGATGAAGGAGCGCCTCATGACGGCGTACTTCATGGAAGGAAAGCACGTCGGACGCATCGACGATCTCGTCGAGCTCGGTGTCGAGGTCGGTCTCGACGCCGATGAGACGCGTGCCGCCCTTGCGGAGAACACGTACCTGCCGGCCGTCCACCAGGATCAGGCGCAGGCACGTGCCTACGGCATCCAGGGCGTTCCGTTCTTCGTCATCGACGGCCAGTACGGGATCTCGGGCGCTCAGCCCGCATCGACGTTCGAGACCGTCCTGCGCGACCTGTGGGCCAAGCGCGGCGAGAACGCCTCTGCCTGACCCGGAGGCGGATCAGCGGAGCAGGGCGCTCTCGATCGCTTCGACGATCTCGGGGGCGTCCGGCTTCTGCTTCGGACGGAAGCGCTTCACCGATCCGTCGGGAAGAACGAGGAACTTCTCGAAGTTCCACTCGACGCGGCCGGCCTTGCCCGCAGCATCCGGCGTTTGCTTGAGCGCCTTGTAGAGCTCGACGGCGTTTCGGCCGTTGACCTTCACCTTCTCATTCACCGGGAAGGAGACGCCGTAGGTCGTGGAGCAGAACTCGAGGATCTGATCCATGGACCCCGGTTCCTGTCCCATGAACTGGTTCGACGGGAAGCCGATCACGCTGAACCCGCGATCGCCGTAAGCGCGCTGGAGCTGTTCGAGCTGCTCGTACTGCGGGGTGAGCCCGCATTTGGAGGCGACGTTGACCACGAGGATCACATCGGCGCCGACGTCATCCAGGGTCTTCTCGGCTCCCTGAGCATCGGTGAACGGGATCTGGCGCACGGCGGAATCGGTCATATGCACATGCTATGCCGACATGCGGCGCGCGCGGCCGGAGGATGGGAGAATGGGAGGGATATGACTGTTGCTTCTGCTCCCGCGCGCGCGCTGCGCATCGGCCCGATCTCCCTCGACGTGCCCGTGGTCCTGGCCCCCATGGCAGGAATCACGAACACGGCCTTCCGGCGTCTGTGCCGTGAGTACGGTGCGGGCCTGTACGTCAGCGAGATGATCACCTCGCGCGCGCTCGTCGAGCGCAACGAGACGACCATGCGCCTGATCCAGCATCATGAGAGCGAGACGCCCCGGTCGATCCAGCTGTACGGCGTCGACCCGAAGACCATCGCGGATGCTGTGAAGGTCATCGTCGATGAGGATCACGCCGACCACATCGACCTGAACTTCGGATGTCCCGTGCCCAAGGTCACCCGCAAGGGCGGGGGAGCGGCACTGCCGTGGAAGACGAAGCTGTTCGCCGACATCGTCGACCGCGCGGTGAAGGCTGCGGGAGACATCCCGCTGACGGTGAAGATGCGCAAGGGCATCGACCCGGATCACCTGACCTTCCTCGATGCGGGTCGCGCCGCGGAGGATGCGGGGGCCGCGGCCGTGGCACTGCATGCGCGAACGGCCAATGAGTTCTACTCGGGCCACGCCGATTGGAATGCGATCGGCGAGCTCAAGCAGGCGGTGACGAGCATCCCGGTGCTCGGGAACGGCGACATCTGGTCGGGCGAGGACGCGGTGCGGATGATGGCCGAGACCGACTGCGACGGCGTCGTCGTGGGGCGCGGATGCCTCGGCCGCCCGTGGCTGTTCGGCGAGCTGGCGAACGCGTTCGGCGGTCAGGGGCGGGAAGTCGATGCGAAGCTCGGCTTCGTCGCCGATGCCTTCCGCCGTCACGCGGAGCTGCTCGTGGAGTTCTTCGACAGCGAGGACCACGGCTGTCGCGACATCCGCAAGCACGTCGCCTGGTACTTCAAGGGCTACCCGGTCGGCAGTGATGTGCGCACGGGACTCGCGACGGCGCAGAGCCTCGCCCACATCGATGATCTTCTCGGCCAGCTCGATCACGACGCACCCTATCCGGGCGCGGATGCCGAGGGACAGCGCGGTCGCGCGGGCCGGCCGAAGCGGCCGCACCTTCCCGAGGGCTGGTTGGATTCCCAGGAACTCGCGGCGGGAGCCGGTGAGATGATGCGTGGAGCGGAGATCGAGAACAGTGGCGGCTGAGAATTCGACCGGTGCCGAGAACGTGCTGGCCGGTTATGAAGCGCGCGACACGGAACGCTTCTTCAGCGAGAAGCACCGGTCCGAGCGCGATGGCTTCGCACGGGATCGGGCTCGGGTGTTGCATTCCGCAGCGCTGCGGCGCCTGGCGGCGAAGACGCAGGTGCTGAGCCCGGCGAGCACGGCCGACTTCGCTCGCAACCGCCTGACGCATTCACTCGAGGTGGCGCAGGTCGGCCGAGAGCTCGGCGTCGCGCTGGGCGTCTCCGCGGATGTCGTCGACACGGCCTGTCTCAGCCACGATCTCGGACACCCGCCGTTCGGTCACAACGGCGAGCGAGCGCTCAACGACTGGGCCGAGGACATCGGCGGCTTCGAAGGAAACGCGCAGTCGCTGCGCATCCTGACACGGCTCGAGGCCAAGGTGCTCGATGATGAGCAGCACTCCGTCGGGCTCAATCTCACGCGCGCGACGTTGGATGCGACGTGCAAGTACCCGTGGACGGTGGACAGCCCGATGCCCGACCCGGGCGGACGCCTCAAATTCGGCGTCTACCCCGAGGACGAAGAGGTGTTCCGTTGGATGCGCGAGGGTGCTCCTGGGCGCCTGCGGTGCATCGAAGCGGAGATCATGGACCTCTCGGACGACATCGGCTACTCGGTGCACGACTTCGAGGACGCGATCGTCAACGGCTATCTCGATGTCGCGGAACTCTCTGACCCCGCCGAGCACCATGCGCTCGTGGGCCGCATCCAGCAGTGGGTGGGCTACGACTTCACGCGGGAAGAGCTCGCGGATGCGCTGTACCGGCTCACGCGTCAGCCGATGTGGCTGAAGTCCTTCGACCGCTCCCGTCAGGACCTCGCACGCTTGAAGAACCTCACCAGCGACCTGATCGGCCGTTTCGCGCGGGCCGCGGTGACCGCCACCCGCGAGGCCTACAGCGGTCCGTCGCTGGCCCGGTACAACGCCCATGTCATCGTGCCCCGGGTCGTCGAGACCGAGATCGCCGTGCTCAAGGGGATCATGGGACAGGCCATCGTCACGATCGATGCGCGCAAGGGCGTCTACCGGGAGCAGCGCCGCGTTCTCACACGACTGGCCGACGCGCTCTGGTCGACGGACACGCTTTGGACTGCTGGTGCTGATGTGCTCGAACCGGCGTTCGCGGCCGACTTCCTGGCATCCGAGTCCGACGCTCAGCGCGCGCGCGTCGTCGTCGACCAGATCGCCAGCCTCACCGATCAGACGGCGCTCGACTGGCACAGCCGGCTCGTCGGCGACATCGACCCGGCTGAGGTCGGCATCTGGACCCCGCGCACCGCATCCGCGCGCCCGCACGCTCCGGCGCGCGCCCCGGAACCGGTGCGCTGATGCCCCTGATTCGGCAGGCGGATGTCGACGAGGTCAAATCCCGCACCAATATCGCCGATATCGTGGGCGAGCGCGTAGCCCTGAAATCCGCCGGTGTCGGATCGCTCAAGGGCCTCTGCCCGTTCCATGACGAGAAGAGCCCGAGCTTCCACGTGCGCCCCCAGGTGGGGTACTACCACTGCTTCGGCTGCGGAGAGTCCGGCGACGTCTATTCGTTCCTGCGCGAGATGGACCACGTCAGCTTCACGGAGGCGGTCGAGCGTCTTGCCGGCCGCATCGGCTACACACTGCACTACGAAGACGGCGGAGCCGCGCCGGAGACGAGCGGGCGGACACGTCTGTTCGCTGCGAACTCGGCGGCGTCGGAGTACTTCCGCGGGCAGCTGCTCACGGCCGACGCGGAGACCGGACGCCGCTTCCTCGGCGAACGGGGCTTCGACGCCGGCGCCGCCGCGCACTTCGGCGTGGGCTTCGCGCCGCGCGGCTGGGACGGCATGCTCAAGGCCCTCACGGCGCAGGGCTTCACCCGCGACGAGCTTCTCGCCGCGGGACTGGTCTCGCAGGGGCAGCGGGGCGTCTACGATCGCTTCCGCGGCCGCCTGGTGTGGCCGATCCGAGATGTCACGGGCCAGACGATCGGCTTCGGCGCGCGCAAGCTGTTCGACGACGACAAGGGGCCGAAGTACCTGAACACCCCCGAAACGCCGATCTACAAGAAGGCACAGGTTCTCTACGGGCTCGATCTCGCCAAGCGCGACATCTCGCGCGGGGACCCGCGTCGGGTGGTCGTCGTCGAGGGATACACCGATGTGATGGCCTGCCACCTCGCGGGACTCACGACCGCTGTGGCGACCTGCGGCACCGCGTTCGGGGCCGATCACATCAAGGTGCTGCGCCGCGTCATGGGCGATGATTCGGCCTCCGGTGAGGTCGTGTTCACCTTCGACGGAGACGAGGCCGGGCAGAAGGCGGCCCTGCGCGCCTTCACGGAGGACGACCGCTTCAACGCCCAGACGTTCGTCGCTGTGGCGCCCAACGGCCTCGATCCCTGTGATCTGCGCCTGCAGCGCGGCGATGCGGCGGTGCGCAGCCTCATGGACGCCAAGGTTCCCATGTTCGAGTTCGCCATCGATCGAAAGCTCGCGGGGTTCGACCTGGCGACGGTCGAGGGGCAGGTCGGTGCGCTGCGGGCTGCCGCGCCCATCGTCGCGGAGATCCGTGACCGTCTGCTGCGACCGGGATACGAAAGGGTGCTGGCACGACGGCTGGGAATGGATCCCACGGACGTGCGCCGCGAGGTCGAGCGCGCGGCACGCGGGGGCGCGAGCGCCTCGCGCCGCGAAGCGGAACAGCGCCCGGCGGACGATCCCGTCGGGGCGCCGGCGGCCGTCGCCGTCACGATGGCGAGCCTGCCGCGCACCGCGGATGTCGCGATGGAGCGGGGAGCGCTCATGGGCGCGCTACAGTACGGGCATCAGATCGATCAGGCCACGCTCTCGCGGGCTCTTGCGGAGCCTTTCCGGCATCCGGCACTCGAAGCCGTGCGCGAGGTGATCGTGGCGGTTCCGGATCGAACGCGTGTCGGGTGGGCGATGGATGCTGTGAACGCGGTGCGCGAGCCGTACCGCTCGCTCGCCGGTGAACTGCTGATGAGCCCGTTCCCGGCCAAGGACGAAGCCGGAGCCGTGGCATCCACCGCCGATCTCGCCCGCCGGATGATCCTGCGCACGCTCGATCGGGAGAAGAACGAGCTTCTGGCCGCCGTGCAGCGTGTGCCCGCCGATTCCGACGGCGGACGCGCACTGCGCGTGCGTCTGCGCGATCTCGATATCGAGCGTCAGCGGTTCACCGAGTCGTAACCGGTCGGTATACCGCCTTCGGGGGAGGATGGAGGACATGTCTCGCCGCTCTTCCTCCTCCTTCGCCATCGATTGCTCTGATCTGGTGGTGGATCGCATCGGGCATGGACTGCCGACCCGCGCTGTCGATGGCGTCTCGTTCCAGCTGCCTCCGGGGGAGCTCATCTGCGTCGCCGGCCCCACGGGATCCGGAAAGTCCACGCTCGTCGCGGCCCTCGCCGGCTCGACCGATCCGTCGGTGAAGATCGTCGGCGGACGGGCAGAGGTCTGTGGCGTCAACGTGCGCAAGCCGGGTCGCCGGCACCGTGAGCTCACCTATCAGACCGGATTCATCCCGCAGGGGGCCGGGGCGGGTCTTCCGCCGACGCTGACGGTCGGCGAGGTCATCGCCGAGCCCATTCTCATCCGTGAGAAGCGCGTGAACACCAAGGCCCTGTCGATCCGGGTGGCGACGCTGCTCGATGAGATGCATTTGCCGCTGGGCACCGCCGATAGGTTCCCGTACGAGCTCAGCGCGGGTATGCGCCAGCGCGTCGGCATCGCTCGGGCGTTCGTGCTCGAACCGTCGGTGCTGATCGCGGATGAGCCGCTCGCGAACCTCGACCTCGAGGTGCGCCCGGTCGTCTTCGACGCGATTACCCGGCGCCGCAAGGAGCAGGGGATGGGGGCCCTCCTCGTCACGAATGACGCGGCGTTCATCCGCGAGCTCAATGCCGAGACGCTCATGCTGCGCGGTGGCCACGTCGTCGCGCGGGGCGTTGGAAAAGACCTTCTCTGGGTGCCGAACGCCGAGGCTGATTCGCGCAGCCGCTGACCGCCAGCGGCGACACGCCCGAGGAGGCCCCTCGATGTGACGAGGAGGCCTGGAGGTTTGCTAAGCTAGAGGAGTTGCCTCTACTGCGAGGAAATAATCCCCGATAGCTCAATTGGCAGAGCAGCCGGCTGTTAACCGGCAGGTTGTTGGTTCGAGTCCAACTCGGGGAGCAACACACTAGAAACCCCGCCCCCTGTGGGCGGGGTTTCGCCGTTAAGGATCCAGGTGTACGGCACGCCCGTCGCGAGTGCCCACAGCTTTAGGTTCGCCTTCGACGGCACGCGGTGGCCGTTCTCGGCCGCGGAGATCGTCGCGCGCGACATAGACGTACGCGCGGCGAAGTCCCGCTGTTCGAACCCGGCGCTCTCGCGCGCTTTGCGCAGGCGGTCAGCGATCGTCCACTGGGGGACTTCACCAATCTCGACATTCATGCTCATGTGTCTAACCTTAGCAACCTGACTCACTCGAGCACCTGTGTAGATGCTGGACATAGGTCTAACTTATGACTTAGGTTAGACCTATGTCCAACGTTAGATTCATGACGACGCGCGAAGTCGCGGACGCTCTGCAGACCACGACGCGCGAAGTCGCCCGCCGTGTCGAGCGCGGCGACCTCGTGCCCGTGACGAAGCTGCCGGGCCTGCGCGGAGCGTTCCTGTTCGATCCCAAGGTGGTCGAGGAGCAGTCGGCGTGAGCATCGAGTCAATGGCGATCGCCCTGCACCACTCTCGCGCCACCGGCGCGACGAAGCTCGTGCTGATCGGGATCGCCAACCACGACGGCGACGGGGGAGCATGGCCGTCCGTCGAGAAGCTCGCGAAGTACGCCGGCGTCGACCCGCGCTCGGTGCAGCGCTCGGTTCGCAAGCTCGAGGAGCTGCACGAGGTGCGTCGATTCGTGCAGGCCGGCGGCGATCACCGCGTGGCAGAGCATCAGCGCCCGAACCGCTACCAGTTCCTGCTCACGTGCCCGCCCGATTGCGACCGCACGAGCCAGCATCGCACGCGCACTCAGAGCGTCGTCGAGCTGCCCATAGATGAGTTATCCACAGGGGTGACACCCACGTCACCCGGTGACACCCACGTCACCCCGGGGGTGACGCCCACGTCACCCAAACCACCCTCTAACCAAACAACTAGGGACAAAGAGGTTTCTTACGTTCCTGAACGCGCGAGCGCGTGCGGACACGCGCTCATCGATGACCGTCACTGCGAACGCGGATGCCGCGTCGCCCTCGTCACAGGAGAGACAGCATGACACGCAACCGCACCAAGCCCGACCCGATCCTCGACGTCGACCGCATCGCGCTCAGCAACGAGCTCTACGAGCTCTCCGAGCGATTCGCTATGGAAGCCGTGCTCTGGACACCACAGGCCGCACATGACGAGTGCGTACGCGTCGCACGCACCCTCGCACAGATCGCACGTGGAGTGATCTCAGGAGCGGCCGACTTCCGCAAGGCGGAAGCGTTCAGGGATGCAGCGAGGATGCTCAGTGAGTACGTCGTCGGAGCACGTCGCCTGTTCGACGGACTCTCGCACTTGCCCAACGTCGAGCGGAAGGACGACCAGTGATCGACTACATCGACCCCATCGTCGGCATCCCGCTCACGATCATTCTCTGGCTGCTCGTGCTCATCGTCGAGTACCGCGCAGCACACAAGCCCGGAACGGGAGCGGCTGGGGCCGCCGTGGGGAGCGTGCACGCTCCCGTTCCGACCCCCGAGAACAGCGAGGCCACGCGATGACCTGGGACGCCATGATCCGCGACGAGGAGTTGCACCGCCGGCGCGCGCTCGCCCGCTTCACGAAGGTGCAGCTCATCGACCTCATCGTCGAGGCCGAGCGCCACGAGGTGGAGTCCTACCGCGTGCATAATCACGGACCCGACGCGGGTCGCGGGCTCGACTGCCGTGAGGCATGGGACTCCGAGGGCAAGCTTCGCGGCGCGTGCATGACTGGCATCCACGAGATTCGGAGACAGGACTGATGTACCCCATCACGAGCTACAAGGTGACCCCGAACGTGTTCGGCGTGACGCGGTGGATGGCCGAGATCGACGGGCAGCACAGTCGCTTCGCTCGGCGCAGCTACTCCCGCGACCGCGCCGAGCGGAAGATCGCGCGCGACGAGAACCACCTCTGGGAGACGGGCCGAGAGACGGTCATGCAGGGCGTCGTCCTGCCGCTGATGATGCCGACCCGCCGAGCACACGACCGGCTGTGCCGCGCGGTCGATCAGCGCCGCCGCATGCGCCGCGCGCGGGCCAATGTCGAGGTTGGTGGTCACGGTGAATGACGAGATGGTCACGATCCTGCAGCCGGTCTGCCCGGATTGCGGCGAGGACGTGTCGTCGTTCGTGCGTGACTTCTACCTCGACTGGCGCGACGACCGCGAGCGGACGCTAGGCCAGAACGCGGACGCCGTGCAGCAGCACCGTGCCGCCGCGCACGAGGTCGTCCCGAAGCTCGGAGACCTCGTGGTCTACTCGGCCGCATGGCGTGGCCTCATCATCGGTAACGGGCCGCTTCGCGTCGAGAACATCTGGCACGACGACGAGCGAGGCTGGACCCATTACAGGCTCGTGAACCCATCGCGCCCGAGCGACTACTACCTGCCGTTCACGGGTGACGAGGACCGGCCGATCACGTTCGCGCTCGTCGATGAGTACGTCGTGCCCGCGGTCGAGGTCGACCTGTTCGCTCTGCTCGGCGCGGAGTGGATGGAGACCACGGCATGAGCAAGCACCACCGCGCGACCAAGCACACGAGCGCGACCTATCACCTGCGCCCCGAACTCGAGGCCCGCCTACCGCTGCCATGCGTCGAGTGCGGACGCCCCGTCGAGAAGGGCCAGCGCTGGCACGTCGCCCACCTCACGCCCGCATCGAAGGGCGGACGAACCACACGCCAGAACACCGGCGCCGCACACGCGATGTGCAACCTCAAGGCCGGCGGCAAGCTCGCCGCCCAGCAGACCAACAGTCGTCGCCGAGCATCCGGCAACGCACGCGAAGGGATCAGAACATGGTGAACGGCACGCCGCTCGCGCTGTCCGACTCGTCTTTTGAGTCGGCGGCTGTACCTCCGCTAGCGGGCAGCACAAGTTTTTCTCCCCAAGTGTGGGAGAAGGTGCGAGCGCGCGCGCTCGAGCCGACGTGGTGCGGACGACTCAACGACAGCGACGAACTCCGCGCCGAGTTCCTCGCCGGCGCAGCGATGATGGGCTACGTCCTCGTCGATCTCGACGACGCCGAGGCCGTCGCCGCCGTCCGTTCGCAAGACCCCGCGCTCGAGCCGCTGCAGCCGCATCAGCTGCTCATCGCCGACGTGCTCAACGGCCCGGACCCGCGCGCTGTCGTCGAGGTTCCGCGCCGCGGCACCAAGACGACCACGATCCTCAGCTGGTGCCTCGGCCGCTGCACGTCCCGCCCGCGCTACAAGGTGACGTTCTCCGCGCAAACCGGCATGGCCGGTGTCTCCGCGCTCGACGAGTGGGCACGCGACGGACTCGACCGGATCGCGCCGCCCGATGACGAGGGCATCCCGCCGTGGCTCCGCGGCGTGAAGCGCAAGCCCGCAGCACAGACACGCGCCGAAGCGCTGTTCGGTCTCGACGCCGTGCCGTTCGACGAGCCGACCACGTACGGCCGCGGCTTCCGCGTGCTCCGCGGCAACACGAAGGCCGGCGTCTACTTCGACAACGGCTCGAGCTTCCAAGTCGTGCGGCCCGAGGCGAAGGCGTACCGAGGCAAGGCCGCGGACGTGTCGTGGATCGACGAGGCGCAGGAGATCGACCCCGAGGACGGAGCCGCGCTGCTCGCCGGTATCCTCCCGCTGCAGGACACCCGCCCGGACTCCAAGATCATCGTCTCCGGCACCGCAGGCGAGCAGCGCGCCGGCGTGCTGTGGACGTTCCTCGAGCAGCTCCGCGCCGGTAAACCCGGCATGGGCGGCATCGACTACGCCGCCGCCGAGGACACCCCGTGGAGCATCGTCGAGAACGTCGACGCCGCGATGGAGCTGCTCGCGACCGTGCACCCCGGTGTGGGCACGCTCACCACGATCGAGCGCATGCGGGAGCGCTGGCACGGCATCCCGCGCCCCGAGTGGGCACGCGAGTATCTCTCGCTCTGGCCTGAGACCTACGGCGAACGCGCCGTGCCCGGTGAATGGTGGGCCGCGACCGAGCGTGGCAAGCGCCCGCCGCTCCCGCGCCGCGTCGCGTTCGGCGTCGCGATCAAGCCCGGTGGAGGCGTCGCAGCGATCGTCGCCGCGTACCGCGACCAGAAGAAGCGTGCCGTCCTCGAGGTCGTCGAGCACCGCACCGGCACACTCTGGCTCCCGAAGCGCCTGCAGGAGCTCTCCCGCAGCTACCCCGGCTCCACGATCGCGTTCGACGACATCGCCGAGGGCAAGGCCACCGCGACCGAGGCCGCACGCCTGCGCCCGAAGCCACGCCTACGGATGCAGACGTACCGTGAGACCGCCGCCGGCTGCATCCAGTTCCTGCGCGACCTCGAGCGCGGCACGCTCATCCACTTCACCGGGCAGACCGGCCTCGACGTCGCCGTCGAGCGCGCAGCGAAACGAGAGACACGCAACGATCAGGGCGTGTGGCTGTTCACGCCGATGGAGCGCGGCGACGACATCACGTGTCTCGACGCCGCCGTACGTGCTCTCCGCAACTGGGATCAGCACTACGACGTGAAGAGCCGCAGTGACGAGACCGGGATCGTGGCAGCATGAGCGCCACCATCAAGCGGGAAGTCACCCGCGAGGCCGGCGAAGTCCGGTACGTGCACTCGGTCTGCTCCGAGTGCGGGTACTGGTACGCGTTCACGTGGACGGTCGAGAATGCGTACACCGCCGGCGAGCGTCACCTGATCAACGTGCACGGCTTCGACGCCCGCTCCGCGAGCGTCGCACGCCGCAAGGCCGAATCTCGACACGCCGAACCCGCCGGATAAGTCACACCCTCTGTGGATCGTAGGAGACGTGAAACTCTCCCGGACTCTCGCACTGATCGACCGCTTCGACCGCGGCCGGCTCAGCCCGATCAAAGGCGGGGCCAGCACGACCGGGATCGCGTCGCCGTGGTCTGACGGGCAGCTCGAGCAGTTCGTGTGGTCCGACATCCTCGGAGTCGAGAACGCACCCGTCACACGCAAGGAAGCGATGAGCGTGCCGGCCGTGGCATCCGGCCGGCACCGCATCGTCGCGGTAGCAGACCGTCCGCTTCGCGCGCTCGACAACGCCGAGGACATCACGACCGAGCACCCGTGGCTGTACCGCACCGACGTCGACGAGACCGCCTGGCAGCGCATGGCACACACGCTCGACGACCAGATTTTCTACGGCGTCGCGCTCTGGCTCGTCGCCCGCGAAGCGCCGGCCGAGGGTCAGGCGCACGGCATCATCACCGATGCCCGCCGCGTGCCCTTCCACCGGTGGCAGCAGGACGAGGACGGAACGGTATTCATCGACGGCACCCCGGTCGCCGCTGAAAGCTGCCTCGTCCTCGAAGGCCCGTTCGATGGTCTGCTGAACATCGCCGCCGACACGATCCGCGGCGCGAAGGCGATCGAGCGGGCGTGGGCCGCGCGAGTCCGTAACCCCTCACCAACGATCATCGCCGAGGAGAAGGAAGAGGGCGGCTTCACGAAGAAGGAAGCGCAGAAGTACGTCGAGCAGATCGCCGCCGCGACCCGCACCCCGGACGGCACGGTCATATTCGCCCCGTACAAGGTGAACCTGCGCCTCGAGGAGAACAGCGGCGTGGACGTGCTCACCGAGGCCCGCAACTCGGTGCGCATCGACATCGCGAACTTCCTCAACCTCAACGCGTCGGCACTCGACGGCTCCAAGCCGCAGTCGTCGCTCACCTACGAGACGCAGGAGACCGAACGTCAGGAGCTCGCCGACCGCATGTCGTTCTGGACGGCACCGCTCGAGCACCGGCTGTCTCAGGACGACGTTGTGCCCGCCGGTGTCCGCGTCCGATTCGACTTCGCAAGCAGCACCCCGGCTCAGACCGGGACACCGATGGAGGACTGACACCATGCGAGACATCCAGATTCAGGGCGGCGAGATTCTCGCCGACCTCGACGAACGCAGCATGACCGGCCTGCTGCTGCCGTACGGCGAGGAAGGCCGCACGAACGCCGGCCGATTCAAGGTCATGGCCGGTGACATCGCGATCCCCGCTGATCCGTCCGTGGTCTCGCTCAACGTCGATCACGACCGCTTCCAGCCGATCGGCCGCGCGACCCGAATCTGGGAGCAACGCGAGGGCATCATGGCGACGTTCAGCATCGGCCGCACTCCCGAAGGTGACCGAGCCCTCGAGGAGATCGCCGCCGGCACCCGCCGGTGCCTGTCCGCCGAGTTCAAGACCGGCATCAAGGACGGCCGCTCCACCGGTGGCGTGCTCGCCGCCGCAGCGCAGGTCGTCCGCGGCGCGTTCCCGTCCGCCGAGGTTCTCGCCGAGGACACCCCCGAGGACGAGGACGGCGACACCATCGCCGAGGAACACACCGAGACCGTCTACACCAACGAGTACGGCAAGACCTACCGGCGCGCCTACGACTCCGAGACGACGGAGAAGCAGACCGAAGCCGGCACCGAGACCACCACCGTTACCACCATCACCGAGGAAGAGACCGACGCAGACGCCGAGGTCGAGACCGAACAGGAGACCGAAGTGTCCGCAACCGTGCAGCTGCCCAAGACCCCCGGCAAGACCGCCCCGCGCGGCCCGTCCGGCCAGGAGATTCTCGCGTCCATCGCGACGCTTCGCCGCAACCCCCTCGACGCCGGCGCGAGCGAAGTGCTCGCCGCGCTGTCTGACATCAAGCTCACCGGCACCGGTGCTCTGCCCGCCGCCGGCGTCCTGCAGCCCAACTGGCTCGGCCAGCTCGAGCTCGGCACCCCGTTCGTGCGTGAGGTCGTCCCGCTGCTCAAGACCGGCACCGACATCCACGCCGGCGGCAAGAAGGCCTTCAAGTTCAACCGCGGCACCTCCGGCAACCCCACCTGGGGCGACGGCACGTGGGCCGGCAACAAGACCGAGATCAACTCCGGTGTCGGCTTCACGACCACCGTCGAGTCCGCGCTGCTCCGCTACGCCCGCGGCGCTGACATCGGCCGCGAGTTCTTCGACCTCCCCGGCGGTCAGGAAGTCATCGAGGCGTACCTGCGCGAACTCGTGATCGACCACGCGCAGTGGTCCGACGCGAAGGCGCTCGCGCTCATCGTGCAGCACGCCGGCACCCCGGTCGCTCCCACCGTGTACCCCGGCGTCGACGGCCACGACTACGCCGGCGCGATGGGCCAGCTGATCCAGGGCATCCTCGCTGTCAAGCGCCGCAAGGCTGACGGACGCAAGGACACGCCGACGTTCGCGATCGCGAACGACGCCGCGTACGAGGAGCTGATCTACACGCCGAAGGACCTTATCCCCGAGTTCGTGTCGTTCGACGTGAACACCGACGGCACCGCGACCGCGGACGGCAAGGTCCACGTCATCAACGCCGACACCGGCATCAAGGACACCGCCTCGGTGATCGTCGGCGCTGACTACGCGATCGAGCTCGACGAGCTCGCCGGCGGGCCGCTGCACGTCGACGCGCTCGAGCTGGCGAAGGGCGGCATCGACAAGGCCGTTCACGGCTACCTGCAGACGTTCGTTGCTCGTCCCGAGGCGATCGTCCACATCGGCACCGCCGACACCGAGGGCTAACCGACCGGTGCGGCCCGCGCTCCCACACCCCCTGCGCGGGTCGCACCCCATCACCTGAGAGGACAAGCCGTGGCTGTCGAATGGATCACACCCGAGGAACTCCCCGCGATGTGGGAGACCGCCGAGGGCATCGACGAGGACGTGCTCGAGGGGATGCTCGAAGCGGCGAGGGACGCATGCGAGGCATGGGCACCCGCCGAGGACGACCCCGAGCGGCCCGGTGACCGGACGATCCGCCTCGCGCAGCTCACGCTCATCCGTGGCCTGTGGAACGACGCGATAGCGGGGGAGGACGGCGGCATGGATGTCGCCGGCTTCGACTTCAACCCGCCGTGGCTCGCCCGTGAAGCACGACGCATGATGCGCCCGCCCCGCGGCGGCGTCCCCGCGACCGGCCACAACGCACCCGACGAGGCCGCGTAATGGCCGGGTACGCGGAGCTTCGCGCCCGCCTCGAGAACGACCTGCTCGAGCAGATCGAGCCTGGCCGGTTCCGTTGGGTGCCCGTTCAGACGAAGATCGACCGACCCTCGAAGCCGACCCTGATTCTCAAGCTCGCATCGGTCATCCGGCACCCCGGCGCGCAGGGCGTGCTCATGGCAACGTTCGTCCTCACGCTCGTCTGTGAGAACCAAGACCCCGGGCAGGCTGACGAGGCGCTCGACGCCCTGCTCGACGAGCTGCTCGAGCCGCTGCAGAAAGTCCCGTGGGTCGCGTTCCGCGGAGCGGAGAAGGTCGCATTCCAGACCAGGTACACCGCCTATGACATCCAGCTCGAGGCGCTCACAGCAATCAAGAAGAAGGAGAACTGATCATGCCGTTCAACCCGCTCTACATGACCGAATCGAAGCTGACTCTCGGCGACGGGGCGAACGACTTCGCCGCGGAGATTTCCGGCGCGACGCTCGTCCCCTCGTCCTCGAGCGCGACGTGGAAGGGACTCAAGCCGGGATCGGTGTTCACCGGCGGAGGCCTCGCGACGTGGGTGCTCACGGTGAACGTCGGCCAGGACCACGAGCTCTCCACGAGCCTGTCGAACTACCTCTACGACAACGAGGGCGAGACCGTGCCGTTCAGCCTCGAGCCGATCGCCGGCGGCACCGGTTTCAGCGGATCGCTCGTCGTGCAGGCCGCGACGATCGGAGCGGAGGTCGACTCGTTCGGCACCGCATCCGTCACCATGCCCGTGCAGGGCAAGCCGACGCGCACGCTCGCCGGCGCTTGAGCATCGAGCTGCCGGATGCTCCGCGTTAGTGCCTACAGCAGCAGGGAACTGCTGACGGTGCTCCGCGGGCTCCGGCAGCTCGACCGCGAGACGAAGAAGCACCTGCGCCAAGGCCTCAAGGGGATGGTTCAGCAGGCATGGCAGCAGACTCTCGCGCAGCACGCGAACACCGCCCTCGAGACGCGCATGCTCGTCAGCACGGCCCGCGTCGCGATCTCGGACCAGAACGTTCGGCTCAAGTCGGCGTCGCTGTCCCGCAAGCTCTCCGGCGGGCTCAGCCCATCAGCGCACTACGGCCCGGTCGAGTTCGGCGCGAACCCGTTGCCGAACGCGACCGAGCAGGTGCGATCCCGCAAGGGCGGCACGTTCACCCGCCGGCGCGACCCCCACCGGCCGTTCAAGCGCCCGAACCGTCAAGGGTATGTCGTCTATCCGTCCATCGCATCCGTAGTGCCCCGCGTGCTCGCCATGTACACGCAGACGTTCCTACGCGCGATCCACGAAGCACTCGAAGGAAAGAGCAATGGCTAAGGGCATTGATATCGCGATCGCCGCGGACACCCGCTCGGCGATGTCCGCGATCAGTCGTGGCCTGATAGACCCGCTCGAGGACGTCTCCGAGATTCTCGAGGACGTCGGGCGTGACAGCGACAAGGCAACGGACAAGCTCGAGGACGGCATGCGCGATGCGCAACGCCGCACCGACGACGCCGGCGACGAGATTCGCAAGATTCGCGACGAGCTAAACAAAGCCGGCCGCGCGGGCAAGAAGTCCGGTGACGACATCGGCAAGGGCATGCGGGACAGCTCCGACGACATGCGCCGGTTCGGTGACGCGACCGGCGAAGTCAGCGACGAGCTGAGCCAGAACCTCGGCGAGACGTTCTCGTCTTTCCGCGGCGACCTCGAGGACCTCCCACAGATCGCACAGGACGTGTTCGGCGGGCTCGCCGGTTCGGCCGGTTCGCTCACCGCGTCCCTCGGGCTCGCAGGCGTCGCCGGCGCAATCGGCCTCGCCGTCGCCGGATTCGAGGAGATGAAGAAGCAGGAAGAGGAACGCAAGGAACGTGTCTCCGAATGGGCCGCAACCTATATCGGCAGCCTCGGCAAGATGACCGAAGCAGTCGCCGACTTCGCCGCGGTCGAAGCGATCTACACCGACTCCGAGAAGTACGCCCAAGCCGAAGAGAACGCGAAGAATTGGGGAGTGAGCGTCAGCGACGCAGCTAACGCTATGGCCGGCGACCTCACCGCGATCGAGGTCGCACAGCAGAACGTCGCGGACAAGTCGGCCGCGGTCTCCGAGAAGATCGAGGCAGTCGGCGGCAACATCCGCGGACTGAACCACGAATACCGCACGATGCGGGAGGAAGCATCGACCGGGCAGAAGGCGCTCGACGACCTCACCGGCGAGATGTCCGAAGGCCAGGCGATCGCCGGGCAGTACTCCGACAGTCTCAAGAAGATCGTTTCGTCTGCATCGGAAGCGACGAAGGAAGTCGACGAGCTCGGGAACGTCGTCTATACGCTCCCGGACGGGCGTCAGGTCATGATCAGCGCCGAGACCGGGCAGGCGACGACAGACCTCGATGCCTTCCAGGACGACGCTGACGGCGTGATTGATCACGTGAACGGGCGCCAGATGAAGCTCGACATCACCACCCGGGACGCGATCAGCGCAGCACAGAACGCCGTGAATCAGATCAACGGTATGTCCGCGACGATCGACATCAGCGCAGCCACGGGCCAGGCGATCGCCGCCGCGAACAATGCGATCCAGCAGATTCGAAACCTGAAGTGGGATTGACATGACCACCATCACGCATGACGCCGGCGTCATCACGCCGCAGCTCGTCGACGGCTACCAGGCGTCCTCGGAAGCACGAACCATCGTGCACCCGATCCTGAACCGGTCGAACCCGGACATCACGTTCCGCGCGCCAGGTCTCCGCACCGGCTCGTTTCGCTGCCTGTTCCCGGTCGAAGCGGATGCCGTCGCAGCGTTCGCCGTGTTCCGCACCCCGCAGGTGCTCACCATCGCCGACGACGACCGCCCAGGCATCGTCATGTCCTTCGTGGTCGCGGATGGAGACATCAGCGTCGAGCTCGACGACGAGACGCGCGACGTGTGGTGGGTTGAGATTCCCTTCCAAGAGGTGATCCAGTGACCGTCACTGCGCCCACCTACGCCGCCCGCATCGTCGACGCACCGGGCGTCCCCATCGCGCTCGTCGAGGACTCCGGCCGCATCACGCTCGACAGCTCCCGCGCACCGCACATCGAAGCGACCGTAGACCTGTCGATCACAGAAGCATCCGTGCTCGACGACCTCGACCCGCGCGACTCCCGCCGCATCGTCATCGACGCCGGCGGACGATCCTTCGACCTCGGCATCCGCGAAGTCACCCCGAACCGGGAGGACGCCCGCGTAACCGTCCGTCT
>NZ_CANROA010000009.1 GCF_947632095.1 uncultured Microbacterium sp. | reverse complement strand
CCGATCGCGATACGCGACTGAAGCTCGTATCGACCACCGAACGACACACCCTGCGTCGGCCTCATTTGTTAAGCACCGCCTCAATGACCTTCTTTGCGATCGGGGCGGCGAGTGTATCGCCGGTTCCCGCTTGTCCTATTCCGCCGCCGTTCTCGACGACGACGGCCACAGCGATCTGCGGGTTGTCCGCCGGTGCGAAACCGGTGAACCACAGCGTGTACGGATCGTTGCCGTGGTTCTCCGATGTTCCCGTCTTACCGGCAACATCGATCCCGTCTATTCTTGCACCCGTAGCGGCCCCGTTTGCCACGCTGGCGACCATGCCCTCGGTAACGGCATCGGCCACGTCGGCTTCCGTCGCGCGGCCGAACTCGGAGCTGTCGTACTGGCGGATCACGGAGAGGTCGTTCCCGATCACGGCATCCACCAATCGGGGGTTCATCACCACCCCGTCGTTGGCGAGCCCGGCCGAGATCAGAGCGACCTGCAGCGCCGTCGCCGTGACGGGTCCCTGACCATAGCCGCTCTGCGCCGTCTGGTCGGAGCTCATCGCTCGCGGGTACTCGGATGCCACGCTCTCCAGCGGCGTCGAGAAGGTCTGGTTGAAGCCGAACGCCTCGGCCATGTCGAAGATGGTCGAGGTGCCGAGCTCGACCGCCAGCTCCGCCATGGGGATGTTGCAGCTCAGCCGCAGGGCCTCCTGGATGGAGACGGTGGTGCCGGATCCGCATGCTCCGCCCCACGCGTTGGAGATCTCGGTCGACGTGCCCGGCAGCGTGTAGCGGGCGGGGTTCGGCAGCGTCGACTCTGGGGTCCACTCGCCGGTCGCGTAGGCCGCGGCGGCGACGAGGACCTTGAATGTCGAGCCCGGAGGGTTCACGTCGCGCGTCGCACGGTTTTGCAGCGGGTTCGGCCGCCGCGCATCGAGGGCGTCATAGGCCTCGCTCGCCTCGCTCGCGCTGTGCACCGCGAGCGTGTTCGCGTCGTAGCCGGGAGTCGAGACCATCGCGAGGATCCGCCCGGTCGACGGCTCGATCGCCACCACGGCTCCCTGAAGGTTGCCGAGGGCGTCGTACGCGGCGCGCTGAGCCGCGGCATCCAGAGTCAGCTCGACGCTGAACCCGCGCTGGGGCTGGCCGGACACGATCCGCTCGAGTTCGGCGAAGAACGCGCTCGCGCCGGTGCCGGAAAGATCGGCGTTGAGGATGTTCTCGATGCCCGTCGAGGATTGCAGCGCCGGGTTGAAGTAGCCCGTGACGTCGGACCACATCGGAGAATCCGTGTAGACGCGCTGGTACTGGTACTCGTCATCGCTGGCGACCGAGTAGGCGATCGGAACGCCATCGGCGATGATCGAGCCGCGCTGGATCTCGTAGCTGTCGAGCAGGGAGCGCGTGTTGCCGCTCGTCTGCGCGAGATTCTCGGCGTCGACGACCTGGATCCAGCTGGTCGCGGCGAACAGCGACAGGAACATGAACAGCATCACGATGCTGAGTCGGCGGAGTTCTTTCGTCATCCGATCACCACCCGGGGTTGGCGGCGCACGCCGTCGGAGATGCGCAGCAGCAGCGCCACGATGAGCCAGTTGGCGACGAGCGAGGATCCGCCGGCCGCGAGGAACGGGGTCGTCAGACCGGTCAGCGGGATGACCCGCGTGACGCCCCCGACCATGATGAACACCTGCAGGGCGATCGTGAACGACAGGCCCGTGGCGAGGAGCTTTCCGAAGTCGTCCTGGCCGGCGATGCCGATCCGGATGCCGCGGCTGACGAACACCATGTACAGGCAGAGGATCGCGAAGATCCCGATCAGGCCCAGTTCCTCACCCAGGCTCGGGATGATGTAGTCGCTGTGCGCGAGCGGGGTGATCTGCGGTCGTCCCTGCCCGAGACCCGTGCCGATCAGGCCTCCGTGGGAGAGGCCGAAGATGCCCTGCACGAGCTGGTAGCTGCCGCCGGCGGACTCGATGACCTCGGGGTTGAACGCGTCGAGCCAGTTCGTGAATCGGCCGCGCACGTAACTGAGGATCTGTGTCGCGGCGAGAACTCCCGAGACGACGCCCGTGAGACCGATGAGCACCCAGCTCGTCTTGCCCGTGGCGACGTAGAGCATCGCGATGAACAGGCCGAAGATGAGCATTCCGGTGCCGAGGTCGCGCTGGATCACGATGATGCCGAGCGAGATCAGCCAGACCACGATGACCGGCCCGAGCTCCCGCATGCGCGGCCACGTCACGCCGAGGAAGCGCTTTCCGACCGAGGTCAGGCTCTCACGCGTTCGCACGAGGTATCCGGCGAAGAAGATCGCCAGGCAGATCTTGGCGATCTCGCCGGGCTGGAACGATCCGAAGCCCGGGATCGTGATCCACACATCCGCCCCCGCATCGGCGCCCAGGCCGGGGATGAATGGCAGCAGGAGCAGCACGATGCCGGTGAGGCCGAACAGGTACGTGTACCGGAACAGCACCCGGTAGTTGCGCAGCAGGATGACGATCGCGATCGCACCCGCGAGCGAGATGCCGAGCCAGGCCAACTGCTTGGTCGAATACGCGGCCCAGCCGGTGTTGTTCTCGGCGATGTCGATCCGATAGATCATCGCGATGCCCAGGCCCGAGAGCAGGGTCGCGATCGGCAGGACGAACGGGTCGGCGTCGGATGCCACGGCGCGCAGCACGAAGTGCAGGGCGAAGGCGAGCACTGCCAGTCCGCCTCCGATGAACAGGATGAACGGGTCGATGAGACCCAGAGCGCCCAGCTGCACGAGGGCGAGCGCGGCGCCGCTGAGCGCGCAGGCGAACAGGAGGAGCCAGAACTCCCGGTTGCGCTGCGTCTGGGGCAGGCGCATCCGGCGCAGGGCCTTCAGGACGGCGGTATCGGCCGCGATATCGGTCATCCGGCATCCTCTCCGTCGGTATCGGGCGACGGCAGCGGGGCCGGCGGGGTCGGGGTGGGCGTCGGGGTCTGGCCGGTGACGGCCTGTTCGCCGGCGCGCAGACGATCGACGATCGCCATGGCATCGGAGAGGGAACGGGCGTTGATGGTCCGTTCGACCGATGCGCGCTGATAGGGCGGCAGATTCGCGAGGAGGATGCCGGTGTCCTCGATCTCGGTCGACAGTTTGATCGGCCCGATGTTCTGCTGGACTCCCTGGAAGATCACGACGCTGTCGTCGTCGGCGCCGACGAAGTAGCGCGTCTGCGTCCAGTTGTAGGCGATGAAACCGGCGCCGGTGAGGGCGAGCAGCACGGCGATGAGGGCCGCGATCCAGCCGATGCGGCGCCGCTTGGCACGACGGCGGTCCTCCTCGATGAGCTCCTCGAGGTAGTCGGCGGCCGGCTCGAAGTGCGAGGGCTCGTTGGCGGCCTGGCGCACGGGGTGCAGCCAGCTCGGACGGGCGGGCCGGACGGCCGGGATGAGGATGCCGGAGGGGTTCGCGGCCGAGCCGACGACGACCGGCGCGCCGGAGACGATGGGGTGCGCTCCCCCGACCTCGACGATCACGATCGTCACGTTGTCGGGCGCTCCGCCGTCGAGGGCCTGCTTGAGCAGGTTGTCGGCCGTGCGTCCGGGGGGAAGACCCAGGCGCATCGCCTTGAGGATGTGCGGGTCATCGACGACGCCGGACAGTCCGTCGGAGCAGAGCAGCCAGCGGTCGCCGGGCAGCGTCGGCATGACGAACAGATCCAGCTCGGGATCGTTGTCCATGTCGCTGAGCACGCGCATGAGCACGGATCGGCGCGGGTGGTAGCGGGCTTCTTCCTCGGTGATGCGCCCCGAGTCGACGAGCCTCTGCACGAAGGTGTGGTCGGCCGTGATCTGGGTCAGCGCGTCATCGCGGTACAGGTAGATGCGGGAGTCGCCGATGTGGCCGATGACGGCGTAGTCGTCGACCATGACGATCGAGCTGACCGTGGTTCCGAGACCGGCGAGCTCGGGACGCTCCTTGGCGGCGCGGATCAGGTCGGATGCCGCGGTGGTCGCCGCCGCCTGCAACGCGGCCTGCGCGTCGTCGGTGGAGGGGAACGCCTGATCGAGGCGCTCGAGGTGCTGGATCGCGATGCTGGAGGCGACATCGCCGCCTGCGTGCCCGCCCATGCCGTCCGCGACGGCGAAGAGGTTGGCCCCGGCATAACCGGAATCCTGGTTGTTGGAGCGGACCTTCCCGGTATGGGAGATCGCCGTGCTCGAGCCTTCGAAGACCATGACCGGGGTCAGGCTCGCAGCTCGAACGTGGTGGCGCCGACCTTGATCGTGTCGCCGATGCTGATCGGCACCGGCGAGCCGCTCAGGCGCTTGCCGGTGAGGTAGGTGCCGTTGGTCGAATCGAGGTCCTGGATGGCCCAGCCGTCGGCACGCAGCAGGAGGCGGGCATGGTGGCTGGAGGTGTAGTCATCGCGGATCACGAGACCCGATTCGCTGGAGCGGCCGATCGTCATCGGCTCGGTGCCCAGCGGCAGTTCGAGGCCGGCCTTCGGGCCGGAGGTGATGACGAGCTTGGAGACGGAGGATGCCGTGGCGGGACCGCCGGTGCGCGGCGCCGGCGCCGGGCGGGCAGCCGGAGCGGGTGCGGGGGCCGCGACAGGAATGCCGGATGCCGCCTCGGCAGGGAGTTTGCGCACCTTCACGCCGAAGAGGTCGGCGCGCAGCGAGTAGACGACGCCGAAGACGAAGAACCACAGCAGCACCAGGAAACCGATGCGCAGCAGCAGGAGGACGAGTTCACTCATGCCGTCACCGATCCCTGAATCTGTTGGACGGGTCGGCCGCGACCGGCACGACGCGGAAGACCAGATCGGTGCGTCCGATCGTGATCGTGGTCTCGGAGGGAAGGGGCGCTTCGCGCACCTTCTGCCCGTTGACCTTGGTGCCGTTGGTGGATCCGAGGTCGCGCATCATGGCGCGTTCCCCGTCCCACAGCACCTCGACGTGCTTACGGCTGGAGCCGGCATCCGCGATCGTGATGTCGGCGTCGCTGCCGCGGCCGATCACGGTGCGCGCGCCGGAGAGCGTGTGACGGCGCCCGTCGACATCGATCACCGCTTCCCAGGTGACGCGTCCCTCGGCGGTGCCGGAATTCACGCGAACAGTGCCGGTGGCGACCTTCTCGTCGCCTTCGAAGGCGATCGAGAGCGGACCCGCGAAGCTGTAGCCCTGCGAGCGGGCGTGCTTGTTGAGAAGCGCGTGCAGTTCATCGGTGAGGGCACCGCCGAGCGCCTGCATCCGATCGAGGTCATCGGGGCTGAGGCGGACGACATAGCTGTTGGGGGTGATGATGCGGTCGCGACTGACGACCGCAGCCTTGATGTCGGCCTCACGGCGGATCGCGGAGGCGATCTCGACCGGTTGGATGCCGCTGCGGAAGGTCTTGGCGAATGCGCTGTTCACAGCGCGCTCAAGACCCTTCTCAAAGCTGTCAAGTAGTCCCACTGGGCTCCTCTGGCATGTCTGACCGGTATCCACATCGTAGCCAGGTGATCTGGATATGCGCCTGTCGACGCAGCCGGATGTGCGAAACACCCGGGGTGCACGCGAGTTCTTGGCGCCCCGGATCGCGTGCTATCCTCGTGAAGTTGGGTTCTTCGGAAAGCAACAGGTTCGCGCGAGTGGCGGAATGGTAGACGCGCTGGCTTCAGGTGCCAGTGTCCTTATGGACGTGGGGGTTCAAGTCCCCCCTCGCGCACGCAAATGAAATGGCCCCTGACCTGGGATTTAGTTCCTAAGGTCAGGGGTCGTTTTCGTTGGAAGTGCTAGAAAAAGTGCTAAGGGCGATGTGCGAGTGGTTCAGGACGGCCACAGAAACGGGTGCTTAGCGGTTCCGTGAGGTGAGGACGCAGCCACCTCAGTCGATGAGAGCAGCGTTGGATAGGCTCGAAGTATGAAGTTGAGCACAGCGGCGCTTGTTGGCGTGATTCTCTCGATCGCCATGATCCTTGCGGGTGCTCTGGTTATCACCTATACAGCCCTCGGTGTTGTCGGCTTCGTCCTCATCGTGCTCGGGATTTGTTTCGAGGTCTACGCGGTTACCCGCCCTCGACGCTCGGCTTAGCGGTTCGGAGTCTTACAATCGTCGTTCTCCTGGATCAGCCGTTCAGGTGGGCGGCGAAGCGGTCTACTGCCGAGCGCTGCATGGTCGGGGTGACGTGGGAGTAGATGTTCATCGTCGTCGTGATCGTTGAATGCCCAAGCCGCTCTTGGACGACCTTGGGGTGTTCGCCAAGTTCGAGGAGCAGGGTGGCGTGGGTGTGACGCAGTCCTTTGATCGTGACGCGGTGCAGGGAGTCGAACTGCGCGGTCACCCACTTGAGGCGACGATCCCATCGGCTGGTCATCGCGTCGGGTGAGCGGAGCTTCCCGTCGTCGTCGCCGAACACATAGGCGTCGGCCTTCGCCAGCTCGAACGACACCTCAGCGCGGGTGACCTTGTAGGAGGCGAGCACCTTGAGGGTTTCGGCGTCCACGTCGATGACGCGGGCTTGCCCGGTCTTGGTGGTCTTCGTCTTCGTCCAGTCGTCGGTATCGACGGCGCGGCGGATGCTGACCCGCATCGTCTTCGTGTTGATGTCCGACCACTTGAGGGCGAGGGCTTCGGAGCGGCGCATGCCGGTGTAGGCGATGAGTCGCCACAGCGGGAACAGCTCGTCTTCGAGCGTGTCGCGGTTCCAGGTGAGGAAGGTCTGCAACTGCTCGGCCGTCCACGTCGCGATCTCGGGTTTCTGCGCCCGCACCTCGTTGGACTTCGGGGGCTTGACGGTGCGCTTCTTCTTCGCGGGGTTCACCGTCAAGTGCCCGTCGTCTATCGCCGCGTCGAGGATCGCTCCCAGCACGACATGCACCTTGTGGACGCTGTTGGCCGACAGCGGCTCACCTTTGCCATATTCGTCGCGGCGGCCGTGGTCTTCGAGGTCGCGGTAGTGGCGCGCGATCCTCGTGGCGGTGAGCTTGTCGAGCCGGATCGGGCCGAGCTGGGGGCGGATGTGGTTGCGGATGATCTTCTTGTATCCCTTGATCGTGGACGCCGCGAGCTTGAGCCCTGCCGCCCACTCATCCGCATAGGTTCCGACTGTCGGCACCTTGTTGCCGAACTTCTCGTTCTGCTTCCGCTGCTTCAACGCCTCCTGCAAGGCGTCGTTCGCCTCGTCGGTGCTCGTGAACCCGGAACGGGTCAGGCGGCGCATCCCCATCTCGGGGTACTCCGGGTCTTTCAGGACGTAGATCTGGAACCGCCACCGCTTGCCCTTGTCGGTGTCGTAGCCCTGGATCGAGCCGGGCTGCCGTGAGCGCGAACGCCGCTGCTGCTTCTCACCCCCGCCGCCCTGCTCGGCAGGCTGCTTCGCCGCGTTCATGACAGGGTGCTCCTTGCCGTGGTCTGCCCGGGCCGGTGCGTATCGCCGTAATTTTCGGCGTAGTCGGCGGCGTTGAACACACGCCCCTCCGGATCGAGCTGCACACCCCGCTCCTGGATCGCGCGCGCGCGTGCCCGCGCCGTCTCCAAGCGCTCTTGGTAGGCGGCGATGGTCTTCGGGTGCGCGCTCGGCTTCTCGGGGTCGTCCTTGCTCGGGGCAGTCATGCCCGTGAGCGTGGTTTCGAGGTAGTGGATGCGGTCGGTGCAGACCACCCATTCCTGCTGCCAGTAGTTGAACAGCCCCTCATCGGTGAGCACGAGTTCCCCACGCATCCACCTGTCGATCTCTTCCGGCTCATACCCCTCCGGCACGCCCGTGAGCGTCGTCTGCTCATCCGGTGGGGTCAGGAGTGCGGCCGGGGTGGTGCGCAGCAGGTAGGCGATCACGGTCAGGTCGTCCACGTCCACGCGGCGATCCCCGGCCTCCAGTTTGCTGATGCCTGAGGTGGAGAGCTTGCGCCCTGCGGCTTTCAGGCCGTCGGACATGGTGCGCAAGTCCATGCCGATCGCTTGACGGGCGGCGCGGATGTTCTGCGCGACGTGCGTGTTCGTGATGCCTGCGGGGTTGCCCCGCACCCTCCCTGTTTCCATAGTAGAAAACTACAACGCAATGCTTGACAGCGCAAGTGCGATTCTCTACGGTGGGAGGAACCACATTTCTCGGCGCTGACACGAACGGATGGTGTGACGATGCGGCAGAGCACCCTCGACATGGACGACCTCCGTAAGCGGCGCAGCCTCGTCATCACCCGCAAAGAAGCCGCAGAAGCCCTCGGCGTCGATCCCCGCACGATCACCACGAGCATCAACGAAGGCACCATCCCGCATGTGAAGCTCGGTCGGCGCATCGTGATCCCCCGCGAGAAATTCCTCGCCCTCTTCGCCGACGCCGCAACCGACAACGGCGAAGCCTGACAATCCACTGGCCGTGCCGAATCGGCACCCCCGCCCCTGGCCTCCCGGCGAATGTCAGCGGAGCAACGTAAACTAACCCAAGAACGCCGACCACAAGGAGGCACCCCGAATGGCTCTCAAGACCCCCGTATCCGAGGCCCATGTCCGGCGTGTGCTCGCGGAGGTCGAGGCCGGGCAGGTCACGGCCGGTGCAGTCGTCACTGAGTCGGATCGAGAGATTGCCCGCCGTCAGGTGCGCGGGGAACTGTCCGCGGATGAAGCGGTGCGCGAGGCGATCGCTGCGGCGCTTGACCGCTTCCCCGCGAAGTAACCCGTCCGGGCAGGAGCACCAGTGCCCGACCGCTACAGCTACCCGAACAGCCTCGTTCTGATCAACAAGCTCGGCATCACCGACTACGACCGCTGGAAAGCCGTCGAGACGGCCGCGATCCATCAGCGCATGGTCGAACTCACCGAGCACCCGATCCCCGGACGACTCGACCTCGCCCACTTGCAGGCCATCCACCAGCATCTGACCGCCGATCTGTATGTCTGGGGTGGCGACATCCGCAACACCGACACTCACCCTGGCGGCACCGGCATTGCGCATTGCCGTCCGCCGTTCATCGTGCCCGAGGCTGAGCGAGTCTTCGGGGAACTCGCCGCCCGTGACCATCTCCGCGGCCTGGACCCGGATGCGTTCTCCGACGGACTGGCATGGGTTTGGGGTGAGACGACCGCGATCCATCCGTTCCGAGACGTGAACACGCGCAGTCAGCACATCATGTTCAACCAGCTCGCCCGCGACGCCGGATGGGTCATCGACTGGTCCCAGATTCCCGGCGACGTGTTCGCCCACGCCCGCACCCTCGCGATTGTTGAGGATCACAGCGGGATCGACGCGCTGATCCGGCCGAACCTCTACCGGCTCGACGGGAGCATGCGACCTGGGGAGGCGTTGACGGTGGAGCAGGTGCGCAGCTTCCAAGTGCGGGGTATCTCGCGGACGGCGGACGTTCTGGATCGCGAACTCGACGCGGCCCGCCGCAGCCGTTCTCGCTCGGCCGCGGAGTCGTTCGGCACGGAGATACGCCGCCCGGAACCGCCAACACCCCACGGCGGGCTGTCTCTGTAGCGTCACCAGGCCAGATCACAAGCTGCGCCCCGGCCCGTCTCGCCGCTGATCCGGGCCAGTCCTGGTCAGCCCAGCGTTGCGGCGCGTGAGGGCCTCCTGGAGGGCTTGCAGAGCCTCGCGCTCGGCCCGCTGCTGCTCTCGCCGCTGGGTGAGCCATTCGGCGGCCTCAGCGACGGGGCGCGCGTCCAACTCAGCGATCACCCGCCGCGCCTCGGCTGCCCGCTTCCTGGCGTGCTCGGCGTCGGCCCTGGGGTTGGGGATGCGGAAGGTGCCTCGCATCTGCCGTGCCTGTTCTGCCCCGTACACCTCGATGGTGAGGCGATCCCGCTCGACGGCCTGCCGCTGGGCCGTCTGCTGCCTCGCGGCCTCGGTGTCGCTGAGAACCTGTTCAGCCGCCTGCACCTCCGAGTGAGCGTCAGCGTGTTCCGTCGCGATCTTCTTCGCCCACTCGGAGGCAGGGCGCAAGAGAGACGGTGCGGTGCCCCATGTCTGGGTGACCTGCTGCTCGATCTTCTCGACCGATTCTTCCGCGAGGTTGATGTTCCGGGCGGCAGCGCGCCTGCGCCGGAACCTCGCCGCCCGCGCCTCGTCGCGAGCGGCGTGAAGATGCGCGCGAGCTTTCACGAGTTCTTGCCCGTCCGCGCGGGTTCGCGTCTCCACGTCGGCGGTGACCGTGTTGCGGGTGTGCTCGGCGGTCTTCTTCGCGTGGGTCACAAGCTCGGCGTGCTCTTCGGCTTCGACGTGATGCGCCTGCTTCTGGGCGGCGAATCGAGCGGCGGCATCCTCGAGCAGTGCCGCTTGCTGCTCCGCGCGTTCGATGAGCTGGGTGAGGCGTGCCCGCTCTGTCTGCACGAGACGCACCGGCCCCTCATCCACGAGTCCCCGCACGGCCTCTGCAGCGCGTTCGGTCGCGTCGGTGAGGCCGCGGTCGGCGCGGTCGCGTTCCATCGCCGCGACGAACTGCTCCCGCGCCCGCTCCTGGCTCTCGGCGACGACGTGCAACAGGTTCTGTTCGCGGCCGCGAGTCATGCCGACATAGACCCCTGCGGTGCTGGTGGCATCAGTGAGGATCGTGTGCGAACTGGTGACGGTGGCACCCTGCACCCCGTAGGCGGTCGTCGCATAGGACAGGTGCGCGTGCTCGGCCACATACTCGGCGGGCAGGCGCACGGTGCGCTGCCGCTTCCGCCCGTTCCCGGCCTCGCGCACCCGCAATGTCCCGTCCTGTTCGACGCGTTGCACGATCCAGTTCTGCCGGTTCGCCACACCGATGCTGGTGTTGTTCTTGCGTGTTTGGATCACGTCTCCGGCACCGATGGGGAGACCGTCACTGCCGGTCGCGGTGCGGTGGTCGTCGACCTCACCACTCGCCACCCGTTCCTCCCGGATACGCGCGTTGACAGTGCGGGCCTCGTCGTTGGACGTGACCGTGACCGCTTCTCCCTCCCGGCGTTGCTCGGCGATGTGCTCACGCACCTCCTCGTCGCTCGCGTGCAGGCGCACAAGTCCGAGCGCGGCGAGCCGGTCGAACACCTCGCCAGGGTCGCGCCCGTCGCGCATCCGTACCGTGACCTCGGCGTAGGCGGGGTCGGTGAAGCGGTGCACCTCAGCCATGTCGAACGTGCCGCCCCTGATGTGTGCGGCCATGTCGAGCACTCCGCCTCTGCCGACGGCGGCGAGCTGTGCCCGATCCCCGACCAGCGCGACCGTCGTGCCCGCTTCATCGCAGACGGTCAGGAGGGCGATTGCGGTGTCTTGGTCGAGCATACCGGCCTCGTCCACGATCACCCGCTCACCCCGCCCCAGCCGCGCGCCCTCTGCCGGGCCGCGATAGGTGCGGCCCGTGTCCGGGTCAATGTCTCCCGGTGCGAGGCGCGTCCATACGCCGTCGCTGTTCCATCGCCACCCGTGCGCGTGCACGAGCCCCGCAACACTCGTCGCGGGCACGCCGAGTTCATCGTGCGCCACCTGCGCGGCGCGCAACGTCGGCGCAACCACCCGCGACGCCCGCCCGTGTCGTGCGGCGACCTCGATTGCAACCCCGAGCATCGTCGTCTTCCCGCTCCCTGCCGCGCCTTCTACAACCACGAGCGGGTCGGTCGATGCGACCGCGGCGGCGGCGCGCTCCTGCCCGGCATCCAGCCCCCGCCTGCGCGCCGCCCGGCGCACGTCCGGGTACTCAAGGTCTTGTTTCGGGATGCGCGGGGCGAGGAGGTCGCGCAGCTCCGTTTCCGACTGCACCACCCTGAGCGACGTGAAGTGCGCCACATGCTCCGGGGCAGCCGCGCTGGGCGGGAGGATCGAGAAGCAATCCTCCATCGCCAACGCGGTGGCGATCTGCACGAACTCGCGTATCTCAGCGGGTGCGGCTTGCACGCCGTACTCGGTCATGATCCGTGTGACGTGCTCCTGCACCGTATGCCGAGTCCACGCCGAACTGCCTGCGGCGCACCGATCCAGCGCTCGGCTTGCCACGGTCTGTACGGCGAGGTCATCCAGCGATGCCGGCGCACGACGCACGGGCCGGCGCAACGTGGCCGGGTCGTAGCCGGCCTCCCGCAACTCGCTCACCCACGCCTGTTCTTCGCGGAGGGTCGTGGGCTTCTTCGCGGGCCGCTCGTACGCCCACGCTTTCGCCGCGAGACGGGCGGAGACGACCGGCCCCATCCCTTCGCCCGGGTGCGCCGCCTCCCACTCCGCTTCGAGCCGTTCCAGGTGTCGGCGGACTTGCTCGCCGCGCTTGCTCATCACGCCGTTGAACCGCTCGAGCTCGACCACCTCACCTGATACCGGATCGAGCGTCAGGCCGTGCCGATCCAGCACCTCCGCAAGCTCGGGGTTCGCCGCGATGACGGCGGTGCCAAAGGCACGGATCGTGCCCTGCTGACGGAACAGCGCCGCGGTGTCCAGCGCCCGCCACTTCCCGGCCGCCCAGACGCGGGTGCCGATCTGGAAGTGGATATGCCGGTGCGGATCACCCGCCCGGCTCGTGCGATGCGACACCGCCACCGTCTGCAACTGCTCGACGGGCACAACCTCCTGCTTCCCACGCGGCCCCACACGGGTGACGGAGTGCTGTGCCAGCCACCGCTGAATCTCGCGCACGGCGTCCCGCTGCGCGAGGTCGAGCGCCTCGGAGACCTCGGGATGGAGAGCTGCGGCGATCGACAGCGACTTCGGAGCGTTCACGACCATCTCCGCAAACCGCGGCGAACCCTGCCGCCCCTCGCCCGGCAGGCGCGGCCTACCCATCGACTCCTCGGAGAGCGGGTCGAGCCAGTCCACCCAGCCCGCGTACACCTCTGGTTCCAGTCCGAGCGCGGCGGTCACGTTCCCGTCACCGTCGAGCGCGGTGAACTGCGCCACGGACGTGTCAGCGCCGACGAAGTAGTCATCGGCGCGAGAGCGGTCGGCCTCGACATAGCGGCGCGCATCGGCCCCGGTCCCCCGGAACAGGATCACACCGCCATGCATGAGACTCACCACCAATGATTTCCAGTACGGCAACTTTGGTATCTACCACGGTAGCATACGTTCATTCAGGATCATAAGGTGTAGCAACCCTTTGGTTAGTGGGTATATGCCGGTAGTGGGTATATGGTGGGAGGATGAGTGCTTTTTCGATGACGCAGCCAGTGTTCTGGATATTGACAGCGCTTGCGGGTGGGCGTCGGCATGGCTACGAGATACTGCGTGAAACGGAGGCCGCTTCGGAGGGCCGGGTGTCACTGAAAGTGACGACTCTGTACGCGACATTGGAACGGCTCGAACGGGATGGGCTGATACATACGGATGGCGAAGAAGTCATCAATGGTCGCGCCCGCCGCTACTACCGAATCTCGGATCAGGGGTCGGCTCGTCTTACGGAGGAGGTCGAATTGCTGGAGCGGTCCGTGCGGGTCGCTCGAACTCGCATGGCCTTGCCTGGCGCGGCAATGGGGTTCTTCAAAGGAGCGGAGGCGTGAGCATGGAACGGTCAGAACAGTACAGCCGTTTGCTGAGGTGGTATCCGCGCAAGTGGCGTGAGCGCAACGGTGAGGTGCTGCTGAGCACCATGCTCGAACAGGCGGAAGAGTCCGGACAGACTGCCCCTTCAGCATCCGAACATGCAACGGCTGCTGTGTACGGGCTTGGCTCGCGATTGGGTACGAGATTCGCACTGCGGTGCGCCGTGCTCGCGTTAGGTCTTGCCGTGGTGGCGGGGCTGCTGACGACCTGGGGACTCGGTTTGTTCGCCGAGGCGGGTGCGGGGTGGGTGCTTCCCGTATTGGCGGGAGGGGCGTGCCCGCTACTCGTCTCCATAGGCGTGCTCGCTTTACTCAGGGAGCGGGGTGTCATTTCGGAGCCGCGTGCGCTCGCGCTGGTTCCGCTGGTGACGGTTGCGCTTGCTCTCGCGGTGCTGTCCAGCATTTCGTGGGCTGCGGGCTTTGCTGCTGCTGACGCGGGAATGGCGATGCCTGCCTTCGCTGCCGCATGGTCATGGCTTGTGGTCGCGGCGTGGGCGATCGGTGCCGTGGCGATCGCCGTGCTTCTCGACGGACTGCTACGCAAGACACGACTCCCACGGTGGCTGGTACTCGTACTCTCCCTGGTCGCCGGTGTCATCGCCGCGCCCATTGTCGGTATCTCGCTCGTCTCCCCATACTCCTCGGGCGTCGCTGCTATCGCTCTCGGTATCACCGTTCTCGCCACCGGGGGCAACCACAGGGTGGCATCCGCGGTTCCTGCCGTTCCACGGGCCCTTTCTGCGCGTTCTCGTGATGTCGCCCGCCTGCTCTTCCTGGTGACAGCGGTCGCAGGCGCGGTCGGTGTTGCATATGCGTTGACCGGATCACGATGGTTCCAGGGCGGGCCTGATGCGACCATCGCGATGGGACAGGGCATCACCATCTCGCTGATCGGTGCGCTTCCGCTGCTTGGCGCGTGCGGGATACTGCTGACCTCCCGATCCCGCCTGCGCCCTATGCATACCTGGGCACCTCTCGTGCTGTTGGCGGGATCGTTCGTCGGTATCACCGTCGCCTACCAATACGCACCGGAGTGGGATGGCATGGCTCCGGGTTTCGTGGCTGCCGCAGTCTTCGGCGGGGCCGCGACCGGCTGGTTCGTCGCGGCTCGCCTGCCCGGCCGGATCGCTGTTCGTGTGATGATCGGAGTGCTCATCGGACTTGTCAGCGCGGCATTCCTCGGCGTCATGATCCTTCCGCTGCTCGCGTTCCTGCTTCCGCTGCTCGCGCTGGCGCTGGCGATTTGGACACCAGGCACCCCCTCGCGCGACCTACCCGACAAAACCCGAGTGACCTATGACCCGGCCACAGCACAGACTATGCGGCCCGATGCCCAGGGCTACTGAAAGTGGATCTCCGAATGGCGAACGAAAATACACCTCGACGCTGGTTGCTATGGCTGGGTCTGGCATTTGCAGGCGTGGTGGCGCTGGTGCTTGCCGGTCTCTATCTGACGCGCGGGCCTGTGTCGTTCCTAGACCCAGATCGAGCTGAGATGATCAACGGATGCGAGGTCGCCTGGAAGCTGGAGGTCTTGGATGAGCGCGCTCCGGCTCAGGCAATGGAAGTGGCAGCCGTCGCTCTTCGCGACGCCGAGCCGGATCCTGACAGTCTTCATTTGTGGGAGGAAACGCTCAGCAACTCGGATGATTCGGTCAAGCCGCCTACCGGCGAGCGGCTAGAGGCACTCGCTTATGCCGAAGCGGTGCGGGCGGAGGTACGAGACGCACTGGACGCCGCCGGATACCCCGACAATCAACGTGTCGTAGAAACCTACACCGACGTACATTGTGAAGACTGAGGAGCAGTCCGAGGATGGCAGGGCCACCCCCTCGGAAAAGTGCTAACGAAAGTGCTAAGCAACCTGTATCTCGGCGTATCGCCGCGGAGTTATCCACAGATCACATGCCGTAGATCGTTGATTTTCTGCGGCAGAACGTCCCTCCGAGTTTCGCGGCGCGAGGGGGTCGAGGTCAGTTCAAGTCCCCCCTCGCGCACAGCGAATCGAAAAGGCCCCCGGCCTGGGATTTTTCCCGGAGCGGGGGTCTTTCTGTTTCCGGCCATCGTGGCGGTGGGCTCAAACGAGCCCGAGGGGTATGACCATGATGAAGAAGTTCTCGATGATGACGGGCATGGGCGGTCTCGTCCTTGCTCTGACGCTCATGGGACCTGACCGACCGGGCGACCACGATCTCCCTGAGCGAGCAGGGCGGCTCGTGGATTCGCAGTGATTCATGAGCGTCAGCGATATACCCGACTGATCTCCGCGGTCAGCTGGGTCAGCTGCAGCCAGACGATGAAGCGGTGCGCCGGTCGCAGGATGAAGCCGCGGATGCGGCGCCGTTTCGTGCCGGGACGTCGCTCCCGCTGGAGCGTCAGCCGCAGTTGAGTGCCTCCGGCGGCGGGTGCGAGGTCGATGCGCACGTGCCGGGCGTTGCTGTGCGGAGCATCCGGATAGGTGAACCGCCACGCGATGGCGTGATCCGGCTCGAGGTGCGTGAGCTCGACCTGCTGTCGCACCGCCTCGGGTTTCATCCGGATCGGTTTGCCGTCGTGCCGGCGCTCGGTGACGCTGCGCGCTTCCCAAGCCATTCCCGTCGCGGCGCCGTTGTATTCCGGAACGGTGATGGACGCGATGCCCGGATCCCATTCCGGTACGCGTCGCGGGTCGCTCAGGAGCGCCCACGCCTCGCTCGGCGGCGCAGAGACGAAGGCATCGGATGCTGCGCGGCGACGTGCCGGGTCGATGGCGTTCGCGTTGTGCGAGGGGATGCGTTCGGCATCGTCGAGCCGGCTGCGCACGGCATCCGTCGATGTGCCCAGGTGCGCGAGGATCTCGGCGATCAGGCCACTCGGTTCATCGAGGAGCTCGCGCAGCATCGCGGCGGCGTCGCCGTTCTTACCCTTCTGCGTCGAGCGGGTCAGCAGCTCGAGCGCGCGCTTGCTCCACTCGAAGGCGGCCGCGGTCTCATGGAACGTGATGCGGCCGTCGTCGGATGCCGCGGAGATGCCGACGTGCGACAGCTGCTGCGCGTGCTGCAGGCTCACGGCAGCACGCGCGCGGTCGATCGTGATGCCGAGGCTGCGCAGCACCTGGCCCGCGACGCCGCTGTCGATGCTGAGGGCGAGCAGCATGTCATCGATGTCGGCGGTGCGGCGCCCGCGTCGGGACGCTTCTTCCATCGCGGCGAGGGATACGGCTTGGCTCGCCGCCATCATCCGGGTGAGGCGGCTCATGCGCGCTTTCCCGGGATCCGGATCGCAGGGTCGACTCGGCGGGCGTGCTTCTTGTGCACGGCCTGGCGCGTGACGCCGAGGGCATCCGCGATCTGTTGCCACGTCATGCCGGCGCGCAGCGCCGCCTCGACCTGCTGCAGCTCGAGAGCGTCGGCGAGGGTGCGCAGCGATGCGACGGCGCGCAGCCCCGCTCGGGGATCGGACGTGTCGGCAGCCGTCGCCGCAACCTGGGTTGACAACATGCTGTCAACCTACGTTGCCCACTCGCCTGCTGTCAACCCTGGTTGCTCGGATCGCGGCGCTACATTTGAGAAGTACGCCGACACCAGGAGGCCATCATCCGCCGCCCCGACCTCACCTCCACGCTGAGCCGTGGCGTCGCGGCATCCCTTCTGGCCTCGGTGCTCTTCGGAATCATCAGCCTGATCGGAGGAAACCTCCACGGCTTCACCTCCGAGGAAGCAGCCGCCTGGCGAGTGATCTTCATCCTGCTGCCGCTCATCGCCCTGCACACCGCGCCGCGCGCACGCGCCGCTCTCGGCGCGGTCGTCAGGCGCATCTTCCGCAGCCCGAAGCTCATCGTCCTGCTGCTCGTGAACAGCGCGATCATGGGCGCGCAGCTATGGGTGTTCATGTGGGGAGCGGCGCACGGGCATGCGCAGGACGTCGCCTTCGGGTACTTCCTGCTGCCGCTGGTCATGGTCGTCGTCGGACGCTTCCTGTTCCGCGACCGCCTCGTCATCCTGCAGTGGTGCGCGGTCGCCGCAGCGGCCATCGGCGTGCTCGCACAGCTTGTGATCGCCGGCGGTATCACCTGGCCGGTACTGCTGATCGCGGGGCTCTACCCCGTCTACTTCGCTCTGCGCCGTGCCACCGGGCTCGACACGATGCAGGTCTTCTTCCTCGAGATCATCGTCCTCACCCTGCCGGCCGTGGCGATGATCGTCTTCTTCTACGCGAGCGAGCCAGGCCGCGGCATCCCCGCGGCCTGGCCGCTCATGCTGACGATGGCGATCCTCAGCGGCATCGCGATGGTCTGCTACATCCTGGCGTCGCAGCTGCTGCCGCTGTCGCTGTTCGGGCTGCTGTCCTATCTCGAACCCGTGCTGCTTCTGGGAGCGTCGCTGCTGCTCGGCGAGGTCCTCACGGTCGGCGACATCTTCGTCTACATTCCGATCGTCATCGCGCTCGTGCTGCTTGGCTTGAGCGGCCGTCCGCGCAAGCGCCCCGAGTTCAGTCGCTGACCCCGAACAGACCCTCACCGTGCTTGGTGAGCACCTCGTAGGCGTCCCCGTAGCTGCTGGGCAGCTCGGCATCGGGTTCGTAGCGCGCGAGGAGCAGGCCGATGAGGCCGAGCGCCGGAGCGGTCAGCGGACGATCGCGGTGCTTCTCATCCGTCGGCTTGCTCAGTCCCGCCTCGGGATTCTTCGGCACATACGGCCGATGCACATCCGGCCACAGCGCCGGCTGCCGCGGAGTCTTGAGGTTGACCGCGTTGTGCAGGCTCGTCGCCGCGGCATCCCGCTGCGTCAGCGGAGCGAGACCATGCTGTTCGCAGAGGGTCTTCACGAGCGCTCCGTGGTGCATCACATCGTTGATCACGGTGCCGGCCGCGGTGTGCGCCGAGATCGCGATCGTCGGTACGCGCGCCCCGAGGCGGTCGAACGTGAAGTCCATCTCCCCGGCTTCACCGTCCTTCGTCGGCGGCAGCGCGGTCGGCGGCGGAACATGGTCGTAGATGCCGCCGTGCTCGTCGAACGTGACGAGCATGAGCGTGTTCATCGCGTTCGACCCCTTCTTGCTGGTCCCGGAGCGCACCGAGGTGTAGACCTCGGCGAGCAGCGCCTCCGCGGCCCGCATGTCCGACATCGCGCTGTCGAAGGGTTCTCCCCCATCCGGATCGGCCACGACCTCTGGCTTGCTCACCGGCGGGTGCATGTCGTTGTGGTCGAAAACCATGCGCGGCTCGATGAACGCGTAATCGGGCAGGTTCCCGTCGGCGGCATCTTTGTGGAACTGCTCCATGCTGCGGAAGTTCGTCTTCCAGTACTTCTCGATCGATGGCGCATGCAGCATGCCGGTCAGAGACACGACCTGGTCCGCGTCGTAGTAGACGCGCCAGGTCTTGCCGGCGTCCTCCAACCGGTTGAAGACCGTCGGCACCGCAGGAGCGTCCAACCACTTCTTCTGCCCGCCGTGCTGAACGTTCGTCACGAACCCGTGCGATGTACCGGCATGGAAGAAGGATCGGTTGCAGAACGTCTGCGAGGGGACGGCGCAGAACCAGTGGTCGTACACCCCGAAGCCCTGAGCGAGGGCCGAGAGCACGGGCAGCATCTCCGGCGAGAAACCGCCCATCACGCGCGCGTACTCCTCCGGTTTCGGGTCGGTGCCCCGCGCCAGGCGGTAGTTGATGATGTAGTCCCGCACGAAGCCCGACATATCGGGCTTCTGGCCCTTCTTCGGAGCATTCCAGGGGGCTTCGACCGGATGCTGGGAGAGATCCTCGTTGCTCGCCGGATCGACGACGCCGAATAGCTGCGTGTTCACGTGCGAGTAGTACTCGCCGGGATCGGGGTTCGGCTGGCTCATGATGTCGTCCGTCGTGCCCTCGTAGACGTGGGCGGCGACGACCGTGCCATCGGGGGCCGTATTCGAGTGATCGCCGGACTGCAGTCCCTCGAACTTCTGCCCCTCGGGCACCGTCTTCTCGGTGTATAGCCGGCCGAGCATATGATCGAAGCTCCGGTTCTCGAACATCATCACGACGATGTGGTCGAATCCGGGCTCGTGCCGTGCCTTCAGCGGTGTGAAGCCGTAGGTCGAGTCGGGGTGGGGCCGGGCGGCCTGTCCGATCGCCACGGCGCCCAGAGCACCGGTGGCGATGCCCAGCGCTCCCACTCCCGATGCGCGCAGGAAGGAACGGCGAGAACTGCGTCCCGTTTCCGAGGAGGAGGTTTCCGATGATCCGGTCTCCGAGGGGGCGGAATCGTCACGAGTCATGATGGCAGGCTAATGCTCCCGGTCGGCGAGACCACCGAGCGACTCAGATCCACCCCTGCTCCTCGGCCATGAGTACTGCCTGCTGACGGGTGGCGACGTGGAGCTTCGACAGCACGGCGGATATGTGGTTGCGCACGGTTCCCGGAGCGAGGGAGAGCGTGCGGGCGATCTGTCCGGTCGTCTCACCGCGCCGACCGGCGCGCAGCACGTCGAGCTCGCGCTCGGTCAGCGGGCTGCGCTCATCGCTGAGCGCATCGGCGGCGACCTCCGGGTCGACGTAGCGGCCTCCTGCCGCCACCCGTCGGATGACCTCGGCGACCTCATCGGCGCTGCGGGACTTGGGCAGGAAACCGGCGACTCCGGATGCCAGTGCTCGACGCAGCACGCCGGGGCGGGCATGCCGGGTGATCACCACGCATCGGGTCGCGACGCTGCGCCGCAGGTGTTCGGCGACCTCGACGCCGTCGAGGCCGGGCATCTCGAGATCGAGCAGGCAGATATCCGGTTGCAGCTCCTCGGCCATAGAGACGGCCTGCAGCCCGTCCGCGCACTCGCCGACGACATCGATATCGTCTTCGAGCCGCAGGAGAGCGGCCACGGCCGAACGGATCATCGCCTCATCATCGGCGATCACGACGCGGATCATCGCTTCTCCTCCGGAACGGTCACGACGACCGTGAACTCATGCCGACTGCGGTCCACCTCGAGGGCTCCCCCGACCTCGCCGACACGGCGGGCGATCCCCTCGAGTCCCGAACCGTCGCCGCCGGCCGCGGCATCCGAACTGTCGTTGGCGATCTCGTACCGCCAGAACCCGCTCTCGCGGCGCAGGGACAGCCGCGCCCATCGTCCGTTACCGTGCTTGAGCACATTCGTCGTCGTCTCGCGGATCACCGGACCGAGAACGGATGCCGGGGCACGATCCGCGTCGTCGCTCACCGTTGCCTCCGCCGTCGTGCCCGCAGCACGGAGCAGATCGACCGCGTTCGCGATCTCGTCGCGCAGGGGGACGCCCCGGAACCGCAGCGCGAGGTCGCGCGTTCCCTGGCGGGCTTTGTCGACGCTCGTGCGCGCGAGTCTGAGCTGCTCGAGCGCCGTGTCGGGCCTCTCCTTCTCGAGCAGACGCTCGGCGAGCTCGAGCTGCAGGGCGATCACCTGCAGGTGGTGCCCCTGCAGGTCATGGACGTCCGTCGCGACGCGCAGGCGCTCCTGGGTGGCACCCAGGCGCGATTCGGCGGCACGGGCCCGATCGAGTGTGCCGATGACATCCCACCACCACAGAGAGAGCACGGTCATGATCGGGAGAATGATCGAGAAGAACCCGACCAGGATCCACGAACGCGGATTCTCGGGATCGAGCACAGGGGCGATCCGGCGGTCGATGATCCAGGTGGCGACGAGAACCGCCGTCGCGACCAGCGCGACGCGCGCGCGGATGCCCCGCGGCCAGTTCAGCAGCATGAGCATCTGCAGAACCGGGAGGGCGCCGAAGGTCACGTATCCCGTGGTCGCGGAGGCCGCCACGGCGAAGATGACGACGATCACGAAGGGCGCGAGATTCGCGCGCCAGCCGTCGATGGCGCTCCCCGTGTCGGCGCGGTGCCGGTAGCGCAGCAGCACTGGCACGGTCGCGGCGGTCCAGACCAGGCCGCCGATGCCGACGATCGACCCGGCCACGGGGCCGCGGTCGATCGCGACGGGCCACCAGACCAGGACGAGCACGAGCTGGAAGAAGACGATGCCGGAGACGGTGTACCACCAGGTGGCATTGATGCCGCGTTTCATGCGGTTCGGACCGTCGGCGACGGCCCCGGGGATCGAACTCATGCCCTCAGCCTATGGGCGTGACACTTGTCACCCGTGCGCCGTGCACACCGCACGGGAGAAGGTGACGGAACGACACTTATCGGATCCTCCGCCGACGGATGGAATGGAGTCATCGCGGAACACCACACCGCAGAAGACTTCAGAAGGAGAACACCATGAACCTCATCGAGACGTTCCAGAACCTCGTCGCCCAGGTGCCCGAGCTCATCCAGCCGCTCATCATCGCGCTGGCCGGCGCCGTTCCCTTCATCGAGGGTGAAGGCGCCGTCACGATCGGCATCATCGGAGGCATCAACCCGTTCGTCGCCGGCATCGCGGCGATCGCGGGCAACTTCCTCTGCGTCGCGATCCTCGTGCTCGCCGGCTCTCACGCGCGTTCCGCGGTGATCAACCGTTCACGGGCGAAGGCGCTGGTCGCCTCCGATGGGTCGGTCATCGAGGTCGAGGCATTCGAGGCAGAGGCCGTCATCGCTGATGAGACCGCACGGAAGGCCGCCCGTCGCGAGAAGTTCCACGCCGCGCTCGAGCGCTACGGCGTTCCCGGGGTGAGCCTGCTCGGTCCGCTGCTGCTGCCGACCATGTTCACGGCCACCATGCTCGCGGCTCTCGGTGTCCGCAAGGCCCGAGTGCTGTTCTGGCAAGCGATCGCGATCGTCGGATGGACGACGCTGATCGGGCTTCTCATCGGCGGAGTGTTCTCGGCGATCTCCTGACGCACGGCCGCAGAAAGGACCCCCTCGCCCGTGACGGGCGAGGGGGTCCTCATCTCACGCCTACTTGTCGAATGCGTCCTTGACCTGGTCGCCGGCCTTCTTGATGTCGGCCTTGGCCTGATCGGCCTTGCCCTCGGCTTCGAGGCGCTCGTTGTCGGTGAGCTTTCCGGCGGCTTCCTTCATGTGGCCGACGGCGTCTTCGGCGGCGTGCTTGGCCTTGTCTCCGATACCCATTGATCCATTCCTTTCGTCGGGGATCATGCGATCCGTGGATACGACTCTCGTTCGCATCGTCGGATCCGGCGACGGGGTTGACGCGTCGATGCGCAACACGTTAGGGCCGGTGCTGGATCCTCGGCCCACGCTCCCCTATGGTGATGAATCGTGCTCCCGTCGGCCTCTGAGCGTCGATTTTTTGGAGATTTTCACATTTGTCCCCCAAATGGGGGACAAAACGGATATTTCGCGTTACAGTGTTTTCTGACGCACCCTCCGGTCGTCTTTGGCCCTCATCGCTCCCCCCGCGGTGAGGGCCGTTTATTTTTCCGCCGAATCTCTCGTGCAACATTTGGGTTACCATCCGGTTCGGGGTATTCCCTCCTGGCCCTGCGCAGATAATGTGGGCATCGTCGGGGCATCCAGCTCCGGCGACATTCCAGCAGAACGGCAGTACATGAGTACCCAAGGCACGGTTAAGTGGTTCAACTCGGAGAAGGGCTTCGGCTTCATCTCCCCCGATGACGGCGGCGCTGACGTCTTCGCGCACTACTCCGCAATTGAAGCAAGCGGCTACCGCTCGCTCGACGAGAACCAGCGCGTCGAGTTCGAGGTCGCCCAGGGCCCCAAGGGCCTGCAGGCTGAGAACATCCGTCCCCTCTGAGGGACTGATCCCAGCACTCCCTGACGAGCGCGCGTCATCGACGCCGCTCGGCAGGGAGTGCTGTGTTTTATGCGGCGGACGGCGTCAGGGGAGCAGAAGCCGTTTCAGCGCTGCGGCATCCGCGGCGCGATGCGCGGCCGAATCGCCCTCGGAGGCGTCCCCGAAGCCCCACTCGGCGAAGATCACGGGGATCCCGTACTCCGCGGCACCGTTCACATCGTGGTGCCGGTCTCCGACGAGCACCGGGCGCGAAGTGTCGGCGCCCGCGGCGCGCAGACGCTCCAGCGCCCAGCCGACCACCAGTGCCTTGCCGTCGTTTCGCCCCTCCGTGCCACTGCGGGCACCCGAGATCGCCGTGAAGAGGTCGATCATGCCGTGGTGCTCGAGGATCGCCCGCACCTGGTTCTCGGGCTTCGTGCTCGCCGTCGCCTGCGGGATCCCGGTCGTAGCGACCGCCCGAATCACCTCGGGGACACCCGGGTAGATGTCGACCGAGGCCGCGTAGCCGTCGCGCGCGGCGAGGCCGCGGTAGCGCGCGAGGGCATCGTCGGCCTGCTCCGGCGACAGCCCTGCGATCTGCTGGAACGACTCGTACAGCGGCGGTCCGACCCATTGGGGCATCGTCGCGGCATCCGGCGCCGGCAGGCCGAACGAGGCGAGCACCTCGAGAAGGCGGGGGAAGATGCCGGGCGTCGCATCGGCGATCGTGCCATCGACATCCCACAGGACGCAGGAGAACGGGGAAGCTGACATGCTCCCAGCCTATGGCTCGGCAGGTCCCCGGACTCCGGCCGGGTGAGACAGATCAGAACAGGCGCGGCACGCCCGACTCGACGCCCTTCATGTCGTCGTAGTCGAGAACCAAGCAGCGGATGCCGCGGTCCTCGGCGAGAACGCGGGCCTGCGGCTTGATCTCCTGCGCGGCGAAGATGCCGGTGATCGGAGTCAGGTGCGGGTCGCGGCCGAGGAGCTCCAGGTAGCGGGTGAGCTGCTCGACGCCGTCGATATCGCCGCGGCGCTTGATCTCGACGGCGATCGCGGCGCCGTTCGCGTCGCGCACCATGAGGTCGACGGGGCCGATCGCCGTGGGGAACTCGCGGCGCACGAGGGTCGTTCCCTCACCGATGCGCTCGACCTGTTCGGCGAGAAGACGCTGCAGATCGGCCTCCACGCCGTCCTTCTGCAGGCCGGGGTCGATGCCCAGGTCGTGCGAGGAGTCATGGATGACCTCGTAGATCTGCACGCGCAGCGCGTCGCCGGTCTTCTTGTGCGTCACGCGCCACACATCGGTCACACCCGCGGATGCCTCTTCCTCTCCCGGCTCCTCCGACACCAGGGTGCACGGCGGGCTCATCCAGTTGAGCGGCTTGTAGCTGCCGCCGTCGGAGTGGATCAGGAGGCTTCCGTCGCCCTTGTGCATGAGCACGCGGGTTGCGAGGGGCAGGTGGGCGTTGAGGCGACCGGTGTAGTCGACGGAGCAACGGGCAATGACGAGACGCACCCGACGAGCCTACTTCGTGACCGCGGGAACGGCTGCCGGTTCGGTGTGCTTCAGAGGGCGGGTGGCTCCGGTGAAGAGACCGGATGCCACGACGAGCCCGGCGATGATGAACAGGGTATTCAGCAGGCCGATGTGCTCGCTGATGACGCCGAGCACCGGGGGACCGGCGAGGAGCGCGACATAGCCGATGGTCGCGGCGGCACTGACGCGCGCAGCCGCCTTCTCGGGGTCGTCGGCGGCGGCCGACATGCCCAGGGGGAACCCGAGGGATGCGCCGATTCCCCACAGTGCCGCGCCAATGAAGACGAACGGCAGCGAGGGCGCGAGGATGAAGAGCAGCAGACCGGATGCCGCGGCCACGGCGAGGACGCGCAGGACGATCACGCGCCCGAATTGATCGACGAGCGGGCCGCCGAAGACACGGACGGTCGTCATGCAGATGGAGAAGACGGTGAGCGCCGCAGCCCCCATCGCCGCACCTCCGCTGTGATCCTCGGTGACGGCCAGGGCCAGCCAGTCGTTCGCGCCGCCCTCGGCGAATGCCATGCCGAGCATGACGATGCCGATCGCGTAGGTGCGGGGCTCGCGCCAGGCCGAGAGGGCGACGTGCATGCGCTCGCGCCAGTGCGGCTTCTCACCGGGCGATACCGGGTCCTGCGCGGTGGCGCGGGCGGGGACGTTGGCGAAGCAGAAGAATGCGCCGATCGTGATGAGGACCGCGACGGCGATCGCGTGCACGGCGACGCTGATGTGGGCGTTCGTGGCCGCCCAGCCGAAGCCCGCGCCGATGACCGTTCCGAAGCTGAAGAAGGCGTGGAACAGGGGAAGGATCGTCTTCCGCGCATGCTGCTCGATCGCGGTGGCCTCGACGTTCATCATGACGTCGAGGCATCCGTTGCCGTAGCCGAAGAGCGCGAGTCCGGTGACCACCAGCGGGAATGAGGCGAAGACGGTGGTTCCCAGCCCGATGAGCACGAGGCCGGCTGAGAGCATGATCATGAGCCCGAGCATCCCGTGGCGTGCACCGGTGCGCGCCATCACCGCGGGGCTCGTGGAGATGCCGATGATCGAGGCGAGGCCCATCGCGAGAAGGAGCAGGCCGATCTGCGAGTTGGAGATCTCCAGCGCCGATTTGATGTCGGGCAAACGCGCCGCCCAGGTGGCGATCGAGACGCCGCTGGCGAGGAAGATGGCGAAGATCGCGTTGCGCCAGCGAACGTACTGCGCGCGGGAGAGGACCGATTCCATGCATAGAGCGTATCGAATCGATTCGACCAGCGGAACTCGCGGCCGGGTATTCTCGAGACATGGCCGATTCCAGCGCAGCCCGTCGGGCCACCATCTCCGATGTCGCCCGCGAGGCAGGGGTCTCGATCTCGACGGCATCCGTCGTCTTCAGCGGCAAGGCGAAGGTGTCCGAAGCGACGCGAGCGCGCGTGATCGCCGCGGCCGAGGAGCTCGGGTACACCGGGCCGGACCCGATGGCGGCGTCGCTGCGCCGCGGTCGCAGCGGCATCGTCGCGGTCGTGCTCGAGGGGCCGCTGCGCGCCGCCTTCCTCGACCCGGTGACGATCCCGATGATGGATGGCATCACTGATGGGCTCGCGTCTCTCGGCGCCGGCGTTCTGCTGCTGCGCGACTCGGCCGAGGACGGGGATGCCCCGAACCTGACGACCGCGCCGGTGGACGCCGTCGTGCTGATCGGATGCTCCGGTCGAACGCGGGATGCCCTCGAGATCGTCCGAACCCGTGGCCTGCCCGTCGTCGTCATCGAAGGAGACGCGGGGGACGGGATCCCCCAGATCTCGCTCGACAACCGCGACGCGTCAGCCGCCGTCGCGGCCCACGTTCGCGATCTCGGTCACGAGCGGGTGGCGACCATCACGCTGCCGCTTACCGGCGAAGCCGAACGCGGTGACGTCGATGACGCGCGTCTGAGCACGATGACGGTCGACGTCACACGCGATCGACTCGCAGGCGTCCGCGATGTATTCCCGAATGTGCATGCGTGGTCGGCGGGTGGCAGCTCGATCGACGAGGGCCTCATCGCCGGGCGGGATCTGCTCGCCGACGAGGACCGGCGCCCGACCGCGATCATCGCGCAGAGCGATCTGCTCGCGGCCGGTGTGATCCGCGCGGCCGAGGAACTCGGACTGCGCGTGCCCGAAGACGTCAGCGTCTGCGGGTTCGACGGCATCCGCGTCGACGGGATCGGCGACCATGTGCTCACGACCACCGTGCAGCCGGCGGTCGAGAAGGGGCGCGCCGCGGGGGAGCAGATCGCACGGATGCTGCGCGGCGAACCGGCAGACTCCCTGCACTTCACCTGCCGCTTCCGCGCCGGCACCACGACGGCGGCCCCGCCGGCCTGATCGCCAGGACCGTCAGAGAGGCAGGGGGCCCAACGGCAGGGCGTTCGGCGCGAAGTCGTGGATCGTGTAGCGGCCGCAGTCGATCGACCCCGTCGGCAGCAGATCCGAGCCCAGCTCCCAGAAGGAGCTGTTCGCGTCCTCGACGAGGAATGACACCTCGCCGATCGTGAAGTCCTGACGATTGATGAGCCACGGGTACGGATTCAGGCGATGGTCGACCTGCACGAGCTGCGATGCGTCGTCGAGGTGCAGCTTGGGCAATCGGACGGTCCAGAACTGGCCCGCTCCTGTGCGATCGGATGCGGTGACCCACTCGTTCACGCACTGCAGATCGGCGTCGAGCACGCGTGACGCCGCAGCCGCGCGGGGGACGCTGAGGGTCGCCGCCGCGACGGCGATGACCGCCGCGGAGGCGGTGACGGCCAGCATCGCCTTTCGGGTCGGGAGAGGGCGAATCGACGAGGGCGAGGCGACGAGCGCGAGGAGCGGGGCGAACGCGGCCGGCTCGAGATAACGGGCCGCGTGCGTGCCGAGCGCGATGGCGCCGATCGTGACGCACAGGGGAAGCGCCCATGCGGATGCGGCGACCAGACGCTCTCCGGTGCTCTGCGCTCGAATCGTCCGCCGAACCGCGAGGGCGAGGAGCGCGATGAGGATGATGGCGGCGACTGCTCCCAGAGGCGTCATGACCCGGTCTGCGAGAAGAGCGCCGTAGTAGCGGAGGGACTCGGGCCAGAGTGCGGGCTGAGCGTAGCCGATGCCATCATTACCGATGTATGCGGAAAACGGAATGCGCGCGAGTGCGCCGACGACAGAACCGCCGACGAGCCAGCCGAGAAGCGGGAGCGCTCGTGCACGCGAGCCCTGGTATGCGGCGGCGATCGCGAGCAGGACGCTGAGTGGCAGGGTCGCCCAGGCCACGAAGAGCGGGTTCGACAGCACGGAGATCGCAGCGACGGCCGCCAGGAAGACCGGCAGAAGCCTGCCTGCTGAGGGACGGTCGAACTCGCGCCGGATGAGTCCGACGCTCAGCAGGACCGCGATGATGGTCGCCGAGTAGTACGTCGTGGTCAGAAGCAGCGAGGCGAGCTCGAACGAATCGCGTGAGGCGGACGCCTCGGTCACCGCGAGCACGCAGAACAATGCGATGGCGAGGACGGGCCACAGCACGGGGGAGCGGTTCGCTCGCCGTGCGCCGGCGACGAAGCGCAAAGCGCCGTAGAGGGCGAGCACGTTGAGCACGGCGTTCACGACGAGAAGCGCATTCGTGCCGATGCCGAACAGGGCGCCGATCGCCCACAGCATCCCGAACACGACGAGCTCCGGCAGGAACAGGACGCTCGAGAGCACCCAGTCGAAACTCTCCCCATCGGCGACCGACCGCACGAGAAGCGCGACCACGAGCGAGTCGCCGTCACGGAAGAGCAGTTCACCGCGGTCGGATGCCGCGACCTGCCCGACGGTGATGATGGCGAGAAGCGCTGCCCAGACCCATCCGCCGACTTCTCTGATCCACGTGCGTTGCATCCGGCTACTCTCGCACGGCGTCCCGTGCGTACCGGAATTCATGAGCGAAAGCGGCGGAACCGGCGTCCGGAGCTCTGAGCGCCGGGTAAACTGTGAAAAACCCGCCCGCCTGTGCCGTGTGGCCGACGAGCCATTTGAGGAGCCGCCGATGCTGTTGCTCCTCGCCGTGTTCTTGCTCGGGTCGCTGATTCTTCCCGCGCTGGTCCGCTGGCTGGGTGCACAGGCCTTCGCCGTCGCCGCTCTCATTCCCGCAGCGGCATTCGTGCAGGCGCTCATGATGACGCCGCGCGTGCTCGACGGCGATGCGCCGTTCGAGAACATCGAGTGGGTCCCGCAGCTCGGCCTGAACCTGTCCATGCACATGGATGTGCTCGGGTGGCTGCTGACGCTGATCGTCACCGGCGTCGGAGCACTCGTCCTCTTATACTGCCGCTGGTACTTCTACGAGAACTCGGCGGAGCTCGGCCAGTTCGCCGGTGTCCTGCTCGGATTCGCGGGTGCGATGTACGGCCTCGTCCTGACCGACGACCTCGTTCTCCTGGTGATGTTCTGGGAGATCACCAGCATCCTGTCCTACCTGCTCATCAGCCACTACCGACGTCGTGCGGCCAGCCGTCGTGCGGCGCTGCAGGCGCTCCTGGTCACCACGCTGGGCGGTCTGGTCATGTTCGTCGGCGTCGTGCTGATCGTCGTCGACGCCGGCACCTCCAGCATCATCGAGATCCTCCAGGACCCGCCCGCCGGGCCCATGATGAACGCCGCGATCGTCATGCTGCTCGTCGGCGCGCTGAGCAAATCGGCCATCTTCCCCTTCCACTTCTGGCTCCCGGGCGCGATGGCGGCGCCCACGCCGGTCAGCGCCTACCTGCACGCCGCGGCGATGGTCAAGGCGGGCATCTATCTGATCGCCCGCTTTGCCCCCGTCTTCGCCCTCTCCGAAACCTGGCGGCCGATCGTCATCTCGCTCGGTGTCTTCACGATGCTCCTGGGCGGACTGCAAGCGCTTCGGGAGACAGACCTCAAGCGCATCCTCGCGTTCGGAACCGTCAGCCAGCTCGGTTTCTTCACCGTCATCGTCGGGTACGGAACACAGGCGACGGCCCTCGCCGGCCTCGCCCTGGTCATCAGCCACGCACTGTTCAAATCGGCGCTCTTCCTCATCGTCGGCGTGATCGACCGCCAGCTCTCCACCCGAGACATCGACGAGCTGTCCGGCGTCGGTCGACAGGCCCCTGTGATGGCGACCGTCGCCTTCATCTCGGTCGCCTCCATGATGGGCATCGCCCCCACCATCGGCTTCGTCGCGAAGGAGTCGGCGCTGACCGGACTGCTCGACGACGCCATGGGCGGCTCGACCTGGGGACTCGTCGCGCTGATCGGAATCGTCCTCGGCTCCGTTCTCACCGCGGCGTACGGCATCCGATTCCTGTGGGGAGCGTTCTGGAAGAAGCGCGACCGCCAGGGTGTGATCAAGCCCGATACTCTCTGGCCCGACCCGCCCGTCGGCTTCCTCTCCTCTCCCATCATCCTCGGCGCGCTCACGATCGCCGCGGGCATCGGAGCGCCCGCGATCGACGTCGCCCTGCACGGCTATGCCATCACTGCGACGCCGGGCCTCGACGCCGACGGAATCCCCGTGGAGGGCCCCGGACACCTCGCCCTCTGGCACGGATTCGAGCCTGCGCTGGGAATCTCGGTGCTGTCGATCCTGCTCGGCATCGGCCTGTTCCTCGTCACCCGTCGCACCGGTTGGGATCGCAAGCCCCGGATGCTGGGATTCACCGCCGCCGACGTCTACTTCTGGGTCATGCGCGGCGTCGACCGCCTTTCGGTCGTCGTCACGACCCTCACCCAGCGCGGCTCGCTGCCGGTCTACGTCGGCACCATCTTCGTCGTCTTCCTCGCCGCCGAGACCACCGCCCTGCTTGCGAGCGACATCGACCGACTTCAACTCTCGGCCTGGCACACGCCCACCCAGATCGCGGTCGCGCCGATCATGGCGATCGCCGCGGTCTTCGCCGTGCAGGCGCGCAAGCGCTACACCGGAGTCGTCCTCGTCTCCGTCACCGGACTCGGCATGGTCGCGCTCTTCGCGACCAGCGGAGCGCCCGACCTCGCTCTCACACAGATCCTCGTCGAGACCGTCACCATGGTGACGTTCGCGCTCGTGCTGCGCCGGCTGCCCTCGCGCATGGGAGAGCACAACGCCTCGGTGTCCCGCATCCCCCGAGCCATCCTCGCGATCGGAACCGGCGTCATGATGGCCTTCGTCGCGGTCGTTGCGACGCAAGCCCGCGTCGAGGCGCCGATCTCCCTGCAGTTCCCCGAACTCGCATACACGCTCGGCCACGGCCAGAACGTCGTCAACGTCGCCCTCGTCGACCTGCGCGGCTGGGACACCATGGGGGAGCTCTCGGTCCTCGTCCTCGCGGCCACCGGCGTGGCGTCCCTCGTCTTCGTCACGCATCGCGCCGACATGCTCTCGCAGCGTCCCGCGCTGCCCAAGCGCCTGCGCCGCAAGGCCCGCATCGCACCGCTCGTCGAGACCACCGAGGGAGTCCGCTTCCAGACCGCGGAGAACCGCAGCGCCCCGCGCGCCTGGCTCGTGGGCGGTCAGCAGATGAAGGACGAAGACCGATCGATCCTTCTCGAAGTGATCGTCCGCGTGCTCTTCCACACCATCATCGTCGTGTCGATCTACCTGCTTTTCGCCGGACACAACCAGCCCGGCGGCGGCTTCGCCGGCGGTCTCGTCGCGGGCATGGCGCTCGTCATGCGCTACATCGCCGGAGGCCGCTGGGAGCTCGGCGCGGCGGCGCCGACCGATGCCGGCCGTCTGCTCGGCTCGGGACTCTTCCTTGCCGTCGGCGCTGCCGTCGTGCCCCTGTTCTTCGGGATGTCGCCGCTGGCGAGCACCTTCTGGGAATGGGAGATCCCCGGGATCGGACACATGGAGTTCGTCACCTCGACGATCTTCGATATCGGCGTCTATCTCGTCGTCATCGGGCTGGTGCTCGATGTGCTGCGCAGCCTCGGCGCTGAGGTCGACAAGCAAGCCCAGCAGATGTATTCGCGGGAGGTGGGCGTCTGATGGACATCTCTCTGACCCTTGTCATCGTCATGGCCGTGCTGTTCGCCGCCGGCGTCTACGCGATGCTCGAGCGCAGCCTGACGCGTGTGCTGATCGGATTCATGCTGCTCGGCAACGCCACCAACCTTCTCCTGCTGATCGTCATGGGCGTCCCGGGGAACGCGCCGTTCTTCGGATACAGCGACCTCAGCGACCCCCTGCCCCAGGCGCTCACCCTCACGGCGATCGTCATCACCTTCGCCGTGACGGCGTTCCTCCTGGCCCTCATCTACCGCTCCTGGCAGCTGGGCCAGGCCGACACCGTCGAGGACGACGAGGCCGACATCGCCCTGCGCGAGCGCACCGACGAGGACGAAGATGTCATGGACGACGAGGACGACACGGAAGACGAAGAGGCCACCACCGACTTCGTCGACGACCGCACGTCGCCCATCACCGTCCTTCACATGCGCGACCACCCCGCGATCGACGACCAAGCACCGGTCGATCAGGTCCACCCGTCGGCACCGGATGTCGTAGCCCAGGCATCCGAGGACGGCGAGCAGACAGCATCCGATGACGACGAAGGGGACCGCACATGAGCGCACTCGTCCCCCTGATCGTCGCCCTGCCGCTGCTCGGCGCGGCCATCACCCTCGTCTTCGGGCGCAGCCCGCGACTGCAGGTCTTCGTCACCGTCGTCTCCCTCGCCGCCGTCGCGATCATCGCCGCCGTGCTGCTGGTCACGATCGACGGCAGCGCGCCGATCGCCGTCTCCGTCGGAGGCTGGCCGGTGCCCTTCGGCATCGTGCTCTACGTTGACCGGTTCGCAGCGCTGCTCGTCCTCATCTCGAGCATCGTGCTCGTCGCCGTTCTGCTCTTCTCCATCGGCCAGGGAGCAGCCGACGGCACCGACGAGACGCCGATCTCGATCTTCAACCCCTCATACCTGATCCTCGCAGCGGGCATCTTCAACGCCTTCATCGCCGGCGACCTGTTCAACCTCTACGTCGGCTTCGAGATCCTCCTCGTCGCCTCCTACGTGCTCATCACACTCGGAAGCACCGAGTCGCGCATCCGCACCGGCGCCGTCTACATCGTCGTCTCGCTCGTCTCCTCGATCATCTTCCTCGCAGCGATCGCCATGATCTACGGCGCCCTCGGCACCGTCAACATGGCGCAGATCGCCGAACGGATGAGCGAGCTGCCGCAGGACACGCAACTCGTCCTGCACCTCATGCTCGTCGTCGCCTTCGGCATCAAGGCCGCCATCTTCCCGGTGTCGTTCTGGCTGCCGGACTCCTACCCGACCGCGCCCGCACCGGTCACCGCCGTCTTCGCGGGCCTGCTCACGAAGGTCGGCGTCTACGCGCTCATCCGCACCGAGACGCAGCTCTTCGCCGACAACGACATCAACACGCTGCTGCTGATCGTCGCTCTCGCGACCCTCGTGATCGGGGTCTTCGGCGCCGTGGCGCAGGCCGAGCTGAAACGAATCCTCTCGTTCACGCTCGTCAGCCACGTCGGCTACATGATCTTCGGCCTCGCGATCGCGACACCCGCAGCGATCGGCGCAACGGTCTACTACATCGTGCACCACATCGTCGTGCAGACGACCCTGTTCCTCGCCGTCGGACTCATCGAACGCCGGGCCGGCAGCACCTCCATCCTGCGGGTCAACGGACTCCTCAAGGTCGCCCCGCTGCTCGCCGTTCTGTACTTCGTACCCGCCATCAACCTCGGCGGCATCCCGCCCTTCTCCGGATTCATCGGCAAGTTCGCGCTGTTCGAAGCCGCGGCCCAGGTGGGCACGCCCATGATGATCGTGCTGATCTTCGGCGGCATCCTCACCTCGCTGCTCACCCTCTACGCCCTCATGCGCGCCTGGAACCTCGCCTTCCTGCGCGAGGACGAAGACCCCACCGAGACCGAGGCCGACCGACGGATCTCCTACCTCGACAACGCGCCCGCCGCCGATGAGCAGCAGGAGCGTCGCCGCATCCCGCGCATCATGACCGTCGCCACCGGCGGAATGGTGACCGTCACCCTCGCGCTGACGATCTTCGCCGGTCCGCTCTACGCGCTGTGCGACCGGATCGGCATGTCGCTCCTCGAGCCCGTCAACCTCGTGCAGCTCGAAGAGGAGGTGGCACCATGAGCCCCGACAGCGCCCGCGGCATCCTGCGCGACATCTGGACCCAGCTTCCGTTCCTCGCCTGGCTGATCCTGCTGTGGATGCTCGTCTGGAACCAGTTCACGGTGCTGTCGCTCATCACCGGATTCCTCGTCGCGATCTTCGTCACGCGCGTCTTCCGACTGCCGACGATCGAACTCTCCGGACGCGTCAACCTCTGGTACGCGGCCCTCTTCGTCGTCCAGTTCCTCTGGGCGGTCGTCGTCGGCGCGGTATCCGTCGCCGTCCAGGTGTTCGACTTCCGACGCCAGCCGGGCGTCGCGATCATCGCTGTGCCCCTGAAATACGCCGACGACATGATCATGACCCACGTCTCGGTCACCTCATCGCTCATCCCCGGTTCGCTCGTCGTCGAGACGGACCGCAAGCGCCGTGTGCTCTACCTGCACATCATCGGCGTGCGCACCCGGGCCGAAGCCCACGCGACGCGCGATGAGATCCTCCGTTGGGAGAAGCGGATCGTCCGGGCCCTCGGAACCCCCGCACAGTACCGCGCCCTGCGCGAAGACGAACGGCGCTCGCAGGCCACGCAGAATTCCGCAACAGGGGGCGCCCGATGAACGTGCTCATGGGTCTGATCATCATCGTCTTCGGCATTGCCGCGATCCTCACGGTCTTCCGCATCATCCGGGGACCATCCATCCTCGACCGTGCCGTGGCATCCGATGTCCTGCTCACCGAGGTCATGTGCGTGATCGGCGCCGAGATGGCGATCAACGGGCACACCCGAAGCATCCCGGTCCTGCTCATCATCGCCGCCGTCGGCGTCTTCGGATCCATCGCCGTCGCGCGCTACGTCGCGAGAAGGGACAACACGACCTCATGAACATGTTCGGAATCGTCGTCCCGGATGCGGTCATCGACATCGCCGTGCTCGTGCTGATCCTGCTCGGCGCGATCCTCTGCCTCTCTGCCGCGGTCGGCCTGCTGCACTTCAAGGACGTCCCGTCACGGCTGCACGCCGCGACCAAGCCCCAGGTGCTCGGCGTCATCCTCATCTGCCTCGCGATCGCCCTCGCACAGCGCTCCGTCGGCGGCATCCTGCTCGGAATCGCCCTCGTCGCGCCCATCGTGCTCATGCAGTTCGCGACGGCCCCGCTGTCGGCGCACATCGTCGGACGCCAGGCCTACCGAAACGGCACAGCGGATGAACGCCGCCTCGTCGTCGACGAGCTCGCCGAGTCGAAGCAGACCCCGCCCGGCGCCGGCTGAACCCCCGCCGCCGCTGAACGGGCTCGTGCCCTCGCGCCCTCGTGCGCAATTCAGGAGAATCTGCCGCGATCCTTGCGAGTCAGGCGATTTCGACCGGGCGGGTCCAAGAACTTCAGGAGTTATGCACGCTGCAGAGCTGTTCACGTTCTGTTACCGGAACGGCGGTCGACGCGCGCGCAGTCCGGAGCGTGCCAAGATGATGTGTGACATCGCACGACCCCGCACCGACTGAGAACCCGTCCCGCCTCGCTCGACTCAGCGCCGGAATCCGGGCAGCGCTCGACGACAGCGTGCTGCGCGCGCTCGTGGCGTCCTCATCCGTCTCCCGCATCGGCCGCGGCGTCTTCTTCGCGATCACGGTGCTGTACTTCACGCAGATCCTCGGACTCACCGGTACGGAAGCGGCGCTCGTGCTCGCGATGGCGAGCGGCACCGGTGTGCTCGCGTCGTTGCTCGGCGGGTGGCTCGCAGACCGGTGGAGCGCCAGGCGGATGACTTTCGCGTTCGAAGCCCTCGGGGGAGCGCTGCTCGTCGCATACGCCTTCGCCGGGGACTTCATCAGCGCGCTGATCATCGCGTGCACCAGCAACTTCTTCGACACTCTCGGCCACTCCTCGCGCTCGGCGATCATCGCCCGTGGCTTCACCGCCGACAAGCGGGTGTTCACCCGCGCCGTCCTGCGGACCGTCACGAACGTCGCCATCGCCGTGGGCGCCGGCATCGCCGCAACCGCCCTCGCGATCGGCACCGGGGCGTCGTACCGTGCGGTGATCATCGTCGCCGGTGTTCTCGGTGTTGTCGGCTCCCTGCCGCTGCTCGGCCTGCCGGCTCGCGTCGACGCTGCGCCGCGCGCCACCACCACCAGCATCCGCACCGAGACGGGCTCGATCGACACAGTCGCCCAGGGGGAAGCCGAACGAGCATCCCGTCGCGAGTGGAATCGCCGCTCGCCCTGGCGAGACCCCCGCTACCTGCTGCTCGCACTGCTCTCCGCGGTCTTCGGCATGCAGTTCGGGGTCGCCGAGGTCGGAGTTCCGCTGTGGGTCACCAGTGCGACCGAAGCCCCGGAGGTGATCGTCGCCGTGCTGCTCATCGTGAACACGACACTCGTGGTCATCTTCCAGGTGCCGCTCTCGCGCGGCACGCACGATGTGCGCACGGCGGGACGGGTGACGATGATCGCCGGATGGCTCATGGCCGCGGCCTGCATCGTCTATGCGCTATCGGCGGGGCATCCGACCTGGGTCGCCATCGTCCTCCTCATCATCGCCGCCCTGACCCATACCTTCGCAGAGGTTCTCTCGCAGGCCGGCGCGTGGGGACTGAGTTTCGAGCTCGCCGACCCGCAGCGCGCCGGTGCATACCAGGGGGTGTTCGGCATGGGCTTCTCCCTCTCGGCGCTCGCCGCCCCGCTCGTCGTGAACGCCACGGCGATCCAGATGGGGATGGTCGGCTGGATCATCCTCGCCGTCGTGTTCCTCGGCGCTGCGGTCGGCATCGCGGTGATCGCGAAGCGTGCTGCCGCCGCGATCGAACGCGAAGCGGCGTCCCACAACCCGAGCGCAGCAGCGGTCTGACACCGGCTCCGCAACAACCCGGCTGCCGTTTCGACGCGTCGACGGGCCCAGCGGTAAGCAGGCGGTATTGCTGTCCGCCGTTCTCCCTCTCGCCTCGCGCCGCCCGGTCGCTCAGAGCACGGCGGAGAGGAAGTCGCGGGTGCGCTGCTCCTGCGGGGCGCTGAAGATCTGCTCGGGGGCGCCCTCTTCGACGATGCGTCCGCTGTCGAACATGAGCACGCGGTTCGATACGTCGCGGGCGAACTGCATCTCGTGGGTGACGATCAGCATGGTGACGTCGGTTTCGCGGGCGATGTCGCGCAGGATGTTGAGCACTTCGCCGACGACCTCCGGGTCCAGGGCGCTGGTGACCTCGTCGAGCAGGAGGATTTCGGGCTCCATGGCGAGGGCACGGGCGATGGCGACGCGTTGCTGCTGGCCTCCGGAGAGCTGGGTCGGGTGGGCATTCTCCTTATCGGGCAGCCCGACCTTCTCGAGCAGAGCGCGGCCCTTGGCGATGGCATCCTTCTTCGACATGCCCAGCACGTGCACGGGCGCTTCGATGATGTTCTCGATCACGGTCATGTTCGGGAACAGGTTGAACTGCTGGAACACCATGCCGATGCGCTTGCGCATCTCGTTCTTGTGCTTCTCCTTGAGGGGGATGCGCTTGCCGTCGCGCTCGAAGTGCGTGAGGGGCTTGCCGTCGATGGTGATGTATCCGGCGTTGGCCTCTTCCAGCGTCATCACCAGGCGGAGGATGGTCGTCTTGCCCGATCCGCTCGGGCCGATCAGGGTGACGCGGTCGCCGCGGCGCACCGTGAAGTCGAGATCGTGCAGCACGATGTGGTCGCCGAAGCGTTTCTCGACCTTGTCGAAGCGGATCGCGGGGACGTCGCCCTCATCCAGCGAGATGGCGCCGGTGTGGGTTTCACGCGGTGGTGTATTCAAGACGTTTCTCCAATCGCCTGGTCAGCAGGGAGCTCAGGTAGCTCGCGACCAGGTAGATGAGTCCGGCGATGATGATCGCCTCGACGTAACGGAAGTTCTTGCCGCCGTAGAGCTGCGCCTGGCGCACCATCTCGGTGACGGTGATGACCATGAGGAACGGGGTGTCCTTGAACATCGAGATCACATAGTTGCCGAGGGAGGGGAGTGTCGAGCGCAGCGCCTGCGGAATGATGACCGCCGCCCAGGTGCGCCCGCGGGACATGGACAGCGCGGTGGATGCCTCCCACTGTCCGGGCGGCACGGCCTCGATTCCGGCCCGATAGACCTCGGCCATGTAGGTGGCGTAGTGGATGCCGATGATGACGATCCCGAGGACGAGCGGTGAGACCGTGGTGAAGACGTAGTAGGCGAACAGCAGCTGCACGACGAGCGGCGTCATGCGCACGAAGTTCATCAGCAGTGTGATGATCGAAGCGATCGGGCGGGGTGCGGTGCGTCGTCCGAGGGCGATCGCGAGTCCGAGCACGGCGGCGATGATGCTGCCGATCACCGTCACGACGAGTGTGACGGTGAGGAACTTCATGAGGATGTCGGGGAATGACGCCGCGGCGTGGTCCCAGTTCCAGAATCCGGTGTCTCCGTTCATCCGAACTGACCCGCTCCCTGCGCGTCCGGCATCGGGGTCGTCGTGATCGTGTCGCGCCATTTGCCGCCCTGGCCGAGGCGGTGCTTGGCGCGGGTCTCGAGGGCGTTCATGACGAGGGTGAGTGCGTAGGCGATGGCGAAGTAGATGAGGAGTCCGAGCGTGTAGGCGAAGAACACATCGGTCTGCACGCGGAGGCGGTTGAGCTCGGCGGTCAGGTCGACGATCGTGATCAGGTAGACGACGGCGGTTCCCTTCAGCAGCTGGATGAGCAGGTTGTTGAGGGAGGGGAGCATGAGCGCCCATGCCTGCGGGAAGATCACTCGCCACATACGGTGGGTGCGGGACAGGCTCAGGGCTGTCGTGGCCTCCCACTGCCCGGCGGGCACGGAGTTGATGGATCCGCGCACGACTTCGGCCCCGTAGGCGCCGTAGTTCATTCCGAGGGCGAGGATGCCGGTGAGGACGGCGGGCAGCTGGATGTGGAAGGGCGGCAGCGGCAGCACGAAGAAGAAGAAGAACAGCTGCACGAGCAGAGACGTGCCGCGGAACAGCTCGATGATCGTGCGGGCGATGCCGCGCAGAACGACGTTCTCGAACCTCGAGAGAAGCCCGAGTCCGATGGCGACGACGAACGCCAGGAGCGCGCCGCCGGCAGTCAGCTGCAGGGTCATGAGGACCCCGTCGATGATCTGCGGCAGCGCTCTCCCGAGCGCTTCGAAGTTTTCCGTCATTGCGCTGCGATCAGCCCAGCTCGCCCGCGCAGAGCTGCTCCGTGGTCAGATCTGCCGGGGGCAGGTTCTCCGCGGTGAAGCCGAAGGGTTCGACGAGGTCGAGGTAGGCGGTCTCGTCGCCGGTGATCTTGGCGAGCTCGGCGTTGTAAGCCTCGAGGAGCTCGGTGTCATCCTGGCGGAAGACGGTGGCTCCGGCTCCGATCTGTGCGACGCCGTCGATCTCCTGCACGAATGCCTCGGTCGTCTCGACGCTGTCCATGCCTTCGGTCATCCAGTTCAACGAGACGGCGGTCAGTGCGAAGGCGTCCGCCCGGCCGGACTGGACGACCTCGATGCCGGCCTGTGCGCTGTCGACCTGCACCGTGTTTCCGATGCCGAGGTCGGTTGCGTAGCCCTCTTCGATCGCGCCGGACTGCACGGCGAGGGTGACATCGTCGGCTGCGGCGACCGAATCGAGGTCGCTGAGGTTCTTCGGGTTTCCGGATGCCACGACGAGAGTTGTCGTGTACATGATCTCGGGGTCGCTGAACGCGGCTTCGGCGCAGCGCTCGGGCAGGATCGACATTCCGGCGCTCACGGCGTCCCAGCGCCCGGCATTGAGCCCGGGGATGAGGGAGTTCCAGTCGACCTCTTCGATTGTGATGTCGTCGATTCCGAGGTTCTGGAAGATCTGCTCGTGCATCGCTATCGTGGCGCCGGTGGCTTCGCCGCCCTCGACCCAGGAGTAGGGCTGTTCGGAGGCGATCGCGAGAGTGATCGAGCCCTCCTGCTGGGCGCGCTCCAGCGTATTCATGCCGTCGGAGCCGCCGCCGTCGGATGAGCAGCCGGCCAGGAGGCCGAGCGTCAGGGTCCCGATCGCTGCTGTTGCGATCCCGAGTCGTATGTTTCTCTTCGTCATGATGTCCTCGCGTTCCGTATCGGCGGTCTCGCGGCGCGTCATCGAAGCGCCGTTGGCCGTGCCCCAGACTAGAGAATCTGTCGAGGTATGTACAGTCAGACGCGCAGATTGTCGACACGTATACAAAAACGTGATCATGCGGCAGACTGGGGAACCCGGCGTCGACTTCGCTTCAGGGCGTCCGAGGATCGAGAATGAGATGTTCGCGGTTTTGCGCGACGGTTGGAAGGGATGCACATGGCTTCACACACCCCTCGCGCGGTTACGCCGATCTCGATGGTGCGGGTCGCTCGCCCTTCGACCGTCGACCTCATCACGGCCGAGCTCCGCAAGGCGATCTACACCGGTGCGCTGCCTGTGGGGAGTCCGATCGGTGAAGTGGAGATGTCGTCTCAGCTCGGGGTCAGTCGTAGTCCCCTGCGGGAGTCGACGCAGCGTCTCGTGCAGGAGGGGCTGCTGACGGCATCCCCCGGTCGTGGGATGCGGGTGAGTGTGATCGGACCCGAGCATGTAGCGGATGTCTACGACGCCCGTCTCGCGGTCGAGGCCCAGGCGGCGCGTCTCATCATCCGCGGTGGGGCGCCCTCGGTGCTGGAGCACTTGGAGAACGCCTATCGCGAGCTCGTCGAGCTGAGCGAGAGCACCGATGCCCGAGCCATCGGCGATGCCGACCTCGACTTCCATCGTCTGCTCGTGGATTCCGCCGGCAGTCGGCGCCTCTCGCACTACATGTCGACCCTGGTGATCGAGACGCGGGTCGCGAGCCTGAGCGACCCGAACGGCTACACGGTGCGCCGTTCGGTCTCAGAGACATACCGGCAGTTGCTCGACGCCCTCGCGGCCGGCGATGCCGCCGCTGCTTTTTCGGCCCTTGAGCGTCAGTTCGCCGAGGCGGTCGCTCGTCTGACGGGTCAGGATGAGTCGGTCGACACCGTCGAGACACCGGAAGACGAAGAGCCGCCCAGTATCGGTCCGATCGACTTCGCAGACGAGCGCTGACCGGAACGACCGAACCTGCGGCTCACCCCTTCGGGACGAGACGGAGCGTGTCGATGGTCGCTTCGTCGACCGCCCCGGGCGAGAAAGCCCAGGGGGTCTGGATGCCGGCGGTCCAGTCCTCGGTCTGATCGACGTAGTGCGGGTGGAAGGGGTGGCCGGATGCTCCGGTCAGGTGGTTCCACGTGGAGGCGTCGAAGTCGCTGAGATCGATGACCATGCGCATGGAGGGCACGGTCGTCGTCTCGTAGGAGGTGCCGAGGTTCCAACCGGTGGCGTTGACGACGGATGCTCCGCCGCCGACCCGGTAGGGGCCGCGGTTGAACAGCATCTCGATGGGGACGATGCCGGAGGAGCCGAAGGTGTCGTTGGTCAGAGTGATGGCGTGCAGCCCGCCCCAGTTCCAGGCCGACGGGACATTGCCTTGGAGACCGACGAGCTCGTCGTAGGCCTGTTCCGCGGAGAGCGCGAGCATCGCCTCTTGTCCGTCGACGCCGATCGCCTCGTTGGTCCACAGCGGGTCGTCGGGGTTCGCGAGGAGTTCGGAGACGATCACGAAGAGGCGGGACTGGCTGGTGATGGGCAGCGGCTCGTCCCGGTTCTGGAAGAGGTTCTGGACGAGGTGGGACCAGAGCACGTTGGCATAGGCGGCGCCGGCCGAATCGATGTTGTTCTGGGCGTCCCAGGAGCGCAGCAGCGCGACTGCGGCCTGCGGTCCTTCACCGGAGACCTCGATATCGCCCATCGCGTGCGCGAGGGCCTTGCCGATCCACATCTCGTTGTCGTTCTGGATGTCGCGCATGTCCTGCGCGGTGAGGGGGCCGTCGGCGGCCTTTCGCTCGATGAGATTCACGATGCGGCTGCCGCGGTATCCGTAGTCCCAGTCGCGGGAGAGGAAGTAGTCGTAGTCGGCGTCGTCGATGATCGCGTTGTTCGCGGTGACGATGTATCCGGACGGCGGGTTGTACACGACGGGGAGCTCTTCGAATTCGATGAAGCCGGTCCAGTCATAGCTGCTGTCCCAGCCGGGCTGGGGCAGCCAGCCGTCACCGGCTCCGCGGATCGGCAGCCGACCGGGGGCCTGGTAGCCGATGTTGCCGTCGACGTCGGCGTAGATGAGGTTCTGTGCGGGCACGTCGAAGAGTGCTGCCGCTGCGCGGAAATCGTCGAAGTCGCGTGCCGTGTCGAGGGCGAAGATCGCACTCGCGGTGGTGCCGGCATCCAGAGCCGTCCAGCGCAGGCTGACGGCGTATTCGCCGGAGAGCGCCCCGGCGGCGTCCGACTCTCCGTGCGTCAGAGCTGATCCGTCTGCCATGACCAGACCATCGGCGACGCCGGTGAAGTCGGCGATGAGCCCGGAGATGATCGGTCCGTGCACCGTCGAGCGGATCGTCAGGTCGATGTCGTCACCGCCGGCGACGACGATCTTCTCCTCTCGGACGTCGAGGGGGACGAGGGCGCCGTCGCGCCAGTAGGAGTCGCCGTCGACCTTCTCGATGTAGAGGTCGGCGACGTCGGTCGTGAGGTTGGTGAATCCCCAGGCGACGGTGTCGTTGTGGCCGATGACGATTCCGGGGAGCCCCGAGAACGTAAAGCCTCCGACGTCGAAGGGGCACTCGTCGTTCACCGTGGAGCAGCGCAGCTGCATCTGGTACCAGACGCTGGGCAGCGCGGCGCCGAGGTGGGGGTCGTTGGCGAGCAGGGGCAGACCGGTCTCGGTGAGCGCGCCGGAGACGACCCAGGAGTTGGACCCGATGCCTTCGCCGGCGTCCCCGAGAAGGATCGATGCGGCGGCGATGACGGAGTCTGCCTCCTCCCACTCGATGGTCGAGATCGCCGTCTGCACGTCGTCGTCGGTGGAGTCGATGAAGGATGCCGGTTCCGCATCCGTTTCACTGCCGACGGCGGGCACCGTGGAGATCTTCGGGACGATCACGGGGTTCGAGTCGAAGGGGTATGCCGGATAGAGCTGTTCCAGGAGCGTCAGGCTGTCGGCGGGGGCCGTGTCGTCGCCGATCTCGGCGATGAGCAGAGCGCGTTCGGTCTCATCCTCGATGTTGGTGCGCAGGTCCCAGGCCATGGCCTTCAACCACGCGACGGAGTCCGCCGGCTGCCAGGGCTCCACCTGGTAGTCGGGGTTCTGTATGCCGAGGATCGCATATTCGAGTGACAGGTCGGCGCCGTCGCGCGAGTCGAGGTACGCGTTGACGCCTGCGGCGTAAGCCTCGTAGTAGGAGAGCGTCGTCTCGTCGAGCGCTTCGACCTCCTGCTCGGCGGTTTCGTGCCAGCCGAGCGTGCGCAGGAACATGTCTGTGGCGGCCTGCGATTCGCCGAACAGCTCCGCGACGCGACCGGAGGTCACGTGGCGGCGGAAGTCCATCTCGAAGAAGCGGTCCTGCGCGTGCACGAAGCCCTGTGCGTAGAACAGGTCGTCGGTGCTGTCCGCGGTGATCGTGGGAACGCCCAGAGCATCCCGCTGGACGACGACCTCTGCGCTGAGCCCGGGAGCATCCAGCTCGCCCGTGGTCTGCGGGAACGACCGGTGCACGGTCCAGACGACGAAGAACGCCACCGCGACCACGATGACGACGAGGGCGGCGAGGACGCCGAACACGATGCGTCCGATCTTCCCTCCGATTCCTCGGCGGGGTACGGCGATGGCGGCAGAATCATTCGTCATTGAAAGCTCTTTCGGGCGAAGAGGGCGCGCGCCCCGATCCTTCGGGGGATCAGGGCGCGCGAAGGGTGTTCAGTCGGTGCCGGAGTCGAAGGCTGCGCCCTCGGAGACCGTGTCGACGGCATCCGCGAGCTTCTCGTCCTCGGCGGACAGGTTTCCGTCGGTGATCTCGGATGCCTCGCCCGCGGTGACGCGGCCGACGAGCTCGCCGGTGGCACCGCCGACGAGGCCGAGGCCCGCGTACTGCTCGAGGCGCGAGCGCGAGTCGGCGATGTCGAGGTTGCGCATGGTCAGCTGGCCGATGCGGTCGACGGGGCCGAAGGCGGCGTCGCCGACGCGCTCCATGGAGAGCTTCTCGGGGCCGTACGACAGGTTGGGGCTCGTGGTGTCGAGGATCGTCCAGTCGTCGCCGCGGCGCAGGCGCACGGTGACGGTGCCGGAGATCGTCATGCCGACCCAGCGCTGGATGGACTCGCGGAGCATGAGCGACTGCGGCTCGAGCCAACGGCCCTCGTACATGAGGCGGCCGAGGCGGCGGCCCTGCTCGTGGTAGGTCGCGAGGGTGTCCTCGTTGAGGATGCCGTTGACGAGGCGCTCGTAGGCGATGAACAGCAGCGCCATGCCGGGCGCTTCGTAGATGCCGCGCGACTTCGCCTCGATGATGCGGTTCTCGATCTGGTCGCTCATGCCGAGGCCGTGGCGGCCGCCGATCGCGTTGGCCTCGAAGACGAGGGCCACCGGGTCGGTGTACTCGACGCCGTTGAGGGCGACGGGGCGTCCGCCTTCGAACGTGATGGTGACGTCCTCGGTCTCGATCTCGACCGAGGGGTCCCAGAACTTCACGCCCATGATCGGGTCGACGGTCTCGAGCGAGACGTTCAGGTGCTCGAGGGTCTTCGCCTCGTGCGTGGCGCCCCAGATGTTGGCGTCGGTGGAGTAGGCCTTCTCGGCGGAGTCGCGGTACGGGAAGCCGTGCTCGACGAGCCATTCGCTCATCTCCTGGCGGCCGCCGAGCTCGGTGACGAAGTCGGCGTCGAGCCAGGGCTTGTACACGCGCAGGCGCGGGTTGGCGAGCAGGCCGTAGCGGTAGAACCGCTCGATGTCGTTGCCCTTGTAGGTGGAGCCGTCGCCCCAGATGTCGACGCCGTCCTCCTTCATGGCGCGCACGAGCATAGTGCCGGTGACGGCACGGCCCAGAGGCGTGGTGTTGAAGTAGGTCTTGCCGCCGGAGCGGATGTGGAAGGCGCCGCACTGCAGGGCGACGAGGCCCTCTTCGACGAGTGCGGTCTTGCAGTCGATCAGGCGGGAGATCTCGGCGCCGTACTCGAGCGCGCGGCCCGGGATCGCTTCGATGTCGTCCTCATCGGGCTGGCCGAGGTCGCCGGTGTAGGTGCAGGGGACTGCTCCCTTGTCGCGCATCCACGCGACGGCGACGGAGGTGTCGAGACCACCGGAGAAGGCGATGCCGACGCGTTCGCCGACGGGAAGAGACTGCAGGACCTTGGACATGCTTCCCATTCTATCGGCGCGCGGCGTGTCGTCATACTCGGACCGCGTGCTTCTGCATGCGCTCACATTCACGGTGTGTTTTCGCGGCACAACAGGCGTAGCGCCCGGGTCAACCATTGACATTCTCTGCGAGAAGACCATATGTTAGCGCTGCCATGACTCGCGCGCTGAGGCGCGAGCGGACGATGACCGTCCCCAGCAGAAGGAATTCCGTGACCCACCTGAACTCCCCACCCCGCCGACGTCTTCCCCGGCTCCTGGTCGCCGGCGTCGCCTCCGCCGCTCTCGCACTCGGCACCCTCGCCGTGGCTGGTCCCGCCGCCGCCGCGGTCGACCTGCCCGATGTCATCCCCTCGATCGACGGGTGGGAGTCCTCCGGCGGCACCTTCTCCGCGGCATCCGACATCACGATCGCGCCCGGCGATGGCGGCGCAGCATCCGAGTCCGAGCGCATGGATGCCATCGCCGGCATCCTGCGCGATGAACTCGCCACCCAGTACACCGATGCGAGCATCGCGGAGGGAGGCGACGGCGACATTCGTTTCACCATCGATGCGGACCGTGACGACCTCGGCGACGAGGGCTACGAGCTCGAGATCGACGACAGCATCGTCATCACCGCCGCCGACCCCGCCGGAATCTTCTACGGCACCCGCACCGTCGTGCAGATGCTCACCCAGCAGAGCGAGCTCCCGCAGGGGTCGGTCATCGATGTGCCCGCTTACGAGGAGCGGGGCGTCACGGTCTGCGCCTGCGTCATCAACATCTCGACCGACTTCATCGATCGACTCATCGAGGAGATGGGCTTCCTGAAGCTCAACACGATGCTGGTCGAGCTGAAGCTGAAGGTCGACGGCTACCCCGAGACGAACACCTGGTCGTACTACACGAAGGACGACATCCGGGGGCTCGTCGAGAAGGCGAAGGCCCACGGGATCGACGTGATTCCCGAGATCAACTCGCCCGGCCACATGGAGATCTGGCTGGAGAACCTGCCGGAGCTGCAGCTGACGAACGAGAACACGGGCGCCAAGGACGAGGTCCGCATGGACATCACGAAGGATGCCTCGTTCGACTTCTACACCGACCTGATCGACGAGTACTTCGAGGCGTTCGACAGCGAGTACTGGCACATGGGCGTCGACGAGTACATGCTCGGCAGCGGATATGCCAACTACCCGCAGATCAAGCAGTTCGCCCAGGAGCAGTTCGGTGAGGGTGCGACGGAGAACGACGTCGTCGCCTGGTACGTGAACAAGGTCAACGACTATGTGAAGGCGCAGGGCAAGACGCTGCGCATCTGGAACGACGGCGTCATGGCCGACAACGCCTTTGTGCGCTTCGACACCGACATCATCGTCGAGCACTGGAACCAGGCGGGGTCGTCGATCCGTCCGCAGCAGTTCATCGACTGGGGCCACACGGTCAACAACATCTCGAACTCGCTGTACATGGTGCGCGACGGCTACGGGATCAACAGCCGTGCGCTCTATGACCAGGGCTGGACTCCCGAGCAGTTCTACGGGCAGAAGGTCACCAGCGGCACCGAGGCGATCCTCGGCGCGCGCATGAGCATCTGGCCCGACGGCGGCACCCCCGGCGAGGCGGAGAACACCACCGAGGAGCGGATGTTCGAGCCGCTGCGGTTCGTCGCGCAGTCGACCTGGTCGGCGTCGCGCCCGTGGGACACCTTCGACGGCTTCCGCGCGGCGATGGACACGATCGGCCACGCACCCCTGTGGGATGACGGCGAGCGTCACCCGCTGCCCGAGGGCGCGTTCACGCTGAGCAGCGATGCCGGTGCGCTCTCGGTGACGGACGGGGGACGGCTCGAGATCTCGGATGCCGGAACCGCCCTGACCTTCGCGCAGACCGCCGACGGCTACTACACGATCACCGCCCCCGACGGTCGATGCGTCGACATCGCCCGTGACGGCACGATGCGTTTGAACGTCCCGGTCGGGATCGGGGCCGACCTGCGGGTCGCGGCCTGCTCCGACACGACGATCCAGCGCTGGGAGGTGCGCGAGGCCGATGGCGGATTCACCCTGCGCAACGCCGCCAGTCAGCAGTTCGTCTCGATCTCGGACGGACTCGTCGATGTTCCCGTCGCCGGCGCCGGATTCACCGATGTCGCCGATGGTCGCGTCGTGCAGACCCCGGCCGACTGGGGACGCACCGTGTGGGAGGCCGTGGGAGAGGTGTCGATGACGCCCAAGCCGGCGACGATCTCGCTCGAGCCAGGCACGTCGACCGATGTGTCGTTCACGATCACCAACATGCGCGCCGAGACGGTCGAGGGCGCCTCGGTGCGCGTGGCCGGAACGGCCGCGGGCTTCACCGTGCTGCCGTCGTCCGTCGCGGTCGATGCGCTCGAATCCGGTGCGGCGACCGAGGTCGCCTTCACCGTGCACAACATCGCGGCATCCGGCGGGACCGATTCCGTGGCCTTCGAGATGGTGGATGCTTCGGGCGCCGTCATCGCCTCGGCCGCGGTCTCCACGTCCGCGGTGTGCAGCGCCGACAGCATCCGTCCCGCCGCGATCAGCGACGTATCCAGCGAGCAGACCACCGGGGAGCCGGCGCCGAACGGTCCGGCCGCCGCGGCGATCGACGGCGACCCGGCCACCTACTGGCACACGCAGTGGTCGCCCTCCGATGCGCCCTATCCGCACGCGATCGTCGTCGACCTCGGCGAGGAGCAGTCGATCTGCGGCCTTTGGTACACCGGCCGTTCGTACTCCGGATCGGGCGGTGTCAACGGACGCATCGCCGACTACGAGGTCTACGCCTCGGCCACCGCGTCGACGATCGACGGCGAATGGGGCGACGCGGTCGCGACCGGGACGTTCGCGAACTCCGGTGACGCGCAGCTCGCATCGTTCGCCCCGCAGTCGGCGCGTTATGTGAAGCTCGTCGCTCTCAGCGAGATCGGTGGCAACCCGTGGGCGACGATCGGCGAGCTCGCCGTGGCCGGCCCGGCCGCCGAGCTCCCCGTCTATGAGACAACGCTCGAGATCGGTTCCGCCGAGGTGCGCGCGGGCGGGGAGATCGAGGTCTCCGGAGCCGGCTTCGCGCCCGGTGAGGGCATCTCGTTCGCGCTCGAGCCGGTGGATGCCGCGCCCGGCGCGGCCCGGTCGGCACACGCCTCTGCAGTCGAGGTGACGGTGGCGGCCGATGCGGACGGTGCTTTCGCAGCATCCGTTCCGGTCGCGGCCGACACCGCGGCGGGGGCGTATCGGCTGGTCGTCTCGGGGGCGGCGTCGTCGGCCTCGGCCGCGGCCGACATCACGGTTCTCGCAACTGACGGCGAGCCGGGCGCAGAGCCCGGAGAGACGCCGGGTGCGGAGCCGGGAGACGGCGCTACGGGAGGCAACACGGGCGGCAACGCCGATGGCGACGGATCCCTGGCGGTCACGGGCGTCGAGGTGACCGGGGGCGTCATCGCCGGCATCCTGCTCCTGCTGGCCGGGTTCCTGTTCGTCCGACGTCGTCGCGCAGCGACGAACTGATCATGAGGCGGGGTGTGCGGCGTTCGTGCGCTGCGCACCCCGCCTCGCTGTTTATGCGTGAAGAAGTGAGCTGCACTTCATATCGAGGCCGGGAACATGCATGATTGACCGTTTCCGGAACTGGCGCTGACCAGCAAAAAATAGGCAGTGCGATCCCAGCGGAAATCCGCTATGGTTTGTGCCGGAAGACGAGCGACATGAGTCGCAGGGGGAGTCTGTCGTGCTTCGCTACACCGTTACGGTGACGAACACGGGCAAGGCCACCGGATCCGTGTCGAGGGAGGACGTCCTCACAGACGTCTTGGACGACGCCGACCTGATGTCCGAGCCGGAATCGGACACGGACTCGGTCACCGTCAGCGCAGTCGTTGACGGTCGATTCTCGCTGGGTGGCGAGCTCGCTGCAGGTGCGACGGCGACCGTGACCTATGAGGTGACCGTTCGTGCGGCCGCGGACCGAGGGAATCACATCGCCAACAACTTCCTCGTTCCGCCGGGGGCGACACCGCCCGAGCAGTGCGCGGATGACAGTACCGAGTGCACGAGCACGCCGATGCCTGTGATTGATGCCGTCAAATCGGTGAATCCCGAATCCGGTGAGGCTGTCGCTCCGGGGCAGAACGTGACGTACACCCTGACATTCAGCAACACCGGGAATGCGGCAGGCCGTGTGAGCTACGTCGACGATCTGGCTGGTGTGGTCGATGACGCGTCCTTGGCAGCGGGTCCGACTTTCGGACCGTCTCTCGACGCTGAGCTGACCTCAGACGATCTTCTTCTGATCGAGGGCCAGCTGGATGCCGGTGAAACGGAGGAGGTCACGTACACCGTGACGGTTCTCCCCGATGGCCAGCGCGGCGACAACGTGCTCGGAAACATCCTGGCTCCATCGAACGCGGAGGATCCGCAGTGTGGAGACGTCGGAGTGACGTGCACCCAGAACCCGGTGCCTTTGCTGACGCAGTGGAAGAGTGTGAGTGCGTCGGAGAGCCCGGTTGCTGCGGGGACTGTTCTGACGTATACGTTGTTCTTCGCGAATGATGGTGAGGCTGCTGCGACGGTTGATTCGGTGGATGATCTGACGCATGTTCTCGATGATGCTGATGTTGTGGTCGAGCCGTCGTCGGATGTTCTGACGGTCAGTCGTGAGGGTGTACGGATCTCGGTGACGGGTTCTGTGGATCCTGGTGAGACGGCTTCGGTGTCGTATGAGGTCGTGGTGCGCGCTGATGGTGAGCGGGGTGATGATCTCGCGGCGAACTTCTTGATGGTCAATGATCCGGAGAATCCTCCTGTGGTGCCGGAGGTGCCGACGTGTCAGCCTGCTGATGCGGAGCTGCCCGATTGCACCAGCACGCCCATCGGTCGGATTCTGATGAGCAAGGCCGTATCGGCGAGCACCGACCCGGTCGGCGAGGGAACCGTGTTGACGTACACGCTGACCTTTGACAACCAGGGCGAAGCGAACGCTGTGGTCGATCACGAAGACGTCCTGTCCGATGTGCTCGACGATGCCACGCTGACCGATGCTCCCGCAGCGTCGTCCCCCGCGCTCAGCGTCTCCGAGGTCGTCGACGAGCGCTTCTCGGTCGAAGGTGATCTCGAGGCCGGAGCAACGGTGACGGTGACTTACAGCGTCACGGTCAATGCGGCGGACATGCGCGGCAACAATGTGGCGAACAACTACCTTGTGCCGGCCGGTGAGGAACCGCCGACGGAGTGCGCGGAGGACAGCGTCCTGTGCACGAGCACACCCTTGCCTCTCCTCGCCGTCTCCAAGAGCGCTGACCCGGCATCCGGCACTGCGGTGGAGGCCGGCCAGGAGATCACGTACACGCTTTCCTTCACCAATGAGGGAGAAGCGTCGGGGGAGGTCGACTTCTCCGATGATCTGAGCGGTGTCCTGGACGACGCGGCTTTGACGGCAACGGCCGAGAGTGATTCGCCGACGCTCGTCGCCAGCACCGGCACGAACGGAACCGTTCGCGTGACGGGAATGCTCGCCCCTGGGGCGACAGTGACGGTGACATACGTGGTGACGGTCAACCCCGACGGGGAGCGGGGCGACAACATGCTCCGCAACCTGGTGGCTGCGACGGGAACGGAGGACCCTGATTGCGCGGACCCCGGCGTCGCCTGCACGGAGCACCCCGTCGGCGAACTCATGGCGTGGAAGACGGTCGACCCCGCCAGCGGCACGTCTCTGGCACCAGGAGCGGAGGCGACCTACACGCTGCACTTCGAGAACGTCGGTCGCGCTCCTGTCGGAGTCGATATGGCGGATGACCTCAGCGGAGTCCTGGACGACGCCGAGATCACCGCTGCGGCGACGGTCTCGAGCGCAGCGCTGAGCGTATCGCCCATCGTCGACGGTCGGATGAGCATCGAAGGAGTCCTGCCCGCCAGCGACTACGTCACGGTCACATACAGTGTGACGGTGAAGCCCGATGGTGCGCGTGGCGATGACCGTCTGGGGAACTTCCTTCTGGATGCGGACCAGCCGACCCCGGAAGAATGCGTTGACGCGAGCGTCGAGCGTCCTCGATGCACGATCAACTACGTCTCGATGATCTCTGTCGTCAAGAGCAGCGACCCTGTTTCGGGGACGGAGATCATCCCGGGTGAGCGGGTGACTTACACGCTGACATTCACCAACGGCGCGCGTGAAGAGGGCGCTCCCGCAGTCGAGATCGACTACACCGACCACATGGCCGATGTGCTCGACGACGCGACGCTGCTCGACGGTCCGACAGCAACGGATCCGCTGCGAGCGGAGACCGTCGACGACACGATCCGGGTGACGGGTGAACTCGCCTCCGGCGCCAGCGCGACGGTCACGTACGCTGTCGTCGCGAAGGACTACGACCAGCAGGGCAACCACCTATTGGGGAACGTCATCGCGGTGACCGGCGAGACCCCGGTCTGCGCGGAGGACTCCCCGCTCTGCACGGAGCATCCGCTGGTTCCGGTGCCGCCGCTTCCTGCGACGGGTCTGGACTCCTCCGTGGGGGCCGTGGGACTCGCCGGTGCACTGGCGCTGATCGGTCTGACGGTCGTGCTCCTCGCACGCCGCAAGCGGAACGAGACGGACGTCCAGAGCGTGTAGTTCTGACGCACGAGGAAAACTGCCCGCGCCCCTGTCCAGGGGCCGGGCAGTTCTTCGTGATGCGGGGTGCGCAGCGCGCATGCGCTGCGCACCCCGCATCAGAACCCGTCGTAGTCCTGCATCAGTTCGGAGAACTCCTCGGCGTCGTCCTCGCTGAGCAGTTCGGGGGCGAGGAAGAAGATCTCCAGGCCTTCCATCGGCACCCCGCTCTGCGCGGTCTCGGCCTCACGTTCGGCGGCGAGTTCGCCGGCCGGGTCGTTGGAGAGGTCGTAGAGGATCGCGTAGAACCGCATCGGGTCGGGGTAGTTGTCGGTGTACCACTCCCAGGTGTGCTGCGTTTCGGGGTCGGCGGTTCCGTAGAAGCGCTGGAGGATGGTGTCGTCGAGGCTGGATGCGGGGTCGTTGAACGAGTAGAGGCTGTACATGCCGCGCTCGACGAGGACGTCCTCGATGACGTTCATGACCTCGATCTTGCGGGTGTAGTCCTGGATCGGTTCGTTCGTGATCCAGCTCTGCGAGGTGTAGCTGACGAGCATGGATTCGCCGCCGTGCCCGTTGCGTTCGTTGCGCAGCGACTCGTCGCCCGACTGCGTCCAGGTGTAGCCGTACCTCTCACTGAGCCGCTGGCGCACGTCGGCGAGGGCGGCGTCGCTCTCGGCACGTACGTCTTCGAGCGACATCTGCGCGAGTACCGTGCTCTCGGAGACCCCGGGGATCCCGGGATACGCCTCGGCGAATTTCTGCTCCTCGGTCTTCTGGCCCTGATAGTTGCCGGATGCAGAGGTCTGCAGCGCGCTCATGCCGCCGACGGTGGCGATGTTCAGCAGCAGGGTGATCGTGAGGGCGATGCCTCCGAGCATCCGCCCGCGTCGGCTGAGGCAGGCGGCGATCACGACTCCGACGATGACGAGCTGCAGCACGAGCAGGGTGATCCCGTAGAGCAGGTCAGTGCCGCCGCTGAGGAGGATCGACAGGAGCACGAGTACGAACAGGATCGCCGCGATGAGGGCGATCCAGCCGAGGGGACCGGCCGCGCGCTTCTCCGCCGGTGCGCGATCTGCGGATGCTTCGGCAGCCGGTGCCGCCGTGAGGAGCGGGAAGCCCCGCGGGTCGACGAGCGCGGCGGTGCGCCGAGCGCCGTGATAGCCGCCGGCGGGAGGGACGGGAGGTGCGCCCTCGGTGCCGCCGAGGTATCGGGAGCGCTGCTTGTCGGGCTCTACCATGGCTTGTCCGTTCCACCGCCGGGACCCTCGTCGCCGCCGTTCTGCTGCTGGCGCTCTTCGGCGCCCTGCTCGAGCTTCTGTTGCAGTTCGTCGAGCTTGTCCTGTTGGGGCTGCTGCGGTTGCTCCTGCTCGCCCCCGCCCTGGTCATCGGGCTGCTCCTGCTGCTGTTCGCTCTGCTGCTGCTTCTCCTGCAGGCGCTCCTGGAGCTGTTCGAGGGTGTCGCTCATGCTGCGGTCGGGGTCGGGGGACTGCCCGTCGGCCTCGTCGGATTCGCACTCCTTCGGCGTCTGCGCGGTCACGAGGAGCGCTTCGCCGTAGAGCTGGGCGGCTCCGGGGCCGTCTCCGTCGCCGAGTGCGGCGTCTCCCTGGCGTTCGATGACGATCGCGAGGTTGACGTGCACGGCGCAGACTTCGAGGCCCGCGGCCAGGGGGAGTGCTTCTTCCAGTTTTGTGCGCGCCGTATCGAGGTCTTCCGCGCCGGCGAGGGCCGTGCCGACGTTGTACGGGGCGATGAAAGGCTGGAACCAGTTGAGGAACTCCTGGCCCTGCGCCGCCGTGGTCGACCCGGCGTAGTCGTCGACGACGTACGTCGAGACGGCCTGATGGGCGAAGGCGTACATGCTCAGCAGTTTGCCGACGAAGAGCAGGGCGGCGAGCGTCAGGGGGAGGGTCGCGATGGCGACCCAGCGGCGGATGCTGCGCCGGCGGCGATTCGAGGCGAGGAGGGCTGTCGCGGCATCCAACGTCATCGGGCACCTCCGTGGATGGCCTCGCCGCGCATACGTGCGAGGAGAACCGTCGCCCGGGCGATCTCGATACCGAGTGCCGCGATGATGACGAGCGCGAAGATCCAGTACAGCTCGATGATGTTGCCGACCTCTCCGGATGCGGCGTAGTCGGTCGTCGTCGTGGGGGCTTCGGGGAGTTCGATCGCCGTGTCGGCGCTGCGCAGCAGATAGGGGATGCCGAGGTCGGCGCCGATGGCCTGCAGGTTCGCGTCGTCCACGACCGACAGTGCCTGCTGGCCCTGGTATTCGATGTATTCGACGCCGCCGTCCGCGGCATCGAAGGACCCGGTCGTGATGCGCATGGGGCCGCCGTCGCTCGTGCCGTAACCGAACACGGCACCGCCGTCGACGTAGGCGGCGCTGCCGGAGAACGAGTCGGGTTCATCGCTGATCGTCTGCTCGCCGTCGCCCAGGTAGAACACCATGCGTGAGCGGTCGGGGGCGGATTCGGCGGCTGCGGAGAGGACGTCCTGCAGCATCGTGCTCGCGATGCTGATGGAGCTGCCCTTCGACTGCACGGTGACCTCGGGCCGCACGATCTCCACGGCGGAGATCAGCGCGGTCGTATCGGTCGTCAACGGCAGACGCTGCTGGGCGGAGGCGTCGAAGGTGATGAGCGAGAACCTCGCGCCGGGGTACTCCTCGACGATTGATTGCACATCGGCTCGCACGCCCTCCAGACGCTGCTCGGATCCGTTCCAGTCCTCCGCGGCGATGCTCGCGGTCGTATCGAGGACGATGATGATGTCGGTGTCGGTCGCGAGGGTCTGAGAGGTTCCGCCGGGGATGCCGGGGCGCAGGAGCATGCCGAAGGCGGCGAGCAGCATGACGATGCGCAGAGCCCACATCAGCGGACCGGCTGCGCCCGGGGCCGGTGTGCGGATCGCCCGGACCAACAGCCATACGGTGAGAGCGAGCACCGGGGTGAACAGCAGGATCAGCAGGAAAACGTTGAGGACGGGCTGGAAGATCACAGGCGCACCCTCCACATCAGCACGATGAAGGCGAGTCCGAGCACCAGCAGCACGGCGATCCAGGCATTCGGGGTGTCGGCCCAGACGACCTGCGCCTGGCCGCGCAGCTCGGTGGCATCCTGCTCCTCGACGTCGGCGATGATGTCGGCGACCGTCGTCGTCTCGCGCAGGCCGTACGACTCCCCGCCGGTGGAGCGGGCGGCGGCGACGAGTTCGTCGCCGGGACCGGCATCGATGTCCTGCACCGGGTTGAGCGCGAAGACCCGCACGCCGACGGAGGAGGCGTAGTCGGCCGCCTCCTGCAGGGTGACGATGGATGCCCCGGCCACCTCGTTGTCGGTGGCGAGGATGATCGACCGGCTGCGCTCGTCGTCGAGGTGGTCGAAGCGCATGGCGCACGAGGCGAGGCCGTCGCCGATCAGGGATGCTCCGGGGCCGTTGAGCGTACCGACCCAGTGCTCGGGGATCTCATCCATGTAGTCGAAGCTCGACCGGATGCTCTCCAGGTGCGTGCGGATGAAGTCGTAGTCGTCGGTCAGGGGGAAGACCTGCACGGGGGAGGAGTTGAAGATCGTCAGACCGATGCGTTCGCCTTCGAAGCCGTCGAGCAGCTCCTCGAACACCGTGAGCACTTCGACGTCGACATCGCTCATGGAACCGGAGACGTCGAGGCAGAGCATGATGTCGCGGCTCGTGTTGACGGGTTGGATCGTCTGGGACGAAAGCGGGCGAGCCGCGATGACACCGCCGATCAACGTGGCGATCACGCCGAGGACGATGACCCCGGAGAGGGCGACCGTGCGGCGGCGCACGGCGCTCTGGAACGACGGGAGCGCACGCACGCGCTCGGCGCGGGCGATGGGTGCGCTCGCCGCATCGACCCGGTGCGCGGGGCGGCGGAGCCCGATCAGCAGGCCGAGTCCGATGGCCGCGATGACGACCCCGGCGGCGACCAGAATCATCCAGCTGTTCGCTAGTGCCATGACGCCACCACCGTTCGAGCTGCTGCCGCGCCGGCGAGCGGGTCGACTGCTGCACCCCGCCGGAAGATGCTCGGGTAGTAGTGCCGCTGCAGCGCGTCGATCAGTGCAGGCTGCACCTCGATGCGTCGCAGATCGTCGAGGGAGAGCACGGGCGCTTCGAGTCCGCTGTACTCGTTGACGAACGTTCGCACGGTGCGGCTGAGCTCGATGTTCGCCTGGCGCGCAGTGATCGCCCCGGCGCGGTATTCGGCCTCGATGCGATCGATCTGCGCGGAATATTCCATTCGGAGCATATTCAGCACTTCGTGCACCGGCGGGGCGGCTGGAGCCTGCTGCCCCGGAACGGAGATGCTCGTACGCGGACGGGTCAACAGGATCAGCAGGAACGCCCCGAGGATCAGCAGCGCGATGATCCCCAGCGCCAGCAGCAACCACCCCCAGCCGTACTGCGTCGGCGGGTACAGCTCATCAGGAGCGGACATTCGCCCTCCTGTTCAGCAGGTGGAGCAGGCGGCTCACGGCACCGTCCTGCGCGTCGAGCTCGGTGCGGCTGATCTCGAGGCGGTCGAGCAGCGCATCGCGGCGCTGTGCGTCGGCGCGGGACCGGGCATCCAGCTCGGCGAGCACCTCGCGCTCGCCGTGCACGAAGTCCGGCACGGCCCAGCGCGTGTCGACATCGGCGCGCGCACCGGCACCCGACCGGGCCAGCACGGGGCCGGCATCCTGCACCGTCAGCCACAGCATGTCGTGCTGCACGCGCAGACGGCGCAGCAGTCGCTCGGTCTCATCCGTGATCGGTGCCTCATCCGTGACGACGACGACGATCATGCGCCGGGCGATCGTGCGGGCGACGTACGACAGCAGGGCGTCGCGATCGTTGGGAGCCTGCGCCTCGGCGACCGCGCGATCGATCGAGCGCAGGGCGTGCTCGAGCGCTCCCTCGCTGCGGCCCGGAGCGCGCCGGTGGACGCCTGCGGAGTCGCCGTGCACCACGCTGAAGTCATCGCCATGACGCAGGGCGAGGATGCCGAGGGTGCCGGCGGCGAGAATCGCCAGGTCTTTCTTGGGCTTCTCGTCCGGCGCGAGCGCGCTCATCGAACGGCCCGTGTCGACGACGAAGAGCACGGTGTGCATGCGATTGGCGCGGTGCCGCTTGACCAGCGGCGAGCCCATGCGGGCGGTGGCCCGCCAGTCGATGTCACGCACTTGATCGCCGTACTCGTACTCGCGTAGGTCCTCGAAGTCGAGGCTGCGGCCGTGCAGGAGCGACGCGTAGGCGCCGTCGAGCGCGTGCATCGACTTCTGGGAGGAGTGGATGAAGAGCTTGCTCTTCACCTGGGTGATCAGGCTCGGCATCGGGGATTACGGGGTCGGCACCGCGCCGAAGATCTCGTCGATGATCTGCTCGCTGTGGATTCCTTCGGCGTCCGCCTCGAAGGTGAGCAGCACCCGGTGGCGCAGCACGACGTGGCGCAGGGTGCGGATGTCTTCGGGCAGCACGTGGTTGCGGCCGTTGAGCAGGGCGAGCGCGCGGGACGCCTGCAGGAACGCGATGCTCGCGCGGGGGCTCGCGCCGTACTTGATGAGGCGGGCGCGCTCCTCGCCGATGTAAGGCCCGGGGTTCCGGGTCACGTAGGCGATGGAGACGATGTAGTTGCGGATCGCGGCATCCACGTAGATGCGGGAGGCAACATCCTGCAGCGAACGGATGTCCTCGAGCGATACGGCGCCGGCGACGTGCCGGTCGGGGTCGAGGACGCCGGAGTCGATGCGTCCGAGGATCTCGAACTCGTCGGCGGGGCTCGGGTACTCGACGATCTCCTTCAGCAGGAAGCGGTCCATCTGGGCCTCGGGCAGCTCGTAGGTGCCCTCCTGCTCGATGGGGTTCTGCGTCGCGATGACGAGGAACGGCTGGGGCAGGTGGTGAACCTCGCCGCCGATCGTCGTCTGGTGCTCCTGCATCGCCTCGAGCATCGCCGACTGGGTCTTGGCGCTCGAGCGGTTGATCTCATCCAGCAGCACGAAGTTCGCGTGCACCGGGCCGAGCACGGTGCGGAACGATCCCGTGTGCGCGTCGTAGATCTGGTTGCCGGTGATGTCGCTGGGCAGCAGGTCTGGGGTGCACTGGATGCGCTTGAAGCTCGCCTGGACGGTGTCGGCGAGGGTGGATGCGGCGGTCGTCTTCGCGAGCCCGGGCACCGATTCGAGGAGGATGTGGCCGCCGGCGATGAGCGCGACGAGCAGGCTCGTGCGCAGGCGCTCCTGGCCGACCATTTTCACGGAGTACGCGTCGGAGATGACCCGGATGGTCTCGGCCGCCTGGCGCATCTCGGCATCCGTCGGTGCCGGCTTCGCGTCGGCGGATGCTGTCGGCTTCGCGCTCGCGGCGGGGCGGGCCTGCTGCGCTGCGGGCGCCGGGGGCGTCGAGAACAGCTGTTCGGCGGGCGACGGCGCGGCCGGCGGGGGAGGAGGAACAGCCGGGCTCCCGTTCGGGGCGGTGTAGGGCTGGTTCATCTTCGTCTCCTCAGTCGCCGGCGCGGGGACATGACGAGTCGGTCCCCGCAGAACAGGGTAACCGCTCGCCGTGTCCCCGCCTGCACCGGGTCGAGTTCGTGTGGCGGGACGCTTGTAATCTGTGATCTCGTGACCTTCGAGAGTGTGACCGATGCGCTGTGCCGGTATGAGGCGGAGCTTGACCGCATCGGATTCCGTCATGATTTCGCTGACGGGCTCACCCCGCATCAGCTTCACGAGATCGAGGCGGAAGCGGGGTTTCGGCTCTCGCAGGACGCGCGCGCAGTGTGGTCCTGGCACGGCGGCACGTCCGTGCCGAGCGGCCAGCCGTGCACGCAAGCATCGACCATTGTGCCCTTCGGAATTTTCCCTGGTATCCGAAGCGCGATAACGACGGGGAAGGGCATCGCCGATTCAGCGGCGGAAGCCGAACAGATCGCTTTCGATGAGAAGCGTTTCCTCTCTCTGTGCTGGTTAGGTCAGGATCCCTTCTTCATTGACTCGACGGATCCCGATGCGCCTGATTCACCGACGCTGCGAACCGTGTGGGGCGAGGGCATCTTCACTGTGCCTGCCATCACTGTCACCGAACGGGTCGAGCTCTGGATCAACGCAGTCCAGACCGGCGCGTGGTACGTGGACGACACAGGCAGGCTCAACGAAGACTTCTCGCTATTACCCGAAGCGCACCGCTTCCTGCTCAGCTGGGGGCCTTGACGATGGGACGGACGCTTCTTCATTGAGCATCATCAAGAAGTCAGGCGCGTGACGATACTGGGCGTGCGGTCGGAAGCGTGCCGCGCACCCGCCCGATCGCGATCACCCCGGCCGCGACGCCGATGATCGCCGCGGCGATGCCGACGATGTACGCCGCGACACCGAGGTACCCGCCCTGCAGGTGCGGGTCGAGGAATGGGTACGGATACCACCACGGGTTGCCGGTGGCCGGTCCGGTGATGAGGTTCGCGCGGATCAGCGTGTAGCCAGCCCAGAGGATCGGGAAGACCACGGCGATACCCAGTGCGCCCCATCCGAGCGCGCGTCGTCGCGGCGCGAACACGGCATCCAGCAGCATCACCGCAGGGATGATCACGTGCAGGGTCTCGTTGGTCCAGGCGTCGGAGAGCCCGGCGATCGGGATGCTGCGCAGAAGCAGGTTGTAGACCACACCCGTCACGACCATGTACGTCGTCGAGCACAGGAAAAGCACGGCGAGCCAGGTCGGCTCCACCGATGCTGATCGGCGGGTGCGCAGCATCCATTCATCGTTCCTCCGCGGTCAGGGTAGCGGGCCACGGGTCTCATCGTCGATGCACAAGAACCCCACCCTCATCCGCGTAGGCTGTCGCGCAGCAGCATCCTCCGAAGGACACATCCGCAAGGAAGACCCGATGCCTCACACTGATAGGTCCCGATCCACGGCACCGAGGTCCGGTCGCCGTGTCAGTGCGGGATTGTGCGTGCTCGTCAGTGGGTTCGTCGCGATCGTCTTCGGCGCCTTCGCGATCGGGCTGGTCAGGGACGATCTGCACATCAACTGCAGCATGTTGCCACCCGGCTCAGAGGGGGCGGGTGAGTGGATCTGCAGTGACGGCATCGGGTACATCGGCATCGCTGCAGCGCTCGGTGCGGGTTGGCTTCTCGTCGTCGTGGCTGGCGTGATCGTCGCCTTCGCTGTCCGCGACGGCCGGGACGCACGCCTGTTCCTGGTGCTTCTCGCAGCGGCTTCGATGATGTGGGGGACGACGGTGACCGGGCTCGCATCCGTGCCGACGGGAGCCGGGTATTGGGCGGTTGCGGTGGGTCCGGCGGCGCTCGTCGGCATCCTCGGGATCGCGGTTGGGGCGTGGAGTCTCCGTCTTCGCGAACGGATGTCATGGATAGCGGGGCTCGCCGCCGCCGTAGCGATCGCGATCGCGGCGGTACTGCAGCCGGGCCTGAGCCTCACCATGATCCCCGCGGTCGGGCTGCTGCTCGCTGCTGCTCTTCGCACCCAGCCGCGCAGGATGTGACGTTTCACTCTCGACGCTGATGACCGCGTACCACTAGGGTTTCGGGTGCGGGCGATGGTTGCCCTGTGCGTGGGGGCGCAGCGGTCTGGAGATTACGGATCAGCGGTGAGTCGGGAGCAGAGGGTGTCGGAGAAGATCGCCACGGAGGACGGTTCGTCGTCGACACGCAGGAGGGCGCGTCTTTCGCACGTCGGATTGAGTATCCAGTCCAAGCTGCTCATCATGCTGCTGGGTGTGAGCCTCGTCTCCTCCATCGTCGTCGGGGCGATCGGCTTCATCAACGGCCGCGACTCGCTGCATGAGGCCGCCGTCGACCAGCTCACGACGATCCGCTCCATGCGGGCCGCGGAGGTCGACACGGCGTTCAACGGCTTCCGGCTGTCGGCGGCGCTGGACTCCCGCAACCTCAGCGCGCAGACCCTGTCGCGCGAACTCAACGCCGCATTCGACGAGCTCGACGAGACGCCGTTGACTGACGATCAGCGCGCCGAGCTGCAGGCCTACTACGCCGACACGTTCGTGCCGGCGCTGGAGGAGTCGATGCAGACCGAGTACAGCGACTCCGCCTTCATCCCGGAATCCGATGCGGGTCAGTACCTGCAGCTGCAGTGCACGACCCGCGTGCAGGATTTCGACGCGGATTATGACCCGCAGCTCCGGGCGAACGACGCGGGCGACGGAACGGCCTATTCGGCTGCGGCCGACCAGTACGGCGACTACTTCGCGCGTCTCGTCGAAGAGGACGGCTACGAGGACGTCCTGCTGATGAACCTCGAGGGCGATGTCGTGTTCTCGGCGTACAAGGGCGTCGACCTCGGAACCAACCTCAACACGGACGCCTACCGCGACACCCCGTTCGCCGAGGCCTACCGACAAGTGGTGGCCAGCAACAGCGTCTCGACGTTCACCTATGTCGATTACGACTATTGGATCCCGTCGCTCGGCAACCCGACCCTGTGGACCGTCACGGCGGTCGGCAATGACACGGAGATCACGGGCGTCATGGCCTTTCAGGTCTCGCTCGGCGCGATCAACGACGTCATGACCGGTTCGGAGAGCTGGACGCAGCAGGGACTCGGCGACACCGGTGAGGTCTATCTGGTTGGACGCGATGGGATGCTGCGGAGCAACTCGCGCACGCTCATCGAGAACCCCGAGGAGTACGCGGCCGCGGCGATCGCCGGGGGAACCAGCCCGCGCATCGCCGAGCGCATCGCCGAGATCGGCGGGGCCGTGCTGCTGCAGCCGATCGATACGCCCGCCGTCACGGAAGCCATGGCGGGCCGCAGCGGAACCGTGACGGGCGTCGACTATCTCGGCCAAGAGAGCGTGATGGCGTACAGCCCGCTCGAGATCGAGGGGCTCGACTGGGTCATCGTCGCGAGCATCGACACCTCGGAGGCGTTCGGGCCGGTCGCCGCATTCACGCGGACCGTGCTGTTGTCGCTGTTGGCGATCATGCTCGGCGTCGCGCTGCTGTCGCTGGTGCTCGCGCAGGTATTCACACGCCCCGTGCACCGTCTCGTGCAGGCCGTCCGCCGGGTGGCGGAGGGCGACCTCGACGTGCAGGTGCCGCAGGGGGCGCGCGACGAGTTCGGCGATCTGGGTAAGGCGTTCAACGACATGGCCTCGAGCCTGCGCATCAAGCAGGACCTCATCGAGGAGCAGCAGCGCGAGAACGAGAAGCTTCTGCACACGCTGATGCCGCAGTCGGTGGCCGCGAAGTACAAGCAGGGCGACGAGGTCATCACCGAACTGCACGAGGACGTCTCGGTGGTGTTCGCCGAGTTGGTCGGCTTCGGCGACTATGCCGCGAAGCTCACGGCCGAGGAGGAGATCGGCCAGCTCAACACTCTGATGCGCGGCTTCGATGAGGCGGCGGAGAAGTGCGGTGTCGAGAAGGTGCGCACGCTGCACGGCGGCTATCTCGCCTCCTCCGGACTCGTCGTCCCCCCCCGGGTCGACAACGTGCGCCGCACGGTCGATTTCGCGCAGGCGCTCGTCGATGTCGTGGGTCGCTTCAACGCGCAGAACGGCACATCGATCGCGGTTCGCGCCGGCGTCGACACGGGCAGCGTCTCCAGTGGTCTGGTGGCGCGCACGAGCCTGGCCTACGACCTGTGGGGGGATGCTGTGAACTTCGCCTACCGGGTGCGATCGGTCACGGGTGACCCCGGCATCTACGTCAGCCAGGCGGTTCGCGACCGCACGGGCGATCTCATCTCCTACGTCGAGGCCGGAACGGTCGAGGCGGGAACGGGCCGCGAAACGGTCTGGAAGGTCGCCTGACATGACCGAGGCATTCCAGGACGGATGGGCGTGGTGGGTGATCGCGCTCGCGGTGGGCGTGCCGGTGCTGCTCGTCGCGCTGACCGAGGCGATCGGATTCACCACTCGAACGGGGCAACCCCGTCGAGAAGCCTCTGCGGATGCTGCGCAACTGGGTGGTCCCCGTCGGCGCGATCCTCGCCCTGCTGATCTTCGCCTTCCGCTCACCGGCCGAACAGGTGTGGGTGCGCGTGGTCGCGACGGTCTTCGGGTTCCTCGTGATCCTGCTCGTGCTCTCCGCCTTCAACGTCGCGCTCTTCGCGAATGCGAAGGCGGGTTCCTGGCGGGAGCGCATCCCGTCGATCTTCGTGGAGATCGCCCGCCTCGTGCTCGTCTGCCTGGGCCTGGCGCTGCTGTTCTCCTGGGTGTGGGATGCCGATGTGGGCGGTCTCATCACGGCGCTCGGCGTCGGATTGATCGTCATCGGCCTCGCCCTCCAGAACGCTGTGGGCGGTATCATCTCGGGGCTTCTGCTGCTGTTCGAGCAGCCGTTCAAGATCGGCGACTGGCTCGATGTCGGGGGCACCCGGGGACGCGTCGTCGAGGTGAATTGGCGCGCCGTGCACATCGACACCGGTTCCGGCATCCAGATCGTCCCGAACTCGAGCCTGTCGGGGGCATCGTTCACGAACATGACCGAACCGGACGGCCCCTACTCGGCGAAGGCCGATGTCTCCTTCTCGACGGACGACCCGCCCCACGAGGTCATGGCACTCCTCGTCGAGGTCGCCTCGGGGCTGCCCATGATCGCCGCGGGGGAGCAGGCGAGCGTCAGCTACTCCGGCGGCGGGAAGTTCCACGTCTCGATTCCGGTGGCCGGGCCCGGACAGGCCTCGCGCACCCTGTCGATGTACCTCTCCTGGCTCTGGTACGCCGCCCGCCGCAAGAAGTTCGCTCTCGACGGCGACGGC
>NZ_CANROA010000008.1 GCF_947632095.1 uncultured Microbacterium sp. | reverse complement strand
ACTGAGCACCTCAAGGAGCACAAGCACGACCACCACTCGCGTCGTGGCCTGTTCCTGCTCGTCGGTCAGCGCCGTCGACTGCTCGGCTACCTCCAGGATGTCGATATCGCACGTTACCGTGCGCTCATCGAGAAGCTTGGACTGCGCCGCTAAGCGATCAGCGTTCAATCGCGCAGAACATTCTTGAGAAGGCCGCCCCAGGTGTGGGGCGGCCTTCGTTGTTCCCGGATGCTGTCCGCGACGGTTCCTCGTCAGGAATGCGTCGCGTGGTGCAGCAGTCGTATCGAGAACGCGATCTCCCGCGTGACCTTTTGCTTTCTTGTTGGAAATCTTGATAGCTTTCCATCAGGAAACTTATTGGCGCAGAGGAAGCGGGCCGTGATGGACCAGAAACCGATGGAGGGTGCTGAGCCCTTCGCCGCTCCGAGCGCGGAGGCTGCGCACGCGTACATCGCCGAGTACGAAGCCGTCCAGATGCGGCGGGAGAATCTGCTCGATCGTCGCCGTATCGCCCGTTTCGCCGTGATCGAGGCCGTGGTGATCGCGGTTTACCTCACGGTCGGCGCCTTCACTACGGTCACCGATTCGCGCTTCATCGTCTGCCTGGGCATCTTCCTCCTCTGGCTTCAGCTCAGTGCCGAACGACGCGAGAGCATCGGAGCCACCGCGGCACCCGGGGTCACCATCTCCCGCCGCAGGCCATGGAGCATCGTCGCGGTCGTCCTCGTCTCGATCGTCCTCATCGTCGTCTATATCGCGGTGCTGCTCGAGCCGGTGCCCATGGTGCTGCGGTTCCTGCCGGGGCTGTTGGCGCTGATCGCGTTCGGAGCACCCGCGGTGCGCGCTCTGATCCGCTCGCCGCGCATCGCGGATCCGGTGCGACGACGCGCGCTCACGTGGAACGAACGCATCGCGACCATGGCGGTCGGTGCCGCCATGTCCGGAATGATCCTGTTCGTGCTGTGGGCCCAGGGTGATCTCTCTCTGATCTCCACGGGAGCACTGGTGTTCATGATCGGCTATCTCGCGCTGTGGTGCATCGGTCGCATCTCATCCCGCATGCCGGCGCTCGGCGCCGTGTGGGCCGGAGCGCAGTGGGCGACATTCGCTGCCAGTGCTGTGCTGCTGACCGCCGCGCTGGTCGTGCCGGAAGCGATGGCCGAGCACGCGGTGGCCGTGGCCATCGTGGCAGTGGGCATCCTCGCCGCATTCATCGCGGCATCCTTCCGGAGCGGACTCGATGACTGAACAGCATCCGCGTCTGCGACTGGATGACAACTTCGCCAGTCCCATCCGGTTCTCGCTCATGGCCGCGCTCCTCGACGGCGACATCCTCGATTTCGCGACCCTGGCCGGAATCCTCCAGGTCGGAGACTCCGCGCTCAGCAAGTCCATCTCGCATCTGAGTGCCGCCGGGTACATCGTCTCGCGCCGTGGGGAGGTCGGCAGTCGGCCGCGCACCTGGGTGCGGGCGACGGTGAAAGGCGCTCGCGCATTCACCGCGCACCTCGCCGCACTGCAGGAGATCGTCGAGTTCGGCGGCAGGCCCTCGTTCTGAAACGGCGATCGCCGGGTGCCCCAGCGCACCCGGCGATCGGTTTCGGGGGAGATATCAGCTCGGGCGGTTTCCGTCCGGGATCGTGATCGGGGTGGTCTTCCCGGACTCGCCCTTGTTGAGGAAAGCCATGGCGATGCCCTTGATGAGCTTGTCGAACAGCGTCGTCGATACTGGCGCGATCGGCAGCACGCCCTCGCGGAACTTGATGTACGCGGGCCAGCCATTCTTGATCGTCGCCGCAGAGATGTAGTCGCGCTTCAATCCCAGCCAATCGCCCACGTCGTGTCCGAGCTGATAGCGCGCGAACTCGTTGAGGAATCCGCGAGTCACGCCGCGGTCGATCTGAGCCGTGAGCCCGAGGAGAACCTCGGCGAGAGTCTTCCCCTCCATGGTCGGCGAGAGGATCGGCGTGAGCGCCTGGTCGGATTGGGCATGTGCATCGGCCCACGTCGCCGGGATGTACTGATCCTGCACGCCGAGCAGGTGCAGGGCGACCTGCCAATGGTGCAGGAACGCCTCCTCCTCGGCGGGGGTCATCCTGATGCCCCATTCCTTCATCTTCTTGTGCGCGAAGGTGCCGGTGCTGTGGAAGGTGACGAGGATGTCCATGTTGCTGATCGGGATCGTCTCATCGGCGACGGCCTTCCAATGCGGGGACCGGGGGAGCAGATGCCGCACGGCCGAGTGCACCATGCGGGTCTTGTTGCCGGTCACGATCATCTGTCCGCCGGGCTCGTAGGCGTTGATGTCGGTCAGGTCGTATCCGAAGGTGAATGTCTTCGCGGCCCGATCCTGCATGTCGGCGCCGCCCTTCGACCAATAGACCGACTTGGCTTCGCGCGGGATGAACGTGCTCATGATGCCGCCGCCGATGCCGTAGATCATGAACAGGTACAGGTCGCTGCGCCGATTGAAGTCGGCCGCCAGGCGAAGCTTCGTGCGATCGGCCCAGGGCGGCAGCTGCGTCGTCTGCTGGAGGAACGCGGACAGCTCTGCGGGGAAGGACGCGGGGATCGGGTCGTTGTTGTTCACCCACGCCGCCATCGCGGTGTTGATGGCGCCGGTCTGTCCGTTGATGAGGACGTCGGCCATGATGCGGTCGAGATCGTCGTCCCAGCCCCAGGACGGATCGGCGCCGTCACCGGAACCGAGGATGGAGCGGGATGGGGACCACGACCAGGCGGCGGTCGGGGCGAGGACTCCGCTGAGGCCGAGAGCGGCTCCCAGCGTGAGCACGGTGCGGCGGTTCATTTCTGGCATGAGGACACCTTTTTCCGAGATCGTCGGACCGACCGCGGACATCATCATTGATACTGCGATCCGCGTGGGAACGCTGCGGGCCGATGTGATTGCTCGTTAACATATGGTCAAAGTGCAACGGCCACAACCCCCGCTGATCGGGAGGTTGTGGCCGTTGTCTCCGGGGAGGAAGCTAATCGCCCATCACTCGGAGGCGGATGCGGCGAGCAGGTCCGCGTGGTGGGCCTCCGCGACATTCGGGTGGGCGCGCAGGCGGTAGCGCAGGGCGTTCTCGCCGTAGAGCCCGGCGATCGTGTAGGCGCCGGCCGATGTCGTGTCGCCCTCGCCGTCGCGGAGCTCCTCGGGGAGATCGATCACGGGCATCACCGAATCGAGGCTCGGGTTGAAGAAGAACGGCACGGAAATGCGGTCGTCCGGCGCCACGGGGGAGATCACACGGTGGTTGGTCGCCGTGAGGTGGCCGCCGCTGGCGAACTGCAGCATCTCGCCGATGTTCACGATGAACATGTCGTCGACAGGAGGTGCGTCGACCCAGGCGCCATCGCGCATGACCTGCAAACCGCCCTTGCCCGGCTCGACCCACAGCAGAGTCAGCACGCCGGAGTCGCGGTGCTCGCCGACGCCCTGCTGGGGATCGGGGGCATCGGTGCCGGGGTATCGCACGATCTTGATGAGTGTGGCCGGGTCGGCGAATGCCGCCTCGAAGTGGTTCTCCTCTGCGCCGAGGGCGAGGGCCCAGCTGCGCAGCAGCGTGTGCGAGACCTCCGTGAGGCGGGCGTGCCATTCCTCGACGACCCCGCGCAGCTCGGGCTGTGCAGCCGGCCACAGGTTCGGACCGATCAGACGGTTGTAGTCGGGGCCGCCCTCGACAGCATCCGCCTCGGGGCCGATGTCGATCTGCTCGCGCCAGTCCACCTTGCCGGCGGTGAGCTCCCCACCGATTCGCGTGTACCCGCGGAAGTGCGGGCTGCGCGTGTTCTCGATCGCGAGCTTGTCAGCCTCCGGGAGTGCGAAGAAATCGCGCGAGGCCTTCTGGAGGCGGCGGAGCAGCTCCGTCGGCACGCCGGTTCCGGTGAGGTAGAAGAATCCGACCTCGTGGGTCGCGTTGCGCAGATCGTCGCGGAATCGCGCTGCGGCCTCGGGTCCGCGGTCCAGTTCGGACAGGTCGAGGATGGGGAGGTTCAGATCAGCCATGCCCCGAGGCTAAATCGAAACGGGCGTCGGCGGGGCCTGTGTTACGAGTCATGCCAGAAGATATCCTGACAGCATGCCTCGGATCTGGATCTGCCTCCGTCTCGTGCTGCCCGCCGTCTGGATCGGCCTCGTCGTGGGGCTGGCTTTCATGGAGACGCCCATGAAGTTCCAGGCTCCGGGGATCACCACGGAGCTCGGTCTGGGCATCGGACGTCTCGTGTTCGTCGCTCTCGCGGCGGCGGGGTGGGGCATTCTTGTCGTCCTCACGCTCATCGCCCAGGCCCGCCCGCGCGAGACGCGCGGCGGCTGGCTCCTCATCGGCGCGATGTGGGTGCTCATGGTCGTCGAGTCGTTCGTCGTGCGACCTGCGCTCGCGGCGCGCAGCGACATCGTCATCGCCGGTGGCGACCCGGGGGAGTCCTGGTTGCACTACGGATACATCGGCATCGAGCTACTGCTGCTCGCGCTGCTGGTCTGGTACATCGTGCTCGGGGCGAAGCGCCTGCGCATCGAGTGAGCGCCGCGATGGAGATCAGCCCTGGCGGGGCCTGCGTGATCCGGTCGGGTCGTCCCGGCGGGAAGCATCGGCCGAGAGGCGGCCGTCCGAGAACAGCCACTTCGCCCGCGGCTCGATGAGCGGGCGGAACAACCACCGCACGGGGGACGTCGCGAGCAGGACCGAGAGCGCCACCGACAGGACGATGACCATGGGCAGCCAGAGCCATGTCGGTTCGGCGTTGCGCAGAATTCCGGACTCGCGGAACGGGTAGAGCACGAACGAGTGCAGCAGATACACGTACATCGTGTACTGGCCGAATCTTGTCCATCCGTGGGTTCCGCGCGGGATCAGGGCGAAGAAGCAGGCGCTCAGGAGCAGGCCGATCATGATCAGCAGCAGTCGGATGCCACCGGCCCACCATTCTTCGGCGCCGAGGTCTGCGTAGGTGTCGACGTAGAAGAACCAGCGGCTCAGGTCGACGCTGTCCCAGAGGCCGACCCAGTTCCAGGCGACGAAGGCGTCGACGGCGAGGATCGCGACGGCCACGGTGCGCAGCCACCAGGGGCGGAAATCGATGAGGCCGAAACGGGCGACGATGTCGTGCTCGCGCAGCCACCAACCGAGCACGAAGAAGGGCAGGAAGCCGAGCGTGCGCGAGAGGGAGAACGTGCTGTCGACGTTGGGCAGATAGCCCACGGCCAGAGAGATGAGCAGTGCCCAGGCGAGGGGCCAGCGCAGGAGCGCGAGGTAGGGGAGTACGAGGCGGAAGATCCCGAGGGCGAGGAGGAACCACAGGGTCCAGGACGGCTGGGTGAGGTTGGGATTCGCCTGGCCCTCGACGGCCCATTTCGTCAGGGTCCACAGCATCTCGAAGATGACGTACGGCAGCAGGATGTCGGTGATGACGCGCGCCATCTGCTTCTTCGTCGGGGGCGCTGACTTCGAGAAGTGGCCGGCGATGATCGCGAAGGCCGGCATGTGGAAGGCGTAGAACGACAGATACAGGGCCATCGCGATGTCGGAGTCGTACGTCAGGCGTTGAATCGCATGACCGAGAACCACGAGGACGATGCACGCGTAGCGCGCGTTGTCCCAGAACGGGACCCGCCTCCGCGGGCGCTCGATGCTGCCAGTGATCGGGCCTGCGGGGACCTGCGGGGCACTGCTCATCACTCGAGGCTACCTGTCGGGAATAAAATTGCCCGGGTGATGTTGGACAAGTTATATTCAACTGAATGAAAGCGGATGCTGTGGCGCCCGCTCGAGGAACGGAAACACATCATGAGCGAACAGGCACAGACCTCCGGCATCCAGTTCGGACTCTTCACCGTCAGCGACGTCACCCGCAACCCGGTGACCGGCGAGACCCCGAGCGAGGGGCAGAAGATCAAGGACGCGATCACGATCGCGAAGCACGCCGAGGAGGTCGGCCTCGACGTCTACGCCGTGGGGGAGCACCACAACCCGCCGTTCTGGTCGTCCTCTCCGACGACGACGCTCGCGGCGATCGCCGCGCAGACCGAGCGCCTCATCCTCTCGACCTCCACCACCCTCATCACGACGAACGACCCGGTGAAGATCGCCGAGGACTTCGCGATGCTCCAGCACATCTCCGACGGTCGCACCGACCTCATGCTCGGGCGCGGCAACACCGGCCCCGTCTACCCGTGGTTCGGCAAGGACATCCGCCAGGGACTGCCCCTGGCGATCGAGAACTACGCCCTGCTGCGCAAGCTCTGGGATGAGGACGTCGTCGATTGGGAGGGCAAGTTCCGCACGCCGCTGCAGGGATTCACCTCCACGCCCCGCCCCCTCGACGGTGTGGCGCCGTTCGTATGGCACGGATCCATCCGCACCCCCGAGATCGCCGAGCAGGCCGCCTACTACGGCGACGGGTTCTTCGCCAACAACATCTTCTGGCCGAAGGAGCACTACCAGCGCCTCATCGAGCTGTACCGCCAGCGCTACGCGCACTACGGCCACGGCACCCCTGAGCAGGCCATCGTCGGCATCGGCGGCCAGGTGTTCATGCGGGCGAAGTCTCAGGACGCCGTCAACGAGTTCCGTCCGTACTTCGACAACGCGCCCGTCTACGGGCACGGTCCGAGCATGGAGGACTTCACGGAGATGACACCGCTGACGGTCGGCTCGCCGCAGCAGGTCATCGACCGCTACGCCGCGATGCGCGACACGTTCGGCGACTTCCAGCGTCAGCTGTTCCTCATCGACCACGCCGGCCTCCCGCTGAAGGTCGTCCTCGAGCAGCTCGACATCCTCGGCGGCGAGGTCGTTCCGGTGCTGCGCCGGGAGCTCATGAAGAACCGTTCGCCACAGGCCCCGGATGCCACGACCCACGCGGCACGGGTGAAGGCGGTCTACGGCGATGGGCCGTCGCGTCAGGCCGTTCCCGGCGAGAACCGCGGTGACAACCTGACCGCGGGCTCGCCCTACCAGGACACCCCGGTGCCCGCCGGCGCGGCCTTCGGACTCACCGGGAAGGGGGCCTGATCATGGGCGCTCGTCGCATCGCGGTCATCTCGGCCGGACTCTCCAACCCCTCATCGACCCGCATGCTCGCCGACAAGCTCGCGGCAGCCACTGTCGCGCAGCTCGCTGCGCGCGAGATCGATGCGGAGATCGACGTCATCGAACTGCGCGACCTCGCGCACGACATCACGAACAATCTGCTCACCGGCTTCGCTCCGCAGGCTTTGGAGACCGCGCTGAACACGGTGTACTCCGCGGACGCGCTGATCGCCGTCACCCCGATCTTCTCGACCAGCTACAGCGGTCTGTTCAAGTCGTTCATCGACGTGCTCGATCGCGAGGGGATCACCGGTAAGCCGGTTCTCCTCGGCGCGAATGCCGGAACGCCGCGCCACTCGCTGGCGATCGACTATGCGATTCGTCCCCTGTTCGCCTACCTGCACGCCGTGCCCGTGTCCACCGGGGTGTTCGCCGCGTCGGGCGACTGGGGCGGAACCGGAGACGACGTGGCGCCGCTGGGCAAGCGTGTGGAGAAGGGGGCCCGAGAGCTCGCGGATGCGATTGCGAGCAGGGATGCCGCCACGAACGCGGATCCGTTCGATCCGGCGAACTACCTCGGCGAGGGGCGGTCGTTCGGTCACCTGCTCGGCGGTCTCGCCGGCGAGTGATTCCCCAGACCGTGCGGAAATGAGGATGCGGGAGCCGCGAAGCGGCTCCCGCATCCGTGCGGTCAACCGCTCTTGCGTCGGAACTCGCGCCGCGTCTGGGGAGCGTTCGCCGCGTGGACGGCGGAATCGCCGTCCAGGTGGGATTCTCCATTGCGGTGGTGCGCGTTCTTCTTCGCGAGCGCTTCCTTGAACTTGCGCTTCATATCCTCAGAGGGTGAGGATGCGCCATCTTCCGTGCTCATGCTCGTCAGCCTAGGCCATGCCCTCCCCGCCCGGGGCCTGGACCCTCGCGGCGCTTCGCAGACTAGGCTCGAGCCGTGCCGAAAGAACTGCCACCGATCATCGTCGTGAACTCCGCATCCAGTGCCGGAGGCACCACCATCGCGCGTCTGTTGCAGAAGGACCTCCCGGATGTGCGCCTGCTTCTCGGGGTCGACACGTTCCTCGACGCGCTGCCCGACTGGGCCGTGCGAGACGACGTCGGGCTGCACTTCGGTGCGGACGGGGTCGTCACCGTGGATTCTCGTTACCACGACCGAGAAGACGGCTGGTATCGGATGCTGACGGTGCTCGCCGCATCGGGTCAGCCGTTGATCCTCGACGAGGTGCTCCTCGACGGCGCAGCGGGACAGGAGCGACTGCGCAGGCTCTTCGGCGAGACCGAATCGTTCTGGGCGGGTGTGCGCTGCGATCCGGAGGTCGCGGAGGAGCGCGAGCGCAAGCGTCCCGATCGGATCGTCGGCATGGCGCGGGACCAGGCCGAACGGGTGCACGCGGGCATCGCCTATGACGTCGTGGTCGACGGGGCGCAGGAACCGCAGGAAAGCGTCGATGCGATTCTCGATGCGCTCGGTGTGTTCTGATCCATCCGAATCCGACCGGATCGTTCGCCGGAATCTTGGAACCCGCTGATAAGCTGAAGGGGTGAACACCCTCGCCCGTCACACGGATGGACGAGTCTAAACAAAGAAGGAGAGACCTCTTGGAAGGTCCTGAAATCACTGCTGCCGAGGCCGTTCTCGATAACGGCCGCTTCGGCACTCGCACTGTCCGCTTCGAAACCGGTCGCCTCGCTCAGCAGGCCCAGGGTTCGGTTGCGGCTTACCTCGACGGAGAGACGATGATTCTCTCCGCAACCAGCGCCGGCAAGCACCCGCGCGAAGGCTTTGACTTCTTCCCGCTGACCGTCGACGTCGAAGAGCGCTCCTACGCCGCGGGCAAGATCCCCGGTTCGTTCTTCCGTCGCGAGGGTCGCCCCTCGACCGAGGCGATCCTCGTCTGCCGTCTGATCGACCGCCCGCTGCGCCCGTCGTTCGTCGACGGCCTGCGCAACGAGGTCCAGATCGTCATCACGGTCCTCTCGATCGCCCCGGGCGAGTACTACGACGCTCTGGCGATCAACGCGGCCTCCGCGTCGACCCAGATCTCCGGTCTGCCGTTCTCGGGCCCCATCGCGGGTGTGCGCCTCGCGCTCATCCCCGGCCAGGGCGAGCACGCCGACCAGTGGGTCGCGTTCCCCAACGAGGCTCAGGTCTCCGAGGCCGTCTTCGACCTGATGGTCGCCGGGCGGGTCGTCACCAAGGCCGATGGCACGGAAGACGTCGCCATCATGATGGTTGAGGCCGAGGCCACCGAGAACAGCTGGAACCTCATCAAGGGCGGCGCGGTCAAGCCGAGCGAAGAGGTCGTCGCAGCGGGTCTCGAAGCCGCCAAGCCGTTCCTCAAGCAGCTCGTCGAGGCCCAGGCCGAGATGGCTTCGCACGCGTCGAAGGAGCCGGGCGTCTACCCCGTCTTCCCCGCATACGAGCAGGCCACCTACGACTTCATCGCGGCGACCGCGACGGCGGACCTCGAGAAGGTCTACCTGATCGCCGACAAGGTCGAGCGCCAGAACGCCGATGACGAGGTCAAGGACCGCGTCAAGGCCGAGGTCGCCGCAGCCGTCGATGCGGGCACGCTGCCCGCATCGGCTCTGGGCGAGGTCTCCGGCGCGTACAAGTCCGTCACCAAGGGCATCGTGCGCGGTCGCATCCTCTCCGAGGGCGTCCGCATGGATGGCCGCGGTCTGGCAGACATCCGTCCGCTCGACGCCGAGGTCCAGGTCATCCCGCGTGTGCACGGCTCCGCGGTCTTCCAGCGCGGCGAGACCCAGATCATGGGCGTCACCACGCTGAACATGCTCAAGATGGAGCAGCAGATCGACTCGCTGTCGCCCACGACGAGCAAGCGCTACATGCACCACTACAACTTCCCGCCCTACTCGACCGGTGAGACCGGTCGCGTCGGCTCGCCGAAGCGTCGCGAGATCGGGCACGGCTTCCTCGCCGAGCGCGCCCTCGTCCCGGTGCTGCCCAGCCGCGAGGAGTTCCCCTACGCGATCCGTCAGGTCTCCGAGGCGCTGAGCTCCAACGGCTCGACGTCGATGGGATCCGTCTGCGCATCGACCCTGTCGCTGCTGAACGCCGGTGTGCCGCTGCGCGCAGCCGTCGCCGGTATCGCCATGGGCCTGGTCTCGGACGAGGTCGACGGCGAGACCCGCTACGCGGCGCTGACCGACATCCTCGGAGCCGAAGACGCCCTGGGCGACATGGACTTCAAGGTCGCGGGCACGAGTGACTTCATCACGGCGATCCAGCTCGACACCAAGCTCGACGGCATCCCCACGGATGTCCTCAACGGCGCCCTGACTCAGGCGAAGGACGCCCGTCTGACGATCCTGAACGTTCTGAACGCCGCGATCGATGCTCCCGACGAGATGGCGCCGACCGCACCGCGCGTCATCAGCGTGCAGATCCCGGTCGACAAGATCGGTGAGCTGATCGGCCCGAAGGGCAAGACGATCAACGCGATCCAGGACGAGACCGGCGCGCAGATCTCCATCGAGGAGGACGGCACCGTCTACATCGGAGCCGTCGACGGTCCGTCGGCCGAGGCCGCTCGTGCGCAGGTCAACGCGATCGCCAACCCCACCAACCCGGAGGTCGGCGAGCAGTTCCTCGGCACCGTCGTGAAGATCGCCTCGTTCGGCGCCTTCATCTCGCTGCTGCCCGGTAAGGACGGCCTGCTGCACGTCACCGAGGTGCGCAAGCTCGCCGGTGGCAAGCGCGTCGAGAACGTCGAGGACGTGCTCTCGGTCGGCCAGAAGATCCTCGTGAAGATCACGAAGATCGATGATCGCGGCAAGCTGTCGCTCGAGCCCGTCATCGACGAGGCTCCGGCAGCGGATGCATCGGTCGAGGCGGAGACCGCCGAGGCGTAATCCAACGATCACGGCCCGGGCCCCGCTTCTTCGGAGCGGGACCCGGGCCGTTCTCTTTTCTGTTGTTGCTCAATCGTTATGGAAAGTTCCGCGGCTGTTCTCCGTAATGGCGGGTCCGCTCACCGGAGTGACCTACTCTCGAAGTACGCACCGGGGGGTTGTGGTTCACAGGTGCACAGCAAAACGCACGGGGGTGGATGAATGAGATTGTTCGGCGGCAGCACTGCTGAGGCGGGCATCGACGCGCCGGCACAGGCCGTTTCGCATCCGTCCGCACCGATTCCCGTGGTCGGCCCCGGAATCGGCGAGGCCGTCCGCGTCTCGCTGGGTGAGACGGGCTTCGCAACATTCCCGCTGATGCTCGGCGCGGCGGAGTTCGGCTGGAACGTCGACCTCGAGACGAGCCACGGCATCCTCGACCGCTACGTCGAGTTCGGCGGCAACGCGATCCACACCGCCGACGGCTTCTCCGGCGGTCGCAGCGAGCACATCATCGGCGAGTGGCTGCGCTCACGCGGTCGCCGTGATCGAATGACGCTCAGCGTTCGGGTCGGCGCGCACGCGGACAATCCGGGCCTCGGCTCGGTGAACCTCGTGCGTGCCGTCGAGGGTTCGCTCACCCGCCTCGGCATCGAGCGCATCGATGTGCTCCACCTCGATGCCTCCCTCGATCAGACGACCAACCTCGAAGACACGCTCGCCACGACCGAGTGGCTGCGCGATGCGGGTAAGATCTCCGCGATCGGGGCTTTCCGGTTCACGCCGGAGCGTCTGGTGGAGGCGCGTATCCTCGCCTCGGCGGGGTATCCGCGCATCGAGGTTCTGGATGAGCCCTACAACCTCATCCGCCGACAGTCCTTTGAAGGAGACCTGAGGCTTGTCGCCGCGGCGCAGAACCTCGCCGTGACGCCATCGCACGCGCTTGAGCACGGCTTCCTCTCCGGGCGGCACCGAAGCAAGGCGCTGATGTCCCGCGGCGTGCGCGGCGAGCAGCTGCGCGGGCATCTGAACCGCCGCGGCATTCGAATCCTCCGCGCGCTCGACAGCGTCGCCGGCGAGCTGGAGGCGCCGGTCGCGGCGGTCTCGATCGCCTGGCTGCTCGCGCAGCGCACGATCGTGGCGCCGATCGTCAACGCCTTCGCCGCCCAGCACGTCGATGAGCTCATGCAGGGAGCCGGAATCGCGCTCTCGCGGGCACAGCTGGGGGAGCTCACGCGTGCAGGAGATTGAATCCGTCCGCACCGCAGCGCCGATCCCCGGGTAGGCTGGATATGCCCCGGTGGGGCCGGCGATGAAGCGAGCGGGTTGTGACGCACTATATATATCTGGTCAGACACGGTGAACACCAAGATGCCGAGCACGGCATCGATGACGGCCCCCTTTCCCCTCGAGGGCAACGGCAGGCGGAACTGATCGCCGATCGCCTTTCCGGGCTTCCGCTCGATGCGGTCTGGCACTCGCCGTTGCTGAGGGCAACCGAGACGGCGCGCGCAATCGCGGAGCGTCTTCCCTCCGTGGATCCGCAGCCGTCGGCGCTGCTCTTCGACTGCGTGCCCAGCGGTATGACCGAGGACACCCCCGCGGCGTACGAACCGTTCTTCGGGTCGGTCACCGAGGCCGAGGTCGAGGCGGGCAGCGCCCAGATGGCGGATGCGGTGAACGAATTCCTCGTGCGCAAGCAGGGCGATGTGCACGAGGTGCTCATCACGCACAACTTCGTCATCTCCTGGTTCGTCCGGGAGGTGCTGGGCGCGCCCGACTGGCGTTGGATGACTCTGAACCAGGCGCACTGCGGTCTGACGGTGATCGCTCAGAAGCAGGGCCGCCCGTGGTCGCTGGTCAACCACAATGAGCTCGGCCATCTGCCGGTCGAGCTGCGGACCGGCCTGCCGGAGCCGATGCCCGTTTGAACCTGCGAGCCTGGCCGGGGCCATGCTGCGCGCGGAATAGACTGGGCGCATGACCAAGAAGGTTGCCCTCGTCGGCGGTACCGGCAAACTCGGCTCGATCATCCGGCAGGTGATCGATGATCTGGAAGGCTTCGAGATCGTGCGTGTGCTGACCTCGTCGAGCGATCTGTCGGAGATCGACGGAGCCGACCTCGTCGTCGACGCGTCGACGCCCCAGGTGAGCGTGGAGGTCGTCCGTGCGTCGGCCGAGCGCGGGATCAACGTGCTCGTCGGAACATCCGGTTGGTCGTCGGAACGGATCGCGCTCGTGCGTCCGCTCGTCGAGGCCGCCGGCACCGGCGCGGTCTTCATTCCCAACTTCTCGCTCGGTTCGGTCCTCGGCTCCGCACTGGCCGCCGCGGCGGCACCGTTCTTCCCCTCGGCCGAGATCATCGAGGCCCACCGCGATACGAAGATCGACTCGCCCAGCGGAACGGCGGTTCGCACTGCGGAGCTCATCTCCGCCTCCCGCTCCGAGGTCGGCCCGGTCAGTGCCCCGTACATCGACCAGCGGGCTCGCGGGCAGGAGGTGGCGGGGGTGCCGGTGCACTCGCTGCGCCGGCCGGGTGTCATCGCCCGTCAGGATGCTGTGCTCTCCGGCCCGGGAGAGTCGCTCACCATCACGCACGACACCGTGGACCCCGCTCAGGCGTATGCCCCCGGCATCCGACTCGCCGTGCCGTTCGCGGTCGAGGCGCGCGGAGTGGTCGTGGGGCTCGAGAACATGATCGACATCGGCATCCAGGCGCGCGCATGATGACGCGCATCGGGGTCGGCCTGATCGGTGCGACCCTGGTCCTCTACTTCATCCTCATGGGTCAGAAGGCCATACTGTTCATCCTCAGCGGTGAGCCCGTCGGCGTCGCGATGGGACTCGCCCTGATGGTCCTGCCGCCGATCGGCGCGTGGGCGCTCTTTCGCGAGATCCAATTCGGTGTGCAGGCGCAGAAGCTCGGAACCCGTCTGGATGCCGAAGGGGGCATGCCCGTCGCCGAGACCGAGCTCACGCCGAGCGGGCGCATCGCGAAGTCGGATGCCGACGCTCTCATCGACCGCTATCGGAACGAGGCCGAAGCGGGCGGAGACGACTGGCGCGGGCGGTACCGCCTCGGTGTCGTCCAGGATGCCGCGGGCCGGCGCAAGGACGCACGGGCGAGCATCCGGGAAGCGATCCGTCTCGCCAAGCAGAAGGCCTGATCAGGCCCTCTGCCCGGCGAGCAGCGGAATCAGGCGAGTGAGGCCTCGAGGGTGATCTCGATCCCGGCGAGGGCCTGGGAGACCGGGCAACCGGTCTTCGCGCTGTCGGCGATCTGCTGGAACTGTTCGGCCGACAGGTCCGGGACGGAGGCCTGAACGTTCAGGTGGCTGCCGGTGATGCCGGTGCCGGGGACGAAGGTCACGGAGGCGGACGTGCGCACGCTCTCCGGCGGGGTGCCGTTATCGCTCAACGCGTGCGAGAGCGCCATGCTGAAGCACGAGGCGTGGGCGGCGGCGATCAGCTCTTCCGGAGTCGTCGTGCTGTCGGAGCCCTCGCTGCGGGCCTTCCAGTCGATCGGGAACGTTCCGATCTGCGAGGAGGTGAACTCGACGGTTCCGGATCCCTCCAAGAGGGATCCCTTCCATGCGGTGGTTGCTTCGCTGGTGATGGCCATGGTTCCTCCAGAGGTCGGCGGGATGTCTCGCCAGCCTAGCCGCGGCGGCGCGGGTATCGTGAGAGGCATGAGCGCCGCCGTCCCCACCCCGTACGAAGACCTCCTCCGCGACGTGCTGGAGCACGGTGCACACAAGGACGACCGCACCGGAACGGGCACGACGAGCGTGTTCGGGCGGCAGATCCGCTTCGACCTCGCCCAGGGCTTCCCGCTCATCACCACCAAGCGAGTGCACTTCAAGTCGATCGCGTACGAGCTGCTCTGGTTTCTCCGAGGCGACTCGAACGTGCGCTGGCTGCAGGAGCACGGGGTCTCGATCTGGGACGAGTGGGCCGATGCCGACGGCGACCTCGGCCCGGTCTACGGCGTGCAGTGGCGCTCGTGGCCGACGCCCGACGGCGGCAGCATCGACCAGCTCGCGCAGGTGATCGAGCAGATCCGGCAGACGCCGGACTCCCGCCGCATCATCGTCTCGGCATGGAACCCGGCCGACATCCCCGACATGGCGCTGGCGCCCTGCCACGCGCTCTTCCAGTTCTACGTGGCCGACGGCAAGCTCTCCTGCCAGCTGTATCAGCGCAGCGCCGACATGTTCCTCGGCGTTCCGTTCAACATCGCCAGCTATGCGCTGCTGACGATGATGATCGCCCAGCAGACAGGCCTCGAACCCGGCGACTTCGTGTGGACCGGGGGAGACGTGCACATCTACGACAACCACGTCGATCAGGTGCGCGAGCAGCTCAGCCGCGAGGCGTACCCCTACCCGACCCTGCGCTTCACCCGAACGCCCGAGTCGATCCTCGACTACTCCTACGACGACTTCATCATCGACGACTACCAGCACCACCCGGCCATCCGTGCGGCGGTGGCGGTATGACCCGGGTCGGTCTGATCTGGGCAGAGGCCGCGGGGGGCGTCATCGGAGCCGAGGGCGGGATGCCGTGGCATGTTCCCGAGGACCTCGCGCACTTCAAGGACGTGACGATGGGGAGCCCCGTGGTCATGGGGCGCAAGACCTGGGACGCGCTCCCGGAGCGGTTCCGGCCGCTTCCCGGGCGCGAGAACATCGTGATCACCCGTCAGCAGGATTGGACGGCCGAGGGCGCACGCCGTGCGGCGGATCTTCCGGCGGCGGTGCGAGGGCTGGACCGCGTCTGGATCATCGGCGGCGCCGAGATCTTCCGCCAGATGATCGGAGAGGCCGACCGTCTCGAGGTCACGGAGCTCGACCTCGCGGTCGAGGGCGATGCCCATGCCCCCGACCGCGCCGGCTGGCGGTTGGCCGATGAGGGCCAGTGGCAGATGTCCCGCACGGGAATCCGCTACCGCTTCCTCGGATACGAGCGCTGATGCCGACCGCGATGATCACCGGCGCCAGCGCCGGACTCGGCGCCGAGTTCGCCCGGCAGCTCGCCTCCCGCGGCGCCGACCTCGTACTCGTCGCCCGCACGCTTAGCGCGCTCGAAGCCCTCGCGGAGGAGCTCCGCGACCGGCACGGCGTGCTCATCGAGGTGCTTCCCGCGGATCTGTCGGTCGCTGAGGACATCATGGCGGTTGCCGACCGGATCGCCCAGGAGCAGCATCCGATCGATCTTCTCGTGAACAATGCCGGTTTCGGCCTGCCCCTGCACTTCGCGGACAACGACATCGACGAGGAGGTGCGCCACCTGCGCATCCACGTCGAAGCACCCATGCGCCTCATGCACGCGGCCCTGCGGGCCATGCGGGGCCGGGGCGGACGCATCATCAACGTGGCATCCGTCGCCGGTTTCATCTCGCGCTCGACGTATTCGGCCTGCAAGCAGTGGCTGATCGGCTTCAGTCGATGGGCGAATGCGGAATACTCCCGAGATGGCGTCAGCGTGATGGCGCTGTGCCCGGGGTTCACCCACACGAGCTTCCACGAGCGGATGGGGCTTGCACCGGGAGCGGAGGGCATCCCTGCCTTCGCCTGGCTGAATGCGGAGCATGTCGTGCGGGTCGGGCTGAGGGATGCTGCGCGGGGGCGCGCCGTCTCCGTGCCGTCGCTGCGCTACAAGGCCGCCGTGGTCCTGACGAAGGTGCTCCCGTCGTCGATCACCGCGGGTGCGGCGCGTCGAGGACGCGTCTGACACGGGTCGAGGCTGTGGGGTCGGCGTCGCTCAGGCGAAACGCCCGAGATGGATGCCCGCGTAGGCGAGAGCCGCGATCGTCTCGCCGTCCGTGATCCGCCCATCGGCGATCATCCGCAGCACATCTGCGAAGGCCACCCAGGACACATCCTCGATTCCCTCCTCGGCTTGCGCGTGGTCGTCTCCGGGGTGCAGGACGCGTGCGAGGAAGACATGCTCTGGAGCAACGCAGACGCCGTTCAGTGCGTTCATCCGGCCGAGCTCGGTCCATTCGTCCGCACGGAGCCCGGTCTCCTCGAGCAGCTCTCGCTGCGCCGCGGCGAGAGGGTCCTCGCCATCGCTCCCGCCGGCGGGGATCTCGACCGATCGACCCGTCGTGTAGCGCTCCAGAGTGACCAGGCAGATGCGGTCGAGCGCGTCGAGCGCGATGATGAAGACGGCCGGATGCCGGGCGCTGACGACACCGTAGATGCCGTCGCCCGCAGGGCCCGTCACGGTGTCTTCCCGCACCGATATCCAGGCGTTCTCGTAAACGGTGCGGGTGCCACGGGTGAGCCAACTCATGCCGGTGAGCCTATCCGGGGAGGAGGTGCCGTCGGCGAACCGATACGCTGGGAACCATGACGCATTCGGGAAACCCCTTCGGACAGGTCCTCGTCGCGCTCGTCACTCCGATGACGGCCGATGGTGAAGTCGATTGGCCCGCCGTCGAGAAGCACATGGACGACGTCATCACCGGTGGTGCAGATGGAATCGTTGTGACGGGAACGACCGGTGAGACCTCGACCCTCACGGATGCCGAGAAGCTCAAGCTCGTCGAGGTCGGCAAGTCCGTCTCGGCGGGGCGCGCCAAGATCATCACGGGCGGTGGCTCGAACGAGACGGCGCACGCGATCGAGCTGTACAAGGCCAGCGAGAAGGCCGGCGCCGACGGCATCATGATCGTCACGCCCTACTACAACAAGCCGACCCAGGCCGGAATCCTCACGCACTTCCGACTCGTCGCGGACTCCACCGACCTTCCGGTCATCCTCTACGACATTCCGGGCCGTGCGGGCGTGCCGATCAAGTACGAGACGATCCTGCGCCTCGCGAAGCACCCCAACATCCTCGCGGTCAAGGACGCCAAGGGAGACTTCAGCGAAGTCAGCCGGGTGCTGAACCAGACCGATCTGATGTATTTCTCGGGTGACGACGCCAACGCGCTGCCGCACATGGCGATCGGCGCGACTGGCCTGATCGGCGTGACCGCGAACATCACCTCCGCCCCGTACCGCACGATCGTCGACGCCGTGAACCGTGGCGACCTCGCGACCGCGACCGCCGAGCATAAGCGCCTCGAGCCGCTCGTCCGCGCCGTGATGACGCATGTGCCCGGCACTGTATCGGCGAAGTACATCCTGCACGGACTGGGCCGAATCTCGAGTCCCCGCGTGCGTCTGCCCCTGGTCGGACCCGAAGAGTGGGAGGCCGCGATCATCGAGGACGACCTCGCTCTCGTCTCCGACCTCCCGGGTGCCGATTTCTCGAACTTCCGCCCCGACCGCAACGCGGCCGCCGGCGGTGCGCTGCCGAAGGTCCACGGCACGACGCGCTGAGACGCCGGACGCGATGAACGCGTCCACACCATGAACGGGCACCTTCGGTGTCCGACGGAGGAGACACCAATGACCACCCCCATCGCCGCCCCCGCGCCGCTCGCCGCGGGCACGCTCCGCGTCTTCCCCCTGGGAGGGCTCGGCGAGGTCGGGCGCAACATGACGGTCTTCGAATACGAGGGGAAGATCCTCATCGTCGATTGCGGCGTGCTGTTCCCCGAGGACCACCAGCCCGGCGTCGATCTGATCCTGCCGGACTTCGAGCCCATCAAGGACCGCCTCGACGACATCGTGGGCGTCGTGCTCACGCACGGCCATGAAGACCACATCGGCGCGGTGCCGTACCTGCTGCGCCTGAAGAGCGATATCCCGCTGATCGGATCCGGGCTCACGCTCGCGCTCGTCGAGGCCAAACTCAAGGAGCACCGCATCAAGCCCTTCACCCTGACGGTGAAGGAGGATCAGAAGGAGAAGGTCGGTCCGTTCGACCTCGAATTCGTCGCGGTCAACCACTCCATCCCCGATGCGCTGGCCGTCGCGATCCGCACGCCCGCGGGCATGGTGCTCGCCACCGGCGACTTCAAGATGGACCAGCTGCCGCTCGACGGCCGCATCACCGACCTTCGGGCATTCGCCCGGCTCGGCGAAGAGGGCATCGACCTGTTCCTCGTCGATTCGACCAACGCCGACGTCCCGGGGTTCACTCCCACGGAGAAGTCGATCGGCCCGGTCCTCGACCAGGTGATCGCCAAGGCCACCCGTCGCGTGATCGTCGCGAGCTTCTCCAGCCACGTGCACCGCGTGCAGCAGGTGCTCGACGCGGCTCATGCCAATGGCCGCCGCGTCGCGCTCCTCGGCCGCAGCATGGTGCGCAACATGGGCATCGCCGCCGATCTCGGCTACCTCAAGGTGCCCGACAACGTGCTGATCGACTACAAGAAGGCCAAGGACATCCCGGACGACAAGATCGTCTACATGTCGACCGGTTCGCAGGGCGAGCCGATGGCCGTCCTCAGCCGCATGGCGAACCTCGATCACGCGATCGAGCCGGGGGAGGGGGACACCGTCATCCTCGCGTCCAGTCTCATCCCGGGCAATGAGAACGCGGTGTACCGCGTCATCGACGGCCTGACCAAGCTCGGCGCCAACGTCGTGCACAAGGCGAACGCGCGGGTTCACGTGTCGGGCCACGCCGCCGCCGGTGAGCTGATCTACTGCTACAACATCCTCAAGCCGAAGAACGTCCTCCCGGTTCACGGCGAGTACCGTCACCTGATGGCGAACGCGAAGCTCGCGCAGGAGACGGGCATCCCCGAGGAGAACACGATCCTGGCCTCCAACGGCACGGTGATCGACCTCAAGGACGGCGAGGCCCGGATCGCCGGACAGTACGACATCGGCTTCGTCTACGTCGATGGTTCGACGGTCGGCGAGATCACCGACGCAGATCTGAAGGATCGCCGCATCCTCGGCGAGGAGGGCTTCGTCTCGATCATCGTCGTGGTGGATGCTGCGACCGGCAACATCATCTCGGGGCCGGAGATCCACGCACGCGGCATCGCGGAGGACGATTCCGTCTTCGACAGCGTGACGCCGAAGATCGTGGCCGCCCTCAAGGAGGCCTCCGGGAACGGCGTGCGCGATACGCATGCGCTGTCGCAGGTCGTGCGCCGCACGATCGGCCGCTGGGTCAACCAGAAGCTGCGCCGTCGTCCGATGATCGTCCCGCTCGTCATCGAAGCGTGATGCCGATCGCCTCATCGGAACCCCGGTCAGGGAGCCGATGAGGCGGAAAGCCGCGTCATTGCGCGGCGATGTCGGTGCTCGACCGTAGTCTTGGAACATGGCCAGGAGCACTACCAAGACCTCACGCGCGTCCGAGAAGGCTCCTGCGCGCTCCAAGGCGCAGGCAGCTCCGAAGAAGTACATCGACGACGTCGACAGGCCGCCGTTCCCGGTGCGCGCCTGGGGCGGTCTCGCTCACGCCGTCGGCGGTCTCTTCCGTGCCTTCGGTCCGGAGACCCTCGAGAAGGACCAGCGGCGCGATGGTTTTCCGCTGCTGCTCGTCGTCCTCGCGTGTCTGGGCGCCGTCGATGAGTGGTTCTTCATCGGCAATGAGATCGCCCAGAACATCAGCGCCTACTCCGTGGGGTTGCTCGTGGGGCGCACGGCGTTCCTCATGCCCGTGCTGCTGCTCATCCTCGCCGGCTGGTTGTTCCGCCATCCATCGTCGGTGCACGACAACGGGCGAATCGGAATCGGCTTCGGACTCTTCGTGCTCTCGATCGCCGGCATCTGCCACATCGCCGGTGGGGTGCCCCAGCCGAAGGACGGCATGCCGGCGCTCAGCGCGGCTGGCGGCCTCTTCGGATGGATGCTCGGCCAGCCGCTGTCCTACCTGACCGACATTCCGGCTTATATCCTGCTGAGCCTGCTTCTCGTGCTGAGTCTGCTCATCATCACGAAGACCCCGCCGAATCGCATCGGTTCGCGCCTGGGCGATCTGTACGCCTGGATGTTCGGGGCCGAACGCGCGGAGACGAAGGTCGAGGCGTCGGCCGCAGCATCCGACGCCGACCTCGTCGACATCGCCGAAGACGATGCCCTGCCCTGGTGGCGGCGCAACAAGACCGGGCGTGAAGAGGACCCCGATGAGGGTCTCGGCTCCCAGGACGTCACCGAGCTGCTGACGCCGACGGCGCAGACGACGACGAAGCAGATGCCGATCGATGTCGCGAACGAGAAGACCCCCTACGACCAGTCGGTCGTCGTCGCGGCGCCCGATGCGGGCGACGCGGTCACCGAGGTCCTGACGGACGTCGAGAGCGTCATGGCGGGCCTCGGCGCGCCCGGTGCGACGACCCTGCTCGACGACTACGGTGACACGGGCGAGCAGCCCGAGCTGCCCGGACTGTCCGGCTTCGGCACGGACGGACCGGGGGATCGCGGCCTTCATGCCCCGAGCACCCCGTATGCTCTGCCATCCACGGCCGTGCTGAGCGAAGGGCCGCCACCGGTGGTGCGCTCGGAGGCCACAGACCGTGTGATCCAGCAGCTGACCAGTGTGCTCGAGCAGTTCAAGGTCGATGCCAAGGTCACGGGGTTCTCGCGCGGTCCGACGGTCACCCAGTACGAGGTGGAGGTCGGTCTCGGGGTCAAGGTCGAGAAGATCACACAGCTGTCGAACAACTTCGCCTACGCCGTCGCATCCAACGATGTGCGAATCCTCTCGCCGATCCCCGGCAAGAGCGCGATCGGCATCGAGATCCCGAACGCCGACAAGGAGATGGTCGCCCTCGGAGATGTGCTCCGCTCGCCCGCGGCGCAGAAGAGCACGCACCCGATGACGATCGGCGTCGGCAAGGACGTCGGCGGAAACATCGTCGTCGCCAACCTCGCCAAGATGCCGCATCTTCTGGTCGCCGGTTCCACCGGTTCCGGTAAGTCCAGCTTCGTCAACTCGATGATCACGAGTCTGCTGATGCGCGCGCGCCCGACCGATGTCCGCATGGTGCTGATCGACCCGAAGCGCGTGGAGCTGACCAGCTACGCCGGTGTGCCGCACCTGATCACCCCCATCATCACGAACCCGAAGAAAGCCGCCGAGGCGCTGCAGTGGGTCGTGAAGGAGATGGACATGCGCTACGACGACCTCGCGTCGTTCGGTTACCGTCACATCGACGACTTCAACAAGGCCGTCCGCGCGGGGGAGATCGTTCTGCCTCCCGGCAGCGAGCGCGTGCTCAAGCCCTACCCGTACCTGCTCGTCGTCGTCGATGAGCTCGCCGACCTCATGATGGTCGCCCCGCGCGACGTCGAAGATTCGATCGTACGCATCACGCAGCTCGCCCGGGCCTCCGGCATTCATCTGGTCCTCGCCACCCAGCGTCCGTCCGTCGATGTCGTCACCGGCCTCATCAAGGCCAACGTGCCGTCCCGGCTCGCGTTTGCGGTCACGAGCGTGACCGACAGCCGCGTGATCCTCGATGCTCCGGGCGCAGACAAGCTCATCGGTCAGGGCGACGCACTGTTCTCCCCGATGGGCTCGTCGAAGCCGTTCCGCCTGCAGGGCGCCTGGGTCGAGGAGAGCGAGATCGATGCGGTCGTCAAGCATGTCACCGCGCAGGCGCGTCCGGAGTACCGCTCCGATGTGCAGGAGGCGATGGAGCCGAAGAAGAAGGAGGTCGACGAAGATATCGGCGACGACCTCGAGGTGCTCCTCGCTGCGGCCGAGCTCGTCGTGTCGTCGCAGTTCGGATCGACATCGATGCTGCAGCGCAAGCTCCGTGTCGGGTTCGCGAAGGCGGGCCGTCTCATGGACCTGCTCGAGTCGCGTGAGATCGTCGGCCCTTCTGAAGGCTCGAAGGCCCGCGATGTGCTCGTCACCGCGGAGCAGCTCCCCGCAGTGATGGCGAAGCTGCGCGGCGAGGATGCGCCCGCCGCCCCTGCGGCGACGACGGCGCCCGCCGCCGCACCGGTATCGGATCCCGCCGATGCTCCCGGATATGACCCGATCGAAGCACAGTTCGCTGGACTGCCGGTGGTCGAAGACGATGAAGGCGATGAAGACGCCTGGAGCCTGACAGGACGCGATTGATGGCCATTCCCCGGCAACTGCCCAATGCGATCACCATCGCGCGTATTCCTCTCGCGGTCGTATTCTTCGTCCTTCTCCTGCTCGGCGGCACATACGGCTTCGACGACATCACGCTGCGCTGGGTCGCCGGGGCGCTGTTCGTCCTCGCGATCAGCACGGACTGGGTCGACGGCTATCTCGCTCGCAAGTACGACATCGTCAGCGACTTCGGAAAGCTCTGGGATCCGATCGCCGACAAGCTCCTCACGGGCGCGGGTTTCGTCGGGCTCGCGATCCTCGCCGAGTGGCCGTGGTGGGTCGTGATCGTGATCCTCGTCCGCGAGTGGGGGATCACGATCCATCGCTTCATCGTCGCGAGCAGCCACATCGTCGCCGCGGCATGGATGGGCAAGGTCAAGACCGCGCTGCAGGGCGTTGCGCTCGGCTGGTGCCTGCTGCCGCTTCACGACCTCGTCGGCTTCGACGTGTGGACGCTGGTCGGGGCGGTGCTGATGTGGGCGACACTGGCCATCACGATCCTCAGCGGAATCGACTATGTGCTGGCGCAGATTCGCGGAGGCAAGGCCTCGGCGCGATGAATGACGCTAAGCGCCTCGTCTCCGCTCTCCTCGAACAGGGGTGGACGCTGGGAATTGCCGAGTCGCTCACCGGGGGTGCGCTCGCTTCTGAGGTGGTTTCCGTTCCCGGATCGTCGGGGACGCTGCTCGGCGCCGTCGTCGCCTACGCGACCCCGGTGAAAGCGACGCTGCTCGGCGTCGAGGAGTCTCTCCTCGACGAGCATGGGCCTGTGCACGCGCGGGTGGCCGAGCAGATGGCCGAAGGGGTGCGCAGCTGCGTCGCGGTCGAAGGCCGGGTGGCTGATGTCGGGGTGTCGACGACAGGGATCGCCGGGCCCGCCTCGCCGGACGGGCAACCGGTCGGCACAGTGCACATCGGAGTCGCCGGCCCGTTCGGAACGAGTTCGGAGCGCTTCGTGTTCTCCGGTGGGCGCGCGGAGATCCGCGAGCAGACGGTTCAGTCAGCGATCGCGTTGCTTCTGCGTTCTCTCGAGGAATATCGTCACGGTAACCGCGGTTGTTAGTGACGTGGTTGTCATAGATGCGTTCACATCCAAAGCACAGCGGGAAACGGTAACGTTTTGTTCGCCAGGTCGGGTTAGACTGGCGATCCGTTTGGAAGAGGGCCCGATCAGGGGTATGGAGGGGAGGTTCCGATGATTCTTGTTCGACAGGAGATCGGCGAGGTGCTGAGGGACTTCCGCCTGCAGAAGGGGCGCACGCTCCGCCAGGTCGCGAGCAAGGCCTCCGTCGCGCTCGGATACCTCAGTGAGGTCGAGCGAGGCCAGAAGGAGGCGTCGAGCGAGATCCTCGCCTCGGTCGCCGAAGCCCTCGATGTCCCCATCTCGTTGATCATGCGCGAAGTCGGTGACCGAATCTCGGTCCTCGAAGGCATCCAGGTGTTCCCCGATGTCGTTCCCGACGACCTGGTCGCATCCATCGAGCCCGAACTCTCCCTGCACTGAGCGCGCACTTCTGATGCGACGCAGCGAGTTCCTTCGCGCGGTTGACCGGGAGTTCGGCGCACGAGCGCCCATGCTCACGACAGATCTTGTGCTCGACGCGGTGGGTGGCAGAACCGCCGCGCAGGCGCTCGAAGCGGGCATCGCTCCGCGCGATATCTGGGCGGCGCTGTGCGCCGAAACAGACGTGCCACTCGAACGTCGTTACGGTGTTGGTCGCCTCGAGCCCCAGAGAAACTGAGTCTTTCCCGGCGCCGTTCGTCATTTTTCGGCGTGTCATCGAATATGTGTTCGAAATACACGTAGAGTTCTGCACAAGTGGTTTCGATGCGCTGTTCTCCACCGTTCCTGGCCCTGCCGATCGAATGTCGGAGGCTCCGTCTACCGTGTTGAACAGGCCGAAAAGCCATACGCCTTGTCGGAGAGTCCGCCCCATCCGGGGCGGCCGCGACAGCCTACAGGCGGCACCATGCGAAACACGAGGAGCACATCATGCCATCAGCAGCAGACCGCGAGAAGTCCCTGGAATCCGCACTCGCCCAGATCGACCGTCAGTTCGGCAAGGGCTCGGTCATGCGCCTGGGCAGTGATGAGCGCGCGCCCGTGGCCGTGATCCCCACCGGCTCCATCGCCCTCGACGTCGCGCTCGGCGTCGGAGGCCTTCCGCGTGGCCGCATCGTCGAGATCTACGGTCCGGAGTCCTCCGGTAAGACGACTCTGACGCTGCACGCGATCGCCAACGCACAGCGCGCGGGCGGCATCGCGGCCTTCATCGACGCGGAGCACGCGCTCGACCCCGAGTACGCGAAGAAGCTCGGCGTCGACATCGATGCGCTGCTGGTCTCCCAGCCCGACACGGGTGAGCAGGCGCTCGAGATCGCCGACATGCTCGTGCGATCCGGCGCGATCGATCTGATCGTCATCGACTCGGTCGCGGCCCTCGTGCCCCGTGCTGAGATCGAGGGCGAGATGGGTGACTCCCACGTGGGTCTGCAGGCGCGACTCATGTCGCAGGCGCTGCGAAAGCTCACGGGTGGTTTGAACCAGACCAATACGACGATGATCTTCATCAACCAGCTGCGCGAGAAGATCGGTGTCTTCTTCGGCTCTCCCGAGACGACCGCCGGTGGAAAGGCGCTGAAGTTCTACGCATCGGTGCGCATGGACATCCGTCGCATCGAGACCCTCAAGGACGGCACGGACGCCGTTGGTAACCGTACGCGTGTCAAGGTCGTCAAGAACAAGATGGCTCCGCCGTTCAAGCAGGCCGAGTTCGACATCCTCTACGGTGTCGGCATCTCGCGGGAGGGCAGTCTGATCGATTTCGGCGTCGAGCACGGCATCGTGAAGAAGTCGGGCTCCTGGTACACCTACGACGGCGACCAGCTCGGTCAGGGCAAGGAGAACGCCCGTAACTTCCTGCTGAAGAACCCCGACATCGCCGCGACGATCGAGACGCAGATCAAGCAGAAGCTCGGTATCGGCGGCGCCGTGGCTGAAGAGGTCGCGGCTGCAGACGACCTCGCAAAGCGTCGTCCGGCGTGATCGACGTCGCACCCACCCCGGTGTTCGGATCGCGGGTGAGCTATGTCTGATCGGGGCGAGGGCGATCTCGCCCCGATCATTCCGCTGTTCGGCGGGCGGATGAAGCGAGCTTCGGAGCTCAGCGGGGGAGACGGCCCAGCGTCGGCCGGCGGATCTCGGGGCATCGGTGAGCCGTCGCATCCTTCCAGCTCGGCGATGGCCGTCAGCAGTCCGTCCGATGCGCAGCGTCGTCCGACGTTCCGCGTCATCGAAGACACTGATGAGGCCGATGAGACGCACTTCGAGGGGGGACGCCCCGGCGGAACCGCGTCGGACGGGCAGGGGGCGGTGGACTCCGAGGATGTCCGTCGTGCGGGCGAGCAGGCGCTACTGCGCAAGCTTCGCGCGCGTTCATTGTCCGTCGTCGAAGCGCGACAGATCCTTCGCGGCTGCGATCTCGACGCGGCTCAGATCGATGACGTGGTCGATGATTTCAGCGAGCGTCGCTACCTCGACGATGCCGAGCTCGCGCGTCAGGTCGTGATGTCCGGCGTGGAGCGCAAGGGGCAGGGCCGTGTGGCTCTCGCCCGTCTGCTTTCTCAGCGCGGCGTCTCGCGAGACATCATCGACATCGCGCTCGACGAGTTGCCTGATGACGACGCGGAGCGCGCTCTGGAGTTCGCACGGACGAAGGCTCGGTCGCTAGCCCGGCTCGACTACGAGACGGGGCTGCGGCGTCTGCTCGGACAATTGGCGCGTCGGGGCTATAGCGGGCCCGCCGCGATGAACGCCGCGCGCACCGCGCTCAAGGAAGCGGCCTTCGGGGGCCCGGCGACCGGCGTCCGGTTCGTCGAATCCGACTGACCCCTCGCGGTCATCCCGCGTTGATCGCGAAGAGATCGGAGGCGATAGCGAACAGCTCCGCCTCCGTCTCGGCATCGATCGGCTCCGCGTCCGACCCCAGGACGACGACGGTCATGATGCTGCCATCGGCGCGGACGGCCCGCCACGAACCCGTGATGACACCGAGATTCGATCCACCCTTGTACGAGACCGACGGCCACGCTGCGGGGTCGACCACGACGCCGGGATTCTCGGAGAGTGCGGTGCGGATGACGGGATCGGCATCGCCATGTTGGGCGAGGATCGCGTGGAGCTCGGCGATGTCCTGGGCGGACGCGAACCATTCGAGACCGTATTGCCAGGCCACACGCTCATCGATGTCGTCGACATCGATCTGGAATTCCCGCGTGCGGAGGACCTCCAGGACTTCGCGCCGGACGCTCTCATCCCCGTCCGCCCAGGCATCCTGCAGGTCGACATGTCCGCCCCACACCAGGTCGAACATCTCCCGGGTCGTGAGGAATGGGTGCATCAGTTCGGGCTCGTGGTGGTTCCCAGCCTCAACCGCGTGCTCGACGGCTTCGCGTCCGAGAAGCTCGACGAGCATGTCGGTGGCTGTGTTGTCGCTGATCGCGATCATCTTCGTGGCGGCATCTTGAACGGTCACATCGGTGCCGTCAGGCAGGTTCTGAAGGTCTCCTGAGGGGAGGCTGCGCACCGCATCCGTGACGGTGATGTTGTCATTCCAACTGATGTCACCCGCTGAAACGGCCTCTGCCAGCGCCTCGAGGACGTACAGCTTGAAGACCGAGCCCAACGGGGCCGGCGCTTTCTCATCGATGGACATGATCGTCTCGTCATCGATCTGCACCAGCACGCGAGCGGTGAGGGGGAGAGCGCCGAGGCGTTCGGCGACATCATCGTTGGAGACGGCGGGTGTGCGCTGGGGCGTCACCGGCCCCAGGAAGAGCCCGCCGATGAGCTGATCATCGTCGATCGAGATGCTCAGATCGAACGGTTCGCCCAGCGCGCCGGCGACCGTGACCACCGCTTCGGTTTCCGTGCCGCGATAGGCCGTCACCTCGAGCGGACGGGCCGGCCGGATCTGCGTGTTGATGAGGGAAGCAACGTCCTCGGCACCGACTTCGGCTTGGAACTGCGCGCTGAGCCGGCTTTCCCATGCCGTCGCGGTGGTGTCGTCATCCGCGTTCATCTCGTCCAGCACCCACTGGGCGGCATCACCGACCGGGGTCGACGGAATCGAGGTTGAATCGGAATCCTCCGGCGCCTCTGACTTCGCCGCGCAGGCAGTGAGGAGCAGCCCCGCGACCGCGATGATCGCGATGATGGTCTTCTTGCGCATGTGATTCGGATCCTCGTTCCTGTGATGGGTGCTGGTCTCCAGGCTAGAGAACGATGGGGCCGGAGGGCATCCGTCGAAAGGGGGATTCCCGCATGGTCCGCCGGGACCGACCGGCTCGTAGAATGGAGGAATCATGTCTGCCCTTTCCTCTGAACCGACGATCATCGCGGCCTCCTCTGCTGCCGTTGACGCCGACGGTCATCAGCGAACCTATGAAGTGCGCACGTTCGGGTGCCAGATGAACGTTCACGACTCCGAGCGGCTCTCCGGTTCGCTCGAGAGCGCCGGATATGCCCGTGCCGAGGCGGGCAGCGAGGCGGATGTCGTGATCATCAACACCTGCGCGGTGCGCGATAACGCCGCCGGCAAGCTCTATGGCACGCTCGGGCATCTGGCCGCGGTCAAGCGCCGCAAGGAGGGCATGCAGATCGCCGTCGGCGGCTGCCTGGCGCAGATGGACAAGGACGCCGTGCAGCAGAAGGCCCCATGGGTCGATGTGGTCTTCGGCACGCACAACATGGGGTCGTTGCCGGGCATGCTCGAGCGTGCCAAGCACAATGGCGAGGCCGAGCTCGAGATCCTCGAGTCCCTCGAGGTCTTCCCGTCGACGCTGCCGACGAAACGCGATTCCGCCCACAGCGGCTGGGTGTCGATCTCGGTCGGCTGCAACAACACGTGCACGTTCTGCATCGTGCCGCACCTGCGCGGCAAGGAGAAGGATCGACGCCCCGGTGACATCCTGAATGAGATCCGTCTGCTCGTCGAGGACGGCGCGATCGAGGTCACGCTGCTCGGCCAGAACGTGAACTCCTATGGCGTCGAGTTCGGCGACCGCCAGGCCTTCAGCAAGCTGCTGCGCGCAGCGGGGGAGATTCCCGGTCTCGAGCGCATCCGTTTCACGAGTCCGCACCCGGCGGCGTTCACGGATGATGTGATCGATGCGATGGCAGAGACGCCGAACGTCATGCCGCAGCTGCACATGCCCCTCCAGTCGGGCAGCGACAGCATCCTCAAGGCGATGCGCCGCTCTTATCGCAGCTCCAAGTTCCTCGGGATCCTCGATCGCGTTCGCGAGCGCATGCCGTATGCGGCGATCTCGACCGACATCATCGTCGGGTTCCCCGGCGAGACCGACGAGGACTTCGACGACACGATGCGCGTCGTCGAGCAGGCGCGTTTCGCCAACGCGTTCACGTTCCAGTACTCGATCCGCGAGGGCACGCCCGCGGCGACCATGGAGGACCAGGTCCCCAAGGAGATCGTGCAGGAGCGCTACAACCGGCTCATCGCCCTGCAGGAGCGCATCTCACTCGAGGAGAACCAGAAGCAGGTCGGCCGAGAGGTCGAGGTGCTCGTCTCGGTCGGCGAGGGCAAGAAGGATGCCGAGACGCACCGCTTGACCGGCCGCGCTCAGGACAACCGTCTCGTGCACTTCGAGGTGACGCCCGGCTCCGACCTGCCGCGGCCCGGCGATGCGGTCACCGTGACGATCACGCACGGTGCTCCGTTCCATCTGCTCGCCGATGATCCGACCGGTGCGCCGCTGCGCATCCGGCGCACCCGCGGCGGCGACGCCTGGGATCGTTCGCAGGCCGAATCGTGCGGCGTCCCTGCGCCGGCCGGTGCGAGCGGCGCTCCGCGCGCAGTGTCGCTGGGGCTGCCGACGCTCCGTGTCGGCGGCTGAGCCCGGCGTGAGGCTCTGGGCGGTCGTCGGTGCGACGGGCACCGGTAAGAGCGATCTCGCGCTCGATCTCGCGGAGGTACTGCGTGCTCAGGGCAACCCGGCCGAGATCGTCAACGCGGATGCCATGCAGCTCTATCGCGGCATGGACATCGGCACGGCGAAGCTCGCGATCGATGAGCGGCGCGGCATCCCGCATCACCTGTTCGACGTCCGAGAGGTCACCGAGGAGGCCGCGGTCGCCTGGTATCAGCCGCTCGCGCGGGCCGCGATCGAGGAGATCTTCACACGCGGCGGTGATGCGATCCTCGTCGGCGGGTCGGGGCTGTACGTCTCGAGCGTGATCTACGACTTCCGCTTCCCGCCGCGGGATGCCGCCGTCCGCGAGCGCCTCGAGCGCGAGCTCGACGCACTTGGCGCCGGTGCACTGTTCGCCCGTCTGCAGGCGGACGACCCCGCCACGGCGGCGCGCGTCGACCCGAAGAACGGCCGGCGCGTCATCCGGGCGCTCGAAGTCCTCGCGCAGGGCGCCGAGAACCACGGCGCAGCCCTTCCGGATGCGCCGGTGCTCTGGCATCCGGACACCCGCATCCTCGGCATCCACGTCGACCGTCCCGCACTCGTCGAGCGCCTCGATCGCCGTGTCGACCGCATGTGGGAGCAGGGCATGCTCGCCGAGGTCGAGGCGCTGCGCGAGGCGGGTCTCGAGGCCGGCACGACGGCGCCCAGGGCGATTGGTTACGCGCAGGCGCTCGCGCAGCTGGCGGGGGAGAAGACCGAGGCAGAGGCGATCGCGGAGACGCAGGCGCTCACCCGCCGCTACGCCCGTCGCCAGGTGTCGTGGTTCAAGCGGTACCCGACCATCGAGTGGATCCCGCCGATGTCGGATGCCGGTGGCATCCTGGCCGGATGAAGACTCACTACTACACGGCGACCAGCCTCGACGGATTCATCGCGACGCCCGAGCACCCGCTCGACTGGCTCCTGCGCCAGGACATCGACCTCGACGGACCGATGGCCTATCCCGCGTTCGTTGATCGGATCGGCGCGCTCTCGATGGGGGCATCGACGTTCGAGTGGGTGATGCGCCACGAGGCCGGGCGCTGGGGCTACACGCAGCCCGCCTGGGTGTTCACGCACCGCGATCTCGCGCTGCCCGACGGGGCCGATGTGCACCTGACCTCGGCCCCGGTGCACGAGGTGCACGCCGCGATGACGGCGGCAGCAGGGGACAAGGACCTCTGGATCGTCGGAGGCGGCGATATCGCAGGACAGTTCGCCGACGAGGGACTGCTCGACGAGGTGTGGCTGCAGTACGCACCGGTGATGCTCGGCGCCGGTGCGCCGGTGCTTCCGAGGGAAGTCGATCTCGACCTGGTCGACGTTGCGCGCAACCGCGACTTCCTCTGCGGTCGCTACCGGGTCCGGCGCGCGGCGCCGAACACGAAATAGGCGGAAGGGCGAATGTCGGCTCCGGGACCCTTGCCCCCCGACGCGAGGGCCCGTTCGGCACCTCATAGGCTCGTACAGTGAGCTGGAAGGTGCGCGCGTTCGCGCGAGAAGACACGGATGCCGTCATCGAGCTGTGGCAGGAGACCGGGCTGACCAGGCCCTGGAACGATCCTCGGCAGGACATCGAGCGCAAGCTCCGCGTGCAGCCCGAACTGTTCCTCGTGGCCCACGACGAGAAGACGGTCCTCGGTTCCGTGATGGCGGGATACGACGGGCATCGCGGATGGATCTACTACCTGGCCACGACGCCTGCGCGTCAGGGCGAGGGCATCGCCCGCGGTCTTCTCGCCGAGGCGGAACGTCTGCTCGCCGCCATGGGGTGCCCCAAGGTGCAGCTCATGGTCCGCACCGAGAATGAGGCCGTGCTCAGCTTCTACGACGCCGTGGGCTACGAGAGCTTCGACGTGCGCAACGCCGGGAAACGCCTCATCGCCGACATGTGAACAGTCGGCGTTGCGGAACGTCTTTAGACTGAACGCATGGTCGCATTCACCAAGGGGCACGGCACCGGCAACGACTTCGTCATCATCCCCGACCCGGACGGTGAGCTCGATCTCACGGCCGAGCAGGTCGCGGCCCTCTGCGACCGGCACTTCGGCATCGGCGCCGACGGCGTGCTGCGCGTGGTGCGCTCGACGGCCATCGACGCGGGGGCCGCGGCTCTCGCCGAGGAACCGGACGCCGAGTGGTTCATGGACTACCGCAATGCGGACGGCTCGATCGCCGAGATGTGCGGCAACGGGGTGCGTGTCTTCGTGCACTATTTGGTGCGCAGTGGTCTTGCCACGATTGAGCCCGGTTCCACGCTGCCCATCGGCACGCGTGCCGGCGTCCGTGATGTGACCGCCAGCGCCAACGGCTACCAGGTCGACCTCGGCCGGTGGAAGCTCGCCGACGGCGAGCCCCTCGCCAAGGCCCGCGGCCTCGATGTGGCCCGACCCGGTCTCGGGATCGACGTCGGCAATCCGCACGTCGTCGTCGCCCTGGCATCCGAGGAAGAACTCGCAGGCCTCGACCTCTCCTTCATCCCCGAACTCGACCCGGCGCCTGTATCGGGAGCGAACGTCGAATTCGTGGTCCCCGGCGAACCACTGGTCCGCGACGGCGTGGGACACGTCTCGATGCGTGTCTTCGAGCGCGGCGTGGGGGAGACCCTGAGCTGCGGCACCGGTGTTGCGGCCACCGCCCTCGCGGTGCGGCACTGGGCCGGCGAGCGTGCACCGCACAACTGGCAGGTCGAGGTCCCGGGCGGCACGCTCGGCGTGCGCATGTTCCCCGCCGAGGACGGCGAGCACGTCGCCCTCTCGGGTCCGGCCCAGCTCGTCTACAGCGGCACGATCGAACTCGCCTGATGTCGAGGCCGGCACCGGCCGTGAAATGAGTCGCTTCATGACATGCAGACGTGACGGCGACCGGGCTCATGCCCGACGATGGTGCCTATGAGCAAGCAGATCCGTTTCAACGCCTTCGACATGAACTGCGTCGCGCACCAGGCTTCGGGCATGTGGCGTCACCCGCAGGACCGCTCCGCCACGTACAAGAAGCTCTCGTACTGGACGGATCTCGCTCAGCTGCTCGAGAAGGGCCGATTCGACGGCATCTTCATCGCCGATGTGCTCGGCACCTACGACGTCTACGGCGGCTCGAACGAGGCGGCCATCCGCCACGGCGCCCAGGTTCCCGTCAACGACCCGATCCTCACCGTCAGCGCCATGGCCGCGGTCACCGAGCATCTCGGCTTCGGCGTCACGGCGGGCACCGCGTACGAGCATCCGTATCCCTTCGCTCGTCGCATGACGACGCTCGACCACCTCACTGATGGCCGCGTCGGCTGGAACGTCGTCACCGGCTACCTGCCCTCCGCCGCTCGAAACATGGGGCACGAGGACCAGCTCGAGCACGACCAGCGCTACGACATCGCCGACGAATACCTCGAGGTCGTCTACAAGCTCTGGGAGGGTTCCTGGGAGGACGATGCGGTCATCAACGACCGCGAGAACGGCGTCTTCACCGACCCCGCGAAGGTGCACGACATCGAGCACCACGGAAAGCACTTCACCGTCCCCGGCATCCACATCTCCGAGCCGTCTCCGCAGCGCACCCCGGTCATCTACCAGGCGGGCGCGTCACCGCGCGGCATCGCGTTCGCAGCGGGCAACGCCGAGGCGATCTTCGTGGCCGCCCCCACGAAGGCGCGCCTCGCCGAGACGGTCAAGCGGGTCCGCGACGGTCTCGAAGCCGCCGGCCGCGACCGCTACTCCGCCAAGATCTACACGCTGCTCACGATCATCACCGACGAGACGAGTGAGAAGGCTCAGGCGAAGTACGAGGACTACCTGCAGTACGCCAGTGACGAGGGCGCTCTCGTGTTCATGTCGGGCTGGATGGGCGTCGACCTGTCCCAGTTCGACCTCGACGAGCCGATCGGCAACGTCAAGAGCAACGCGATCCAGTCGACCGTGGCGAATTTCCAGCAGGCCAACGACGACGGCAAGGAATGGAAGGTGCGCGATATCGCGCGGCTCGGCAACATCGGGGGCCTCGGGCCCCGTGTCGTCGGCTCTCCCGCCGAGGTCGCGGACTTCCTGCAGGACTGGGTCGAGGAGACCGACGTCGACGGCTTCAACCTCGCCTATGCGATCACACCGGGCACGTTCGAGGACGTCGTCGAGTTCATCGTCCCCGAGCTCCAGCGTCGGGGCGTCTATCAGACCGAGTACACCCCCGGAACCCTGCGCCACAAGCTGCACGGTGACGGCGATCGACTGCCGGACACGCACCGCGGCGCGTCGTACAGCCTGCGTCAGCGCACCGGCGTCTGATGCGACGATGCCCCGGGAGGATCTCCCGGGGCATCGTTGTCAGACGAGGTCGATGGGTTCGGTCGGAGGATTGCCGTGCCGGCGGACCTTCAGCACGCGGAAACCCTTCGCCGTCGCAGCACGCGAGATGCTGTATCCCTCGTCGAAGGTGGCGTCCATCCAGCGCTGCAGCGAGTCGGAGCCGAGGTTGCGCTGCACGACGAGGTAAGCGTCGCTGCGCTCGTCCAGACGAGGGATCCACTTCTGGAGCATGTCGTGGAGCACACCCTTGCCGACCCGGATCGGCGGGTTCGAGCGGATGGTCCGGAAGACGATGTCTTCGGGAACGGCATCGGGCGTGACGGCCCTGATGTTGGTGAGGCCGAGTGCCTCAGCGTTTCGGCGCACGAGATCCAGGGCGCGCTCGTTGACATCGACGGCCCAGATCGTGGCATGGGGTGACGCCAGCGCCATCGTGATGCTGATGGGGCCCCAGCCGCTTCCGAGGTCGAGGAAATCACCGCTCGGCGGGAGCGGAGGCATATTGGCGAAAAGGACTGCTGTTCCGGCGTCGAGGCGGTCGGGACTGAAGACGCCACCGGCGGTGGTCACCTCGAGTTCGCGTCCTGCGAGCGTCACCGTGATGGTGCGCAGGTTCTCCGCACTTGCCGGGGCCGCAGTGAAGTAATGATCAGACCCCATACCGTGAGCGTACCGGAGAGGCGGGCTAACATTGAGGCGCCGCACACAGAAGGCAGAGGATGACGAAAGCCACAGAAGATACCAACTCCGACGACACGCTGGACCGGGTGCTCGCGAGCGCGGACAAGCGCACGCAGGTGAGGGTGTTCGGTGACGCGCAAGCGCTGCAGGATGCGTCGACTGCGGGGCATGCGGACAGTGACGGCGACCAGTGGGATCTCGCCGATCGTCATGCGCTGCGCCGTGTCGCGGGCCTGTCGACCGAGCTCGAGGACGTCACCGAGGTCGAGTACCGGCAGCTGCGCCTGGAGAACGTGGTTCTCGTCGGTGTGTACCCGCAGGGCGCGCAGGCGGATGCCGAGAACTCGCTGCGCGAGCTCGCCGCCCTTGCGGAGACTGCGGGGGCCGTCGTGCTCGATGGTGTGCTGCAGAGGCGTCCGCACCCGGATCCGGCGACCTATGTCGGCCGGGGCAAAGCGGCGGAGCTGAAGGACATCGTCGCCGCGACGGGCGCCGATACCGTCATCGCCGATACGGAGCTCGCTCCGAGCCAGCGCCGTGCGCTCGAGGACGTCGTGAAGGTGAAGGTCATCGACCGCACCACGGTGATCCTCGACATCTTCAGCCAGCACGCCAAGAGCCGCGAGGGCAAGGCCCAGGTCGAGCTCGCCCAGCTCGAGTACCTGCTGCCGCGTCTGCGCGGCTGGGGCGAATCGATGAGCCGCCAGGCCGGTGGCCAGGTCGGTGCCGGCGGGGCCGGAATGGGCTCGCGTGGTCCGGGTGAGACGAAGATCGAGCTCGATCGACGCCGCATCCGAACCAAGATGGCGCTGCTGCGGCGTCAGATCCGGGATTTCGCCCCGGCACGAGATGCGAAACGGGCGGAGCGCAAGCGCAACACCATTCCGTCGGTTGCGATCGCTGGGTACACGAACGCCGGAAAATCCAGTCTGATGAACGCGATCACGCACGCGGGCGTGCTGGTCGAGAACGCCCTGTTCGCGACCCTCGATGCCACCGTGCGTCGCACGGAGAGCGCGGATGGGCGCGTCTACACGCTCACCGACACCGTGGGCTTCGTGCGCAATCTTCCGCATCAACTGGTCGAAGCGTTCCGCTCGACGCTCGAGGAGGTCGGGGAGTCCGATATCGTCCTGCACGTGGTCGACGGCGCGCACCCCGATCCGTCCGGACAGCTTCAGACGGTGCGCGATGTCATCGGCGACGTCGGCGGTCGCGACCTGCCGGAGATCGTGGTCTTCAACAAGGCCGATCTCCTGACCGACGACGACCGCCTGGTTCTGCAGGGGCTCGAGCCGCGCGCGCACTTCGTGTCCTCCCGCACGGGCGAGGGCATCGAGCAGTTGCGTATCGCGATCGAGGAGGCGTTGCCGAAGCCGGCGGTCGAGGTGCGAGCTCTCATTCCCTATGATCGCGGCGATCTGGTCGCGGCGATCCACGAGACCGGGATGCTGTTGTCATCCGAGCACGGCGAGCACGGCACCGAGGTGCACGCGCATGTGTCGGAGCGCCTGGCGGCGGAACTCGCGCCTTTCACCCGCTGAGCGTGTTGCTCAGGAGGCGGTGAAGCGGGCTTCGACCGTCGCCGAGACGACGATGTCGTCGGGTTCGTACGACATCGCCGGCGCGCTTTCCCCGACGGCGAAGGCGGCCGCGCGGACCTGCAGGCCGGGCTGTACCGCGCGCGGCGCCGAGATCATGCCGACGTCGGCGATCTCCTGCGGCACGACCGAGGTCAGCCCGAGCGCCGTCGCGTATGCCTCGGCGCGGGCCACAGCGACGCCGACGGCTGCCGCGGCGACCTCTTGCTCGATGCGAGCGCGCGTGTGCGGGGTCAGGGCCCAGCTGACATGCCCGATCTCGAGGCCGTCCTCACCGGACATCTCCGATACCCATAGGGAGAGCTCGGATGCTTCGGCGAAGGTCGCTGTGAAGTCGACCGAGGCGCGGTAGACGGTGGCGAGGCGCTTGCCCTCGTTGTTCCAGGGGCGGTCGCCGCGCACGCTCAGGCGATTGCTGCTCCATTCGACGAGGGTTTCCGCCTCGACTCGCTGCTCGAGGCCCGCTCGCAGGGGTTCGGCGCGGCGGAGAGCCTCGGTGACGACCGCGGCACGATCGTGGCCATCGGAGGAGACGGTGAGATGGATGGTGGCGCGTTCGGGGGAGACGCGGATCTCGTTGTCGCCCCGCACGGTGATGGTGACATCGCTCATGGCAGAGACTCTACGGCAGTGCCCGGCGCGCGCGGGGAATGGCGTCGGTCGCGGATCCGTTGTAGTGTGTGATGCTCGGGCACTTCGGTTTCCGAGATGGTAATTCCACAGAGTGACAACGGCACCTTCAGATGAAGGACCCCGGGGCTGATCGGTTTCGACAGCGCCTGTGAATCCACGTGAAGCGGGCCGAGGATGCAGGGTTATCTCGTGAACGCCCCCTGCAAAAACATAGTTGCCGAATCCAAGCGCAACGACTTCGCCCTCGCTGCATAAGCGAGCCCGATAGTCCGTCAGACCGTATGTGATCCCGATACGGACCCTGGCGTCATCTAGGGATCTTGCTGCGTGACGGCGTCTGGACGTCACGCGGGACTCTTCCCAGGCTGGGCTTGTCGACTTAGGTGTCTGTGACAAAGGTCGGAGCCGAGTAGAACGTCTGCACAGACTGCGCCCGGAGAAGCCGCGGAGGCTCAGCGTTGGACGGGGGTTCGATTCCCCCCAGCTCCACCAGCCGTTGTCATTGTGAGAAGCCTCTCGATCCCTGTACGCACAGGGATCGAGAGGCTTTTTCATTTCTGCGCCGAGGGGCGACCAGTTGGTCTCGCTATGGTTGTTCCGCGAGATCGACGATGCCGCAGCGCGTGCCGTTCGCGTGTCAGACGGTTGTCGTCGGACCGATCGAGAACTGAGGAGTGAGGACCGAGCATGACAACGATCTGGGCCGAGAAGATCTACACCGGCGGCGGTTTCGTCGCCAGCGTGGGAGGCGTTCTCGAGGTCGAGGCGCCCGCGACAGGCGAAGTGATCGCGAAGGTGGGCCTCGCGAACCCGGCGGATCTGGAGGCGGCGGTCGCCGCAGCGCAGGCAGCGCAGCGGGAATGGGCGGCGTTGCCGTACACGCAACGCGCGGCGGTCATGGCGAGAGCCTCCGCGATCCTGCAGGAGAACCCGGAGCGACTGACCGAATGGTTGGTGCCGGAATCTGGATCCGGTGCGGGAAAAGCCGCATTCGAAGCCGGGCTGGTCGCCTCCGAGTTCGCCGAGGGTGCGGCGCTTGCGTCGCAGCCGTACGGTCAGCTGCTGCGCAGCATGAAGCCGCGCACATCGATCGGGCGTTACATCCCCGTCGGCGTGGTCGGCGTCATCAGCCCGTTCAACTTCCCCGCGATCCTGTCGGCGCGCTCCGTGGTGCCCGCGCTGGCGCTCGGCAACGCCGTCATCCTCAAGCCCGACCCGCGCACGCCGATCGCGGGCGGTCTCATCCTCGCCGAGATCCTCGCTGAGTCCGGCCTCCCGGATGGACTGCTGCACGTTCTGCCCGGTGGGGCGGACGTCGGGGCGGCGCTCGTCGCTCATCCCGCTGTTCCCTGCATCTCGTTCACGGGCTCGACGGCGGCAGGCCGGAAGATCGGCGAAGCCGCTGCACCCCTCCTGAAGAAGGTGCACCTCGAGCTCGGCGGCAACAACGCGCTGCTCGTCCTGCCCGACGCCGACGTGGATGCCGCGGCGTCTGCCGGTGCCTGGGGCTCCTTCCTGCATCAGGGGCAGATCTGCATGACGACCGGACGCCACCTTGTGCACCGCAGCTTGGTCGAGGAGTACACGGCCAAGCTCGCGGCGAGCGCGGAGCGGATCACGGTCGGCGACCCGACGAACCCGGAGAACGCGCTCGGTCCGATCATCGATGCCGCACAGCTCGCGAAGGTCGACGGCATCGTGCAGGAGTCGGTCGCGGCGGGCGCGAAGCTTGAAGCGGGCGGCACTTATGACGGCCTGTTCTATCGCCCGACGGTCTTGTCGAACGTGCCGCATGATGCGCCGGCGTTCGCTCAGGAGATCTTCGGCCCGGTCGCCCCGATCACGGTGTACGACACCGTCGACGAAGCGATCGACATCATCAACTCCTCTGAGTACGGCTTGTCGGTCTCGGTCCTCACGGGCAACCCATACCGTGCATTCGAGTTGGCCGATCGCATCCAATCCGGAGCTGTGCACATCAACGATCAGACGGTCGATGACGAGGCGGTCGCGCCGTTCGGCGGGACGAAGGCATCGGGCAGCGGCGGTCACTTCGGTTCATCGGTGAATCTCGACACCTTCTGCGATCTGCAGTGGGTGACGATGCAGGCAGACATCGAGCGCTACCCGTTCTGAGTCGTCATCGACGGTTGAGAACCCGACGAGATCGCCGGGTTCTCAACCGCCTTCACGAATCTCGACCCGCGTCAGGGGGCGGTGATGAGCAGCAGGCCCTGCTTCGTGTCGGACACGGTGGTCCAGCCGTCGCCGAACTCGTAGGTCATCCCGAAGCCGTCGTCATCGGTCGCGACCGCGAAAGCGGGGTTCGTCGTGATGTAGGTGTGCCCATCGCTGTCGGCGCGCTGCCAACCCTCTCCGAGCAGCTTCTGCTGTGCTGCATTGGATGCTGCTGCATCAAGCGGTGCCCAGCCGAAGATCTGGACGTGGTCGGAGGCGATGGTGTAGTCGCCCCAGACGCACTGGATTCCGCCCTCGACGATATCGCCGCCGAAGCGGAACTCCTGCTGCTCGTAGGTCCAGCCGAAGTCGGTGAGGGAGGCGACGGTGTTCTCCGAGAGGATCGATTCGCAGGTGGCTTCGCTGGGCGTCGTCTCCTCCGGCTCGTTCACGACCGGCGCGGCGTCTTCGGCGGGCGCGGGGGCGGGGGCAGACACCTCGGGGGATGCCGCGGCGGTCTCCTCCGGCTTCGGGGTCGGTGAGCACGCGCTCAGGACGACCGCGAGTGCGGTGGCGGTGAGTGCGATGAGGGGGATGCGGGGGGTCATCTCCGGCCTTCTGATCAGTCGTGCGTGGGGTGGGTGATGGTGAGGAAGGCCTCGTGGAGAAGGCCGTTTGTCGCCAGCGATGACCGATCGGAGATCGTGTCCTCGCCGTCGAAGGAGGTGAAGCGTCCGCCGGCTTCGCGGACGATCGGGACGGCCGCGGCGATGTCGTACTCCTTGACGTCGAACTCGGCGACCATTTCGAGGCGGCCTTCGGCGAGGAGCATGTACGAGTACACGTCGCCGTAGGCGCGGTCGCGCCAGACGCGCTCGGCGAGGGCGAGGAGCGCGGGCAGGTGGCCGGCATCCGCCCATTGGGTGATGCTCTGGAAGCTGACGGCGGCATCGTCGACGGATGCGACGGCCGAGGTCTGCAAGCGTCGGGGGCCGTTCTCCGTCGCGGTCCAGGCGCCGTTGCCGGTGGAGGCCCACCAACGGCGGCCGAGCGCCGGCATGCTGACCACGCCGACGGCGGGGACGCCGTCGATCGCGAGGCAGATCATGGTGCCCCAGAGGGGGACGCCGCGCATGAAGTTCGCGGTGCCATCGATCGGGTCGATGATCCACTGACGGTTCGTGCTGCCGGTGGCGCCGAATTCCTCACCGAAGATGCCGTCTTCGGGGCGCTCGATCGACAGCTGCTCGCGGATGGCGCGCTCGGTCGCGAGGTCGGCATCCGTGACATGCGTCCGGTCGGCCTTCGTCGAGATCCTCAGATCCGCGGCGTCGAAGCGGGGCAGGGACTGCGCATCCGCCGCATCGGCCAGTCGCAGAGCGAGGGCGAGATCCGACGACAGGTCGTTTTCTGCGGGGGAGAGGGTCACCCTCTCAGGATACTGGCCGGTCGCCTCGGCAACCCAGCCCCATCGCCGCGACTCCTCGCGCCACGCCCGGGCCGCTCGATGATCGGGCCCGATTTGGCATGTTCCCCGGCCTCCGGTAATGTTTTATCTCGGCCGGGGATGACCCAGCTAAGCACCTCTAGCTCAATCGGCAGAGCAATTGACTCTTAATCAATGGGTTCAGGGTTCAAGTCCCTGGGGGTGCACGGAACAAGCCCCGTTTACACTCTCGCCAGTGTGAACGGGGCTTTTCTGCTTCTCGGATGCCGTTGAGCCGCAGCGGCTCCGGCTCAGCGGCGCGTATTCGCGATGCGCGTGGAGAGCTCATGCGCGTGGGCGAGGAGCGTGCGTCCGAGCTGCGGCGAGCGATCCGGCCCGAAGCGGAATTCCACACCGGTCAGGCTCAGCGCCCATTCCGGGCGCCCGGCGCGATCGAAAACCGCGGCACCCATTCCCCAACTGCCCTCGACGATGAGGCCCGGGTTGACGGCGTATCCGCGTTCCTGAGTCTCCGCCAGGCGTCGGCGCAGGGGAGTCCGGGTGTGCGTGCGGCCCCAGCGCTCGCCGAGGTGGGGATGCCGCTCGAAATAGGCGTTCGCTTCATGCTCGGGCAGGAACGAGAGGATCGCGAGTCCGGCGCTCGCAACGCCGAGGGGGAAGCGCACGCCTTCGCTGAGCACGAACGATCGGATCGGGAAGGATCCCTCCTCTCGGAGTAGGCACACGGTTTCGTCTCCGCGCCGCACGGAGAGGAAGGCGCTCTCCTCGGTCTTGACGGCCAGGGACCGGACGATGTCGCGGGCCAGCGCCGTCACGTCGTAGCGTGCCGCGGCGACCGTGCCCATGAGGAAGAGTTCGGGCCCCGGCATCCAACGCGTCGTCTCCTCGTCGCGATCGACGAGTCCTTCCATGCGCAACGCGCCGAGGAGGCGGTGGGCCGTGGAGCGGGAAAGGTCGGCGTCGTGCGCGAGGGAGGCGAGGGACGCACCGTTCTCGCCGGCGGCTGTGACCAGTCGCAGGAGGGAAGCGGCCCGTGCGATGGCCTGGGCGCCGGGGACCGAGCGGGAAGCGTGTTCCATAATGTGGACGCTATCCCCGGTATCGGCCATATCGCAAGATGTGCCTTCATTGTTGAGACTTCTGGGGCGGATGCTGGAACCAGACCCCCACACAAAGGAGTGCCGCGTGATCGACAAAGAATGGGCCACGGCGGCCGAAGCCGTCGCCGATATCTCGGATGGAGCCTCGCTGGCCGTCGGCGGCTTCGGCCTCTCCGGCAACCCGATCGCCCTCATCGACGCCCTGCTCGCGCAGGGAACGACCGGCCTCAGCGTCGTCAGCAACAACTGCGGCGTCGACGACTGGGGGCTCGGGGTGCTCCTGAATGCGAAGCGCATCCGCAAGATGACCTCGTCCTATGTGGGCGAGAACAAGGAGTTCGAGAGGCAGTTCCTCTCGGGGGAGCTCGAGCTCGAGCTGACCCCGCAGGGGACTCTGGCCGAGAAGCTGCGCGCCGGAGGCTCCGGGATCGCGGCCTTCTACACGCAGACCGGCGTGGGCACGCAGGTCGCCGAGGGCGGACTGCCCCGTCGATACAACGCCGATGGATCGGTCGCGGCCGCCTCGGTGCCTAAGGACACCCGCAGCTTCGCGGTCGATGGCGTCGAGAAGGAGTTCGTGCTCGAAGAGGCGATATCGACTGACTATGCGCTCGTGCATGCAGCCCTCGGCGACCGGCACGGCAATCTCGTCTTCACCAAGGCCGCCCGAAACTTCAACCCGCTGGCGGCCATGGCCGGGCGCGTGTGCATCGCGCAGGTGGAGCGCCTCGTCGAACCCGGCGAGATCGACCCCGACAGCATCCACCTTCCCGGCGTCTTCGTGCATCGCATGATCGAGGTCGGCACCGACATCGAGAAGCGCATCGAACGTCGCACTGTCGCGCCCGCCACGAACGAGGGGAACTGAGATGGCTCTGACACGCGAGCAGATGGCGGCGCGGGCCGCCGCCGAGCTGACCGATGGCTCCTACGTCAATCTCGGCATCGGTTTGCCGACGATGGTGCCCAACTACGTGCCCGCCGGGATCACCCTGGTGCTCCAATCGGAGAACGGGATCCTCGGCGTCGGACCGTACCCGACTGAGGAGAACATCGACGCCGATCTCATCAACGCCGGCAAGGAGACCGTCACGACGCTCCCCGGCACGGCATTCTTCGACTCGGCCACGAGCTTCGGCATGATCCGCGGCGGCAAGATCGACGCGGCCGTTCTCGGCGCCATGCAGGTCTCGGCCTCCGGAGACCTGGCCAACTGGATGATCCCCGGGAAGATGGTCAAGGGCCCGGGAGGTGCGATGGACCTCGTCCACGGCGCCGAGCGGCTCATCATCCTCATGGAGCACGTCGCCAAGGACGGCTCGGCGAAGATCGTCAACGAGTGCTCGCTGCCGCTGACCGGGCGCGGCGTCGTTCACCGAATCATCACCGACCTGGCCGTGATCGATGTGACGGATGACGGACTGGTGCTCATGGAGACCGCGCCGGGCGTCAGCGTCCACGACGTCATCGCCGCGACAGAACCGCCGCTGTCGATCTCCCCGGAGCTGAAGGAGCAGTCATGACCGACATCGTCATCGTCGCCGCCGCACGCACCCCGCAGGGGCGTCTGAAGGGGCAGCTGGCCGGGTTCACCGCACCCCAGCTGGGCTCGTTCGCGATCCGCGGCGCACTGGAGAAGGCATCCATCGATCCCGCAGCCATCGACGCGGTCATCGTCGGCCAGGTGCTCGCCGCGGGATCCGGGCAGAACGCCGCCCGTCAGGCGGCGATCGGCGCCGGCATCGGGTGGGATGTTCCCGCCCACTCGGTCAACAAGGTCTGCCTGTCGGGACTGACGGCGATCATCGATGCCGCACGAATGATCCGGACGGGGGATGCCACGACCGTCGTCGCCGCCGGAATGGAGTCGATGACGCGGGCGCCGCACCTGCTCATGGGCTCGCGCGACGGCTGGACCTACGGCAGCGTCGAAGTGCTCGACCATCTCGCGCACGACGGCCTGACCGACGCCTACGACCAGGAGAGCATGGGCGCCTCGACCGAGCGCCACAACGAGCGCTTCGCGTTGACACGCGCCGACCAGGATGCCGTCGCCGCCCTCTCGCACCAGCGCGCCGCCGCCGCGGCGGAAGCGGGCGTCTTCGACGCCGAGATCGTCGCGGTCGAGGTTCCGCAGCGCCGCGGCGACGCGGTTCGGGTCACGCGCGATGAGGGAGTGCGCCCGGATACGACGCTGGAGAGCCTGGCGAAGTTGCGCCCCGCCTTCGCGAAGGACGGCTCGATCACCGCCGGCAACGCCTCGCAGATCTCCGATGGTGCGTCAGCGGTCGTCGTCACCACCCGCGAGAACGCCGAAGAGCACGGCTGGCCGGTGCTCGCGGTGATCGGGGCGAGCGGTCAGACCGCCGGCCCCGACAACTCTCTGCAGACACAGCCCGCGCAGGCGATCGCCCGCGCCCTCGAGAAACAGGGCATCGCGGCATCCGATGTGGATCTCGTCGAGATCAACGAAGCCTTCGGAGCCGTCGTCGCCCGCTCCCAGCGCGACCTCGGCCTCTCCGAAGACATCGTCAACATCCACGGCGGCGGGATCGCGATCGGACATCCGATCGGCGCATCCGGCAATCGACTGGTCGTGCACATGGCGCACGAGCTCTCGCGCCGCGGAAGCGGCACCGCGGCCATCGGGCTGTGCGGCGGAGGCGGACAGGGGGAGGCCCTGATCCTCACCCTCTGACGGGCGAGGGCTCAGCGGCCGCGGGCCTGCGCGTGCGCATCGGCCTGCTGCTTCTGCGCCTTCGCCTGCGTCTTCTGCGCCTTCTTCGCCTGCTTCGACTGCAGCGGAGAGTCCGAGGCGACGAGCATGCCGCGGCTCTCGCGGCTCATGTCGACGGCCGCGCCGACCGCCAGGGCGAGCGTGATCCCCCAGCTGAGCCAGGCGAGGACAGCGCGCCATGTGATCGGGGCATCCCTGGTTCCGCGCAGGAGTGAGACCCCCGCGGTGATCGCTCCGATGAGGCCGGTGCTGAAGAGGTAACGCATGCCCCCCAACCTACCCGCGGCACGGCGTGCCCGGGTAGAATGGGTGCGGCGCTTCGGCGCCCGAAGTCGTGCATCTACCGGACGTCGGCACCCCGACGGACAACGGCGGCACCGTATCCGCGCCGCGGGCGCGTGAGAGCCATGACACAGACACGCACATCCCTCCTGCGAGAAGCAGGCCTTCCGTACTTCTTCATCGCCTTCATCGCCCGGCTGCCGTTCGCCATGATGGTCGTCGGGGTCCTCACCCTGGTCGTCGCCGAGCGCGGCTCCCTATCGCTGGGCGGGCTGACCTCGGCCGCCGTCGGACTCGGCACCGCCTGCTTCGGACCCCTGCTGGGCGCTGCGGCCGACCGATTCAGCCAGCGCATCGTGCTGTCGCTGCTGGCCCTCGCCAACGGCACGATGCTCGTCATCTTCACCCTCGCAGTGCACTCGGCCAGCGCCGACGCCCTCGTTCTCCTCGCCGGCTTCGGAATCGGCGCGACCGCGCCGCAGGTGGCACCGCTGTCGAGATCGCGCCTGGTCACGATCATCAACGACCGGATGCCGGAGCTCGGGCGCTCGCGCACCATCTCGGGAACGATGGCCTACGAGTCCGCGGCCGACGAGATGGTCTTCGTCTTCGGGCCGTTCCTCGTCGGCGTGCTCGCCGCGGGCATCGCCCCCGGCGCGCCGCTCATCGTCGCCGCAGCGCTCACCATCGTCTTCGTCGGTGCTTTCGCTCTGCACCCGAGCGCACGTGCCGTCTCCCAGGAACGGGACGCCGACGGGCGCGCGCCCTCGTCGGTCGCGGAGCTGTTCCGGCCGAGCGTCCTGATCGTCGTCATCGGGATCCTCGGCGTCGGGCTGTTCTTCGGCACGATGCTGACATCCCTCACCGCCTTCATGGCCGACCGGGGCGCTCCTGAGGAAGCGGGGCTGCTCTACGGAGTGATGGGCGTGGGGTCGGCGGTTCTGGCACTCGGAGTGGCCTGGCTGCCGGCGCGCTTTGCGATCTCCGCACGATGGATCGTGTTCTCGGCGATCCTGCTCGGCGGATCCTGCCTGCTGCTGAGCGTCGACTCACCCGGAATGATGATGGTGGCCCTGGCCATCATGGGCGTCGGCATCGGTCCCACGCTCGTGACGCAGTACAGCCTCGGCGCGGCTCGCAGCCCGCGCGGACGCTCCGCCACCGTCATGACGATGCTCGGCTCCGCCGTCATCGTCGGACAATCCATCGGATCGGCCGTGACCGGTGAGATCGGCGAGCGGATCGGCACGGATGCTGCGCTGATTCTGCCGATCGCCGCAGCACTCGTCGTGTTCCTGGCCGGCCTCGCCAACGGCATTCTCGGCCGCCGGAGGCGCATGACTCGCTAGCCTGGGGCACACATCGAGTGTGAGGAGTCTCCATGACCGCCGCAGATTTCGTCGTCGTCGCCAACCGCCTCCCGGTCGACCGGGTCCTGGACGCCGACGGGCAGGAGAGCTGGCGAACCTCTCCGGGAGGGCTGGTCGCGGCCCTCGAACCGATGATGCAGGCAGCGGGCGGCGCCTGGGTCGGATGGGCGGGCCAACCCGATCTCGAACTCGATCCCTTCACCGCGAACGACATCCGGCTGATCCCGATCGCGCTGTCCGAGCAGGAGATCGCCGAGTACTACGAGGGCTTCGCGAACGACACGATCTGGCCGCTCTATCACGATGTGATCGCGCCGCCCCAGTATCACCGCGAATGGTGGGAGGCCTACGTCACGGTGAACCGTCGCTTCGCCGAGGCCGCTGCCGCAGCCGTCGCCGAGAACGGCACCGTCTGGGTGCACGACTACCAGCTGCAGCTGGTCCCCGAGATGGTGCGCGCCCTGCGCCCCGACGTCACGATCGGCTATTTCCACCACATCCCGTTCCCCGCGCACGGACTGTATGCGCAGATGCCCTGGCGCGACCAGGTGCTGCGCGGACTCCTGGGCGCCGACGTGATCGGCTTCCAACGCGCACAGGATGCGAACTACTTCCTCGCAGCCGTACGGCGTCGACTCAAGTACGACGTCAAGTCCTCGGTCGTCGAGGTGCCGGGGGAGAGCAGCACCCATCCGGCACTCGTCAAGGCGTTCCCCATCTCGATCGACACCGCCCCGTACCGGGAGCTCGCCGCATCGCCGCGCATCCAGGCACGAGCCGCCGAGATCAGGGAGAGCCTCGGCAACCCGAAGCACATCCTGCTCGGCGTCGACCGGCTCGACTACACCAAGGGAATCCGCCACCGGATCAAGGCCTACAGCGAACTCCTGCGCCAAGGACGCCTGCACGTCGAAGACGTGACTCTCATCCAGGTAGCCAGCCCCAGCCGCGAACGCGTCGATGCCTACGTCACCCTGCGCGATGAGATCGAACTCTCCGTCGCCCGCATCAACGGCGATACAGACACCATGGGCCACTCCGCCATCCGGTACCTCCACCAGGGGTTCCCTCGCGACGAGATGGTCGCCCTCTACCTCGCAGCCGACGTCATGCTCGTCACAGCGCTCCGCGACGGGATGAACCTCGTCGCCAAGGAATACATCGCCACTCGGGCCGACAACCGCGGGGCGCTCGTGCTCAGCGAGTTCACCGGAGCCGCCGATGAGCTGCGTCAGGCCATCCTCGTCAACCCCCATGACATCGAAGGCCTCAAGGACGCGATCATGACAGCCGTCGAGATGCCCGCCGGCGAACAGGGCAAGAGGATGCGCGCCCTGCGCAAACGCGTGCTCGAGAACGACGTCAACGCGTGGTCCTCATCCTTCCTGCAGGCCCTCGCGGACGCCCGAGCCGCGCGCGCGTGAGAAGCTGGTGGCTACGACGCCCCGATGAGGAGACACGCAGTGACCCGCACCTGGACCCCCGGCTCGCCCGATGACGCACTGACCGCCATCGCCACGACGCCCCGGCTCGTGATCGCCCTCGACTTCGACGGCACGGCGTCACCGCTGGTCCCGGACCCCATGGCCGCCCGCGCCCTCCCCGAGGTCAAGACGCAGCTCGAGCGGCTCGCGGCGCTGCCCGACACCTTCGTTTCCTACGTGTCCGGGCGGAGCATGCACGATCTGCGCATCATCACCGAGCACGACGACGAGTCCTCCGTCGCGCTCGCCGGATCCCACGGCGCGCAGTACTGGTTCCCAGGGGTCGGGGCATCCGATGCACCCGGCAGCACGACCGAGGAGGGCGCCCGCGAGGCGCTGTGGGCGGCGGCCCAGCCCATCGTCGATCGCTTCGAGGGGGTCGGCCTCGAGCCGAAGACCTTCGGCATGGGCATCCACACCCGTCGCGCCACGCCCGAGGTCGAAAAGGCGGCCTTCGCCGAGATCGATGCTCTCGTCGCAGACTTCTACCCGCACTGGCGCCGCCGTTCGGGGCACCGGGTTCTGGAGTTCTCCTCGCGCGTCGAGGGCAAGGACACGGCGATGACCGTTCTGCGCGAGCACTTCGATGCGACCGGCATCTTGTTCGCCGGCGATGACGTGACCGACGAGGACGCCATGCGCGTGCTCGAGGCGGGCGATCTCGGTGTGCGCGTGGGCCCGGGGGAGTCCGCGGGGACACTGCGTGTGGGCACCCCACAAGACATGGCCGCACTTCTGAAGGCGCTGGCGACGGAGCGCGCCGCCCGACAGGAATAGACTGCCGTCATGTCCCCGAACGATCCCGCGTCGATCGACATCAAACCCCGCAGCCGTGTCGTCACGGACGGCATCGAGGCGACGACCTCGCGCGGCATGCTGCGCGCCGTCGGCATGGGGGATGCGGACTGGGACAAGCCGCAGATCGGGATCGCCTCCAGCTGGAACGAGATCACCCCCTGCAACCTGAGCCTGGACCGTCTCGCGCAGGGGGCGAAAGAGGGCGTGCACGCCGGCGGCGGGTACCCCCTGCAGTTCGGGACGATCTCCGTTTCCGATGGCATCTCGATGGGCCACGAGGGCATGCACTTCTCCCTCGTGTCTCGTGAGGTCATCGCCGATTCCGTCGAGACCGTGATGATGGCGGAGCGCCTCGACGGCTCCGTGCTGCTCGCGGGATGCGATAAATCGATCCCCGGGATGCTGATGGCCAGTGCGCGCCTCGACCTGTCGAGCGTCTTCCTCTACGCCGGATCCATCGCTCCCGGGTGGGTGAAGCTGTCGGACGGCACCGAGAAGGACGTCACGATCATCGATTCCTTCGAGGCCGTCGGCGCCTGCCGCGCGGGTCTCATGAGCGAGGAGGACCTCAAGCGGATCGAGTGCGCCATCGCACCCGGCGAGGGCGCGTGCGGCGGTATGTATACCGCGAACACGATGGCATCGGTCGCCGAAGCGCTGGGGCTGAGTCTTCCGGGCTCCGCCGCGCCGCCCTCCGCGGACCGCCGTCGGGACTACTACGCCCACCGTTCCGGCGAGGCCGTCGTCGAGCTGCTCCGCCAGGGCATCACGACACGAGACATCCTCACCCGTGAAGCCTTCGAGAACGCGATCGCGCTGGCGATGGCCCTCGGCGGATCGACGAACGTCGTCCTGCACCTGCTCGCGATCGCGCATGAGGCCGAGGTGGAGCTGAGCCTGCACGACTTCAACCGCATCGGCGATCGTGTTCCGCACGTCGCCGACATGAAGCCGTTCGGCAAGTACGTCATGAACGACGTCGACCGCCACGGCGGCATCCCCGTCATCATGAAGGCCATGCTCGATGAGGGTCTGCTGCACGGCGATGCGCTCACCGTCACCGGACGCACGCTCGCCGAGAATCTCGCCGACCTCGACCCCGGGCCCATCGACGGCGAGGTCATCCACCGTTTCGATGACCCGATCCACGCCTCGGGCGGTTTGACGATCCTGCACGGCTCTCTTGCGCCCGAGGGTGCGGTTGTGAAGACGGCGGGCTTCGACGCGGCCGTTTTCGAGGGGCCGGCTCGGGTCTTCGAGCGCGAGCGCGCGGCGATGGATGCCGTGGCCGCCGGCGAGATCGAGGCCGGAAGCGTGATCGTCATCCGCTACGAGGGGCCCCAGGGCGGGCCGGGCATGCGCGAGATGCTCGCGATCACCGCGGCCATCAAGGGCGCGGGGCTCGGGAAAGATGTATTACTCTTGACAGACGGACGATTCTCAGGCGGCACAACCGGCCTGTGCATCGGCCACATAGCACCCGAAGCGGTGGACTCCGGTCCCATCGCCTTCGTGCGCGATGGTGATCTGATACGGGTCGATATCGCAGCTCGCTCACTCGATCTACTCGTCGACGATGAGGAGCTCGCCTCCCGCCGCTCTGGCTGGGAGCCGCTTCCCCCGCGCTATACCCGTGGCGTTCTTGCCAAGTACTCACGACTCGTCGGCTCCGCCGCTCAGGGAGCGACGACCGGTTGAACCATCGGCAGGCCCCGTGCCCCATGCGGCCCGCCGACGCATCCTCAGATCACAAGGAAAGACATGACTGCTGACTCCGTTTCGGCCGTGCCCCGGCCACCATCTGCGCAGAACACCGCGCCCGAGCTGACGGGTGCTGAAGCCGTCGTCCGCTCTCTCGAGCTTCTGGGCGTCACCGACGTTTTCGGTCTGCCCGGCGGAGCGATCCTTCCGGTCTACGACCCGCTGATGGACGCCTCCGAGCTCCGCCACATCCTCGTGCGCCACGAGCAGGGCGCCGGTCACGCCGCCGAAGGATACGCCTCGGCATCCGGCAAGGTCGGCGTCTGCATCGCCACGTCCGGCCCCGGCGCGACGAACCTCGTGACCGCGATCGCCGACGCCTACATGGACTCCGTTCCTCTTGTGGCGATCACCGGGCAGGTGTTCTCGACCCTGATGGGAACGGACGCCTTCCAGGAAGCCGACATCGTGGGCATCACGATGCCCATCACCAAGCACTCCTTCCTCGTGAAGAAGGCCGCTGACATCCCCGGCGCGATCGCGGCGGCCTTCGAGATCGCCTCGACCGGACGCCCCGGCCCCGTGCTGGTCGACATCACCAAGGATGCGCAGCAGGAGAGCGGCCCCTTCAACTGGCCGCCGAAGATCGACCTGCCCGGCTACCGTCCGGTGACGAAGGCGCACGGCAAGCAGATCCAGGCGGCCGCGACGCTGATCGCCGAGGCCAAGAAGCCCGTGCTCTACGTCGGCGGTGGTGTCGTCCGCGGCCGTGCCTCGGCAGAGCTGAAGGAACTCGCTGAGACCACCGGAGCGCCGGTCGTGACGACGCTGATGGCTCGAGGCGCATTCCCCGACTCCCACCAGCAGCACCTCGGCATGCCCGGCATGCACGGCACGGTCCCGGCCGTCCTCGCCCTGCAGGAAGCCGACCTGATCGTCTCCCTCGGCGCACGCTTCGACGACCGCGTGACCGGCAAGGCGGCACTGTTCGCCCCGCACGCCAAGATCGTGCACGTCGACATCGACCCGGCCGAGATCTCCAAGATCCGCACCGCGGATGTGCCGATCGTCGGCGATGTGCGCGATGTGCTCATCGATCTCGAAGCGGCCTTCCGCGGCACGGTCGCCGACGGCCAGCCCGACATCGCCGAATGGTGGTCCTACCTCGACGGTCTCCGCGACGAGTTCCCGCTGGGCTACACGGAGCCGACCGATGGTCTGCTCGCTCCGCAGTACGTGATCCAGCGGATCGGCGAGCTGACGGGCCCCGAGGGCATCTACGCCGCAGGAGTCGGACAGCACCAGATGTGGGCTGCTCAGTTCATCAAGTACGAGCGCCCCAACGCCTGGCTGAACTCCGGCGGCGCCGGAACCATGGGGTACTCGGTGCCCGCAGCCATGGGTGCCAAGGTCGCCGAGCCGGACCGCGTCGTCTGGTCGATCGACGGCGATGGATGCTTCCAGATGACCAATCAGGAGCTGGCCACCTGCGCGATCAACAACATCCCGATCAAGGTCGCGGTGATCAACAACTCCTCGCTGGGCATGGTGCGCCAGTGGCAGACGCTGTTCTACGACGGGCGCCACTCGAACACCGACCTGAATACGGGCCACGGCACGATCCGCATCCCGGACTTCGTGAAGCTGGCCGAGGCGTACGGGTGCCTCGCGATCCGCGTTGAGAAGGAAGAAGAGGTCGACGCTGCGATCAAGCTCGCCCTCGAGACGAACGACCGTCCGGTCGTGATCGACTTCGTCGTCTCGGCCGATTCCATGGTCTGGCCGATGGTTCCCCAGGGCGTCAGCAACAACTACGTCCAGTACGCGCGCGATCACGCGCCCGCTTTCGATGAGGAGGACTGACCACATGTCGTCTCACGTGCTGAGTCTTCTGGTCGAGGACACGCCGGGTCTGCTGACCCGCGTCGCCGGGCTGTTCGCCCGCCGCGGCTTCAACATCGAGTCACTCGCCGTCGGCGTGACCGAGGTTCCCGGGATCTCCCGGATCACGGTCGTCGTCGATGTCGACGAGCTGCCGCTCGAGCAGGTCACCAAGCAGCTGAACAAACTGGTGAACGTCATCAAGATCGTCGAGCTCGACCCGGCGGCGTCCGTGCAGCGGCACCACGTGCTGGTGAAGGTCCGCACGGACAACGCGACGCGGTCGAATGTGATCGAGGTCGTCAACCTGTTCCGCGCATCGGTCGTCGACTATGCGTCGGATGCTCTGGTCATCGAGTCCACCGGTGACAAGGGCAAGGTCGATGCGCTGCTTCGGGCGCTCGAGCCGTTCGGGATCAAGGAGCTGTCCCAGTCGGGGCTGCTCGCGATCGGCCGGGGCGGCAAGAGCATCACCGAGCGCGTTCTGCGCGGCTGACCCCCACACCCTTCTTCTGAACCACAACCAAGGAGCAATACAAGTGAGTACTGAGATCTTCTACGACGACGACGCCGACCTGTCCCTGATCCAGGGCAAGAAGGTCGCCATCGTGGGCTACGGCTCGCAGGGCCACGCCCACGCCATGAACCTGCGTGACTCGGGCGTCGAGGTCGCCATCGCGCTGAAGGACGGCTCGAAGTCGATCGCCAAGGCGGAGGAGGCCGGTTTCCCGGTCAAGAACGTCGCGGATGCCACGGCATGGGCCGATGTCATCATGATCCTCGCGCCGGACCAGCACCAGCGCACGATCTACTCCGAGTCGATCGCTCCGAACCTCACCGAGGGCAAGACGCTCGCCTTCGCGCACGGCTTCAACATCCGCTTCGGCTACATCGACGCTCCTGAGGGCGTCGATGTCATCCTCGTCGCGCCGAAGGCGCCGGGCCACACCGTTCGCCGCGAGTACGTCGCCGGTCGCGGCATCCCGGACATCATCGCCGTCGAGAAGGATGCTTCGGGCCAGGCCTGGGCGCTCGCACTCTCCTACGCGAAGGCCATCGGCGGCACGCGTGCCGGCGTCATCAAGACGACCTTCACGGAAGAGACCGAGACCGACCTGTTCGGCGAGCAGGCCGTCCTCTGCGGTGGCATGAGCCACCTCGTGCAGGCCGGCTTCGAAACCCTCGTCGAGGCGGGCTACCAGCCGCAGATCGCCTACTTCGAGGTTCTGCACGAGCTGAAGCTCATCGTCGACCTCATGTGGGAGGGCGGCATCGCCAAGCAGCGCTGGTCGATCTCCGACACCGCCGAGTACGGCGACTACGTCTCGGGCCCGCGCGTCGTCGACGCAGCGGTCAAGGAGAACATGAAGGGCGTTCTCGCAGACATCCAGTCGGGTGCCTTTGCGAAGCGCTTCATCGACGACCAGGACAACGGTGCCGCTGAGTTCCAGGCGCTGCGCGCCAAGGAGGAGCAGCACCCGATCGAGGTCACCGGCAAGGAGCTGCGTTCGCTCTTCGCATGGAAGCAGCAGGACGAGGACTACGTCGACGGCTCCGCCGCTCGCTGATCCGGCGTTCGATACGAAGAAGGCGGGTGCCCCCTCGGGGCACCCGCCTTCTTCATGCTCTCGTTCCGCTCACTCCACCGGAGCGGCCTCGGCGATCTCGATCGGCGGTGTGACGCCCTCGCCCCAGACCGGCTCGGGGAGCAGGGTGTCGGTCTCGCCGTTCTGGATGAGGCGCAACGCGCCGGCGATCTCGGACGCGTTCTCCGGCACGGGCAGGCCGCAGGCCTTCAGCTCGGAGGCGAACTTGAGCGTCAGGCGCTCCTTGCCGGCGGCGACGGCCTCGGCCGTCGTACCGGTGACCTTCTCGCTGCCGGTCTGGATATCGGAGACGTCTTCGCACACGTGGTAGACCGAGCCGCCGGCGACCCAGACGACCTCGTCCTGTCCGAGCAGCTGGATGACGGCGGACTGATCGGCGGTGTACTGCTCGACGGAGGCCGGTGCGAAGTCGATGCCGATGTAAGCGGCGAGGGCGGCGAGCACGATGCCGACGATGCCGGCGGTGGTCTTCTGGCCCTTGTCCATGTCCTTGTTGAGGAAGATGAGGATGATCAGCGGCAGGAACGCGACGATCGAGATGATGGCGCCGAGCTGGTTCTGCACGAAGAACCTCACGGTCTCGGACTTCTTCGCCGGGTCGAGGCGATTGGCCTTCTTCCACAGGACGGACCCGGTGATCGCCAGAGCCGCGATGATCACGAGTGCCACGAGCAGCGTGATGAACGCCCACTGGGGGAATATCGCCGTCGCGTTCTCGGTCACCAGCAGGCCGGTCTCGGGATCGCGCTTGAGCGTGCCGTCCTCGCCGACCCACTCGCGCTGCCGCAGCAGCCAGAAGATCGACACGGCCTCGAGCGCGATCGCGACCGCCCACAGCGCCGCTGCGATGATCCGGAACGTGGTCGCCTTCTTCTTGCCCTCGGCGGACGGCGTCCACTCGCGTTCGGTCGACGTCCGGGCGTCCGGGTTCTTGCTTTCGGTCACGGAGAATTCCCCCTCAGTCTGTGAACTCCCTGAGCATATCGGGGTCCCTCGCAGAATCGCTACGCTGGGGATATGACTACGGATGCCGACGACGCGCTCTCCTGGGAGGGCGACGAGGATCAGCCCGCGCGCCCGTCCGCGAGGCGCGAGAAGCCCGTGCTGCCGGATGGTTGGGCCGCCGTGGGCAAGGACAGCGAGACGGTCGGTCGTCTCGACGAGGATGACGACCGCGTTCGGGCGGAAGTCGACGAGCAGGAGCCCGCGAGTATCAGCACGCCGCTGCTCGTCTTCCTCGGCGTGATCGGCGGCGTGTACCTGCTGTACACGATCGGCTGGATCAGCTCGGCCGCGAAGCTCGGCCCCAATGTCTTCCTCGCGGGTGTGGCCGGTGAATTCGGTATCACGCTGTGGGCCGCCGCCGCGGCGCCGGCGCTGTGGTTCGCGGCGTCCTGGGCCCTCACCCGCTCCTCGCGCACCTGGGTGCGCGTGAGCGCCCTGCTCGCAGGAGTCCTGCTCCTCGTGCCGTGGCCCTTCGTCATGACGGGAGTGGCATCGTGACCGACAGTCTTGCGCTCGAGAAGCGCCCGGCGCGCTGGGCGCGCGCCCTCATCATTGCCGTGGCGGGGATCCTCACCGTCGCCGCGATGGCGAATGCGATCGTCTACCTCATCGCGCTCGTCTCCTGGGACCCCGGGGCGCCGGTATGGATCATGCTCATCGTCTCGGTCGTGTTCCCGCTCATCGCCTTCCTCGTGGCACTCATCATCGGTCTACGGCGTCCGCTCCTCGAGCTCGCGCTCGTCCTGCTGGCCGGCGTGGGGCTGGCCATGGTGTTCTGGATGAACGTGCTGCTGTACGCGCTCGTGCCCATCTTCTCGACGCAGTGATCCCGTCACTGCGCGTCATACGGAGCGGAGCACGGTTCACGCTCCGGTAAGGTGGTTCTCGATCGCGCCCCCGACGGTGTGCGGCGCATCGATCCCACCCGCGCAAGTCGCTAACCTCGAAGGATCCGCTGTGTCGAAGCCCGTCGTGCTCATCGCCGAAGTTCTCTCGCCCGCCACGATCGAGGCCCTCGGCCCCGACTTCGATGTCCGTCAGGTCGACGGCACCGACCGACCTGCGCTGTTCTCAGCCCTGGCCGACGCCTCTGCCGTGCTGATCCGATCGGCGACGAAGATCGATGCCGAGGCGCTCTCGCACGCGCCGAATCTCAAGGTCATCGCCCGCGCGGGCGTCGGTCTCGACAACGTCGAGATCCCCGCAGCGACCAAGGCCGGCGTCATGGTCGTCAACGCTCCCACCTCGAACATCATCTCGGCGGCGGAGCTCACCTGCACGCACATCCTGAGCCTTGCCCGCCACGTACCCGCCGCGAACGCCTCGCTCGCCGGCGGTGCGTGGAAGCGCAGCTCCTACACCGGCACCGAGCTCTTCGAGAAGACGCTCGGCATCGTGGGCCTGGGTCGCATCGGCGCTCTCGTCGCTGCCCGCATGCAGGGCTTCGGAATGAAGGTCGTCGCCTACGATCCCTACGTGACGAGTGCCCGCGCGCAGCAGCTGGGCGTCGAGCTGCGCACGCTCGACGAGCTCGTCGCCGAGGCCGACTTCCTCACGATCCACATGCCCAAGACGCCCGAGACGACGGGCATGATCAGCACGGCGCAGTTCGCCGCGATGAAGAAGAGCGCCTACGTCATCAACGTCGCCCGCGGCGGCCTGATCGACGAGGTCGCGCTCCGCGAAGCGCTCGTCGCCGGTGAGATCGCCGGTGCCGGCCTTGACGTCTTCACCTCCGAGCCCCCGGTCGAAGGCGGCTCCGCGCACGCGCTCCTCGACCTCCCCAACGTCGTCGTCACCCCGCACCTGGGCGCCTCCACCGATGAGGCGCAGGAGAAGGCGGGCATCTCGGTCGCGAAGTCCGTCAAGCTCGCACTCGAGGGCGACCTGGTCCCGGACGCTGTCAACGTCGCCGGCGGCATCATCGATCCGTTCGTCCGCCCGGGCATCGCCCTGGTCGAGAAGCTCGGTCAGATCTTCAGCGGCCTGAGCTCCTCGGCCCTCACCAGCCTCGACATCGAGGTGCGCGGCGAGCTCGCCGACTACGACGTCAGCGTCTACCGTCTGGCAGCGCTCAAGGGCATCCTGTCGAACGTCGTCAGCGAGAACGTCTCCTACGTCAACGCACCGCTGTTCGCCGAGCAGCGCGGCATCGAGGCGCGTCTGATCGTCGAGAAGGAGAGCCCCGAATACCGCAACCTCACCACGCTGCGCGGTGCGCTGGCCGACGGCACCGTCCTCACGGTCGCCGGAACGCTGGCGGGCACCCGTATGGTGCAGAAGATCGTCGGCATCAACGGCCACGACATCGAGGTGCCGATCGAGCAGCACCACATCGTGCTGCTCTACACCGACCGTCCCGGCATCGTCGCGGTGTTCGGACAGAAGTTCGGCGAGGCCGGCATCAACATCGCCGGCATGCAGGTCGCGCGCCGCGAGGCCGGCGGCCAGGCGCTCACGGTTCTCACGGTCGACTCGCGTGTTCCCGACGAGCTGCTCGCCGAGGTCGGCGAGGCGATCGAGGCGACCGTGGTCCGCGCGATCGACGTCGCAGAGGTCTGATCGATCCGATTCACCGGGAGGCGCGCAGCGCGAGGGCGATGAGCTGCTCGAGCTGCGCGCCTCTCGGCGTGGGCCCGGCCAGTCCGCCCTGGACGGCGTCGAGCACGTTGTTGTAATAGAGGCCGTCGCCGATGAGCATCACGAGGTCGAGTGCGGCGTCGTCGTGCACGTGGGGGCGCAGGCAGTCCGCCCAAGACTCGCGGATGCTCCGGAGCGCGGCAGATGCATCGAGATCACCGCCCTGCGCGATTCGTGCCGCGGCGATGAGCGCGCGGTCGAACGCCGAGTCCTCGAGCAGCGAGTTGCGGATGTAATAGTCCACCGGGCCGTTCTGCGCGGCGGTCATGAGATCGAGGTCGTCAGCGGCGAGAGCGTCGAGCCGCTCGAGAAGACCGGCCACGAGCTCGTCCTTCGAGGCGAAGTGATACAGCAGGCCGCCCTTCGACACGCCCGCGGCCTTCGCTGTGGCATCCAGTGTCGCGGCGCGCTCGCCCTCCTCGATGAGGATCGTCTGGAAGGCGTCGAGGACTTTCTCGCGGGCGAGAGGAGGTCTGGGCATGTCTGTTACTATACCGGCTGGACGGTTGAGTAATCGTCCCGTGAAAGGACAAGCATCGTGACGGATCAGGTGCGCACGGACACCGGGGGAGTGCACGCCCCGCGTGCGGGACTGCGGGGTTGGCTCGCGCTGGTCGTGCTGATGCTGCCGGTGCTCCTCGTCTCGGTCGACAACACCGTGCTGAGCTTCGCGTTGCCCGAGATCGCGGTGGCGCTCGCGCCGACCGGCGCGCAGCAGCTGTGGATGATCGACGTCTATCCGCTCGTGCTCGCCGGGCTCCTCGTCTCCATGGGGACCATGGGGGACCGCTTCGGTCGCAAGAGGATGCTGCTGATCGGCTCCATCGGATTCGCGGCGGTCTCCGCCCTCGCCGCATTCGCGCCGACGGCGGCGCTGCTCATCGCGGCGCGCGCCCTGCTGGGCTTCTTCGGGGCGATGCTGATGCCCTCGACGCTGGCGCTGCTGCGCTCGACCTTCCTCAACCGCGACCAGCGCCGTCTGGCGATCGCGATCTGGGCGACGGCGTTCTCCGCCGGATCCGCCCTGGGTCCGATCGTCGGCGGCTTCCTGCTGGAGCACTTCGCGTGGGGATCGGTGTTCCTGCTCGCCGTGCCCGTGCTTGTTCCGCTGCTCGTGTGCGCGCCGTTCCTCGTCACTGAGAGCCGCGACCCGAATCCGGGCCGCATCGACCCGCTGAGCATTGTGCTCTCGATGGCGACCATGGTGCCCGTCGTCTACGCGATCAAGGAGGTCGCCACCGAGGGAATCGGTGCCGTATCGGCCGTGCTCATCGTCGTCGGCGTCCTGATGGGATGCCTCTTCGTCAGGCGCCAGACGCGCTCGGCATCGCCCATGCTCGACATGGCGCTGTTCCGTCGCGGGTCGTTCTCCGGGGCGATCCTGGTGAACCTGTTCAGTGTCGTCGCCCTCGTCGGATTCATGTACTTCGTGCCGCAGCATCTGCAGCTCGTACTGGGGATGGCGCCGATGGCCGCCGGCTTCGCGCTGCTGCCGGCGATGGTGGCGATCATCATCTCAGGCCTCGTCGTGGTGCCGATCGCGCGTCGCGTGCCGCCGCATGTGATCATCCCCGCTGCTCTCGTCTTCACCGTCGTGGGCTACCTGCTCGTGTCGGTCGCCGCTCCAGAACAGCACCTCGCGCCGCTCATCGCTGCCTCCGTGCTCGTCGGGCTCGGCATCGGCGCGGCGGAGACGATCTCGAACGAGCTCATCCTCTCCAGCGCCCCGTCCGCGAAGGCGGGCGCCGCAAGCGCGGTCTCCGAGACGGCGTACGAGCTGGGCGCGGTGCTGGGCACAGCCGTGCTCGGCGGCGTCATCACGGCGATCTACCGTGCCGTTCTCGTCGTCCCGGACGGCATCGCATCGCAGACGGCGGATGCAGCGCGTGAGACCCTCGCCGGAGCGTACTCGGCGGTGCAGGATCTCACCGAGCCCGGGGCCTCCGCCCTGTGGGCGGCGGCGACCGAGGCCTTCGAATCCGGAGTCGCCGTGACCTCTCTCATCGGTGCAGGGCTCGTCGTCCTGGCAGCGGTCATCGGCGCCGTCACACTGCGCAATCCGCGCACACGCTGAGCGGTACGCTGGGGATACCCGCCTCGCAGTGGCGTCGCGGATATCCCGATGCAAGGAGAGTCCATGTCGCGTGTCGTGAAGCTGGCCGTCATCCCCGGAGACGGAATCGGCCCCGAGGTCGTCGCCGAAGCCGAGAGGGTCCTCGACGCGGTGACCGCCTCCAGCGACGTCACGTTCGACAAGACGCACTTCTCGCTCGGCGCCGCACGGTACCTCGAGACCGGCGACACGCTCACCGATGACGACCTCGCCGCGATCAAGACGAACGATGCGATCATCCTCGGTGCCGTCGGCGGAGTACCGGGCGACGCCCGGCTCAAGGACGCCAACATCGAGCGCGGGCTGCTGCTGAAGCTGCGCTTCACCCTCGATCATTACGTGAATCTGCGTCCGTCGAAGCTGTACCCCGGAGCATCCGGCCCGCTCGCCGACCCGGGCGAGATCGACTTCGTCGTCGTGCGTGAGGGCACCGAGGGCCCGTATGTCGGCAACGGCGGCGCGATCCGCGTCGGCACCCCGCATGAGATCGCGAATGAGACGAGCGTGAACACCGCCTTCGGCGTGGAGCGCGTCGTCCGCTATGCGTTCGACCTCGCCGAGCGCCGCGACAAGAAGGTCACGCTCGTTCACAAGACCAACGTGCTCGTGCACGCTGGCGGCATCTGGAAGCGCATCGTCGACCAGGTCGCGGCAGAGCACCCCGATGTGGCCGTAGACTATCTGCACGTCGACGCGGCAACCATCTTCCTGGTCACGAACCCCTCCCGTTTCGACGTGATCGTCACCGACAACCTCTTCGGCGACATCCTCACGGATCTGGCAGGCGCCGTCACCGGTGGCATCGGCCTGGCCGCTTCGGGCAACATCAACCCCGACGGCACGTTCCCCTCGATGTTCGAGCCGGTCCACGGCTCGGCCCCCGATATCGCCGGCCAGCAGAAGGCCGATCCGACGGCGGCGATCCTCTCGATCGCCCTGCTGCTCGATCACCTCGGCCTCCGGGACGAGGCCGGCCGCGTCACCCGCGCGGTCGAGGCCGACATCGCCGAGCGGAACGGTTCGCGAACCACCAGCCAGACGGGCGACGCGATCATCGCGCGACTCCAGGCGTAACCTGGAATCCACGCGAGCGCCGCCCGCATCGAACGCAGGATGTGACATGACTACCACCCCCTCCGAACTCGCACCGCTCGAGTTCTCCGTGACCCGCAATCTCGCCGCGAAGTCCGCGGCAGAGCGCGAGCAGATCCTTCGGGACCCCGGCTTCGGCTCGGTGTTCACCGACCACATGGTCGATGTGTGCTGGTCGGAGCGCGGCGGCTGGCACCGCCCGCGTGTGCAGCCCTACGGCCCGATCCCTCTCGACCCGGCCGCCGCAGTACTGCACTACGGCCAGGAGATCTTCGAGGGCATCAAGGCGTACCGTCACGCCGACGGCTCGATCCACACCTTCCGGGCAGAGGACAACGCCCGGCGCCTGCAGCGCAGTGCGCAGCGCATGGCTCTGCCCGAGCTGCCCGTCGAGTACTTCATGCAGTCGCTGCGCGAGCTGATCGCCGTCGACGGGGCCTGGGTGCCGTCGGGGGAGGACCAGAGCCTGTACCTGCGACCGTTCGAGTTCGCGAAGGAGGCGTTCCTCGGTGTGCGCCCCGCCGCGAAGGTCGCCTACTACCTGATCGCGAGCCCAGCGGGCTCGTACTTCACGGGCGGCGTCAAGCCCGTGCGGATCTGGTTGAGCGAGACCTATGCCCGCGCCGGACGAGGCGGAACCGGGCAGGCCAAGACCGGCGGCAACTATGCCTCCAGCCTTCTGCCGCAGGCGGAGGCCTATGAGCAGGGTTGCGACCAGGTCGTCTTCCTCGACCAGGACGGCAACGTCGAAGAGCTCGGCGGCATGAACGTCGTCTTCGTCTTCAAGGATGGCCGCGTTGTCACCCCGCAGTCCGACAGCATCCTCGAGGGCATCACGCGCGATTCGCTGCTGCAGCTCGCCGAGGACCGTGGCCACACGATCGAGCGCCGTGCGGTCTCGCTGCAGGAGTGGCGCGATGGCGTCGCCTCGGGTGAGATCGTCGAGGTCTTCGCGTGCGGCACCGCCGCCGTGGTGACGCCGATCGGTGCGCTCGTGACCCGCGACGGTGACGAGACGCAGCCCGCGGGCGGGCTGGCGCTGTCGCTGCGCGAGGAGCTCACCGACATCCAGTACGGTCGCCGTGACGACAAGCACGGCTGGTTGGTCCGGCTCGACGCCTGATCTGATTCCTCTCACTTCGCCGAGCCCCCGTCCTGCTGCAGGGCGGGGGCTCGGCGGGCGAAAGACGGGATGCCGCGACTAGGCTGAGAGCGTGAAGATCGCTCGTTTCAGCCACAATGACGCCATCCGCTACGGCATCGTCGACGAGCAGGAGCTCGTCGTCCTCGCCGGCGACCCGATGTTCGCGGGTTATGAGACGACGGGTGAGCGTGTTCCCCTGGCGGATGCGGCGATCCTCGCGCCCGTCATCCCGCGTTCGAAGGTCGTCTGCGTCGGCAAGAATTACCACGATCATGCGGCTGAGATGGGCGGCGTCGCGCCGGAGGAGCCGCTACTTTTCCTGAAGCCGAACACGTCGGTGATCGGTCCCGGCGACACGATCGTGCGTCCGACGATCTCGGAGCGCACCGAGCACGAGGGCGAGCTCGCCGTTGTGATCGGTCGCATCGCGAAGAATGTTTCTGCTGACAAGGCGATGGACTACGTCTTCGGTTTCACCGTCGCGAATGATGTCACGGCGCGCGACCTTCAGAAGAAGGACGGACAGTGGACCCGCGGCAAGGGATTCGACACCTTCTGCCCGCTCGGACCGGTCATCGAGACCGAGTTCGATCGCGCGGACGCCACGATCCAGACACGGGTGAACGGCGAGGTGCGCCAGAGCGCGCCGCTGAGCGACATGATCCACTCGGTCGAGGCGATCATCGAATACGCCTCGGCGGTTTTCACGCTGCTTCCGGGCGATGTGATCCTCACCGGAACACCGGCCGGTGTCGGCGCGTTCGCAGCCGGCGACACCGTCGAGGTCGAAGTCTCGGGAATCGGCATCCTGCGCAACGGCGTGCGCGACGCGCTGCCTGTCGGCTGATCGTCGCCGAATGACGACTGTCGCCGATCAGCGGACGATTCAACGCCGCACGGTCATCGTGCTGTCTATCGGCCAGGTGCTCGGCGGCATCGCGTTCGGTGCGACCGTGTCGCTCGGTGCGTTGCTGGCCGCTGACATCTCGGGTGACGATGCACTCTCCGGTCTGGCCACAGCATCCGTGACGCTCGGAGCCGCGATCTGCGCGATCCCGCTTGCGCGCTTCGCTCAACGCTTCGGCCGTCGGCCGTCGCTGACCCTCGGGAATCTGTTCGCGCTCATCGGCATCGGCATCGTGATCCTGGCCGCGGCGCTGCGGATCTTCCCCCTCCTGCTGGCCGGCATCATCCTGATCGGCGCCGGTAACGCAGGAAACCTGCAGTCCCGATTCGCGGCGACCGATATTGCTCAGCCGCAGCACCGCGGGCGTGACCTGTCGATCGTGGTGTGGGCGACGACGGCCGGTGCCGTCTCCGGCCCGTTGCTGCTCGGGCCGGGGGAGAGCCTCGGTCAGCTGGTGGGGATGCCGCCGCAGACCGGTTCGTACCTCTTCTCGCTGGTCGCCCAGCTCGCGGCTCTGGTTCTGTATCTGATTGCGCTCCGGCCCGATCCGCTTCGTGTCGCTCAGCGCCTCGTCGCCGAGAACGCAGGGGTGATGAGGGTTGTGGAACGCGTCGACCGTCCTCGAGTCGCGCGTTACGCGATGTTCTCGATCGCGGGCGCGCACATCGTGATGGTCTCGGTGATGGCGATGACACCGATCCACCTTTCGCACATGGCGCACGCCGCTCATGGTGGGCACGCGGATGCTGCGGATGTCACGGCGCTCGTCGGGTTCACGATCGCCTTCCACGTGGCCGGCATGTACGCGCTTTCTCCCGTCTTCGGCGTCCTCGCCGACCGGTGGGGTCGCACGCGGGTCATCGTCCTCGGCCAGATCGTGCTCGCCGCATCCCTCGCCTTCGCGTTCTTCGCCGGAGAGATCGAATGGGGCGTCGTTATCGCCCTGATCCTGCTCGGGCTGGGCTGGAGCGCATCGACCGTGGCCGGTGCGGCCCTGCTCACGGAGGCATCGGCTCCGTCGTTGCGCACGCGCCGCCAGGGTCGCAGCGACTCGCTGATGAGCTTCTGCGGTGCCGGCGGTGCGGTGCTCGCGGGCATCATCATGGCGCGCTTCGAGTACGGCGGGCTGGCGGCGATCGCCGCCGTCGTCGTGGTCGCGGCACTCGTTCTCGCCCCGCTCGGACGGATGCCGCGGGCATGACCGCCTGGGAGGGGACGGGTCGCGCCTATGCGGCGTCCTATGCGGAGCTTTGCGCCGGCACGATTGAGTCCATCGTCGAGGAGCTCGGTGCGGGTCGTGGCCGTCCGGCGCTGGATGTCGGGGCGGGGATCGGGGAACTCGCCGCACGGCTGTCCGCGCACGGGTGGTCTGCGACGGCCGCGGAGCCGGAGTCGTCGATGCGCGTGGTCGCGGGGCATCGGCATCCGCGTCTCTCCCTCGTCGACGCAGCACTGCCGGGCCTCCCGTTCGCGGATGCGTCGTTCGCAGCGGTGACGGCGAACTTCGTGCTGAACCATGTCGATGACCCGCGGCGTTCCGCTGCGGAGTTGCTGCGGGTCGCGGCGCCCGCCGGCGTCGTTGCTGCGAGTATTTGGACCCGCTCCCCGTCCTGGTTCTGGGGCGAGGTGGTCGAGGAGTCGGCGCTGCCTCGTGCAACGGGCGGACGACTGCCGCCGGAAAAGGATTTCGAACGCACAGCCGAGGGGTTCGCATCGATGCTGCGGGCCGCCGGGTGGGCCACCGTCTCCGTGACGGAAGAGGAACGGATTTGGCGCGCGTCCCCCGAGATGCTATGGGCGTCCGTGGAGGGCGGTGTGGCTTCGGCGGGCGGGTTCTACCAGCTCCTCGACGGCTCGGCGCGTATCCGTTTCCGCGCTGCGTTTGACACCGTCTCCGCTCGTTACGACGACGCCGGGACGATCGCACTCGAGCACGTGGCGGCAATCGCTGTGCAGCGGAGGAGCTCCGCGTAGGATTGAGGGGATATGGCTACTCCGCACCCCCTCACCACGACCGCGTCGGGATCCGATGTCCGCGTCCGCTTCTGCCCGTCTCCGACCGGTCTGCCGCACGTCGGCATGGTCCGCACGGCGCTGTTCAACTGGGCCTACGCCCGGCACAACGGCGGCAAGCTCGTGTTCCGCATCGAGGACACCGATGCCGCACGCGACAGCGAGGAGAGCTTCCGGCAGCTCGTCGACGCGCTCACCTGGCTGAAGATCGACTGGGACGAGGGCGTTGAGGTGGGCGGCCCGCACGCGCCGTACCGCCAGTCCGAGCGTCACGACATCTACCGCGGCGTCATCGACAAGCTCATAACGACGGGAGCTCTGTACGAGAGCTACTCGACCGCTGAGGAGATCGACGCGCGCAACGAGGCCGCCGGCCGCGCCAAGCAGCTCGGCTACGACAACTACGACCGCGATCTGACCGATGAGCAGAAGGCCGCGTTCCGGGCCGAGGGGCGTCAGCCGGCGCTGCGCCTGCGCGTGCCCGACGAGGACCTCACCTACGTCGACCTGGTCCGCGGCGAGGTCACCTTCCCCGCGGGCTCCTTCCCGGACTTCGTGGTCGTGCGCCCCAACGGCATCCCGCTGTACACGTTCGTGAACCCCGTCGACGATGCACTGATGGGCATCACCCACGTGCTGCGCGGCGAGGACCTCATGCCGTCGACGGCGCGCCAGCTCGCGCTGTACGCGGCACTGATCGAGGCCGGCGTCACGACGTTCGTGCCCCGCTTCGCGCACATGCCGCTGGTGCTGGGCGAGACCGGCAACAAGAAGCTGTCGAAGCGCGATCCGCAGGCCGACCTGTTCCTGCACCGCGAGCGCGGTTTCATCCACGAGGGTCTGCTCAACTACCTCGCGCTCCTGGGGTGGTCGCTCTCGGCCGATCAGGACGTGTTCTCCCTCGACGAGTTCATCGCGGCGTTCGACATCGAGAACGTCAACCCGAACCCGGCCCGCTTCGATCAGAAGAAGGCCGAGTCGATCAACGGCGACCACATCCGGATGCTGGGGGAGAAGGACTTCGCGGAGCGGATCCTGCCCTACCTCGCAGCAGCCGGTCTGTTCGACGAGCCCACGCACGAGCAGCTCGTGCTCGCCTTCCGTGCTGCGCCGCTGGTTCAGGAGCGCGTTCAGTTGCTCGGTGACGTGCCCGGCATGCTCGGTTTCCTGTTCGTCGATGAGGTCTCCTACGACGCGGATGCTCTGAAGGGCGTTCCCGCGAACGGCGCCGAGGTGCTGGATGCCTGTGTGGCGGCCCTCGAGCCGGTTGAGGCCTTCACGACGGAGAACATCCAGAACGCGCTCTCTGCGGCTCTCATCGAGAACCTCGAGCTGAAGCCGCGTGTGGCCTACGGCCCGCCGCGGGTTGCGATCACCGGTCGGCGCGTTTCGCCCCCGCTGTTCGAGTCGATGGAGCTGCTCGGCAAGGAAGAGTCGTTGCGCCGCCTGCGTGCGCTGTCGCAGCATCTCGCCGCGTAAGCAACCCCCTTCGCGTTCTTGTCCGTCCCGTTTATCGTGGGGCGGACAAGGCGAGGAGGATCAATGTCTGAGGACAACAACGTTCGATCGGTAGAGAGTCTCGATCTGGAGCGCTATCTCGGTCTCTGGTACGAGATCGGCCGTCTGCCGTTGCGCTATGAGGACGACGCGGCCACCAATGTGACAGCCGAATATTCGTTGAACGACGACGGCACTGTCACCGTCGACAACCGCTGTCATGATGAAGACGGCAAGCCGACCCAGGCGCTGGGTCACGCGGTTCCCGATGAGGAGCATCCGGGCCGCCTTCAGGTGACATTCCTCCCCGAGGGTCTGCGGTGGATCCCCTTCACGAAGGCCGACTACTGGGTGCTCCGCATCGATCCCGAGTATCGTCACGCGCTCGTGGGCACGCCGGATCACAAGTATCTGTGGCTGCTCAGCCGTGAGCCTCACATGGATGCCGCCCGGAAGACGGATTATCTGGCGACCGCCCAGGAGCAGGGATATGCCCTGGATTCCTGGATCGAAGCGGGGCAGTCCGGGCGTCGAGTCGAGGTCTGAGACCTCGACTCGCCCGGGAGGTGCGCCACGTTTTGGAGGGATGGCGGATGTCAGGTAAAGTTATATCTCGGTGCGGGGCGCAGTTCCCGCCCATGGGGTATGGTGTAATTGGCAACACAGCGGTTTCTGGTACCGCCATTCTTGGTTCGAGTCCAGGTACCCCAGCAGAGAAAACCCCCGGTTCATCCGGGGGTTTTGTCGTATCCGGACGTGGCGTTCCTCTCCCTCCAACCGAGGTGAGCGGAGAGACCACCCGGGCCGCGACCAGCACCGGCTCGATCACGGACGTCAGTGATGCGGCATCCATGGAGGCCCGCTTCGAGCACATGCGCTGGAACTCGGCGATCTCGACGCTTTCAGAGGACAAGCGGCGAGGAGCAGATCTGTCGGAGATGAGTGTGGTGGCCGACGCAATCGAACTGCGGGAGAAAGTCGCCGCTGCGGCAGTGATCTGTCGTGACGGGAACCCGTCCGGTGGGCGGGGGTCTCAGCGTCTGGAAGCGACGCGATGAGCGCGCCGCGCCGGCTGCCTCTGTCACGGCACATGGTCGACGGCTCGCCGGTCTACTGGGATGGTCGGCGGAAGATCACGCGGGCTCGCGAAATCGCGCGGTTGAACGCCCTCGCCATCCCTCCTGCGTGGACCGACGTCGAGATAGCGCGGACTTCCCGCTCCGCGGTGTTGGCGCGCGGTGTGGACGCAGCGGGACGGACCCAGGCGATCTACAGCCCGGCGCATTGGCGGAAGCAGGAGAAGGCGAAGTACGCCCGGGTGCTGCGGTTCGCGCAACGCCTGCCGCGGCTGCGCAAACAGGTCGACCACGATCTTCGACGGCGCCGGCTGGGAGAGGACAGGGTCATCGCCTGCATCGTCGCGCTGATCGATCAGGAGTTCTTCCGCGTCGGAGGCGCCGAATACGCCCGGAAGCACCGGCATTACGGCGTCACCACGCTCCGTCGCAAGCACACGCGGATCGCTGCGGGCACGGTGACGTTCGATTTCATCGGTAAGAACGGGAGGCGCCATATCAAGAGCGTGCGGGACCCGCGCATCGTACGCGTCGTCGAACAGCTCCAGGAGATGCCGGGATACGAGCTCTTCCGGTTCTTCGACGACGACGGGAACCTCCACGACATCGACAGCAGGCGCGTCAACGCATATGTGAAGAGACACATGGGCGAAGAGTTCTCGGCGAAAGACTTCCGCACGTGGGGCGGGACCCTGCTGACGGCATCCGCGATGCTGGCGGCTGAAAGCGGCGACGACCAGACGAATCTCCGCGATATCGTGACGGGTGTGGCGGAGCGACTGGGGAACACTCCCGCGGTCACGCAGGAGTCATATATCGATCCGCGCGTTCTCGCCGCCTTCGAGGACAGCAGCACGATTGCGCGCCTGCGGCACGCTATGAGCCGGATGACGCCGAAGGCCTATCTCAGCGTCGAGGAGCAGTGCGTGCTGCGGCTGCTTCGACAGCGCTGAGGGGGAAAGCGAAGGCCCGGCTCCGCATGATGCGGAACCGGGCCTCGAAGCTCAGATCAGAGCGAACGGATGTTCGTCGCCTGGGGGCCCTTGGGTCCCTGCTCCGTGTCGAACTCGACCTTCTGCGCTTCCTCGAGGTTGCGGTGTCCGCTGCCCTGGATCGCGCTGAAGTGCGCGAAGACATCTGCGGAGCCGTCATCGGGAGCGATGAAGCCGTAGCCCTTGTCGGAGTTGAACCATTTGACAGTGCCAGTGGCCATGCTGTGTTTCCTTCGGTGTTCGTGGATCGATCGTCGATCCGGTTCGCCGTGACGACATCGCGCCACGGCAGCTTGGGGGTTCTTCGGGGAGCGGCAATATGTGCGGCGTATCGAGCCCGGAGAAGGTGAGGTAGATGAGGGAGGAATGGAAAGCGGCCACCATGCCTCGACGGCATTCGGGCCGATGAACGTCCGGAGAGCCCGGCCGTCATCGTGTAACGGGTTCAGCCTAACCGATCCGAGGGTGAATGGTTCCCTGGAGACGGCATCCGCTCATGAAACGATGGGGTCATGAGCTCTGCCAATCTCTCTCGCGAAGAGACCGCCGCGCGATCCGCGTCGGTCACCGTTCACAGCATCCGGGTCGAACTGGACCTCCGTTCGGCGCGTGACCCCGAGCGGACCGGGTTCCGCAGCACGACGACGCTCGCCTTCGATGCGACGACGGATACCACGTGGATCGACTTCATCGGTGAGGCCGTGGAATCGGTCACGGTCAACGGCGCGGCGCGCCCCGTCGACTGGGACGGAGCCCGCGTGCGCGTGTCCGGTCTCACCGCGTCGAACACCGTCGTGATCGACGCGGTGGGCGCATACAGCCGCTCGGGCGAGGGCCTGCACCGATTCGTCGACCCGGTCGATGGTGAGACCTATCTCTACACGCAGTACGAGCCCGCCGACTCGCGGCGCGTCATGGCGTGCTTCGAGCAGCCGGATATGAAGGCGTCGTACACATTCGTCGTGCACGCGCCGGCCGGATGGCACGTCCTGTCGAATCAGAGCCCTGTCGACGTCGCCCTGCTCGGAGAGGCGCAGACCGTGGAGTTCGCGCCCACGCTCCCGCTGTCGAGCTACATCACCTCCGTGGCCGCCGGTCCCTATCACCGGGTCGATGCGGAATGGACGCGCGGGGAGCAGACGATCGCGCTCGGTTTGCTCTGCCGCCCATCGCTGTCGGCGTTCCTCGAGGCCGATGACGTGATCGAGGTCACGAAGCAGGGGCTGGACTTCTTCAGCGACGCGTACGCGTTCCCCTACCCGTGGGGCAAGTACGACCAGATCTTTGTGCCCGAGTACAACCTCGGCGCGATGGAGAACCCGGGCCTGGTTACCTTCACCGAGTCGTACCTCGTGCGCGGCACCGCGACCGACGCGCAGCGGGGGAGCAGGGCGAACACGATCCTGCATGAGATGGCCCACATGTGGTTCGGCGACCTCGTGACGATGCGCTGGTGGGACGACCTGTGGCTCAAGGAGTCGTTCGCCGACTACATGGGCTCGCACGCGTCGTTCGCCGCGACCCGGTACACGGATGCGTGGGAGCGTTTCGCCGCGAATCGCAAAGCCTGGGCGTATCAGCAGGACCAGCTTCCGACGACGCATCCGATCGTCGCCGACATCGCCGACCTCGAAGCGGCGAAGCTGAACTTCGACGGCATCACCTATGCCAAGGGCGCCTCGGTGCTCAAGCAGCTCGTCGCGTTCGTCGGCGAGGAGCATTTCTTCGAGGGTGCGCGCCGCTACTTCGCAGCCCATGCCTACGGCAACACGACGCTCGACGACCTGCTCGTGCAGCTCGAGGCGGTCTCCGGGCGGGACCTGCGCGCGTGGTCTCGCGCGTGGCTCGAGACGAGCGGCATGTCGACGCTGTCTCTCGAGACAGCGCCTGACGGCGCGCGGATGCTGGTGCAGAGCGATCCGCGTCCGCACCGGTTGCGGGTCGGACTCTACGGCCTCGTCGAGGGACGACTGGTGCGCACGGATCAGGCCGAGCTCGACATCCTCGACGGCGAGACTCCGGTCGACCTCGCCGACGCGGACCTCGTGCTGCTCAACGACGACGACCTCACGTACGCGAAGGCGCGCCTCGATGCCCGTTCTGTGGATGCCGCGGAGCAGGCGCTGTCGACATTGGAGCCGCTGCCGCGTGCGCTCGTCTGGTCGTCGCTGTGGAATGCGACCCGCGATGGTGAGCTCCCGTCCGAACGCTACCTCGCGATCGTCGCGGTTCACGCGCCGGCCGAAGCCAACGTGGGTCTGCTGACCGGCGTGATCGCCAATGCCGCCTATACGATCGGCCACTACGTCCCGAGTGAAGCTCGGTCGGCGCAGCGGCGGAGATGGGTGGAGACGACCTGGGCGGCTCTGCAGGCCGCTGCCGCCGGTGGCGACACGCAGATCGCCTGGGCACGCGCCTTCGCCGCGGCATCCGCTCACGATGACTCCCGCGTCGACGACGTTCGCGGTCTTCTTGCAGGCGACGCGCCTGCGGGCCTCCCGCTGGATCCCGACCTGCGCTGGGCGCTGCTGACCGCGCTGCGCACCACCGGGCACGCGACCGGTGACGACATCAGCGCCGAGCTCGAGCGCGACGACACCGCCAGCGGCCGCACTGCCTCGCTCGCGGCGCTCTGGGCGAAGCCGACGGTCGAGTCCCGCACCGTCGGATGGCACGCGGCGTGGCAGGACCTCACCCTCACGAACGATCACCTCAGCGCGACGATGAGCGGTGTGCGCGCCGGAGGGCGCCGCGATCTCATCGCCGACCTCGACGCGGGCTACTTCGAGCGCATCCGCGACGCGTGGGCGCAGCGGAGCATCGAGATCGCGCGTCGCCTCGTCGTCGGGCTATTCCCGGCATCCGACGACCTGACGCTCGTCGACACCTGGCTGGCCGAGAACGACGATGCGCCACGATCGCTGCGCCGTCTCGTGATCGAGCAGCGCGACCACCTCGCCCGCGATCTGCGGGTGCGCGCGGCCCAGTAGGCGCGTCGCCGGGCGGCGCGCTCAGATATCGAGCGTGTCGCCCGGGTCCAGCTCGAAGAACTCGCCGCCGTTCTGCTCGGTGGCCCACTGCAGGCGTTGCCGGTGCATATTGCGACCGATCGTCGACAGGGTCATGTCGTGCGTTCCGAAGGCGCGCTTCGGTTGCACGGCGAGCACGAAGTCCATCGCGTCGCCGATCTTCAGCCACGGGGCGCCCAGGGGAGCTGCGAGCGTGTCGACCGAGACGCCCTCCGGGACCGCATAGGAATCTCCCGGGTAGTAGAGCTGCTCGTTCACGAGAACTCCGACATTCTGAACAAGTGGGAGCGATTCGTGGATGACGGCGTGATCGCCGCCGAAGAATCGCAGTGTGAACGCGCCGACCGTCACGGTATCGCCAGGGTGGACCACGGTTATGTCGTATCCCGAGGCAGCGGCGGCGACGCCAGCGGGGGCGTAGATGGGCAGCCCGGGCACCTGGCGCAGGATCCGGTCGAAGTGCTCCGGGGTCCAGTGGTCGGCGTGCTCATGCGTGATGACCAGGCCGACGACATTGCTGAGGTCTTCCAGGGGACCCGTGAAAGAGCCGGGATCGATGAGGAGGCTCTCTCCGGCCTGGTCGATGCGGAGGGCGGCATGTTCGTGCTTCGTAACGCGCATATGCAGAGTCAAGCGCGTGCCGACCTCTACGGCAACTACGGGAACGTGGCGACGTGCCCGGGAAGCAGGAACAAGGGCCTCGATTTGGCCGGAGCGAAATTCTCGTGTCATACTTTATGAGTCGCCAGCGCGGAGGAAACAAAGCGCCGAAGACAGTACTGATCTGGCCCCATCGTATAGCGGCCTAGTACGCCGCCCTCTCACGGCGGTAACGCGGGTTCGAATCCCGCTGGGGTCACCAGATCCGAAAGCCTCACCCTCGGGTGGGGCTTTCGTTGTTCGTGGGTGGATGCGGTGCCGAGGTCCCGGTGGTCACGAGCACCTGGCCGAGTGTGCGAGAATAGATACTGCTCCGGTCGCGGTCTGATCGCACCGAGCAGCGTGACTGGCCCCATCGTATAGCGGCCTAGTACGCCGCCCTCTCACGGCGGTAACGCGGGTTCGAATCCCGCTGGG
>NZ_CANROA010000007.1 GCF_947632095.1 uncultured Microbacterium sp. | reverse complement strand
CTGTTGGTCGCGCGGGGAAGCATGGAGTACTCGGCGGTGACCCAGCCCTTGCCCTTGCCGGTCAGCCAGCGCGGGACCCCATTGGTGAAGGATGCCGTGCACAGCACCTTCGTGCCGCCGAAGCTGATGAGTGCCGAGCCCTCCGCGTGGGCGCTCCAGCCGCGCTCGATCGTGATCTCGCGCAGCTGATCGATGGAGCGGCCGTCGGCGCGGACGATGTCAGTCATGGACTTCCTTCAGGTCGGTGATGCCGGCAGCGGCCAGCTCGGAAAGGTCGGGGAGCGTGATGACGCCGGTCTGCACGTGCTGCACATCGCGGATCTCGGATCCCATGAGCCGGTTGGCGAGGGCGGTGAACTCCTCGGTCGACTCGCCGGTCGCCTCATACACATAGGTGGCCCGGGCATCCGGCGGGGCGAGCAGATCGCCGCGTAGGAGCTGTCGGAACACGTCGCCGGCGGTCTCGTCGTCGCTGGAGACCAACGACACGCCCTCGCCCATGACGTAGCTGATCGCACCGCGCAGGAAGGGATAGTGCGTGCACCCGAGCACGAGCGTGTCGACGTCGGCCTCGCGAAGAGGTGCCAGGTACTCCTCGGCGACGGCGATGACCTCGGGGGTTCCGGTGATCCCGGCTTCGACGAACTCGACGAAGCGCGGGCATGCCGCGGTGAAGACCTGCAGGCGCTCATCGACTTCGAGCATGTCCTGGTAGGCGCGCGAGGCGATCGTGCCGATCGTGCCGATCACGCCGACGCGCCCGTTACGGGTCGTCGAGACCGCGCGGCGCACGGCGGGGCCGATGACCTCGACGACGGGGACGTCGTAGCGCTCGCGCGCATCGCGCAGCATGGCCGCGGATGCGGTGTTGCAGGCGATCACCAGCATCTTCACACCCTGGTCGACCAGGGTGTCGAGCACCTCGAGCGCGTAGCGCCGCACATCGGCGATCGGCTTGGGACCGTAGGGGGAATGCTGGGAGTCGCCGATGTAGACGAGAGACTCCTGCGGCAGCTGTGCGCGGATCGCCCGAGCGACCGTGAGTCCGCCGACACCGGAGTCGAAGATGCCGATCGGTGCCTCGTTCATGACTCACCAGCCTACCCTCCGCGCGATGTCACGAGACCCGCCACGCGCTCACTAGGCTGAGCACATGACCTCGTCGACGGCGCTGCTCACCGATCAATACGAACTCACGATGCTCGGCGCCGCCCTGCGCGATGGCACCGCCTCGCGTCCGAGCGTCTTCGAGCTCTTCTCGCGCCGGCTCTCCGGCGGCCGCCGCTTCGGCGTCGTCGCCGGCACCGGGCGCCTGCTGACGATGCTGCGCGACTTCCGCTTCGGCGAGGACGAGCTGCGCTTCCTCAGCGACGGCGGCATCGTCGACGCCGAGACCCTCCGCTATCTCGAGGACTACCGGTTCACCGGCACGATCCGCGGCTACCGCGAGGGCGAGCTGTACTTCCCCGGCTCCCCCATCCTCACGGTCGAGGGCTCCTTCGCCGATGCCGTCGTGCTCGAGACCCTCGCCCTGAGCGTGCTGAACCACGACTCGGCGGTCGCGACGGCGGCATCCCGCATGAGCATCGCCGCCGGTGAGCGCCCGCTCGCCGAGATGGGCTCGCGCCGCGCCGCCGAGCGCTCGGCGGTCGCGGCGGCCCGCGCCGCCTACATCGCCGGCTTCGGCGCAACGAGCAACCTCGAGGCCGGACGGCAGTGGGGCATCCCCACGATGGGCACCGCGGCGCACGCATGGACGCTGCTGCACGACAGCGAGGAGGAGGCCTTCCGCTCGCAGGTGGCCAGCCTCGGCATCGACACCACCCTGCTCGTCGACACCTATGACATCGCTCGTGGCGTCGAAACCGCGATCCGCGTCGCGGGCACCTCGCTCGGCGGCGTGCGGCTCGACTCGGGCGATCTTCCCACGGTCGCCGCGGCCGTGCGCACGCAGCTCGACGATCTCGGCGCCACCGGCACGAAGATCACCGTCACGAGCGACCTCGACGAGTACGCGATCGCCGCGCTGGCGGCTTCGCCGGTCGACGCCTACGGCGTCGGCACCTCGGTGGTCACCGGATCCGGTTATCCCACGGCGAGCATGGTCTACAAGATCGTCGCACGACAGGATGCCGCGGGCGGGTGGGTCGCCGTGGCGAAGAAATCCGCCGACAAGGGTTCGCAGGGCGGGCGCAAGGCCGCGTTCCGCACACTCGCCGGAGGCACCGCGACGGCCGAGACCATCGTCGTCTCGGATGGCTTCGAAGCTCTCGGCACGGCCGCCGAGCACCCGGAGTCCCGGGCTCTGCAGGTCGTGCTCGTCGACAACGGCGACATCGACGCCGCCTACGAAGGCGCGGCGGGGACGGCATCCGCCCGCGAGCACCACCTGCGCGTCCGCGAGGAGCTTCCCGTCCGGGCACTCGCCCTCAGCAAGTCCGACCCTGCGATCCCGACGGTCTACCTGGATCAGGAGTGATGCGCGTCGGCGTCAGCCGACCATCGACTCGTAGATCTCCTTGCACGTCGGGCAGATGGGGAACTTCTCGGGATCGCGTCCCGGTGTCCACTTCTTGCCGCACAGCGCGCGCACGGGACGCCCGCTGATCGCGGACTCGAGGATCTTGTCCTTCTTGACGTAGTGGCTGAAGCGCTCGTGGTCGCCGGGCTCGATGTTCTCCTCTTTGAGGAGTTCTTCAAGTTCACGATCGAGGGTTGCGATGCCGCCCTGATCGGGGCTGTCCAACGGAGTGCTCATGCGCCGAGTCTATCCGCCCGGGGACACCGCAGGGCGGCGGTTCACGCCGTCTCGACGAACTCCATCAGCCGTTCGCCGCTGCGATCGTAGATCCGGCCGCCGATGACGGCGCCCGCGGCGAGGACGAGCACACCGGTTCCGAGTCCCACCCAGAACGTCAGCGGGTTGAAGACGCCGTCCTCGATGACCGTCAGGATGAACAGCCAGATCGTCGGCGCGCTGAAGATCAGCGAGCCGAGGAACGTGATCGCCGGCCCGTAGCCGCCGCGCGATGCAGCGCGCTGCGGCTGCTGGAAGGGGCTGTCTCCCGGACGCGAGACCGCATAGGGCGAGACGACGGAGAGAATGCTGGAGCAGCCGAGACCGGTGAGGAACAGGCTCGAGGCCAAACCGATCAGCGGCATCAGCAGATACCAGCTCTCGATGAGCGCCAGCGTCAACGGGACCGCGACGGCGAGCACGGGAAGTGCGACGAGGGCGATCGGGACGAGGCGCCCGAGCCGGTCGGCGAGGCCACGCACACCACTGGCCACGTGAAGCCACAGAGCCGTGGAGTCGTAGGCGACGTCGTTGTGCGGCAGCCAGCCGAAGAAGAGTGCCATGACGGGCACCGGCACGAGAGCGGCGATGTACAGCGGGACACCGGCGACGAGCAGCGGGAAGACCGTGAGCACACCGGCGATCGGCACGATGACGAAATTCACGATGTAGCGCCGATCGCGCAGCCAGTAGACGAGGCTGCGTGCGGCGATCGCGCCGAAGGCGTTCGAGGGCAGGACACCGTACCAGCCGAGACCGGTCCGCTCACGCGATGTGGCGGGTCGCTCGGTCATGGTGAGCAGTCGCTGCACGAGCAGGCTCCACAGCATCCACAGCGCGGCGAGCGTGACGAGCGCGACGATCCCGGCGCCCCATGCTCCCGCCGTATCGCCCTCGGCGATCGCGAGCGGGAACGAGGGAATCGCCCCGAGCGGCGTGAACCCGATGGTCTCGGTCGCCCGGTCGACGGCATCCGGAACCTGCCCGTCCCATTCAAGGGAGGCGAGGAATACGGCGACGGGGAATGCGATCACGACGACCGCGAGAACGAACAGCGTGGTCAGCTCCCGCGAGCGACGGCCCGGCAGAAGCAGCGCATTGAGCGCCATACCGATGCGGGCGGCGAGCGCGGAGGAGAGGAAGCCCACGACGGCGACGAGAACGGCGACGGGCGCCGGCGCGCCGACCTCCGTCAGCACGATCGCCAGGCAGACCGCCACGGCGAGGAGCGCGAAGGACGGCACGCTCACGAGCGAGGCCAGCGCCAGGATCCACGGCATCTGCTTCACATCGACGCCGAAGATCCCGAACTTTCGCGGATCGAGCTGATCCTGGGTTCCGGTGAGCACCGGACCGATGAGGAAGCCCAGCAGCGCCGCGGCGCCTCCGAGCACGATCACGGTCCGCGCGACCGATACCGGCGCATCGGCCAGGCTCAGCAGAGCGATGCAGACGGCGATGGTCGCGGCGATCAGAGCCAGCATGCCGACGACGGTGCGCACCGCTCGGTCGCCCCGTAGGGCGCCGAGCATGAGGGCGAGCCTCAGTCGGAGAACGTGTGCAGCCATTCCAGCCCCTCCACCTCTCCGATGCCGCCCGACAGCTCCACGAAGCGCGATTCGAGCGTCTGGCCCGCGCGGACCTCGTCGACCGTCCCCTCGGCCAGGACCTCTCCGTCGACGATGATCGCCACACGCGAGCAGACCCGCTCGACGAGGTCCATGCCATGGCTGGAGAGGATGACGGTTCCGCCGTGCGCGACGTAGGCGCGCAGGATGTCGAGGATGACCGCCGAGGAGACCGGGTCGACCGCTTCGAACGGCTCGTCGAGCACGAGCACGCGCGGCGAGTGGATCATGGCCCCGGCGAGCATGATCTTCTTGGTCATACCGGCCGAGTAGTCGGAGACGACGCGGCCGACGGCGTCGCCGAGATCGAAGGCGCGGATGAGGTCCGCCGTGCGCTTCTCGATGACGTCGGCGCTCAGGCTGCGCAGCAGACCGTAATAGCGCAGCAGTTGACGACCCGTCAGACGGTCGAAGGTGCGCAGGCGATCGGGCAGGACGCCCATGACGCGCTTGGCACCGAAGGAATCCTCCTTCTGGTCGATCCCGCACACGACGACCTGGCCGTCATCGGCGCGCAGGAGCCCGGCAAGGATCGACAGTGTGGTGGTCTTTCCCGCGCCGTTGGGCCCGACGATGCCGTAGAAGGATCCTGCGGGCACGGTGAGGTCGATGCCGTCGACCGCACGGTGGTCTCCGAACTCCTTCACGAGGCCGCGGATGACGACGGCGTCGGAGGCGGATGCCGGATCCGCCGTCTCCGTCACGGAGCCCGCGATCGCCTGGGCCGCGGCCTCGATGTCGTCGAGCTCGGTGCTCGCCTCGATCTCGCTCGCGTCGAGAACGGCCGTCGTGTCGGATTCGACGACGGTGAGCTCCTCGACGGGGTCCTCCGCCGGGGAGATGACGGCCTCGGCGGTCGAGGCAGCAGCATCGGCCGCCTTCTTCGCAACCGACTGCTTGCGCTTGCCTGAGCCGGACTTCTTCGCAGCGGGCTTCTTCTCCTCCGAGGTCGAGGATTCCTGCTCGTGCGCGATGTCTTCCGCCTGTGCGGTTTCTACAGCCTTCGCGACCTCCTCAGCCAGCTTCGCTTCCTCCGCGCGCCTCGCTTCTTCAGCCTGCTTCGCCTCTTCCGCGCGCTTCGCGTCCTCGAGCTTCGCGGCGTCCGCGGCCTTCTTCGCCTCTTCCGCCTTCTTCGCGGCGGCGATCTTGGCAGCGGCTGTCTTCGCCGCGGCCGTCTTCGCCGCCGTGTTCTTGGTGGCGGCGGCCTTCGTCGCCGTCTTCGCGGCAGCGGCCTTGACTGCGGTCGTCTTCGCCGCGGTGCTCTTCGCCGCGGCGGAGGTGCTTGCGGCCTTGGCCGCCGAGGTCTTCGCCGCGGCGCTCTTCGCCGCCGCAGTCTTCGCCGCGGGCGCCTTGGGCGCCGTGCTCTTGGACGCCGTGCTCTTCGCCGGCTCCGCGGTCTCGGTCGCCGTCTTCGCGGTCGTCGTCTTCTTGGTCGTCGTCTTCTTCGTCGCGGTCCGCGATGCCGTCGTCGTCGACGCGGTGCTCTTCGGCGCAGCCTTCTTCGCAGCCGGCTTCGCCGTGGTCTTCGCGGCGGTCTTCGCGGGCGCCGCCTTCTTCGTCGGCTGAGTCTTCTTCGCCGTGGATGCGGGGGCTTCGGCTGTGTCCGCCGTCACATCATCGGCAGGTTCGATCCGGTCATCAGGAGAAGCAGTCACCGTCTTACGGTATCAACGGCCCTGGTCTTTCTCCGGTCCAATCGACACAATTGGCTATGCGTGTTCGTCGGTTGTCTCCACCTGTGCGTCGGGTGTGTAGCTGATCACGAAATGGCAACAGAGGGGCCGCCCCCGGGTCGTTCCCAGCCCCCGTCGCTAGCATGAGGGCGGCACGAAGAAGTGTCTGGTCGATTAACCGGCCGTGAACACCGAAACTTTTTAGGAGTATTCGTGACTCTTCAAACCGTCATCCTCGCCGCAGGCATGGGCTCGCGCCTCGGCCGCTCGCTGCCCAAGCCGCTCACCGAGCTGAGCGACGGACGCAGCATCATGCAGCAGCAGCACGACAACATCCGTGCCGTGTTCGGCAGCGACGCACGCATCACAGCTGTTGTGGGCTACCGCGCCGAGACGATCATCGAGGCCTTCCCGTCGGCGAACTACGTGCACAACGAGCGCTATGACGAGACCAACACCTCTAAGAGCCTGCTGCGTGCCCTCGGCGCCACGGGCAAGGGCGGCGTGCTCTGGATGAACGGCGACGTCGTCTTCGACCCGCGCATCCTCGGACGCGCCATCGAGTTCATCGAGCGCGACCAGTCATTCGTGACCGTCAACACCTCCAAGGTCAGCGACGAAGAGGTGAAGTACACGGTCACGGCCGAGGGCTTCATCAATGAGTTGTCGAAGACCGTCACGGGCGGTCTCGGCGAGGCCGTGGGCATCAACTACATCTCCTCGACGCACAAGAAGGCGTTCATGCGCCAGCTGCAGCGCGTCGACGACCAGGACTACTTCGAGCGTGGCCTCGAGCTCGCGATCGCCGAGGACGGCCTGCTCCTCGAGCCGATGGACGTCTCCGACCTCTACGCCGTCGAGGTCGACTTCGCCGAGGACCTCGAGCGAGCGAACCTCTTCGTCTGATCATCGATCTGATCCGCTTCAAAAGCCGCCGGATGCTTCTTCCCGAAGCATCCGGCGGCTTTCTGCTTCTTCCCGGACTTCCGCCCGTAGTATCGCGATGATGGCCAAGAAGGTGCACAAGATCCACTCCCTCCCGGAAGACGCCCCGTGGGACAAGGGAGTGCCTCCCGTGGGTTCGCAGGAGCATCCTCTTGCGGTTCGCGGACTGGATCGCGTTCTGGCGATCCAGCGCCCGCTCGTGCTGGCCCATATCCGCAGCATCCGTCTGCGCAATCCGGATGCGACGCCCGAGCGTCTCATCCGCATTCTCGAGCGGCGATATCTCGCGGCTGTGACGACCGGTGGTGCGGCTGTGGGCGCCACGGCCGTCGTGCCCGGCATCGGCACGGGTGTCACGCTCGCTCTGTCGGGCGTGGAGACGCTGGGGTTCCTCGAATCGACGGCGCTGTTCGCGCAGTCCGTCGCCGAGGTGCACGGCATCGCGATCGAGAATCCGGATCGTGCCCGGGCGCTGGTGATGACGCTCATGCTCGGCAAGGAGGGCGTCGATCTGGTGGGCCAGCTCGCCAAACAGGCGACCGGCGGCGGGGCGTCCCGCTCGTCATACTGGGGCGAGATGGTGACGAAGTCGTTGCCGCGTGCGGCGGTCGGCCCGGTCGTCGATCAGCTCAAGACCCGGTTCGTCAAGCACTTCGCGGCTTCGGGCGGGGCGTCCGTCATCGGCAAGGCGCTCCCCTTCGGCGTGGGCGCCGCGGTCGGCGGAGCGGGCAACCATCTGCTCGGTCGGCGCGTACTGACGACCTCTCATCGCGCCTTCGGCGCAGCGCCCGCTGTTCTTCCCCCTTCGCTCGAGCCGGTCGAGGGTGCCCAGAAGATCGAGATGCGGATGCTGCGCGGGGCGCGCCAGGTCGGCGGTGCCTTCCTCGGAGCTGCGGAGAACCTCGGCCGCGGGGCAGCGTGGGCCGGGCGTCGCGCCGGAGAGATCGGGCGGGTGCGGCGAACGCCAAAGGAGCTCGACTCCTCCTCCACAGACGACGCCTCCTGAGCGGTTCTCCCCCGCCCACACCGGGGCGGCGCGGAACAGCGCCGTGACGTCGGAGATCGCTCCTAGCGTGGCCGCATGCTTCGACCGATCGACCCGACCGATATCCCTCCTCCGCCCGCCTACCGGGTGCCGTGGCGCATCGTGCGCACGGACCCTGCCCACCCCGTCGTGAGCAACGACTCGGCTGAGAGCGCGGACTTCGTGCGGGTGTTCCGCAGCGATCCGGGAGAGTGTTCGACGCAGTGGTGGGGGCAGATGCTGCCGACCGAGAACATGGAGCTGTGCCTGTGCACCGCCGACCTCGTTCAGGTGGTGGTCACGATCGCCTGGTTCCGCCCGAGCGACGGCCAGGAATACGTGTGGAAGTTCGTCGGATGACGAGGCCAGCCGACTTCTCGTCGGCGCAGTTCGCGACGGAAGAGTGACGCTCCCGCCAAAGGATCGGACGACCCGTTGTGCGAGGCATCCAACGCAGGAATCATTCGCGCCGCTAGTGTGGAATCCGTGACGGACACCCCTGACCTCTCCACGACCGCCGGCAAGATCGCCGACCTCCGCGCGCGCTACAGCGAAGCGGTGGTCGGCGCCGAGACGAAGGCGAAGGAGAAGCAGCACGCCAAGGGCAAGATGACCGCCCGCGAGCGCATCGAACTCCTCGTCGACCCGGGCAGCTTCGTCGAGTTCGACGAATACGTGCGCCACCGCACCACCGCCTTCGGCATGGACCGCAACCGGCCGTACGGCGACTCCGTCGTCACCGGAACCGGCACGATCCACGGCCGCACCGTCGCCGTCTACTCGCAGGACTTCACCACCTTCGGCGGCTCGCTCGGCGAGGTCTCCGGCGACAAGATCATCAAGATCATGGAGTTCGCGCTCCAGGGCGGCATGCCGATCATCGGCATCCTCGACTCGGGTGGAGCCCGCATCCAGGAGGGCGTGCTGGCCCTCAGCAAGTACGGCGAGATCTTCCGCCTCAACACGCGCTCCTCGGGCGTCATCCCGCAGATCTCCATCATCATGGGCCCGGCCGCCGGCGGCGCCGTCTACGGTCCCGCCCTTACCGACTTCGTCATCATGGTCGACAAGACCAGCCAGATGTTCGTCACCGGCCCCGACGTCATCAAGACCGTCACCGGCGAGGACGTCGGCATGGAGGAGCTCGGCGGAGCCCTCACCCACAACACCCGCTCGGGCGTCGCGCACTACCTCGCCGATGACGAGGACGATGCGATCGACTACGCGCGCACCCTGCTCGGGCACCTCCCCGACAACAACCTCTCGGATGCTCCCGACTACACGAGCGCCTTCGAGTGGGAGACGACCGACTCCGACCGTGTCATGAACACGATCATCCCCGACTCGGCGAACCAGCCCTACGACATCCACACCGTCATCGACCACGTGATCGACGACGACTTCCTCGAGGTGCAGCCGCTGTTCGCCCCGAACATCGTCATCGGCTTCGGCCGCATCGAAGGACGCTCGGTCGGCATCATCGCCAACCAGCCCTCGCAGATGGCCGGAACGCTCAACATCGAGGCCGGCGAGAAGGCCAGCCGCTTCGTGCGCTTCTGCGACGCGTTCTCCATCCCGATCGTCACCCTCGTCGACGTGCCCGGCTACCTGCCCGGCACCGACCAGGAGTGGACCGGCGTCATCCGCCGCGGCGCGAAGCTCATCTACGCCTACGCCGAGGCCACCGTGCCCATGGTCACGGTGATCCTGCGCAAGGCGTACGGCGGCGCATACATCGTCATGGGCTCCAAGCAGCTCGGCGCCGACGTCAACCTCGCCTGGCCCACCGCCGAGATCGCGGTCATGGGCGGCCAGGGAGCGGTCAACATCCTCTACCGCGGCGAGATCCGCAAGGCCGAGGAGAACGGCGAAGACGTCGCCGCTGTGCGCAGCAAGCTCGCCGCCGAATACACGTACGGCGTCACCTCGCCCTTCCTCGCCGCCGAACGCGGCGAGATCGACGGCATCATCGAACCCGCCAACACCCGCGTCGCCATCGCGAAGGCTCTGCGGTCCCTCCGCGGCAAGCGCCAGGAGCTGCCGCCGAAGAAGCACGGGAACATCCCGCTGTGACCGAGCCCGACAAGACCCCCGACGTTCGTCTCATCCGCGGAAACGCGAATGAGGAGGAGATCGCCGCGCTCATCGCCGTCGTCACCGACGCTTATGAGCGAGAGGCGGCAGCCGCCGTCATCGACGAGCCGGTCGTCTCCGCATGGGATCGCACCCGCAGGCCCCTGCGCACGCCGGTTCGCCGGGACATCCCCTGGGGACGCTTCTCCGGCTGAGCGGATGCTCTCAGCAGGCGCTCAACGATCCGCGAGGCGCGGGTTCGTGAAGCGGAGCGTCATGATCTGGAACGGGCGCAGGGACAGCGAGACGTCGCGCGCCGTCGCCGACACGATCGTGCCGTCGTCGGCGCTCCTTTCGAGCACATCGCTCTCGATGACCTCGTCGAACGCGAATCCGGTGGACAAGCTCACCACCGCCCGGCCGCCGTGCACCTCGTAGAGCCGCACGATCAGGTCCCCGCTTCGATCCTCGGCCAGCTTCACCGCCTCGACGATCACGGCGTCCGTCGACAGCGTGACGAGAGGCTCCACCGGGCGGGCCCCGCGCACGGCGCGCGGAGGAAGATTCAACCGGTACCCCTCCTCGACAGCATCCGCGATGCCGGCATCCGGCCGAACACTGACACGGAACGTGTGCTCGCCCTGGTCCGCCTCCGGATCGGGATACAGCGGCGCACGCAGCAACGACAGCCGCACCACCGTCATGCTCCCCCCGCCTGAGCGCGGTGCCCGGGCGATGTCATGGCCATAGGTGGCATCGTTCGCCACCGCGACTCCGAAGCCGCTCTCCCCCACATGCACCCAGCGGTGCGCCACGGTCTCGAAACGCGCCATGTCCCACGAGGTATTGGCGTGCGTCGGCCGGTGCACATGACCGAACTGGATCTCCGACGCCGCCCGCTCCGCATGCACATCCAGGGGGAAGGCCAGCTTCAGCAGCTTCTGCCGCTCATGCCAGTCGACCGTCGTCTCGATGTCCAGAGCCTGCGCGCCCGCCTCGAGGGTGAGGGTCTGCGTGATCCGCGTGGCCCCCCGGCCGCGGATCACGCAGACGATAGCCGCGGTGGGATGCGGGACGATCGCGACGGACTCCGCCTCGACCAGGTCGATGACATGGCGGCGGTAGTTCTCGTCGATGTCCCAGGCGTCCCACTGCGCAGGCGTATCGCGGTGCAGCTGAAGCAGATTCCCCTTCTCTCCCGGCGCGATCGCATTGCGTCCGCTCGGTCGGCCGATGAGCGCGGTCACGAGACCCGCGTCATCGATCCTGACCTCCAGGTGCTCATTCATCAGCACGATCCCATCGGCCGTGCGCACCGCACGAGCAGGGGAAACGGCATCCGGCGACCGACGGGAGACCGACATCCCCGCGGCTCCTCCCCGCGCCAGCGGCCCGGCATTCGCGACGAGCTCGACCTCGCCCTCGCCCACGAGCTCGCTCAGCGCTTCCTTGCTGAGCGCCTCCGTCTGCTCGAGAACCTCCGCATAACGCTGCTCGGCCTCACGGTGCACCCAACCGATCGACGTGCCGGGCAGGATGTCATGGAACTGGTGCAGCAGCACGCTCTCCCACAGGCACCGGAAATCGTCATAGGGGTACGGCGCGCCGCGCAGCGCCGCCATCGTCGCCCACAGCTCCGCCGTGCGCAGCTCATGCTCGCTGCGCCGATTACCGCGCTTCATGCGCGCCTGCGACGTGTACGTGCCGCGATGGAACTCGAGATACATCTCGCCCGACCACACGGGCGGATTCGGATACTCCGCCTCCGCCGCCGTGAAGAACCGCTCCGGGCTCGACAACTCGACCTGCGGCGACCCCTCCAGCGAGCGCAGCCGCGCGGCCGCCGCCAGCATCTCGCGGTTCGGCCCGCCACCGCCATCGCCGTACCCGAAGGGCACGAGCGAGGTGTTCGCCTCCCCCTTCTCCGCATACTGCCGCTCGGCGCGAGCCAGATCCGCCGAGGAGAGATCCGACGAGTACGTATCGACCGGAGGGAAATGCGTGAAGATGCGCGACCCGTCCAGGCCTTCCCACCAGAACGTGTGGTGCGGCATCCGATTCGTCTCATTCCACGACATCTTCTGCGTCAGCATCCAGCGTGCCCCGGCCGAGCGCGCGATCTGCGGGAGCGCCGCGGAATAGCCGAATGAATCCGGCAGCCAGACTTCCTGCGTCGACACGCCGAACTCCTCATCGAAGAAGCGCGACCCGTGCAGGAACTGGCGTACGAGCGACTCCCCGCCGGGAAGGTTCGTGTCGCACTCGACCCACATGCCTCCGACGGGGACGAAGCGCCCGGCGGCCACGGCCCCGCTCACCCGTTCGAACAGTTCGGGCTGGGCCTGCTTCAGCCAGGCGTACTGCTGAGCGGAGGATGCAGCGAAGACGAAATCATGCTCCTGCTGCAGCGACAGCACGTTGGAGAAGGTGCGCGCGATCTTGCGCTGCGTCTCGCGCACCGGCCACAACCAGGCCGAATCGATGTGCGCATGACCGATGGCATGAACCCGATGGGCGGAGCCGGATGCCTCGGAGGCGAGCACTCGCGCGAGCGCCGCCCGCGCGTCCGATGCGCTGCCGGAGATGTCGTCCGGGTTGGCGGCGTCGACCATGCGCTCCAGCGCGCGGAGGATCTCCGCGCGCCGGGTCGATTCGGCCGGCAGCTCGTCCACCACTCCGAGGAGGACCGTGGCGTCCTGAAACAGCTCCCACACCGCGGTGTCGCGGATGGCGACATCGGCCCGGCGGAAAACATACAGCGGGTCCGTTCCCGCCGTCGCCGGGTCTCCCAGTGCGGTCGGACGGAATTCTCGGAAGCCCTCTGCCAGGTCGGGATTCGCCGCCGCCTCGAGATAGAACTCGAAGTCGCTGCCCGGCACGCCGTCCAGCGGCACGTGGGCATTGCGCGGCTCGATGGCCTTCACGATCGCCCCATCGGGGCGGTACACGGTGCCCTCGGCCTGGAAGCCGGGCTCGGCCGGAGTGAACCCGAGGTCTATGAGGAGCTCGGCGGGTGATGCTGCCGGTACCGTTCCCCGAAGCCGTATCCACGTCGTACCCCACGGCCGTCCCCAGCTCGTCCCGACGACGAAAGGTTCGTAGACCTTCTGCACTGCTTCAGAGAACGGTACCGGTTCCCCCGGCACCTCCCAACTCGCGAGAGTCAGCGGCGCGAGATCCATGTGCATGTTCGGGCGCAATCGCTCGGATATGAAGCGTCGGACGCGAGCTTCCCCGAGGGCGAACATGTCATGCATTCGGCAACGAACTCCAATGCGAGGTGATGACAGATAGTCAATCGATTGGATTTAACCCTGTCAAGACCATCTTTTGGATGGACGGGGTTCAAGAATCAAGGAGCAGTGCGGATGCTCGGGGCGTGAGGATCTCGTCGAGCACCAGGCACCCGGCCCCGATCGCCCCGACCTCCTCGCCGACAACTGTTCCCGACACCGGGAGACCACGAACCGCCCGCGTCGCGCTCTGCGCCTCCAGAAGCACCGGCAGCACCCGGAGCGCCGTGCGCTCCGCCCGGCTCCAGAACGGTCCGCCCAGCACGACCCGGTCGACATCCAGCATGTTCGTCAGGGACGAGACCAGCACCGAAAAATGCCCGATGGCCTCCTCGAGGATCCGCAGCGCGGGTTGCTCCCCCGCGTCGGCCTGCGCGCACAGCTGGGTGAAGCGCGCATCGACGACCGCGGGCGCATCCGCCTCGGGGGTTGCGCCGAAGAGCCCGGCGTGCTCGGCACGCTGCACGATCGCCGCGGGTGTGCAGACGACATCGACGCATCCGCGGCGGCCGCAGGCGCATGCCGGACCATCCGGATCGACGATGATGTGCCCGACCTCGCCGACATTCCGCGAAGCCCCCCGCACCACATCGCCGTCGATCACGAGCGCGGTGCCGATACCGCTGCCGAGATAGACGAAGAGGAACGATCCGCTCGAGGGATCATCGCCCCTCCACAGCTCGGCCACCGCCGCCGCCGTCGTGTCCTTTTCGAGCGTGACATCGATCCCGGTGGCCGCGGCCAGAGCGTCCCGCAACGGCACGCGATGCCAGGAGTGGAGTTTGGGCGGGTCGATCACCGTGCCCCGTTCGGCGTCCAGGGGCCCCGGCGCCGCGACGCCGATCCCGGCGACGTCATCAGTCGTGATGCCCGCCCCCCTGATCAGATCGGCGACACCATCGGCCATGGCCGTGATCAGCTGATCGGCAGTGCCCGGAGGCGTCCTGCGCGCATCATCGGCGATCACGGACCCTGCGAGGTCCAGGAGCACGAAGGTCATCGTCGTCGGATCCAGATGAACCCCGATCGACAACCGGCTCCCGGCGTTCAACCGCAGCGTCGTGCGCGGCTTCCCGGGGCCGCTGATCGTGCGGCCCGCCTCATCGATCAGACCATCGGCAATGAGACGACGGGTGATGTTCGTCACCGTCTGGGCCGAGAGCCCGGTCGTCTCCACGAGTTCGGTGCGGCTGAGCCCCTCACCCGAACGACGGATCGCCTCGAGGATCACGGACTGATTGAAGTCGCCCATCTTCGGCAGGTTCGTTCCGCGTCGGCGCAAAGTCACGCCCCCATCATGCCCCAGCGGGAGCGGATGCGCGGAAAAGAAATTTTGTCCCCCAAAATACCTACAGACATTGCTCTTGCGCTCGTGCAGACTGGCGTCAACGCCTCGCGTTCGTTCGGTCTCTCTGCCCCAGGGTAGGCAGACGAAGATCGACCAAAGCGGTCAGTTTTCGGGTAACTGATCGCACCTGGCGAGGGGCAGGCGACTACGCCGCCCCTCGCCCATCTCCTTCGTGATTCAGCGCATGCGCGTGATCTCGTGCCACAGGTCGACCGAATCCTCATCGGCGGACTCCAGCACACCGGACCGCCCGACGACCGTTACGGCCATGCGCTCATCGCGGGCCGCACGGATGATGATCCGCGCGCTGGATGCCTCGCCCAGCACGCCGGCGAGCTCGTCGCGGATCTCCGAGCGCCGCTGCTCGTCGAGGCCGTCGAGGCCTCCCTCATCGAACACCGTCACCACGGCCCCCCGCATGCGCGCGGCATTGATCGACTCGCGCACCGCCTCGTTGAGCAGGCTCGCCCCGCGCAGTTCGTCGCGCAGACGCCCCTCGGCCATCCGAGCGGCCTCGCGCTCCGCGTCATCGAGATGCCCGCGAGCAGCGACCGTGCGGGCAAGGACCGGTCCGGCGACGTCGAGCGCGTATTGCACGCGCAGCCGACGCTCCCGCTGACGCACGAGCTGCGACGCGTGCCAGGACGACACGGCCCGCTGAATATCGGCGAGGTGCTCGGTGTCCCTCACCGCGCGATCCCAGAACCGCACGAGCAGGTGGGCGACGAGCGTCCACATGATCGAGCCGACCAGGCCGAACTCCAGGGCGACCATGAGCCCCAGGTGCACGGATGCCCCGACGACCAGCGCTATGAGCACCAGCCACCCTTCGATGGTCCGGCGACGGACGATGCAGACCACCGCGAGCACCCCAAGTGCCCCGATGTACCAGGTCGCGAAGGGGGCAGTTCGGTACTCCGCGGGGAGAGAAGCGCTCACCATCGTCGGGATCGCCATCGCCGCGACGATCGCGACGATGCCGCACGACAGCGGCATCCGCGTGTTATCGGACGCATCGACGAGGGTCGTCACCAGGATCACGACCAAATAGAGCAGGATCGCGGCGATCATCATCAGCGGCGCCGTCGGTTGAACCGTCCACCACACGGCTCGTGCGGCGAAATACACCGAGAATCCGACGGCGAGAGCGGTGGCGACCGTGCGCACAGACAGGATCATGCGCGTTCCCATTTCAACCAGACCGTGGTCCCCGAAGCATCCGAATCGATCCGCGCCGTGCCGGCGACACCCGCCATGCGCGCGATGATCGACGCACGGATCCCGAGGCGATCGTCACGGATACTCTCCAAATCGAACCCCTCGCCGGTATCGGAGACGACGACAGTGACTCCGGACGCCGCCCCCGACATCACGACGACATGCAGACCTCGCCCCTGGGCATGCGTGAGAGCATTGCCGATCGCCTGCCGTGCTGCGAGCACGATCGCACGTGCGGTACGACCGGGGATCGACACAGGATCCCCCTGGTCCTCGACGATCGCATCCGCGCCGAGCTCAGACAGCACCCGCCGCAGCTCCGCGACCATCTGCACGGTCGAGACCGGTTCATCGCTGCCCTCCTCGGGCGAGAGCGCATCGGCGTTCGCGAGCCGGGTCAGCGCTTCCCGTGCCATCGCCACCGACAGTTCGCGAGCACGGTCGGAGTCGGCGCGTTCCGCCGCGATCAACGCTGCCAGCACGCTGTCGTGCATGAGTGCCGACAGCTCGACGCGCTCCTCTTCGGCAGCAGCTGCCGCCGCCGCCGCCGAATACGACGAAACGGCACGGCCCCGAGCATCGTCGACCCCCGCGGCAACCGAGCGGAACATCCACCCGAGGGCGAGCAGCACGACCCCGAGGATCAGCGTGAACGAGACGTCGAAAGCGTTCACCGTCCAGAACTCAGCCGAGAAATCGCTCTCGGCCAAACGGACCGCTCCGTAGATGAGCGGCACCGCCACCGCCCAGATGAGCTGCCCCCAGAGCCGGAAAGCGAGGACTGCGGCGACCACGCCCACATTCACGAGGAAGAAGATCCACGGCTGGCCACCGTCGCGTCCGCTCGTGCCCACGACGAACGGCCAGCATGCGAGCGCCACGACGTAGACGACCGCGAAGATCCCCGCAGCCATTCGCACGAACCGGCCGAACACGCAGGCAGCGAGCATCCCGATGAGAGGCACATAGACCACCGCGATCAGCGCGATATATCCGACATCGACACCCTGAGCGATACCGCCGAGCGCAGCGACAAGGCCCTGCGTGCCCGGAAGGGCGGAACCGACCGCGACGACCTTCGCGAGGATCCACTCCATCCGCTTGGCCGTGAAGCGCTCGAAGGCCGTTTCCGCGGTCCCTGGCGAGGGAATCTGACTCCAGGCCTGTTCGAGCGCCGCCTCAGTCGCCACTCGAGGTTCCATCGACGAGAACGATGCCGTCTTCGACCGCACGGCGAAGCAGCTCGATCTTCGTGCGCGCGGGACGGCCGACCTCGACGTACTTCACGCGGACGCGCGTGATGTTCTCCTTCGCCGTGGAATAAGCGACGCCCAGTCGCTCGGCGACGACCTTCAACGGCAGCCCCGCGGCGTACAGCCGCAGGACCTCGCGCTCGCGCACGGAGAGCTGGGCGTCGGCGAATGCCCGGTCGCCATCGACGGCGCTGGCCCACTCGACGTTGTTGAGCGCCTCGCCTCCCGCGACCGTGCGGATCGCCGCGAGCACGTCCTCGAGAGACGAGGCCTTGCTCACGACGCCCGCTGCTCCCGCGGCGAGGGCCTCGCGGACCGCCGCGGGACGATCAGCGACGCTGTGGATGACGACGCTCGTCCCCTCGGCGACGAGCCGGCTGACGTTCTCGGTCACGGTCGTGCCGTCGCCGAGCGTCAGATCCAGCACGATGACATCGGGCGGGATCGCTCCCGTCTCGCGACGCCACTGCGCATAGGAGTTGACGGTGCTCCCGGAGAACACCACCTCCTGCGAGCCGTCTCGCTCACAGGCCAATTCGAGCCCGAGCCGGACGGACTCGTGGTCATCGATGAGGGCGATCCTGCTCATAGCCCCCAGTCTATCGATTCCCTGTGAACTCATGCCGTCAGCAGGGCGACGACCTCGAAGTGATGGGAGTGCGGGAACAGGTCGAAGGCCTCGAGCGAGGCGACGTTCCATCCGAGCTCGCGGAAGGTGCCGAGGTCGCGCGCCAGCGCCACCGGGTCGCAGGCCACATAGGTGATCGCCTGCGGCTTCAGAGCATGGATGCCGTCGACCACGGCGCGACCGGCGCCCGCGCGGGGCGGATCGAGGACCACCGCGCCGACCTTCGTGTCCCCCGAGAACCCGTCGAGGTACCGGTCGACCCGCGCCGTGACCGCGGCGACGTCGACGTCTTCGAGATTGTGCTTGGCGTGCTCGGTCGCACGTCGACTCGACTCGACCGTGACGATCTGGCGCGCACCGAGATCCGCGAGAGTGGCGGCGAACAGGCCGACCCCGCCATAGAGGTCCAGGTGGGTGAGCTCCGGGTCGACGCGGTCGGCGAGCGTGCGGCGCACCGCGGCATCGAGCGTCTCCGCCGCGCGCGGGTGCACCTGCCAGAAGCCGTCCGCATCCACGCGGAAGGCGCGCTCGCCCACACGTTCGATGATGACGTCGGCAGGCTGGCGCTTGCCCTTCTCCGGGCGGCGGATGACGTGGACCTGCTGGTCCGCGGACTGCACGAGGTCGATGCGGCCGGGCTTGGCGTTCTTCTGCGACAGCGCTTCGGCGGCCACACGGCGGCGGGCCAGCGGGTGCGAGCTCACCGGGATCACACGGTGGCTGCGGGCTGCGAAGGGCCCGACGATGCCGTCGTCGTCGACGTGCAGGGAGACGCGCGTTCGCCATCCCGTGCCGTCGCCCTCGTCGACGGCCTGAACCTCGGGCGCCGTCAGCCCCGCACCGGCGAACTTGTCGAGGGCCTCCTGCAGCACTTGCCGCTTGAGCGTGCGCTGATGCGACAGCTCGATGTGTCCGAGGTCGGCTCCACCGGCACGGTCCTCGGGCGCGCGCGAGACGTCGGCCTCGGGCCACACGTGTGCTCGTCGGTGCGGAGAGGGCTCGAGCACCTCGACCGTCTCGCCGCGCCAGAACTTCTTCTTGGCCGCGGCCTCGGCGCTCGAGCCGGGCGCGGGATCCGTGATGCGCACGCGCACGCGCTCACCGGGGATCGCGTCGGAGACGAACACCACGCGCCCCTCGTGACGAGCGATGAACGTGCCGCCATGGGCGATACCGGTGATGTCGAGGTCGAGCAGCTGGCCCGAAGAGGAAGTCATCCCTCCAGGATCCCACGTCTGTTCGGACATTGCCTGCATGCGGCGCTCTACGCTGGAGGAATGCAGGTCTGCCTCGCTTCCACCTCCCCCGCCCGTCTCATGCTGCTGCGCCAGGTCGGGATCGAACCGATCACGCGAGCCCCCGAGACGGATGAGGATGCCGTGGCCGCCGCAGCGGCGGCCGAACGCGGCGGCCGCCTCCCCCCGGCCGACATGGTCCTCCTCCTCGCCCGCGCGAAAGCGGCTGATGTCGCGGAGCGCCTCGTGACGCAGCACCCTGATTTCGACGGCATCGTGATCGGCGGCGATTCGATGTTCGCCCTCGATGGCCGCGTCTACGGCAAGCCGTACACCGCGGAGGAGGCGACCCGCCGCTGGCGCGACGAGATGCGCGGAGCGACCGGCATCCTCCACTCCGGCCACTCCGTCTTCCGTCTGACCCCGGGCTCGGCGCCGGTCGAGGCGACCGCCGTGGCCGAGGCATCCGTCACCTTCGCCGCTGACGTCACCGACGCCGAGATCGATGCCTACGTGGCCTCGGGCGAACCGTTGCACGTCGCCGGAGCATTCACCGTCGACAGCCTGGGCGGCGCGTTCATCACGCGCGTCGAGGGCGATCCCTCGACCGTCGTGGGCATGTCGGTCTCGACGCTGCGTTCCTTGACCCGCGAGCTCGGCGTCGCCTGGACCGATCTGTGGTCGTAGACATCCCTCTACGTTTTTGCGTCTTTCTTGTCGAGAGTACTCAAAGGGATCAGCCCTGATCTCGATAGGCTGACACTCATGCCAATCGAGAAGGTGCTCATCGCCAACCGCGGAGAGATCGCCGTACGCATCATCCGCGCCGCTCGTGATTCGGGGATCTCCTCGGTCGCCGTATACGCCGATCAGGATCGTGACGCCCTGCACACGCGCCTGGCCGATGAGGCCTACTCGCTCGACGGCGAGACGAGCGCTGCGACCTACCTGCAGATCGACAAGATCCTCTCCGTGGCCCGCCGCGCCGGAGCCGATGCCATTCACCCCGGTTACGGATTCCTCGCCGAGAACGCAGACTTCGCCCGCGCCGTCATCGGCGCCGGCTTGATCTGGATCGGCCCCTCGCCCGAAGCCATCGAATCGCTCGGCGACAAGGTCACGGCGCGTCAGGTCGCCGAGAAGGTCGGCGCACCGCTCGCCCCCGGCACGCCCGGCCCCGTCGAGAGCGCCGACGAGGTCATCGCCTTCGCGGAGGAAGTCGGCCTCCCCATCGCCATCAAGGCCGCCTACGGCGGCGGCGGACGCGGCCTCAAGGTCGCCCGCGAGCTCGACGAGGTCGCCGAGCTCTTCGAATCGGCCACCCGCGAGGCCGTCGCCGCCTTCGGACGCGGCGAGTGCTTCGTCGAGAAGTACCTCGACAAGCCGCGTCACGTCGAGACCCAGTGCCTGGCGGATGCCGCGGGCAACGTCGTCGTCATCTCCACCCGCGACTGCTCGCTGCAGCGCCGCCACCAGAAGCTCGTCGAGGAGGCCCCCGCGCCGTTCCTCACGGATGACCAGAACGCCCAGCTGTACGCGGCGTCCAAGGCCATCCTCCAGGAGGTCGGCTACGTGGGAGCCGGAACATGCGAGTTCCTCATCGGCGCGGACGGCACCGTGTCGTTCCTCGAGGTGAACACCCGCCTCCAGGTCGAACACCCCGTCTCCGAGGAGATCACCGGTATCGACCTGGTGCGCGAGCAGTTCCGCATCGCCGCCGGCGGCACCATCGATTACGACGACCCGACGCCGCAGGGCCACTCCTTCGAGTTCCGCATCAACGGCGAGGACCCGGGCCGCGGATTCCTCCCCCAGCCCGGCCCCATCCACGTCTTCAAGACGTTCGGAGGCCCCGGCATCCGCCTCGACTCCGGCGTCACCGCCGGCGACGCCGTCTCGGGCGCCTTCGACTCGCTGCTGGCCAAGATCATCGTCACTGGCCGCACCCGCGCCGAGGCCCTCGAGCGCTCGCGTCGGGCCCTTGAGGAATTCGAGGTCGCGGGGCTGCCGACCGTGCTGCCCTTCCACCGCAAGGTCGTCAGCGACCCCGCCTTCACCGCCGAGAACGGCGAGTTCGGCGTCTTCACCCGCTGGATCGAGACCGAGTTCGACAACGACATCCCCGCCTGGGACGGCGAGCTCGAGGCGCCGGCCGAGGCCGAGAGCCGGCACACGGTCGTCGTCGAGGTCGCCGGAAAGCGACTCGAGGTGAGCCTGCCCGACCGTGTGACGGTCGCCGCCGGCGCCGTCGGACGTCCCGCGGCCGTCCCGCCGTCGCGCCGCAATCACACCATGCAGGTGTCCTCCAGCGCTTCCGGCGACGCGGTCAAGTCCCCCATGCAGGCCACGATCGTCAAGCTCGCCGTCGAGGAGGGCCACGAGGTCGTCAAGGGCGACCTCGTCGTCGTCCTCGAGGCGATGAAGATGGAGCAGCCCCTCCAGGCGCACAAGGACGGCGTGATCGGCAACATCAACGCCGAACCCGGCGCGACCATCGCCGCCGGACACCAACTGCTCACCATCAGCTGATCCGCCGGCCAGCCAAACGCCGAGACCCCGCTTTACCGACGAGACCCCGTCTTGCCCTCGCTGGTAGGACGGGGTCTCGTCGTTGTGACGGGGGCTCGACGCCGGCACCCTCTACTGTGGGCTCTGACACCGGATGTCGGGCAGAGGGGGCACCGTGACCGAGGTAGACGAGCTGCGACGCAGATTGGCCGTGCTCGAGCAGGAGAACGAGCTGTTGCGCTCCGCGGCGAAGGGCGGGGGTGCGCGCGCCGGCCGCGGCCGCGCCGCCCTCTCGTTCATCCTGATCGCCATCGCGCTGGTTCTGGCACCGGTCGCGGCGCTGGGCAGCTGGGCGCGAATGCAGCTGGTCGACACGGACCGGTTCGTCGCGACGTTCGCGCCGTTGGCCGAGGATGCCTCGGTGCAGGCCTTCGTCGCCGATGAGGTGACCGCGGCGATCATCGAGCAGATCGACGTCGATGCCCTCGTCGGCGAAGTCTTCGACGGCGTACGAGAGCTCGGCATGCCGCCGAAGGCATCCGCGGCGCTGAGCCTGTTGGAGGGGCCCGCGGCTCAGGGCGTGCAGACGCTGATCGGCGACGTCGTCGTGCAGGTCGTCGCCTCCCCCGCGTTCGCCGAGGTATGGGCGGGCTCGCTGCGCATCACCCACGCGAATGCCGTCGCGCTCATCCAGGGCGATCCCGCGGCCGCCGTGCAGCTCGCCGAGGACGGCGCCCTATCGCTGCAACTCGACGTGATCGTCTCGACGGTGAAGGCGCAGCTGATGGACCGTGGCGTCGGCTTCGCGGACTTGATCCCGCGGATCGACCGGGAGATCCCGATTCTTCAGGCGGATGCCCTGATCCTCGCGCGCACCGTGTACACCGTCGCCGTCACAGCGGGTTATTGGATGCCGTGGGTCGTTCTCGCGCTGCTCATCGCCGGAGTGGCGATCGCACGACGCCCGGTGCACGCCCTGGCCTGGACCGCGGGGCTCCTCGCCGCGACATTCGCGCTGTTCGCCGCCGCGCTCGGGGTCGGACGGCTGTTCTTCATCCAGACGATGAGCCCCGCCATCATGCCGGAGTCCGCGGCCACCGCGCTCTTCTCACAGGTGACGCTGCTGCTGAGGTCGACCGCGGTCGCTCTCGCCGTGCTCGCCGCATTCATCGCTCTCGGCGCCTGGTTCGCCGGATCCACCGTCGCCGCCCGCAGGCTCCGTCGCGCGGCGGCTCACGGCAGCGCGGCCCTGCGGGACGCCGGCGAACGCCACGGCATCACGACCGGACGCGTCGGCCGCTTCGTCGAACGCTGGCGCGCGGCGATCATCGTCGTGATCCTCGCCCTCACCGTGGTCCTGATCTTCTCGGCCCCGACCACGGTGGGATCGGTCATCGGCATCGTGATCGGTGCGGCTGTCGCGTTCCTGTTCGTGGAACTCGTGCGCCGCCCCGCGGATCCGACCCCGGAATCGGCCGATCGCTGATCAGCTCATGTTGACGAGGTGCATCGCGCGCGAGGCATCCGTGATGCTCGAGGACAGCGACGGGTACGCCGCGAACACGCGCGAGACCTGGTCGACCGTCAAACGACGCTCGACGGCGACCGCGATCGGGTAGATCAGCTCCGACGCCTTCGGCGCGACGATCACACCGCCGATCACCGTGCCCGACCCCTTTCGGGCGATCAGCTTGACGAACCCGTCCTTGATGCCCATCATCTTCGCGCGGGGGTTGGCCGCGAGCGGCAGCTTGTAGACGAGCCCGTCGACGACGCCGTCCTCGACGTCCTGCTCGCCGTGACCGACCGTGGCGATCTCGGGCGCCGTGAAGATGTTCGAGGTGATCTTGATCTTCTCCAGCGGGATCACGATGTCGCCCAGGGCGTGGAAGACGGCCGTGCGGCCCTGCATGGAGGCGACGGATGCCAGGGGGAAGAAGTTCGTGCAGTCGCCGACCGCGTAGATGTTCGGCACGGAGGTGCGCGCGACCTTGTTCACGCGCACGTGACCGGACTCGGTCAGCTCGACGCCGGCGTCCTCCAGGCCGATCTCGGCCGTGTTCGGGATCGATCCGACAGCCATGAGGCAGTGGCTGCCCTCGACGACCCGACCATCCGCGAGGGAGACCTTCACCCCCGTCTCGGTGCGCTCGACGAGGTCCGCGCGCGACTTCGACAGCACGGTCATGCCGCCGCGCTTGAAGACCTTCTCGAGCACGCGGGCCGCGTCCTGGTCGGAACCGGGCAGCACCTGGTCGCGGCTGGAGACGAGTGTCACCTTGGCGCCGAGGTTCATGTAGGCCGAGGCGAACTCCGCACCCGTCACTCCGGAGCCCACGACGATCAGATGCTCGGGAAGAGCCTTCATGTCGTACAGCTGCGTCCAGGTGAGGATGCGCTCCCCATCGGGCTTCGCGGAATCGAGCTCGCGCGGCGATGCACCCACCGAGACGACGATGGTGTCGGCCTCGACGCGGTCGAAGTCGGTGCCGCCGGGGCCGGTGGCGACGATAATGGCGTTCGTGCCCTCGAGGCGCCCATGACCGGAGATGATGCGCACGCCCGACTCGATGAGCGTCGTGCGCATGTCCTCGGACTGCTGACCGGCCAGCGCGATGAGCCGCTTGTTGACCGCGGCGAGGTTGATCGCGATCTCCGGCTTGAGCGGCTTGCCCTTGTCGCCCTTCGCGTAGAACTGGACGCCCAGATCGCTCGCCTCCGCGATGGCGACAGCGGCATCGGCCGTCGCGATGAGGCTCTTCGAGGGCACGACGTCGGTGAGGACGGCAGAGCCGCCGACGCCGACGCGCTCTACCAGGGTCACCTCCGCACCGAGCTGAGCCGCGGCGAGCGCCGCTTCATAACCGCCGGGACCGCCGCCGAGGACGGCGACGCGCTGAGTGCGCTCGAAAGGAGTGGAAGCCATATCCCCATTCTCCCGCAATCCTCGCTGAGAACCCGCCATCTTCCTTAGAGTGGAACCATGACCGACATTCATGACAACCCTCTCGATGCGCCGAACGCGGACCCGTTCGAGATCGCAGCTCGCGCCGCCGCAGACATCGCGCGGCTCACCGGCGTCGAGAACCACGACATCGCCCTCACGCTCGGCAGCGGCTGGGGCAAGGCCGCCGAGCTCATCGGCGAGACGATCGCGACGATCCCGGCCACCGAGGTCACCGGCTTCTCGAAGCCCGCGCTGGCCGGCCACGTCGGAACCCTCCGCAGCATCCGCACCCCCGGGGGCAAGAACGTCCTCGTGATCGGCGCACGCACGCACTACTACGAGAACCACGGCGTCCGCCGCGTCGTGCACAGCGTGCGCACCGCCGCCGCGACCGGGGCGAAGATCATGGTGCTCACCAACGGCGCCGGGGGCGCCCGCGAGAGCTGGAAGCCCGGCCAGCCGGTGCTCATCAGCGACCACATCAACCTCACGGCCGACTCGCCGCTCGAGGGCGCGACGTTCATCGACCTGACGGATCTGTACTCGACCCGCCTGCGCGATGTCGCCCGCACGATCGATCCCTCGCTCGACGAGGGCGTCTACACGCAGTTCCGCGGACCGCACTACGAGACCCCGGCCGAGGTGCAGATGGCCAAGAAGATGGGCGGTGACATCGTCGGCATGTCGACGGCCCTGGAGGCGATCGCCGCCCGTGAGGCCGGCATGGAGATCCTCGGCTTCTCGCTGATCACGAACCTCGCCGCCGGCATCCAGAAGACCCCGCTCAGCCACACCGAGGTGATCGAGGCCGGTCAGGCCGCCGAACCGGTGATCTCCGCACTGCTGGCCCGTGTCGTGGAGGCCCTGTGAGCGAGCAGACCCAGATCCGCCTCTCCCAGGCGCGCGCCTGGTTACGCCAGGACCCGGATGCCGAGACCCGCGACGAGCTGGCCGCGATCATCACCCGGGCCGGTGCCGGCGAGGCCGCAGCCCTCGCCGATCTCGACGATCGTTTCGCCACGCGCCTCGCCTTCGGCACCGCCGGGCTCCGCGGCGAGCTGGGTGCGGGCAGCAACCGCATGAACCGGGTGCTCGTCGCCCAGGCCGCGGCCGGATTCGCCGGATATCTCATCGAGCACGCGGCGGGCCCCGCACCGACCGTCGTGATCGGTTACGACGGCCGCCGCAACTCGCGCCGCTTCGCGCTCGACTCGGCGGAGGTCTTCGCCGGTGCGGGGCTGCGGACGATCCTGCTGCCGCGCCTGCTGCCGACGCCCGTGCTCGCCTTCGCCGTGCGCTACTTCGGCGCGGACGCGGGCGTCATGGTCACCGCCAGCCACAACCCGCCCAACGACAACGGCTACAAGGTGTACCTGGGCGGCGCCGATGGCGGCTCCCAGATCGTGGCACCCGCGGATGCGGAGATCGCCGCCCACATCCAGCGCATCGCCGACGCGGGCGACATCGGCGCTCTCGCCCGTTCGCAGGATTACGAGGTCGCCGGGGAGAGGGTCGTCGAGGCGTACGTCGCGGCGACGGCCGCCGTCGCCCCGGCGCCGGCATCCGCCCGCAAGCTCACCTGGGTCTACACGGCCATGCACGGCGTCGGCTGGGAGACGTTCGCGCGCATCCTGGATGCCGCGGGCTACCCCCGGCCGAAGGCCGTGTTCGACCAGCTCGAGCCGGACCCCACCTTCCGCACGGTCGCCTTCCCCAACCCGGAGGAGCCGGGCGCGATGGATCTCGCGTTCGCCGCGGGCCGACGCACCCGCGCGGACTTCATCCTCGCGAACGACCCCGATGCCGACCGTCTCGCGGTCGCGATCCCGGATACGACCGCTGCGGGCGGCTGGCGCCGTCTGAGCGGCAACGAGATCGGCCTGCTGCTGGGTGCCCGCGCGGCCCGCGCGGCGGAGGGCACGCCGGGCGCTTCGCTGGCATGCTCGCTGGTCTCCTCCCCCGGCCTCGGCACGATCGCGGCCCGCCACGGGCTGGACTTCCACGAGACCCTGACCGGTTTCAAATGGATCTCGCGTGCTCCCGGCATGGTCTTCGGCTTCGAGGAGGCCCTGGGCTACCTTGTGAACCCCGAGACGGTGCGTGACAAGGACGGCATCTCCGCGGCGATCGCCGTGCTCGGTCTCGCCGCCGAGGCGCGCGAACGCGGTGAGACGCTCGCGACGCTCATCTCCGAGCTCGGAGACGCGTACGGGCACGTCGCCAGCGGGCAGGTATCGGTGCGCGTCGATGACATCGCGGTGATCGCGAAGATCATGCTGTCGTTGCGCACGACTGCGCCGGCGGAGTTCGGCGGCCTTGCGATCACCGAGGCCGATGATCTGCTCCAGGCCGCACCGGGCGAGCCGTCCGGCGATGTGCTGCTCTACCGCCTCGCGGGCGGATCGCGCGTCATCGTGCGCCCGAGCGGCACCGAGCCGAAGCTGAAGATCTATCTGGATGCGCAGGCCGATACTCCCGAGGAGGCGCAGACGATCGTCTCCGCGCTCGAGGCCGGTGCGCGGGCTCTGCTGGAGGAGCGCTCCTGAGCGCCGGCGGATGATGCCCGTCCGTCAGGTGAGGATCACGGTCCCGGGCGGCGCGCATGCGCGCCCGGTAGCCGAGCTCGTCCGTCTCGCCGCCGAGCACTCGGATCCGGTGACCCTGCGCACGCACGATGGCACGGTCGTGGATCTGTCGAGTGTGCTGGCCGTCATGGACCTCGCCTTGGAGATCGGAGACGAGGTGTCCCTCGAGACGGCTCCGTCACCGGAGGCGGATGCTGTGCTGGCCGCCCTGGCGCAGGCGCTCGATCCGGTCTCCTGACGTTCCCTCGGAACGCCTGAGGCCCCTTCGATCCCGGAGGGGCCTCAGCCGTCGATGACGGCGACGAGCTCGTCGAGGAAGGCCTCGAAGCTCGTCCCGCGGCGCACGATGCGCTGAACGCTCTCGCGCTCGCTGAACACCTCGACGAGCTGCTCGAAGACGGTCTGGAAGGCCGCCCGGTCGTTCTCGCTGAATGCGGCGAGCGCGACGACCTGCACGCGCCCTTCGCCCCAGGCGACGGAGCCCTCGGCGACTCCGATCGCGATGGCGGTCCGCTCGGCGGTCATCTGGAGGGCGTGGGGCACGGCGAGCGCGTCGGTGAAGGCGGTGGAGGACATGCGCTCGCGCGCAATGGTGTTCTCGATGTAGTCCTCGCCGATCAGCCCGCGTTCGACGAGCAGCCCGCCGAGTCGACGGATGATCGTCTCGTCGCCGGAGTCCGCGAGCGGGTGCATGAAGGCGTCGGCGTGGAAGTATCGGGAGAGTTCCTCGCGCAATCGTGCGAGTCGCCTCGCCCGCCGCATCCGGGAGGCCGCCTGGGTGACGCGTTCGATGTCGGCGTCGGTGAGGAACGGCTGGATGCGCACGTAGCGCTCGCCCCCGGCGCCGGGTTCGATCGTCGTCAGCACGAGGTCGGCGTCGATGCCGTCCCAATCGGGGTCGACGCTCGTGAGGACACCGGTGACCTCGACAGCGGTGCCGAGCGAGCGATCGATGCTCGAGCGCAGCAGTTCGTGCAGCTCGTAATAGCCGGGGCAGACGATCACGGCGCTGAGGATGCTCTCGGCCTTGCGACTGCGTTCGAGACGGCCGCCGATGTGCATGGCGATGTAGGCGATCTCGTCGTCGCGGATCGGCGCGCCGAGCCGGTCGTGCAGTCCGCTGGCGATCGAGACGGCGACCTCGAAGATCATCGGGTATGAGGACTTGAGCGAACGGGTGAGCGGGTTACGGGTCCAGGCATGTTCCTGGGCGCGGCGCAGCAGGTTCTGCACGTGCAGGGCCAGTCGCAGGATGAAGCGCTCATCGACGAGGTCGACCTGGTAGTCGATGGCGGCCTGGATGATCTCGGCTCGCACGGCGGCTTCGATCGTGGCGTCAACGGCACGTCGCGCCGCCTCCGCGGTGGTCTCCTCGCCGGGGGCGATGGCACGGGTGAGCACGAGGGTCGCGAGGTGCGCGCTGTCGCCGTTGCCGAGCGAGACGCCGAAGTGCTCGGCGGCGAGGCGACTGATCACCGAGGCGAGTTTCGGGGCCTCGTCGCCAGCGTCGACCGCCGAGGCGTCGAGAGGGCGCCCCGCCGCGACGCGGTCGGCGGCGATCGCGATGTGCAGCAGAACGTCGGAGATCGCGAGCTCGTTGACGAAGTATCCGAGTTCTCCGAGCTCTCCCACCAGCGCCGCTTTGAAGGGCGCCACGGCGTGGGCGGCGACCGCGCTCCCTGTCAGGGCACGGCGGATGCTCTCCGGGTGGAAGGATCCGGCATCCATCTCGTCGTGGGCGAGGCGGCTGAGCAGCCGCCGCTGGGCGATCTCCGTCCCCTGCAGGCGCACGGTCTCACGGTCGCGCTCCAAGCGCAGATCCGCACCGTCGAGGAGACCGCGCACCCGGGCGAGGTCGGCTTCGATGGTCGCGTCGCTGATGTGCAGCCGCTCGGCGGTGTCGTAGACGTCGATGCCGTCATCGGCGTCCAGCAGCAGGCGGACGAGGGCGTGCAGGCGATCTCGCGGTGTGATGTCTCCGGTGGCGCGCGAACGCAGCGCTGTGTGCGCGCCCGGTCCCGCCCGGTAGCCGGCGGGCCCGGACTCGACGGCGTCGCCTGAGCTGCCGCGGGCGTTGAGGGATGCGACATAGGAGCGGATGCTGCGCGGGGTCACTCCGAGGGAATCGGCGAGCTCGGCAGCGGTCACCCAGTCGTCATGGCGCAGCAGCGCCTGCAGGAGCTGGTCCTGACGCTGACGCGACATGCGCTCCTCCCCATCCGGTGCCGGTACTGCCCCATGATGCCAGCCCTCGGCCCGGTGCGGGACCCTGTGGAAGATTCCGCAGGGGCGGAAGGGAATGTGGTGGCGGATCGTTCAGCGTCTTCCCAGACTGGACAGCGGAACGAGGTGGCATCGATGAGGATCCTGGTGGTGTGCGGCGCGGGTGCGTCCAGCACCTTTATCGCCCAGCGTCTGCGGCGCGCGGCCGAGAGCGCCGGCCTCGATCTCGATGCATACCCCGGCACGGAGCTCACGATCGATCACGCCTTCGCCGATCTCGTGCTCCTCGGCCCGCACATCGCCGATCGTCTTGAGCCGATCCGCGCGCGGGTCCCGATTCCCGTCGCGGTTCTCCCGGCCGACGTCCAGGCCGATCGGGACGGCGCCCTCACGCTCGCCCTGGTGCTGGCGGAGCTCGAGCGCTCCCCCGGTCTTCCCTCTTCGACCCGCTCCTCGTCCTCTGCGAAAGGAACATCATGACCGCTCTCAGCCGCACCGTGCGCATCGGCTCATCCCACGGGCTGCACGCCCGTCCCGCGAAGCTCTTCGCCCAGGCGGCGAAGGAGTCCGGCATCCCGGTGACGATCGCGAAGGACTCCGGCAAGCCTGTCAACGCCGCGAGCATCCTCGCGGTGATCGCCCTCGCCGTCGAGCATGGCGACTACGTGACGCTCACCGCGGAGGGTGCCGGCGCCGAGGGTGCGCTCGACGCGCTCACCGAGCTGCTGACGACGGATCACGACCAGGAGCAGGCATGACCGAGCTGCGCGGAGTCGGCGTCGGACGCGGAGTCGCGCACGGTCCGGTCGTGCGGATGGCCGAGCCGTTGCCGGCCCCGGAGAACTCTCCGAGCGATCTCGACCCCGAGGCGGAGCGCGCCCGGGTGCGGGAGGCGGTGTCGACCGTCGCGGCGGAGCTCCAGCAGCGGGCGGATGCCGCGGGAGGGTCCTCCCAAGAGGTGCTCGAGGCGCAGGCCATGATCGCCGAGGACCCCAGCCTGCAGGAGGAGGTCGATGCACGCATCGACCAGGGCGCCGGTGCGGAGTGGGCCGTGCACGATGCCTTCGCCGGTTTCCGTGCCACGCTCGAGGCCGTCGGCGGATACCTCGGCGAGCGCGCCGCCGACCTCGATGACATCGCCCAGCGCGTGCTCGCGCATCTGCGGGGAGTGGATGCTCCCGGCATCCCCGACCCGGGGCATCCCTTCGTCCTCGTCGCGCGCGACCTCGCCCCGGCCGATACCGCGCTCCTGGATCTGGAGCAGGTTCTCGCGCTCATCACGACGGACGGCGGCCCGACCTCGCACACCGCGATCCTTGCGCGGGAGAAGGGCATCGTCGCACTTGTCGGCGCCGCTTCGGCGGGTGAACTGAGCACCGGGCAGGTGGTGATCGTGGATGCCGCGGCCGGAACCGTGACGACGGATCCGAGCGCCGAGCAGATCGAGCGCGCGCGCCAGCGCGCCGCCGACCGCGACGCGGCCCGCAGCGCGCCGCCGACCGCGGGAGCGCTCGCGGATGGCACACCGATCGCTCTGCTCGCGAACCTCGGGAAGCCCGCCGATGCCGCTGATGCGGTGGCCGAAGGAGCGGAGGGCGTCGGCCTGTTCCGCACCGAGTTCCTGTTCCTCTCCTCCGCGCAGGCACCCACGATCGCCGAGCAGCGCACCGCGTACACGGAGTTGTTGACGGCCTTCCCCGCTCAGAAGGTCGTGGTGCGGATGCTGGATGCCGGAGCCGACAAGCCGCTCGCCTTCCTCAACGACGCCCACGAGGAGAACCCTGCGCTGGGTCTGCGGGGCCTCCGCTCCCTGCGCGCGAGCGAGGACATCCTGCGCGAGCAGCTCACGGCGCTCGCCGAGGCGGATGCCGCGACCGCCGCGGATCTGTGGGTCATGGCGCCGATGGTGACCACGGTCGAGGAGACCGCCTACTTCACCGGTCTCGCCCGCGAGTACGGGCTGAAGACGGCGGGGGTCATGGTCGAGGTGCCGGCGAGCGCCCTGCTCGCCGACCGCGTACTCGCGCACGCCGACTTCGCCTCGATCGGAACGAACGATCTGACCCAGTACACGATGGCCGCCGACCGTCTGCTCGGCTCCGTCGCCGGATTCCAGGACCCGTGGCATCCCGCCGTGCTGCGCCTCGTCGGCGAGGTCGGCACCGCCGGCGCACGCGCTGAAAAGCCCGTGGGTATCTGCGGCGAGGCCGCCGCCGATCCCCTGCTCGCCGTCGTCCTCGTGGGTCTGGGCGCGACGAGCCTGTCGATGGCACCCGCGGCACTCGCCGACATCCGACTCGCGCTCACCGAGCGCACCCTCGACGAGACGCGTCGCCTCGCCGAGATCGCACTCGCGGCCGATGACGCCGCCGGTGCGCGCAGCGCCGTGGCCGAGGCCGCGGCATCCCTCCCCTCACATCAGAAAGAGACGACATCATGACGACGACGTCACCGTCCCCCGCAAAGACCGGCGGACTCCGGGTCGGCGTGCAGAAGTTCGGCACGTTCCTCTCCGGCATGGTCATGCCCAATATCTCGGCGTTCATCGCATGGGGCTTCATCACGGCGCTGTTCATCCCCGACGGCTGGCTGGGCAGCAACAGCCCCGTCGAATCGTGGCAGTGGGCGGACTCCGCGATCCTCGGCGGAGGTGAGGTCGGGGGCGTCGAGTATCCGGGCCTCGTCGGCCCGATGATCAACTACCTGCTTCCGCTTCTCATCGCGTTCACCGGTGGACGCGTCGTGCACGGGCACCGCGGCGGGGTCGTCGGCGCGGTCGCCGCGATGGGCGTCATCATCGGAGCATCCGGCACCGTCATGTTCCTGGGTGCCATGATCGTCGGCCCGCTCACCGCCATCGTCCTCAAGTGGGTCGAGAAGCCCTGGGAGGGCAAGGTCAAGCCCGGCTTCGAAATGCTGATCGACAACTTCTCCGCCGGGTTCGTCGCCTTCTTCATGGCGCTGGCATCGTTCTTCTGGCTCGCACCGGTCATGAAGTGGATCACCGAGATCCTCGGCAACGCGGTCGGCTGGCTCGTCGAAACCGGCCTGCTTCCGCTGGCGAGCATCATCGTGGAACCCGCGAAGGTGCTGTTCCTGAACAACGCCATCAACCACGGCGTCTTCACCCCGCTCGGCACCGAGCAGGTGCAGGAGACCGGACGCAGCCTGCTGTTCCTCATCGAGGCCAACCCCGGCCCCGGCGCCGGAATGCTGCTCGCGTTGATGGTCTTCGGCGTCGGCGTCGCCCGGGCGACCGCACCGGGTGCGCTGATCATCCAGTTCCTCGGCGGCATCCACGAGGTGTACTTCCCTTACGTCCTCGCCAAGCCCGCTCTCGTGATCGGTCTGATCGCCGGTGGTGCAACGGGCGTTGCGACGAACATGGTGTTCCAGTCGGGTCTCGTGGCTCCGGCAGCCCCCGGATCGATCTTCGCGGTGCTCATCCAGACCGCGCCCGGCAGCCACCTCGGCGTCATCTGCTCCGTGCTCTTCTCGGCCGCCGTATCGTTCCTCGTCTGCGGTGTCATCCTCCGGGCCAGCCGCAAGCGCGACATCGCCGCGGAAGCCGCCGGCGGCGACCCGCTCGCCGCTGCCATCGCGCAGACCGAGGCGAACAAGGGCAAGGCGTCGAGCACGCTGTCCGGTCTCGCAGCGTCGGCCGCAGCAGGAACGACGGCAACCGTCACGGCCCCGATCCGCAACGTCGTCTTCGCCTGCGACGCCGGCATGGGCTCCTCCGCCATGGGCGCGAGCGTGCTGCGCAACAAGCTGAAGAAGGCCGGCATCACGGATGTCACCGTCACCAACCAGGCCATCGCGAATCTCGACGGCACGGCAGACCTCGTGATCACCCAGCAGCAGCTGACCGATCGCGCCAAGGGCACCTCGCCGAATTCCATCCACGTCTCGGTCGACAACTTCATGAATGCACCGCAATACGAAGAGGTCGTCGAGATGGTCCAGTCCCAGCGAGAGGAAGAATCATGAGTGTCCTGAACCGCGGCCAGGTCCGCATCCATCCCGGATCCGTCACCCAGGACGAGGCGCTGCAGGAGGCGACCGATATCCTCGTCGCCGCCGGTGCCGTCACCCCGGCCTACGTCGACGCGATGAAGCTGCGCGAGGAGACCGTCTCCACGTTCATGGGAAACGGGCTCGCGATCCCGCACGGAACGAATGAGACGAAGGACGCGATCCTCGACTCCGGTCTGTCGGTCGTCCGCTACGACGGCGGCGTCGATTGGGCCGGTGAGCAGGCCACCTTCGTCATCGGGATCGCCGGCCGCGGTGACGAGCACCTCGAGATCCTTTCGCAGATCGCCATCCTGTTCTCGGATGAGGACGATGTGGCCCGGCTCCACGCCGCCACCACCCCGGATGAGCTGTACGAGCTGCTGTCGACGGTGAACGAAGGATGAAGGCCGTCCACTTCGGCGCCGGCAACATCGGGCGCGGCTTCGTGGGTCTGCTGCTGCACCAGGGCGGCTACGACCTGGTGTTCTCAGATGTCTCCGGCGCCCTGGTGGACGCCATCAACGCCGCCGATTCCTACACGGTTCATGAGGCCGGCCCGGGCGGCACCGACCATGTCGTGACCGGATTCCGAGCGGTGAACAGTGCGGAGGATCCGGATGCCGTGGCCGATGAGGTCGCCTCGGCCGATGTCGTCACCTGCGCGGTCGGTCCGACCGTGCTGCGCTTCATCGCGCCGGCGATCGTCGCGGGCCTGCGGCGCCGGGATCCGGATGCCTCGCCGCTGACCGTCATGGCGTGCGAGAACGCGATCGGCGCGACCGACACCCTGCGGGCGGAGATCGAGAGCCTGGATGCCGACGCGGCGGCGCGTGCCGCGTACGCGAACACCGCCGTCGACCGCATCGTGCCCGCGCAGCCTGCGGACGGCGGTATCGATGTCACCGTGGAACCGTACTTCGAGTGGACGATCGAGCGGCTCCCCCTCGCGGAGTCCCTGCCGAGCATCCCGGGGGCGCACTTCGTCGATGACCTCGCCCCCTACATCGAGCGCAAGCTCTTCACCGTAAACACCGGGCACGCCGCGACGGCGTATCTCGGGGCGGAGGCCGGCATCGAGCGCATCTCGGATGCGCTCGCCGACCCCGCCATCGCCGCACGGGTCGCCACAGCGCTGACGGAGACCTCGGCGGTGCTCACCGCGGTGCACGGCCTCGACCCCGCGGACCTGGCCGACTACCGGGCCAAGATCCTCGAGCGCTTCCGCAATCCCGCGCTCGTCGACACGGTGCAGCGCGTCGGCCGCCAGCCGTTGCGCAAGCTCTCCCGGCACGAACGCTTCATCGGCCCGGCCGCCACCGCCGCCGAACGCGGCCTGCCCACGGCGGCGCTCGTCGCCGCGGTGACGGCCGCACTCCGCTTCGACGACCCGGAGGACGATCAGTCCGTCGAGCTGAAGCGCCGATTGCGCGCGGAGGGTGCGCAGCAGCTCACGGCGTCGATGACCGGGCTCGAGCCCGAGCATCCGCTCTTCCGGGCCGTCGAGGCCGCCGTCGCCGCGCGTCAGCAGGAGATGGCACAGCGCTGATGACGTCGCCGCACGGCGGTGCCGGTACGATCGAATCAGCTGGGGGGCGACGATCGAGCACACCGCCGTGCAAGGAGAAGCATGAAGAAGTACGCCGTCATCGGCGCCGGCCCCTCGGGCCTGGCCGCGGCCCGCGCCCTGCAGAAGCAGGGCATCCACGTCGACGGCTTCGAGGCGTCGCACGGCGTCGGCGGGCTCTGGGACATCGCGAATCCGCGCAGCTCGATGTATGAATCCGCGCATCTGATCTCGTCCCGCACGACGACCGAGTTCGCCGAGTACCCGATGCAGAGCGACGTCGACTATCCGAGCCACGAGGTGCTTCTGGAGTACTTCCGCTCCTATGCCGAGCATTTCGGCCTCGACGACCTCTACCGTTTCAACACCCGGGTCACCCGTGTCGAGCCCGCTGGCGACGAGTGGGATGTCACGGTCGTCGCCGAGCCGCGCGACGATGGGGCGGAAGGTGCCGAAGAAACGCTGCGCTACGACGGAGTGATCCTCGCCAACGGCACCCTCGCCGAGCCCAACGTGCCCGCCTTCCGCGGCGAGTTCTCGGGCACCATGATGCACACGCACGATTACAAGAGCGCCGCGATGCTCGAGGGAAAGCGCGTACTCATCGTCGGAGCCGGCAACTCCGGGTGCGATATCGCCGTGGATGCCGTGCACCGCGCCGAACGGGTCGATATGAGCGTGCGCCGCGGCTACTACTTCGTGCCGCGCTACGTCTTCGGCCGCCCCACCGACACCTTCGACACCGGCAGGCCGCTCCCCCGCCGCCTCAAGCAGTTCGTCGACACGAAGATGCTGCGCGCCTTCACGGGAGACCCGACCCGGTTCGGTTTCCCGAAGCCGGACTACCGCATCTACGAGTCGCACCCGATCGTGAACACCATGGTGCTGAACCACCTCGGCCAGGGAGATCTGCGCATCCGCGCGAACATCGACCGCTTCGACGGCTCGACCGTGCACTTCCGCGATGGATCGCACGCCGACTACGACATCATCCTGCTCGCCACCGGTTACACGCTCGACTACCCCTTCGTCGATCGCGAGCACCTGTCGTGGCGCGCCGCCTCGCCGAAGCTGTTCCTCAACGTCTTCCCCGCCTCCTTCAACGGTCTGTACGTCATGGGCATGATCGAGGCCAGCGGCATCGGCTGGCAGGGCCGTTACGAGCAGGCCGAGCTGCTCGCGACCTACCTCGCCACGGTCGAGAACGCGCCCGCCCGCGCGGCGCGCTTCCGTCGGCGCGTGACCGGCGAGCCCTGGCCCGATGTCACCGGCGGCTACCGATACCTGGGGCTGGATCGTATGTCGTACTACGTCAACAAGAGCGCCTACCGCGCCGCGGTCCGCACCGAGCGCGAAGGGCTGGAGGCCGCATGAACGTCGACGACGTCGTCCTGAGCTTCACACCGGGATCGCTCACCCTGCTGAACATCGTCCTCGGGCTGATCATGTTCGGCATCGCCCTCGACACCTCCCCCTCCGATTTCCGCGTCGTGGCGCGGCATCCGAAGCCCTTCGTCATCGCACTCCTCGCACAGTTGCTGCTGCTGCCGGCCGTCACCTTCGGCCTGACGATGATTCTGCCGGTGACGGCATCCATGGCGATGGGGATGATCCTCGTCGCCTGTTGCCCGCCGGGCAACATCTCGCAAGTGCTGACCCACCGCTCCGGAGGCAACGTCGCACTATCCGTGTCGCTCACCGCTGTCGGGAACCTCGTCTACATCGTCGCGATGCCGTTGAGCATCGCGTTCTGGGGGTCGCTGCACCCCACCGCGCGCACAGTGCTCGAGGACGTGTCGCTCGACCCGGGCAAGATGCTCCTGGAGATCGTCCTGATCATCGGCGTGCCCTTCGCCATCGGTCTCCTGCTGCGCGCGAAGCTGCCGAAGATCGCGGCCCGCGCGCACCCGATCGTGAAGTGGTTCAGCCTGATCGCGCTCGTCGCCTTCATCCTCGTGGCGCTCGTGGGCAACTGGTCTGTCTTCATCCAGGTCCTGGGAATCGTGGTGCTCGTCGTCACGGTGCACGACGCCGTCGCCCTCGCCCTCGGCTACGGCACGGCCGTCGTCGGCGGGCTGGGCACCCGTGAGCGCAAGGCCATGACGTTCGAGGTCGGCATCCGCAACGCCGGCCTCGGCCTCGGCCTCGTCTTCGCATTCTTCGGAGGCCTGGGCGGCATGGCGATCGTCGCCGGCTGGTGGGGCATCTGGGACATCGTCGCCGGTCTCGTCGTCGCCGGTCTCTGGGCACGGCACACCAAGAAGCGCACCGGGTCCGCGACCGGCGATGCCTCGGGACGCAGCGCGGTGGAGGCCTCATGACCCGCGTTCTCATCACCGGCGGCGCCGGTTTCCTCGGCTCGCACGTGGCACGCCTCCTCGCCGAGCGCGAGGACGTCGAGCTGGTCGTCGCCGCCGACCTGCGCGCCCAGGAGCCCCGGGAGGGCATCGAGTCGGTCGTGCTGGATGTGACGGATGCCTCCTCCATCGCCCCGGTGCTGCAGGAGCTGCGCATCGACACCGTCGTTCACCTCGCGGCCATCGTGAACCCGGGCGTCGATGTCGACCTGGAGTACCGGGTCGACGTCACCGGGTCGCAGAACGTTCTCGCGGCCTGTGTTCAGGCGGGTGTGCGGCGCATCGTCGTCTCGAGTTCGGGCGCGGCCTACGGCTACCACGCCGACAGTCCGGCGTGGATCGATGAGAGCGTCCCGGTGCGCGGCAACGACGCATTCCCGTACTCTCGCCACAAGCGCCTCGTCGAGGAGCTGCTCGCCGAGTACCGTGTGTCCCACCCCGAACTCGAGCAGGTCATCTTCCGCATCGGAACGATCCTCGGGCCGGATGTGCAGAATCAGATCACCGCACTGTGGGACGGCCCGCGCCTGCTGCGCATCGCCGGGTCGGATGCCCCGTTCGTCTTCATCTGGGTCGACGATGTCGCGGGCGCCATGGTCCGTGCGGCAACGGACGGTCCGGCCGGCATCTACAACGTCGCCGGCGACGGCGCCCTGACGGTCCCCGACATCGCACGTCGCCTGGGCAAGGGTCAGGTCGTCGTGCCGGCATGGGCGCTCGCGGCCGCGCTGGGCATCGGCAGGATGCTGCGCCTCACCCCGCACGGCCCCGAGAAGGTGCCGTTCCTGCGCTACCGGCCCGTGCTCGCCAATCGTGCGCTGAAGGAGGAGTTCGGCTACACGCCCTCCCGCAGCACGGCCGAGGCGTTCGAGGAGTACCTCGCCACGCATCCTGCTGTGGCGCGCCGATAGGCTCCGGCCATGCGCACGAAGCGTCGGGTTCTGCGATGGGTCATCGGGGGACTCGTCGCCCTCGTCGTGCTCGCGGTCGGAGGCAGCGTCATCTGGTCGCAGGTCGGGGTGATGGATGCTGAAGACGGGCCTCTCGCGGAGGCCCGCGCGAATCCGTCGATCACGATCGATGATGCTCCTGAGGGGATCGTGCTCTCCCCCGCCGATGGCGTATCAGAGGCGGGCCTGGTGTTCATCCCGGGGGCGAAGGTCGACCCGTGGGCGTATGTCCCGGTGCTGCAGGATGTGGCGGCATCCGGGGTCACGGTCGTGATCACCCGCCCGTGGCTCAACCTCGCCTTCTTCGATGTGCGCGGCCTCGACGCCTTCACCTCCACCGTGCCCGAGATCGACTCTTGGGGCGTCGGCGGACACTCGCTCGGCGGAGTGCGCGCCTGCATGCTCGCTTCCGAGGCTGACGCGCTCGTCCTGTTCGCCTCGTACTGTGCCGGAGAAGTCCCGGATGATCTCGCGGTGCTCAGCCTCGCCGGATCCGAGGATGGCCTGTCGACCCCGGAGAAGATCTCCGAAGCGCGCGACCTTCTGCCCACGGGCGCCGTGATGATCGAGATCGCCGGGGCTTCTCACGCCTCGTTCGGCGCCTACGGCCCGCAGTCCGGCGACGGGGAGCCGACGATCACCGACGCCGAGATGCGCGCCGCGGTGACGGCTCCGATCGTGGAGCTACTGATCGCCGGTTGATCCCCCGGTCAGCCGATCCGGGCGATGAGCGCGTCGATCCCCATCCCGTAGTCGATCCGCACGACCGGCAACGCGAGCTTGTCGGTGCCGATGCGGACCTTGCCCGGTTCGATCGTGCGCCCCATCTCGAACCCGGCCTGGGCGACGCCCTGTTTCGTCGTGTCGTTGTAGTGCCCGTAGGGGTAGGCGACGACTTCGCGCACGCCGAGCACATCGGCGGATGCGTTGAGGTCGGCGGCGATCTCGTCGGCCGACCAGTTCGCCATGCGTCCACGCCCATCCTCACCCGCCTCGTGCATGTCGTGCGTGTGCGAACGACGCAGCACATACGGCGAGGGCGCCGGGTCCTGCCGGTAGGCGGTGACCATGAACGACGTGGCGATCACCTTGTTCTCCGTGACCACGGGAACCGCGAGATCGAACCAGGTCTGATCCGCATCGTCATCGGTGATGATCACCGACCGCGGCGGCAGATGGAGCCTGCCATCGATGAAGGCGGCGAGCTCATCCCACGTGGGCAGGTAGAACCCCGTCGAGCCGATGTGCTCCATGTGCGCCTGGAAATCGCCGATGTAGGCGTAATTGCCGCGCAGCCATCCGTCCTCGCCCTCGGGCCGGGTCGTGAACTGGTGGTACATGAGGATCGGCACCTCGGTGTCGGTCGCCGCGTTCTCCTCCGCCGTCATCCACGATCCGTGCAGGGTGAGCCGCTGGTCATCGCATGTGACGGGATCCGAACCATTGATCCGCGACGCGGCTTCGAAGGCCGTGGCCGCCTCTGCGCTCGTGTACCAACCGCCGAACGCCATTCCGTCGCGAGCAGGAATCGGCAGCGACGCGAAGAGCGTCTCCTGGCTCTGCAGCATCGGCTCGAAGTCGATCCCCTCGCCGTCGAACTCCACCGCGCAGGCCAGCGGATCATCCGCATCGACCAGCAGCTGCTCGACCGGTGTCAGCGGCGTCGGTGTAGGTGTGGGAGACGGCGTCGCGGCCTCCGATCCCTCATCCGCCGGCGCAGGGCGTTGCAGCGCCGCCACCACGAGCGTCGTTCCGATGGCGAGCACCACGATCACCGGCACGAGGATCAGTGTCCAGATCTTCGTCCGCCGCCGTTTCCGGGCTCGCTCCAACGTTCTCGCCCTCCGGCGTCCTTCTTCCCCCATAGCCGAAGTCTATGGGGGAAGGGAGAGTCAACGTTGGAAGCCGTCCGCAATCATCTCGACGAGCTCTTCGCGCTCTTCGACCGGGAGGAACGCCGCGGATGCCGCGTTGAACTGGAAGGTCTCCAGATCATCGAGCTCATAGCCGAACGCGTCGACGAGCAGCGCCAGCTCGCGCGTCAGGGAGGTACGGCTCATGGTGCGGTTGTCGACGTTCACGGTCACCGCGAAGCCCAGCTGATACAGCAGGTCGAAGGGGTGGTCGCCGATCTCGGTGCCCCATGCCTCGATCGCCGCGGTGTGCACGTTGGACGACGGCGACAGCTCGAGCGGGATCTCCCGGTCTCGGACCCAGCGCGCCAGGTCGCCGAAGCGCACCTGCACTTCTTCACCGTCCCGGCTGCCCTCTCGGGCGATGACCTCGAGGTCGGAGACCAGACGCACGCCGTGCCCCAGGCGCAGGGCCCGGCCGTCGAGCAGAGCGCTGCGGATCGAGGCGAGTCCGGCCGCCTCGCCCGCGTGCACCGTCACGGGCATGAAGTTCGCGGCGAGCAGGTCGAAAGCCTCACGGTGATCGGACGCCGGGAAGCCGTCTTCGGGACCGGCGATGTCGAAGCCGACGACGCCCTCCTCGCGGTGATCGAGCGCGAGTTCCGCGATCTCCACGGCACGGTCGTTCTGACGCATGGCGCTGAGGATCTGCCCGACGCGGATGCTGCGACCCGAGCGGTCCACGGCCTCCTCGCCCTCCTCGATGCCGCGCTGCACGGCTTCGACCGCCTCGTCGAGGGACAGCCCGTTGGTCAGGTGCTGCTCGGGAGCCCAGCGCACCTCACCGTAGATGACGCCGTCATCGGCGAGGTCCTCGACGAACTCCCGCGCGATGCGCGTGAGCGCGTCAGCGGACTGCATGACCCCGACCGTGAAGTCGAACGTCTTGAGGTAGTTCACCAGCGACCCGGAGTCCGCCTGCTTGCCGAACCACTCGCCCATGCTCCGCCCATCACGGGCGGGCAGCTCCAGGCCGATCTCAGCCGCGAGCTCCACCACCGTCTGCGGGCGCACAGCGCCGTCGAGGTGATCGTGCAGGGAGATCTTCGGAAGCGAGCGCAGCGAGACGCCCTGGATCTTGACGTCGCCGTCTGCGGGGATAGACATGGGTGTTGTCCTCTCAGATTTCGCCCACCGGCCGGGTGCGGAACAGGCGGATTCCAGGTTACGCGGTGATGCGCTCGCGCACGAGCGGACCGCGAGCGGATGCTTCGGCGCCGATCTCCCACGCACCCTCGAGCGCGTCGAGCGCACGCGGGAAGCGTGCAGCATCGTCGCCGGAGAGCGTGAAGAGGGGCTGCCCCGCGGTGACGCGGTCACCGGGCTTGGCGTGCAGGTCGATGCCCGCGGCGTGGATCACCGGGTCCTCGGCGCGCGCACGACCTGCGCCCAGGCGCCAGGCCGAAATGCCGAAGGGCAGAGCATCCATCCGTGTGACGAAGCCATCAGCCGGGGCCGTGACGACGTGCGTCTCGTTGGCCACCGGGAGCGCTGCCATCGGATCGCCGTCCTGGGCGCGGATCATGGCGTTCCAGACGTCCATTGCCCGACCGCCGTCCAGGGCGCCCTCGACATCGGCATCCGGGAGTCCCGCCAGCGCGAGCATCTCGCGGGCGAGGGCGATGGTCAGCTCACGGACGTCGGCGGGGCCGCCACCGGCGAGGATCTCGACGGATTCGCGCACCTCGTTGGCATTGCCGATGGCGAAGCCGAGCGGCACGTTCATATCGGTGAGCAGCGCGGTGGTCGCGACACCCGAATCGGTGCCGAGCGCGACCATCGTCTGGGCGAGCTCACGGGCGCGGTCGATGTCCTGCATGAAGGCGCCGGAGCCGAACTTCACATCCAGCACCAGTGCGTCCGTGCCCTCGGCGATCTTCTTCGACATGATGCTCGAAGCGATCAGCGGGATCGCCTCGACCGTGCCGGTCACGTCGCGCAGCGCATAGAGCTTCTTGTCGGCGGGCGCGAGACCGGAGCCTGCGGCGCAGATGACCGCTCCGACATCGCCCTGCATCTGCGCGAACATCTCCTCGTTCGACAGCGCTGCGCGCCATCCGGGAATCGCCTCGAGCTTGTCGAGCGTTCCGCCCGTGTGGCCGAGACCACGCCCGCTCAGCTGCGGAACAGCGACGCCGAACGCCGCGACCAGCGGCGCGAGCGGCAGAGTGATCTTGTCGCCGACGCCTCCGGTGGAGTGCTTGTCGACCGTCTTCTTGCCGAGGGATGCGAAGCTCATCCGCTCCCCCGACGCGATCATGGCATCCGTCAGCACGCGGATCTCATCGCGCTGCATGCCGCGCTGGAAGATCGCCATCGCGAACGAGGCCATCTGCGCATCGGACACATAGCCGCGCGTGTAGGCGTCGACCATCCAGCGAAGCTCGGGCTCGGGGACGGAACCGCCGTCGCGCTTGGCACGAATGACGTCAATGGCGTCGAAGGGCTCAGTCATCACACAATCTCCAGGTCTCGGGGTCCGAAAGCATCGGGCAGCACCTCGTCGATGGTGCGGATGCCCGACACCGTCTCCAGCAGCATCTCCGGCATCGCGTGCTCGAAAAGCAGCTGCCGGCAACGACCGCACGGCATGATCGTCTCGCCGTCGTTGTTGACGCACACGAATGCGACGAGCTGGCCGCCGCCGGTCATGTGCAGGTTTCCGACGAGCGCGCATTCCGCGCACAGGCCCACGCCGTAAGAGGCGTTCTCGACGTTGCATCCGGACACGATGCGACCGTCCGCGACGAGGGCAGCCGCCCCGACCTTGTATCGGGAGTACGGCGCGTACGCCTTCGTCATCGCGTCGGTCGCAACCTGACGCAGCTCATCCCAATCGATGTCAGTCATGATTCCCTCTAGCTCTTGATGTACGGCTCGCCGGATGCGGCCGGCGGACGCGAGCGCCCGACGAGGCCGGCAACCGCGAAGATCGTCACGATGTACGGCAGCATGAGCATGAACTGGCTGGGCACCGGCGAACCGATGACCTTCAGCACGCCCTGCAGGTTCGAGGCGAAGCCGAACAGCAGCGCTGCCAGCGTCGCACGCACCGGATCCCACTTGCCGAAGATCACCGCTGCGAGGGCGATATAGCCCGCACCGCCGGTCATCTCACGGCCGAACTCGGGGTTGGTGACCAGCGTGTAGAACGCGCCGCCCATGCCGGCGATGGCACCTGCGAGCATCATGTTGCCGTAGCGGGTTCGCTCGACCTTGATGCCCACGGTGTCGGCGGCCTGCGGGTGCTCGCCGACGGCGCGCAGTCGCAGACCCCACCGGGTGCGGTACAGACCGAACCACACGACGAAGACCGTGACGTACATGATGTAGACGATGATCGTCTGGCGGAAGAGCACCGGTCCGAGGACGGGGATCTCGCTGAGCACCGGGATCGGGATCACGGGGAACAGCTTCGGCGCGTTGAGCTCCGCGGCGTTCGGGTTCAGCACCTGGCGGTACAGGAACGTCGTGAGCCCCGCGACGAGCACGTTCAGAACGACACCGACGATGACCTGATTCACGTAATAGGTGATCGCGAAGACCGCGAGTACCAGCGATACGAGGACGCCGGCTGCCATCGCGGCGATGAGCCCGGCCCACGGGCTTCCGGTGGCGGAGCTGACCAGCGCCGCCATGAAGGCACCTGCGAGCAGCTGCGCCTCGATCGCGATGTTCACGACACCGACGCGCTCGCCGATCACGCCGCCGAGGGCTCCGAAGATCAGCGGCGTCGCGAGGGCGAGAGCACCCCCGAGCAGGCCGATCATCGGCAGCGTGCCTCCGGCGGAGGCCCAGGCGAGGAAGCCGACGAGGAGGATCACGACGTAGACGACGGTGAGCCAGAGCGGCAGACGGCGGTGCGCGCGCGTCCAGATGACCGCGAGCACGGTTGCTGCCGCCATCAGCGCGGCACACACCCAGGCGGTGCCGTTGGCCGGAAGCACGAGCTCGGGCAGCTGAATCGCGGCATCCGCAGAACGCACCAGACGGAAAGTGCTCACGCCCTCGCGCGGCACGAGCAGCGGCAGCAGGGCGAACAGCACGGTGAAGATCCCGAAGATGATCGGGGTCTTCCAGGACGTGACGGTGACGTGGCGCTGTTCATCGCTCACGACCGCTTCAGTGGTGATGGTCATGCGGACACCTCCTCGGCGATCTGCGCCGCGTTCTTCTTCGGCGGCTTGGGTTTCTTCGTCTTGCGTCGGGCGCCGGGCTGCGGCAGACCGAAGATCGCGCGCACGAGCGGCGGTGCCGCGATGAAGAGCACGATCAGAGACTGGACGACGAGCACGATCTCGATCGGCACGTTCTCCGATGCCTGCATCGCGAATCCACCGGCCTTGAACGCACCGAAGAGGATGCCCGCGGCGAGGATGCCCAGCGGCGAGGACCGTCCGAGCAGGGCGACGGTGATGGCGTCGAAGCCGATGCCGGCATCGATGTCGCCGCCGAAGCCGGTCGTGACGGTGCCGAGCATCTGACTGACGCCGGCGATGCCGACCAGGCCACCGGCGAACAGCATCACGAGGAAGTACATCTTTCCGACGCTGATTCCCGCGGTCTTCGCGGCGGCGGGGTTCTCCCCCACGGCACGGAAGCGGAAGCCGAGGCTCGAGCGCTCCAGCAGCCACCAGGTGAATGCGACGGCGATGAGGGCGAGGATGAATCCGGCGTGCAGCTTGTACTGCGAACCGAGGATGCCGGGCAGGATCGCCGACTCCGCCATTGCGGCGGTCTTCGGGTTGCTGGATCCGGGTGCCTGGAGGATGCCGGGGGTCGCCAGCATCCAGGCCAGGAGGTAGAAGCCGATGTGGTTGAGCATGATCGTCACGATCACCTCGTGCGCGCCCGTTCGCGCCTTCAGGATTCCGGCGATGCCGGCCCAGATCGCACCCGCGAGGATTCCCGCGACGACCGCGACGATCATGTGCAGCGGCCAGGGCAGGTTCATGCTGGTTCCGACCCAGCCGGCGGCGGCCGCGGCCATGAGCATCTGCCCCTGGCCGCCGATGTTGAACAGACCGGCGCGGAACGCGAGCCCGACGCCGAGGCCCGCGGCGATCAGCGGCGTCGCGAACTTCAGGGTCTCGGTGAACGGCTTGATGCCGGCGGCGAACCCGTCGACGCGGAAGTTGTAGATCGCGCCCTGGAAGAGCGCGACATAGGCACCGGAGATCGCCGACCACACGGCCGCGAGCATGTCGCCCGGACGCGCGAAGAAGTACCCGGCGGTGCGCTGCACCTCGGAATCGGTGAACGCGATCATGATCGAGCCCGCGACGAGGGCGAGCACGACAGACAGCAGCGAGATCATTCCGTTTCCGGTCGACACGCGTCGCCAGGCCTCGTGCCACTTGGACGGGTCCGGCGCGGTGTCGTCCTTGCCGAAGTCCGCCGGCGGGGCGAGGTTCGGCTTCAGTTCGGGGCCGGTCATGCGCGGGTCTCCTCGGTCGGGGTGGTCGCCGATTCGCTCGGCGCAGCCACGGCGGTCGTATCGGTCTCGACCATGCCGGCCATCATCAGGCCCAGCTGCTCGCGGGAGGTGTCGCCGGGGACGATACCGACGACCTTTCCGCGGTACATGACCATGATGCGGTCGGCGAGGGCCGCGGCCTCATCGAGCTCGGTCGAGATGACGACGACGGGGATGCCGGAGTCGCGGGTGTCGATGATGCGCTTGTGGATGAATTCGATGGATCCGACGTCGACGCCACGGGTCGGCTGCGCGGCGACGAACAGCGACAGATCACGGCTCAGCTCGCGGGCGAGAACCACCTTCTGCTGATTTCCGCCGGAAAGCCGACCGGCCGCCTGCGCGGGTCCCTGCGTACGGATGTCGAACTCGGTGATCTTCTCGCGCGCGAACGCGTCGAGGATGCCGCGCTGAACCGTGCCCGCGGTGACGAAGGGAGCACCGACCGAGCGGTCGAGCATGAGGTTCTCGGCGATCGAGAACTCCTTGACGATGCCGTCGACGCTGCGGTCCTCGGGGACGAAACCCACGCCCTCGTCGAGGATGCCGCGCACGGAACGCCCGATGAGCTCGCGTCCGTTCAGCGTGATGCTGCCGGCAACGCGGTCCTGAAGGCCGACGATCGCCTCGGTGAGCTCCGTCTGGCCGTTGCCCTGCACACCGGCGATCGCGAGGACCTCCCCGGCTCGCACCGAGAAGGAGACGTCGTCGACCGTCACGGTCCCGGCGGAGTCCGTCACCGTGAGGTTCTCGACGACGAGCGCTTCGGCGCCGAGCTTCGGGGCGTCCTTCTGGACGGTGAGCTCGACGGCGCGACCGACCATGAGCGAGGCGAGCTCCTCGTTGCCGGCGGTCGGCGACGCCTCTCCGACGACCTTTCCGAGGCGGATCACGGTGATGCGGTCCGCGACCTCGCGGACCTCGCGCAGCTTGTGAGTGATGAAGACGATGGAAGTGCCGGAGTCCTTGAGCTGGCGCATCGTCGCCATCAACTCATCGGTCTCCTGCGGCGTGAGCACCGCGGTCGGCTCGTCGAACACGAGAACCTTCGCATCGCGCGACAGAGCCTTGATGATCTCGACCCGCTGCTGAACGCCCACGGGCAGGTCTTCGACGACGGCATCCGGGTCGACCTGGAACCCGAAGCGGTCCGAGATCTCGCGCACCATCGCGCGTGCGGCCGCCAGGTCCAGGCGCCCGCCGAAGCGGGTCTTCTCATGCCCGAGCATGACGTTCTCGGCCACGGTGAAGACGGGGATCAGCATGAAGTGCTGGTGCACCATGCCGATGCCGGCCGCCATCGCATCGCCGGGACCGGCGAAGTCCTGAGCCACGTCGTCGAGGAGGATCTCGCCCTCATCGGCCTGATACAGGCCGTACAGGACGTTCATCAACGTCGACTTCCCGGCGCCGTTCTCTCCGAGCAGGCAGTGGATCTCACCGGGCTCGATCGTCAGGTCGATGTGGTCGTTGGCCGTCAGCGCGCCGAATCTCTTCGTGATGCCGCGCAGTTCTAGCTTCATATGTCAGATCCTAATCAGCAAAGATGCTTCCGCCCAGGCTCCGATCGGGAGCCTGGCATAGGTGAGGGGAGGTCGGCGGGTGGCCGACCTCCCCTCTTCAATCGTCCTCGATCAGTCGAGGTACGAGGTGACGGTGATGTCACCGTCGATGATCTGCTGCTGCAGGTCCTGAACAGCGGCCCACAGCTCGGGGTCGACCTTGTCCTGGAAGTTGTGCAGCTCGGCCAGGCCGACGCCCTCGTTCTCCAGCGTTCCGACGTAGGTCGCGGCGTCGAACTCGTCGTTGGCGCTGGACATGACGGCCTCGTAGGTGGAGAGCTTCATGTCCTTGAGGATCGACGTCAGCACGTAGTCCTCGGTGTTCGGGTCGGTGACGAACAGGTCGGCGTCCACACCGACGAGAGCGATGTCGCGGCCGGATTCCTTGATGGCCTGCAGAGCCGACTGGTAGACCGGTCCGCCGACGGGCAGCAGCACGTCGACGCCCTGGTCGATGATGTTCTGAGCGACGGTCTTCGCCTCGGGGCCGGCCTCGAAGCCGCCCGTGAACGAGCCGGAGGCGCCGTCCCAGCCGACGACCGCAACGTCCGTGCCGTTCTGCTCGTTGTAGTACTGGACGCCCTGGTAGAAGCCGTCCATGAAGATCGTGACGGTCGGGAACTCCATGCCGCCGAAGGTGCCGACCTTGCCGGCCTCGGAATAACCGGCCGACAGGTAACCGGCCAGGAACGCGGCCTCGGCGGTGTTGTACAGCAGCGGCTTGACGTTGTCGGCATCGGTGGTGCCGTCGAAGTCGTTGTCCGCGGCGTCATCGACGAGGATGAAGTCGACGCCCTCGTTGGCATTGGCGGCCTCCACAGTGGCGGCAGACAGCGCGAAGCCGACGGAGACGACCGCATCGCAGCCCTGCGAGATGAGGCTCTCGAGGTTCGGCGCGAAGTCGGTCTCCGAGTTGGACTCCACATCCTTGGGCGTGACGTTGACCTCTTCGGCCGCCTGGACCATGCCCTCGTACGAGAGCTGGTTGAACGACTTGTCGTCGAAACCGCCCTGATCCGAGACGATGCAGGGCAGGAAGTCGATGGACTCTCCGCCACCGGCGTTGTTGTCCTCCGGTGCTGCACCGCAACCGGCGAGAGAGACGGCGACACCGGTCGCCACGAGCACGGCGAATGCGCGCTTCTGGGTGGAAATGGTCACGTAAGCCTCCACGACTACTGGCCCGCGCCGATCGCGTGGCCCCACAGCCCAAATTACCGACTGTTACCGCACCATTGACCGCCCGCGCGGTTAATGGTTACAAACTCGCAATAGATCGCGGCCGCGCACGTCAGAGGACGTCGCCGCGACCCGTCAGCTTGAGCGATTCGACGACGCCCTTCACCCGCTGCGCGTGCTCGGTCGTCGTGACCAGCAACGCGTCCGGAGTATCGACGACGACGATGTCCTGCACACCGACCAGGCTGATGACGCGGGAGGTCTGGCTGACGAGGATGCCGGTCGCGGCATCCGAGAGGACCCGGGCGCGCGGCCCGAGCACCGCGAGATCGTTCTTGCGACCATTGGAGATGAGCTTGGTCAGCGAGGCGAAGTCGCCCACGTCGTCCCAGTCGAAGTGCCCCGGGATCACCGCGAGGCGCCCCTTATCGGCGGCAGGCTCGGCCACGGCGTAGTCGATAGCGATCTTCTTCAGGCGCGGCCACACCCGATCCACGGCCGGGCCGCGGCGGTCTCGGTCGTCCCAGGCCTCGGCGAGCTCGATGAGGCCCGCATGCAGCTCGGGTTCGTTGGCGGCGAGCTCATCGAGCAGGACGCTCGCCCGGGCGATGAACATGCCCGCATTCCAGAGGAACGACCGATCCGCGTAGTACTCCTTGGCCGTATCGAGATCGGGCTTCTCGACGAAGCGCTCGACCGTCGCCGCCTCCGGAGCCCCCTCGACGTCGAGCTCGTCGCCCTTGCGGATGTAACCGAACCCGACGGACGGTTCCGAGGGCTGGATGCCGATCGTGCAGATGTATCCGGCGCGCGCCACGGCGACCGCCTGCTGCACCGCGAACTCGAATGTGCGCGTGCCGCGGATCACGTGGTCGGCCGCGAAGGAGCCGATGATCACGTCCGGGTCGCGACGATGCAGGATGGCGGCGGCGAGGCCGATCGCAGCCGCCGACTCGCGCGGTTCGGACTCGAGGAAGACGTTCTTGTCCGGAATCCCCGGGAGCACCGCTTCGACCGCGGCCCGATGGGCGCGTCCCGTCACGACCGCGATCCGGTCCGTGCCGGCAAGAGGAGCCAGTCGGTCCCAGGTGTCGCGCAGCAAGGAATTCCCCGAGCCGGTCAGATCGTGCAGGAACTTCGGCGCATCCGCCCGCGACAGCGGCCACAGCCGGCTTCCGATGCCGCCGGCGGGGATCACGGCGTAGAAATGGTCGAACGGGTCGCTCATGCCTCCAGCGTAGCCGGGTGAGAAATCTCGACATCAAGATAGTTAGGCAACCCTTCCTCGTCCAGATCTCGGAACGGGAATAGGATGGGACGCGATCGGGCAGCCCTGTCGTCAGTTCGGACCCCAGGATGCAACCGACCTCGCATCGATCAGGGAGGACGACCGTGTCCGCAGGCACTCGCTTGACACCGTCGATTTCGGAAACCACTTCCAAGGCACCGCGCGGCACCCTCTACCGGGGTCGCGAGGGCATGTGGTCGTGGGTGCTTCATCGCATCACCGGAGTCGCCATCTTCTTCTTCCTGCTGGTCCACGTTCTGGACACAGCACTCATCCGGGTATCCCCCGAGGCGTACAACGCCGTGATCGGCACATATAAGAACCCGATCATGGCGCTCGGGGAAGTCGTGCTCGTCGCCGGCATCGTGTTCCACGCGATCAACGGCCTGCGCATCATCCTCGTCGACTTCTGGTCGAAGGGTGCACGCTTCCAGCGCCAGCTGTTCTGGGGCGTGCTCGCCGTCTGGGTGATCGTCATGGCCGGCTTCGTGCCCCGCCACCTCATGCTCGCGTTCGCAGGATTCGGAGCCCACTGATGTCTGCTCAGACCGCCGTCGCCCCGGCACGCCGTCGCCGCGGCATCAACCTCGAGAAGTGGGGCTGGGTGTTCATGCGAGCATCCGGCGTCGTGCTGATCGTCCTCATCTTCGGGCACCTGTTCATCAACCTCATGGTCGGTGACGGCATCCACGCCCTCGACTTCGCATTCATCGCCGGCAAGTTCGCCACGCCGTTCTGGCAGTGGTGGGACGTGCTGATGCTGTGGCTGGCATTCATCCACGGCGGCAACGGCATGCGCACGATCGTCAACGACTACGTGACGAACGAGAAGGCCCGCAAGGCCCTCGTCTGGGCCATCGGCCTCGCCGCGGCCCTCATGATCGTTCTGGGCACCCTGGTCGTCTTCACCTTCGACCCCTGCCTCGGCGTGACCGAGTCGAGCACGCTCTGGGAGTCGTGCGTCGCCCTGGGTGTCGTCGGAAACTGAGAAAAGAGCAACGAGAAGTGACTACTGAGACGCAGGATTCCGTCGTTCGCGATGGCGTTCACTACCACCAGTTCGACGTCGTCATCGTCGGCGCGGGCGGCGCGGGAATGCGCGCCGCCATCGAGGCCGGTCCCGGCGCGAAGACCGCGGTGATCTCCAAGCTTTACCCGACGCGCTCGCACACCGGTGCGGCGCAGGGCGGCATGGCCGCGGCGCTGGCGAACGTCGAAGAGGACAGCTGGGAGTGGCACACCTTCGACACAGTGAAGGGCGGCGACTACCTCGTCGACCAGGATGCGGCCGAGATCCTCGCGAAGGAGGCCATCGACGCGGTCATCGACCTCGAGAACATGGGCCTGCCCTTCAACCGCACCCCCGAGGGCAAGATCGACCAGCGGCGCTTCGGCGGCCACACCGCCGAGCATGGCAAGACCCCGGTCCGCCGTGCCTGCTACGCCGCCGACCGCACGGGCCACATGATCCTGCAGACGCTGTTCCAGAACTGCGTCAAGCTCGGCATCAACTTCTTCAACGAGTTCTACGTCCTCGACCTCATCACGGTCAAGGACGACGAGGGAAGCATCGGCGTCGCCGGTGTCGTCGCCTACGACCTCGCCACCGGCGAGCTCCACGTCTTCCAGGCCAAGTCCGTCGTCTTCGCGACCGGCGGCTTCGGCAAGATCTTCAAGACGACCTCCAACGCGCACACCCTGACGGGCGACGGCGTCGGCATCATCTGGCGCAAGAACCTGCCCCTCGAGGACATGGAGTTCTTCCAGTTCCACCCGACCGGTCTCGCCGGTCTCGGCATCCTCCTCACCGAGGGCGCCCGCGGTGAGGGTGCCATCCTGCGCAATGAGTCGGGTGAGCGCTTCATGGAGCGCTACGCCCCCACCATCAAGGACCTCGCACCCCGCGACATCGTCGCGCGGTCCATGGTCCAGGAGGTCCTCGACGGACGAGGCGCCGGTCCGCACAAGGACTACGTCTACCTCGACTGCACCCACCTGGGCGCCGAGGTCCTCGAGACCAAGCTCCCCGACATCACCGAGTTCGCCCGCACCTACCTGGGCGTCGACCCGGTCACCGACCCGGTCCCGGTCATGCCGACCGCGCACTACGCGATGGGCGGCATCCCGACGAACAACAACGCCGAGGTGCTCTCCGACAACAACACCGTCGTGCCCGGCCTCTATGCCGCCGGCGAGTGCGCCTGCGTCTCGGTGCACGGCTCGAACCGCCTCGGCACCAACTCGCTGCTCGACATCAACGTCTTCGGCAAGCGCGCCGGGAACAACGCCGTGGCCTACGCCAAGACCGCGGAGTTCGTCCCGCTGCCCGAGAACCCCGCAGGGTTCGTCAAGGACATGATCGAGAACCTGCGCAACAGCGACGGCACCGAGCGCGTCGCCGTGCTGCGCAAGAAGCTCCAGGACGAGATGGACCGCGGCGCCCAGGTGTTCCGCACCCACGAGTCCCTCGAGCACGTCCTCGGCGTCATCGCCGAACTGCGCGAGCGCTACAAGAACGTCTACGTCGACGACAAGGGCCACCGGTTCAACACCGACCTGCTCGAGGCCGTCGAGCTGGGCTTCCTGCTCGACATCGCCGAGGTCGTCGTCTACGCCGCGCAGAACCGCAAGGAGAGCCGTGGCGGCCACATGCGCGACGACTTCCCCAAGCGCGACGACGAGAACTACATGAAGCACACCATGGCCTACCTGACGGGCGACCCGCACTCGTCGACGCCGTCCGACCACATCAAGCTCGATTGGAAGCCGGTCGTCCAGACCCGCTACCAGCCGATGGAGAGGAAGTACTGAGATGTCCACCGCTGTCGCAGAGACCCCTGCTGCCGCTGACCCGGCCATCCAGTCGTTCCTCGTCACCTTCATCGTGCGCCGCTTCGACCCCGAGGTCGACGAGGAGCCGCGCTGGGTCGACTACGACGTCGAGCTGTTCGCGACCGACCGCGTCCTCGACGCCCTGCACAAGATCAAGTGGGAGGTCGACGGCTCGCTGTCCTTCCGCCGCTCGTGCGCGCATGGCATCTGCGGTTCGGACGCCATGCGCATCAACGGGCGCAACCGCCTCGCCTGCAAGACGCTGATCAAGGACCTCGACATCTCGAAGCCGATCTACGTCGAGGCCATCAAGGGCCTCCCCCTCGAGAAGGACCTCATCGTCGACATGGAGCCGTTCTTCGCCTCCTACCGCGAGGTCCAGCCCTTCCTCGTCGCCAGCTCCACCCCCGAGAAGGGCAAGGAGCGCACGCAGTCGATCGCCGACCGCGCGATCTTCGACGACACCACCAAGTGCATCCTGTGCGCCGCGTGCACCTCGTCCTGCCCCGTCTTCTGGACGGACGGCCAGTACTTCGGCCCGGCCGCGATCGTGAACGCGCACCGCTTCATCTTCGACTCCCGCGATGACAACGCCGAGGTCCGTCTCGACATCCTCAACGACAAGGAGGGCGTCTGGCGCTGCCGCACGACCTTCAACTGCTCCGAGGCGTGCCCCCGCGGCATCGAGGTCACCAAGGCCATCGCCGAGGTCAAGCAGGCTGTCCTGCGCGGTCGTCCCTGACACCGAGCATTCGTTTCACGGACACGCCCCCGCCCTGCAATAGGGTGGGGGCGTGTCTGATTCTGCGGACCCGTCCTCCGAAGCCGGGCGTCTCGATGCCGCTGTCGAGCGAGCGGGAGATCTGACCCGGCGCACTCTCGAGCTGTTCCCCGTGCGCGTGTGGCGGCATTTCCTGCAGAACAACGGCTTCCTGCTTGCGGCGGGCGTGAGCTATCAGGCCCTGTTCGCGATCTTCGCGGCCATCTACCTGGCGTTCGCGATCGCCGGCATCTGGCTCGGCGGGAGTCCGGATGCCGTCAACGCCCTCATCGGCGTCATCAACAGCTACATCCCCGATCTCATCAGCAAGGACAGCAAGTTCGCCACTCCCGAGCAAGCGCATGAGATCGCCCGGAACACGACGAGCGTGCTGACCCTGACGGGTCTGGTCGCTCTCGGCGCAGTCGTGTGGACGGCGATCGGCTGGGTGACCTTCTCCCGGCGCGCGGTCCGGGACATGTTCGGCCTCCCCCCGGACATGCGCAACTTCATCATCTTGAAGGCGCGGGATCTGCTGGCCGCCGTGATCTTCGGCATATCCCTGATCGTCGGAGCCGCACTCAGCTACACCAGCGCCGCGGTGCTGCGCTGGGTACTCCAGATGCTCGGCTGGGATTCCGGCTCCACCAGCCTGAACCTCCTCATCCGGATCGGCACGGTGATCGTGTCGTTCGCGATCATGACTTGCGCCCTGGCGGCCATGGTGCGCTTCCTCACCGGAACAGCGCTGCACTGGCGGACGATCTGGCCCGGAGCGATGCTCGGCGGCGGCGCCATGACGTTCCTGCAGTTCGGCGTCGGCTTCCTCGTCAGCTACACCCCCTCCAATCCGCTTCTGGCGACGTTCGCCATATTCATCGGTCTGCTGCTGTGGTTCCGGGTGATCGGAGTGGTCATGCTCATCGCCGCGGCATGGATCGCCGTGACCGCCCAGGATCGCGACCAGCCTCTCCTGCGCCAGTCGGAGTTCCAGCGCCAGGAGCAGGAGTACCAGGCTCTCGTCGTCGCCGCCCGGATCCGCCTGCGTGATGCGACGGATGCTCGGAGCGAGTCCCCCTGGTTCCGCCACTGGTCGAAGTCGCACGCCGTGCGCTCCGCCGAGAGCGAGCTCGCCGAACTCCTCGACAACCCGCCCCGCCAGACCACCCCCGAGACGGCTTCGCCGCGGCGGTTGCTCACGGAGCTGTTCCGGGGCGAAGGCGGTGTCCGTCCCCCTCGCTAGGCTGGAGGCATGGCTCATCTCCGCGTCGCCTCAGTGAACGTCAACGGCATCCGTGCCGCCGCCCGCAACGGCATGAGCGGTTGGCTCGATGCCGCCGATGTCGACATCCTCACCCTGCAGGAGGTGCGCGCCCAGGACGAACACCTCGAAGCAGCGCTTCCGGGCTGGCACATCGTCCACGACGAGGCGACGGCGAAGGGCCGCGCCGGCGTCGCGATCGCCAGCCGCACGCCCGCACTGGCGCACCGCACCGATTTCGGCCCCGATGACTTCGATTCGAAGGGCCGCTGGATCGAGGGCGACTTCCTGCTCGGCGACCGTCCTCTGACCGTCGTGAGCGCGTATGTCCACTCCGGTGAGGCCGAGACCCCCAAGCAGATCGAGAAGTGGAAGTTCCTCGACGCGTTCGGTCCGCGTCTCGCGGAGCTCGGCGCCGACGATGCGCTCGCCGTCGTCACGGGCGATCTGAACGTCGGACACCGCCCCCTCGACATCAAGAACTGGAAGGGCAACGTCAAGAAGTCCGGTTACCTCGCGCGCGAGCGCGCCTACTTCGACCGGTTCCTCACTGCCGCCGGTGAAACGGTCATCGGCCAGGAGGGCATCGGACGCGGAATGGTCGGCGAGCTCAGTGACACGCGAGTGCACATCTCCGAGACCGATGGTCCCGGTCTCGGCTGGGTCGACGTCGGACGACGCTTCCACGGAGAGGTCGAAGGCCCGTACACGTGGTGGTCGATGCGCGGTCAGGCCTTCGACAACGACACCGGCTGGCGGATCGACTACCACCTGGCCACTCCCCCGCTGGCCGAGCGCGTCGTCGACTACCGTGTCGCGCGTGCTGCGAGTTACGCCGAGCGGTGGAGCGACCACGCCCCCGTCATCGTCGACTACTCGTACTGAGAAGCGCCCGTCTGTTCCGGTGCGCGGCGGTGCTCGTACCGGAACCAGCCGCGATACTCCATCAGGGTGCCGACGAGCGGGTTCCGCATGCGCGCGATGATCGTTCCTCGGGCGCGCCGCTCGTCATAGCCGTTCTCGACGACACCATCGATTCCCAGCGCTCTCGGCAGCCGGATGGCTCGGCCGAAGACGCGCACACGACTCGACCGCGTCGTCAACCGGAGAGCGCCGTCGTCCGTGACGGAGGCCTCGAGGAGGATCTCGAGCCGTCCGTCATCGCCGACGACGTTCACCAGCGTCCGCGGTGCGCGTCCGGCGCGCAGCACATCGTCGAAGCGCTCGAGGCCGCCGCGGAAGCGCAGGGTGCGCGACGCCGCGAGCCGGGGTTGTCCGCGGGGGTCGGCCGCCGGGCGCTCGATGATCGTGAACGGGACATCGGGCTCGTGGCGAGGAACCAGCAGTCCGGGTCCGACGAACGGCGCGGCCAACCTCAGCATCCATCGCCAGGGGCTCCCCGCCACAGCGAACACGCCATCGCCGACCCCGATCATTCCGTCCGGCGGTCCCGACGCATAGGCGAGCACCTCCGGCGCGAGTTTCTCCGCGTCCGCGCCGAGGGCGTGCAGGAACACGGATGACCCGCGACTCATTCGCGCCGTTCCTCGCGGTAGGGCTTCACGGTCTCGGGGATCGCCGACGCCCGCGGATAGGTGCAGGTGAACTCCCCGCGATACCCGAACAACCGTCCGAACCGGGGGTTGCGAACCTCGAGGTCGATGACGAAGCATCCGCGCTCCTCGTCGTAGCGCTCCGTGAAGTCGGCGCGACCGCTGAGGAGCATCGGGAAGCGGAAGGCGATAATCCCCTCGTAGAAGCGCTGCGAGTGCGAGATGAGCCGGAGCGCGCCGTCCTCGGTCACGGAGAGCTCCAGATCGACGGCCAGGTGCTGGTGACTGCCGAGGTAGTCGACGATCCGTCCACGCGCAGCGCTGTAGATCATCGTCGCGTCGAATCGGCGCCGACGCCGCGGGCCGACCTGCATGGTGCGCACGAAGGTGACCGTCTCGCGCCCGAAGCCATCGATGTACGGGAAGTTGTCGATCTGGAAGGGCACATCGCTCGCCCGCTCGGGAAACATGATGTTGCGCAGCGTGCCGAGCCGGAGGAAGGGCACCGTCCACCAGGGGCCGCGTCGAAGCTCGGTCATGACGCCTCGGCCGATGCATCCGTACCCCGCGTCGACCCCGACGCCGAAACGGCGCTGCAGCTGCGGGTGCAGACGCGTGAAGTCCTCGCCGAGAGCGCGTGCGAAGATGCTCGCCGGCATCGTCATCGTGAGATCTCCCCCAGGCTCGCCGGCGCATCGTCCATGACATCCGCCCGCCGTCGCGACACGGGACGGGACAGGCATCGCCCGGCACGCGGACGCACACGTCGGCCCGGGCGGAGGGCTCGCCACCAGGTGGTCTCCTCCGGGAGGATGCCGGACTCGGCCCACAGCCGCAGCCGATCGAAGCTGCGGGCGGTCAGCCACCAGACGAAGGGGCGGATGACGAGCGGATCGAGCAGCTTGCCGAGGATCCCCCACCCCGGTGCGTAGTCATAGCCGGTGAGGAAGCGCACGCCCTCGGCCGTGGGGATGTATCGCCAGTAGCCGCGTCCGGCCCCCAGAGGCGAGAGCCGGTCGTCGCTGTTGAACACGAGCGCCGATGTGCGCTCCCCTCCGCGGGCGGTCCGCGTGCCCTTCGAGATGCCGGTACCGCGGATCGTGTGCAGGCGCAGATCGAGCTCGTACCGGAATTCCTGCGATCCGTCTGCACGCTCCCGGGTGGGGAGGATCGCCGTGAAGCGCGCGTCCCAGCGCACGTGCGCCGTCGGGTCCTGGGTCAGCTCCCACACCCTTTCCAGTGGTGCGCGCACGAGGATCTCGACATACAGCGGCGCCGTCGGGCGCCGACGACGGATGCGGGATGCCGGGGACACGGCCCCAGCGTAGGGCATCCGTCTCCCGGGGATGGTGCGGGCCCCTTCGGGAGCGCGCATAGAATCGATGTCGTGACCAAGCCTCGCCTTTACTCCGGAATGCAGCCCTCCGCCGACTCCCTCCAGATCGGCAACTACATCGGGGCGCTCCTCCAGTGGCGCGATCTGCAGGCCTCCTACGACGCCTACTTCTCGGTCGTCGACCTGCACGCCCTGACCGTGGCGCAGGACCCGGCCCAGCTGCGTGAGAAGACCCGCCGCACGGCGGCCCAGTACATCGCGGCGGGCATCGAGCCGTCGCAGTCCACACTGTACGTGCAGTCGCACGTGCGCGCTCACGCCGAGCTGGCGTGGATCCTCTCGACCATCACCGGCTTCGGCGAAGCCGGGCGCATGACGCAGTTCAAGGACAAGTCCTCGCGCTACGGAGCGGATGCCACGAGCGTCGGCCTGTTCACCTATCCGGTGCTCATGGCCGCCGACATCCTGCTCTACCAGACCGATGTCGTCCCGGTCGGCGACGACCAGAAGCAGCACGTCGAACTCACGCGGGACCTCGCCGAGCGCTTCAACTCGCGCTTCGGCGAGACCTTCGTCGTGCCGATGCCGGTCATCCAGAAGGAGACTGCGCGCATCTACGACCTGCAGAACCCGACGTCGAAGATGTCGAAGTCCGCGGAGAGCGAAGCGGGGGTGCTCTGGATGCTGGACGACCCGGCCAAGTCCGCGAAGAAGATCATGCGCGCCGTCACCGACAACGAGGGCGTCGTGCGCTTCGACCGAGAGAACAAGCCCGGCGTCTCCAACCTTCTGACGATCTACGCGGCCCTCACGGGACGCCAGATCGCAGCGATCGAGGACGAGTACGCGGGACGCGGCTACGGCGACTTCAAGAAGGGCCTGGCCGAGGTCGTGGTCTCGGAGTTCGAGCCGGTTCGTGCCCGTGCGCTCGAGCTGCTCGATGACCCGGCCGAGCTGGACCGCATCCTCGCGGCGAACGCCGAACGCGCCGACGCGGTCGCCGACGAGACCCTCGCTCGCGTCTATGACCGGGTCGGACTCCTGCGTCGCGTGTGAGCCGCCCGCATAGGATGGAGCCGTGACTGATCCGCAGCTTCCTCCCCCCGGGCCGAGCGCTCCCCTGCCTCCGGTGCCGCAGGCGCCCGCCCATCCGCAAGCGCCCGCATACCCGCAGGCGTCAACTGCAGCGCCCGCGTACCCGGCTCCGGGATACCCCGTCGCACCTCCGACGAGTCCTGCTGTGCAGGCGCCTCCCGGAGCATACGGGGTCCCCGTGGGCGGCTACGCCCTGGGCGACGGCGCCTACCAGCCGCCGTCCGCACCGGCGAAGAAGTCCCCGATGCCCGGCATCATCGCCCTGCTCCTGGGCGTCATCGCCGTCGTCGTCTCGCCCATCATGGCCAGCATCGCCGGGTACCGCATTGGTTTCGGGATGCCGGGTGTGATCGAGGAGGACTACCTCGATATGACCGACGACGTGCTCTATCTGCTCTCGCCCGTGCGCAATGATGTCCTGCTCGGCGAGATCAGCTTCTGGATCGGTACCCTCGCGGGCATCGCGGCCATCATCGTGGGCATCATCGCGATCGTGAAGCGTGCCGGCCGCGGCTGGGCAATCACGGCCCTGGTGCTCGGCGTCATCGCACCGTTCATCTTCTTCCTGATGCTCGCCATCATGCTCGGGATCGGTGCGAGCGCCGGAGCGATCACCTACTACAGCTGAGGCGCCCACCTCGCTCTGATGCGGAAGGCCGGTACAGAGTCCCGTACCGGCCTTCCGCATCATCGGTGACGCCTCGTCACCGCGGCGCGTGATGCTTCTGCTGCGCGGCGAGCAACCCCTCGCCGATGAGCTGCTCGACAGCATCCGCCGCATCCGAGACGAGGATCGCGAGCGTTTCGCGCTCCGCCTTGCCGAAGGGTGCCAGCACCCAGTCCGCGGGATCCTGACGCCCCGGGGGCCGCCCGATCCCCACGCGGACGCGGGGGAAATCGGCTGTTCCGACGGCCCGGGCGACGTCGCGGATGCCGTTGTGCCCGCCGTGGCCACCGCCGACCTTGAGCTTGATGGTGTCGAAGGGAATGTCGAGCTCATCGTGTACGAGCACGATGCGCTCCGCAGACACCGAGTAGAACCGCGACAGCGCCGCCACCGGGGTTCCCGACACGTTCATGAACGAGTTCGGCTTGGCCAGAACCATCTTGTCGCCGCCCGGCCGCATCCAGGTCTCGACGACGCGAGCGCCGCCCTTGTGCTCGCGGAAGCCCTCGTCGCGCCGGGCCGCGAGCTCATCGACGACGAGCTGGCCGACGTTGTGCCGGGTGCTCTCGTAGCGGGGGCCGGGGTTTCCCAGCCCGACGATCAACCAGGTATCGGCCATGGAGAAGGCGCCTTTCGGACGTGGTCGCAGAAACGGGCGGAGGATACGACAGAGGGGACGCGAACCGATCGCGTCCCCTCTGCTCATGATTCGCGTGTGGATTACTCCGCAGCGGGTGCGGCAGCAGCCTCAGCCTCGGCCTCTTCCGAGACCTCGGCGGCCGGAACCGAAACGGCGATGAGCAGCAGCTCGGGCTCGTCGACCAGCGAAGCGCCCTGGGGCAGCACGATGTCGGCGGCTGTGATGTGCGCGCCGTCCTGCAGGCCCTCGACCGAAGCCTCGACGTGCTCGGGGATGTGGGTGGCCTCGACCTCGAGCTTGATCGTGTTCACCTCGACGGTGACGATCGTGCCGGAGAAGGACTCACCGGTCACGGTGACGGGGACCTCGACCTGGACCTTCTCGCCCTTCTTCACGACGAGGAGGTCGATGTGCTCGATGATCTGGCGCACCGGGTCCTTCTGGACGTCCTTGACCAGCGCGAGCTGACCCTTGCCGTCGATCTCGAGCTCCAGAAGCGCGTTGGCGCGGCGGATGATGAGCGAGACCTGGTGGCCGGGCAGGGCCACGTGGACCGGCTCGGTGCCGTGGCCGTAAAGAACGGCGGGGATCTGGCCGGCGGCGCGCAGACGACGGGCGAAGCCCTTGCCGAACTGCGTGCGGACCTCTGCGATGACCTTGGTGTCGTCAGACATGGTTTCTCCTTCGGGGCACGCGGCGAACATCTCGCCGCGTGGTGGTCTTGGTGGTCGGTGTCCCAGACACAGACGTGCGAAAAAACCAGGGGCTTGATTCGCCGCGTCGATTACGGATGCTGCGTGCGCGCACGTTGCATCCCTCGCCGAGGAACAACTCCATGGTACCGGATCACCCGGTAGGGTGAAACTCAGGCAATCCCCACCCTTTGAGAACTTGGAGTTCCGCATGCTCGATGCAGCTTTCATGTCCCACGCGTTGCTCTGGCTCATCGGCGCCATGTCGGTGTGCGCCACCGTCGTCAGCATCGGCGCGATGTACGCGATGGGCCGCACCGCGTACCGCAAGGACTGACGCGCGCTAATCTGAACACCCCCACTTCTTCACGATCGAGGAGCAGTTTTGCCCGGAGCATCAGCGAACATCGGAGTCGTCGGACTCGCCGTCATGGGGTCGAACCTCGCCCGCAACCTCGCATCCCGCGAGGGGAACACGGTGGCGATCTTCAACCGCAGCTATGAGAAGACCCAGGGCGTGCTCGACGCGCACCCCGAAGCGGGCTTCATCCCGGCGAAGACCTACCAGGAGTTCGCGGACAGCCTGCAGAAGCCGCGCACCGCGATCATCATGGTCAAGGCCGGCGGACCCACCGATGCCGTGATCGACTCCCTCGTCGAGGTGTTCGAGCCCGGCGACATCATCGTCGACGGCGGCAACGCATTCTTCCCCGACACGATCCGCCGCGAGAAGACGGTTCGCGAGACCGGCATCAACTTCGTCGGCGCCGGTATCTCCGGCGGTGAGGAGGGCGCCCTGCTGGGCCCCTCGATCATGCCCGGCGGCTCGGGCGAGTCCTGGGTCACTCTCGGCCCGATCCTGAAGTCCATCGCCGCGGTCGCCGAGGGCGAGCCCTGCGTGACGCACATCGGCCACGACGGCGCGGGCCACTTCGTGAAGATGGTCCACAACGGCATCGAGTACGCCGACATGCAGCTCATCGCCGAGGCCTACGACCTCATCCGCCGAGGAACGGGCAAGACCCCCGCAGAGATCGCCGATATCTTCGCCGAGTGGAACACGGGCGAGCTCGAGAGCTACCTGATCGAGATCACCGCCGAGGTGCTCCGCCAGGTCGACGCCGAAACCGGCAAGCCCCTCGTCGACGTCATCCTCGACCAGGCCGGCGCCAAGGGCACCGGCGCGTGGACCGTGCAGACCGCGCTCTCCCTCGGTGTTCCTGTCTCCGGCATCGCCGAGGCCACCTTCGCCCGGTCGCTGTCCTCGCACCCCGAGCAGCGCGCCGTCGCATCCGCGCTCCCGGGCCCGGATGAGACCTTCACCGTCGATGACGTCGACGCGTTCATCGAAGACGTCCGCCTGGCCCTGTACGCGTCGAAGATCGTCGCCTACTCGCAGGGCTTCGACGAGATCCGCGCCGGTGCGGCCGAGTACGACTGGAACATCGATCTGGGTGCCGTGTCGAAGATCTGGCGCGCGGGATGCATCATCCGCGCCCAGTTCCTCAACCGCATCGCCGACGCCTACGCCGCCGAGGCCGACCTGCCCGTGCTGATGACCGCGCCGTACTTCGCCGAGGCCATCACCCGCGCCCAGGCCGCCTGGCGTCGCGTCGTCGTCGCAGCAGCGAACGCCGGCATCCCCGCCCCCGCGTTCAGCTCGTCGCTGTCGTACTACGACGGCATCCGCGCCGACCGACTGCCCGCAGCGCTCGTCCAGGGCCAGCGCGACTTCTTCGGCGCGCACACCTACAAGCGCGTCGACAAGGAAGGCACCTTCCACACGCTCTGGTCGGGAGACCGCACCGAGATCGAGGCGGAAGACACCCACTGAGCAGCGTTCACCGCGTGAGAAGAAGGCCCCGGCTACGCCGGGGCCTTCTTCCGTGTTCTGAGGAACCTCTCAGCGGGTGATATCGGTGATGGTGCCCTTCGCGAGGTGCAACCGGCGGCTGGCCCGGCGCGCGACAGCGGAGTCGTGCGTGACGACGACCATCGTTATCCCCTCCGCGCACAGCCCCTCCAACAGCACGAGGATCTCATCGCGCATGCTCTCGTCGAGGTTCCCGGTCGGTTCGTCCGCGAGCAGCACCTTCGGCCGCCTCACGATCGCGCGCGCGATCGCAACGCGCTGCTGCTGACCTCCGGAGAGCTCGGACGGCAGGTGATCGCCGCGCTCCGCGAGGCCGACGTGCTCAAGGGCCTCGTCGACACGGCGGCGCCGCTCCGGCTTGGACAGGCGCGTGGTCTCCAGCGCCATCTCGACGTTCTCGGCCGCGGTGAGCGTCGGAATGAGGTTGAAGCTCTGGAAGACGAACCCGATCTCCTCCGCGCGCAGCCGTGTGAGCTCGGCATCCGAGGACTTCGCCAGTTCCGTGCCGCCGAGCGTCAGCGATCCGGACGTCGGCCGGTCGAGCGCGCCCAGCAGCTGCAGCAGCGTCGATTTGCCACCGCCGGTCGGTCCCTGGATGGTGACGAACTCCCCCGCCCAGATGTCGAGGTCGACGCCGGTCAGGGCCCGGACGACCCGGTCCTTCTGGGTGTAGGTTCGGGTCACGCCGGACAGGCGGTACACCGGTTCTGCCGCGATGGTCATACTCTCTTCTTTCGTCGTCATCGTGATCAGGCCACCGATCGCAGTGCCTCGGCGGGGCTCAGTCGGGCCGCGCGCCATCCGCCGAAGACACCGGCGAGCAGACCGCCGAGCACCGCGATGCCGATCGCCGCGAGGAGCACCACGGGCGTGAACGGCGCGCTCAGCACGATGTCCGCAGTGCTTGCGGCCTCGAACATCCCCCCGCTGGTCAGACCGCCGCCGAATCCTCCCGCGCCGCGCGGCTTCTCGCCGCCCATGCCCGACGGTGCGGATGCCGCCGCCGAGATCGTCGGCTGCACGATGTTGATGAGGACGATCCCGATGACTCCCAGGACGAGGCCGCCGATGCCGCCGATGAGGCCCTGCACCATGGATTCGCCGGCGACCTGGCGCACGATCCGGCCGTTGGACCAGCCGATCGCCTTCAGCGTGCCGAACTCGCGGGTGCGCCGCGAGACTCCGGAGATCGTGAAAAGCACGGCCATCAGCAGCGCCACGGCGAGCACGATGACCGAGAGCCACGTGCCGAGGTTCGTGATCATCGATGTCGCGCTCGTCAGCGAGCCGGAGACCGTGGAGGCGAGGTCGGACTGCGAGCTGACCGTGGCATCCGGCAGCGCGGTCTCGAGGTCGCCCTGCAGCTGGTCGATGCCGGAGGCCGACTCGGCCTGCACATAGATGGTCGAGACGACATCGTCGACGCCCGCGAGGGCCTGCGCCGTCTGCAGGGGGAGGTAGACGTTCGCAGCGGTGTCCGCGGAGTCGGACGTGGATGCCACGATGCCGACGACCTCGACCTCGGAGCCCGCGACGTCGATCATGTCGCCGACCGCGATCTCCGCGGTCGAGGCGTAGGAGCCATCGACGAGGGCGACGAGGGCCTGGACGTCATCGGCGTCGAAGGCGCGCCCGTCGGAGACCTCGACGGAGGCGAGCGGACCGATGGCCGCTCCCTCCGGATCGATGCCGAGCACGCTGAACGAGTCGAGCCCGAACGCGCTGCCGCCTGCGCCGTCGGGTCCGCCCTGCGCAGGCTCGCCGCCGCCGGGCATCCCGCCCTCTGCGGGCTGCGAGCCGCCGACGAAGCCGCCGGTGGGCATCTCGCCCGAGAAGGTGGTGTTCGTGAGGCTGAGCGTTGCTGTGGCCCCGCTCACGCCGGGTGTGGCGAGCACGTCGTCGAGAACGGCGGCGTCCAGGGTCGAGCGCATCATCTCGGTCATCAGCTGCGACGAGCTCAGGGTCGTCGTGTCAACGCCGGCTTCACCGGCATCCGCATCGAACTCGAACCGCGGGCCGCCGCCCTCGCCGGGCTCGGTCATCGCTCCGGTGACCGTCAGGTCGGTGCCGACGCCGTACACCGATTCGAGCGCCTGCGCCTGCGCGTCGCGCACTCCGGCTGTCAGCGCGTTGACGATGATCACGAGTGCGATCGCCACCGCGAGCCCGACGGCGACGATCACCGTCTGCTTCTTGCGGCCGGCTAGCTCTCTCCGCAGATATCTTCCGTACATGTCTCTCCTTCGCCCGCGCTTCGGCGGGACGGAGATGACGATATTGACGGCGATTATGGGAAGCAGATGGTGAGCTGATGGGTTTCTTATGAACCGGCAACGGGTCCGCGACGATCATGCGCGGGACGCAGCATCCGATTCACAGATCACGCATAGAAGTTTCCATAGAAGTTTCATAGACGAAGCATCACAATGGACCTCATGAGCCACGATCTGCCCGAACTTCGCCGCCCCGATGGATCTCCGCTGCGCATCCTCGCCGTCGATGACGAGCAGATGCTCACCGACCTTCTCGCGATGGCCCTGCGCATGGAGGGCTGGGAAGTGCGCACCGCGTCCTCGGGCATGGAGGCTCTGCAGGTCGCCCGGGAGTTCGAGCCCGATGCTCTTGTGCTCGACATCATGATGCCCGATCTCGACGGGATGAGCGTACTGCGCCGGCTGCGTGAATCGGGCAACCTCGTCCCCGTGCTCTTCCTGACCGCGAAGGATGCCGTGGGCGACCGGATCGCGGGCCTGACCGCCGGCGGCGACGACTACGTCACCAAGCCCTTCAGCCTCGAAGAGGTCATCGCGCGTCTGCGCGCGATCATCCGACGCACGGGCCTGGCCTCCAGCGACGAGGGCCAGTCGATCCTGCGCGTCGGCGACCTCACCCTCAACGAGGACAGCCACGAGGTCGAGCGTGACGGAACCGAGATCGAGCTAACCGCCACCGAGTTCGAACTGCTGCGCTATCTGATGCGCAACGAGCGCCGTGTGCTCTCGAAGACGCAGATCCTCGACCGCGTCTGGAGCTACGACTTCGGCGGCAAGTCGTCGGTCGTCGAGCTGTACATCTCGTACCTGCGCAAGAAGATCGACGCCGGCCGCACGCCCCTGCTGCACACGGTGCGCGGCGTCGGCTACATGATCAAGGCCCCCCAGTGACCCGGCCGGGGATGCGCGCACCGCTGACCCTGCAGGCACGGCTCATGATCGCCGTGACCGGGTTCGTCTCGCTCATCCTCATCATCGTCGCCGTCATCACCGGCGCGACGCTGAACCAGGCGCTCGAGGGTCAGCTGACCGAGCAGGTGCGCTCCCTCTCCGACCGCACGACGGCGCTGGTGTCCCAGCGCGCGGGCTATGCGATGATCACCAACGAGTCCCTCACCGCACGCTCCGCCATGGACGGCGTCGCCCCGCCCGCTTCCGGCCTGCTCCTGGCGTTCTGGATCCCGGATGAGACCACCGGCGGCACGGCCAGCGGAGTCGTGATCGGCGAGGGGGGAGCGCTCAGCGACCTCTCCACCCGGGAGCTGCGCGCCATCGACGCGGCGCTCGCCGGACGCAGCACCGGGTCGATCGCGCTCCCCGGACACAACGGCGCCTCCTACCAATTGATCGTCACCCAGACGGCGGCGACGAAGTTCTCCCCCGCCATCAACGTCGTCACCGGGCTCCCCCGCGACGGCATCCAGAGCACCCTCGCCCAGCTGTTCACCGTCGTGTCCCTCGCGACACTCGGCGGGCTCATCCTCCTTGCCCTCACGATCACCGTCACGATCCGGATGACCCTGCGACCGCTGCGGGCCGTGGCCGCGACTGCGACGCGCGTCGCGAACCAGCCGCTCGATCGCGGCGAGGTGTCCATCACCGAGCGCGTCCCGGCCGAGGAATCCGACCCGCGCACCGAGATTGGCCTCGTCGGCGCATCGTTGAACACCCTGCTCGACCACGTCGACGAGTCGCTCGCCTCCCGCCAGCGCAACGAGGAGCGCATGCGCCGCTTCGTCGCGGATGCCAGCCACGAGCTGCGCACTCCCCTCGCCTCGATCCGCGGCTACTCCGAGCTCTCGCTGCGCGCACTGCGGCAGACATCGGCCGTCGATGCCGCCGAGAGCACCGAGACCGCGCTCGAGCGCATCCAGGCGCAGTCGCTGCGGATGACGCGTCTGGTCGAAGACCTGCTGCTGCTGGCCCGACTGGACGAGGGCACCGAGCTCGTGCACGGCTCCGTCGACCTCACCAACCTCGCTCTCGAAGGGCTCGCCGATGCCCGCCCGACCGGGCCCGACCACCGCTGGAGCGTCGATGTTCCCGACGAGCCGGTCGTCATCCTCGGCGACGCCGGGCGCCTGCACCAGGTCGTCGCGAACCTGCTCGCCAACGCTCGCACCCACACACCCGCCGGCACGCAGATCACGCTGGGCGTCGGCGTCGAGGACGATCTCGCCGTCATCCGCGTGCACGATGACGGCCCCGGCATCGATCCGCAGGTGCGCGACGCGCTCTTCGCCCGTTTCGCCCGGGGCGACTCCTCGCGTGCCCGCCAGACCGGCGGAACGGGGCTGGGCCTGGCGATCGCCAAGGCCATCGTCGAGGGGCACCGGGGAACCCTGTCCGTGGAATCCGAGCCCGGAGACACGACCTTCACCGTGCGCCTTCCCCTGACGCAGCCGCTCCCCGACCCGCCGGAGGCGTGAGCCGGCGGCGCCTGGTGCGCGGTCAGTACCCGGCGAAGGCGTCGGTCGTCAGCGAATGCGCCTTCTGCAGCGCGGGAGCGAGGTCGGCGATGAGTCGCGGCGGTCCCGAGATGAAGGTGTGCCGCGCCGCGATGTCGGGGACCACGCGTTCCAGACCCTCGGCATCCAGGCGCACGCCCTGCGCCCACGACCATTTGTCGCCGAGGCCCGCCGGCTCGTCTCGGGTGTATACGACGGCGCGAACGCCTGTCGCCTCCAGCTCCTCGCGGAACGCCAGCTCCGAAACGTCAGATGCCACGTACACGAGCACGATGTCGCGCTGAACCCCGGCCGCTTGCAGCTGGCGAAGCTGCGAGACGAACGGAGTGACCCCGATTCCTGCAGCGACCATGAGCACCGGCGCGTCGCCACGGGGCAGCAGGAAGTCGCCCCATGTCCCGGTGACCGCCAATGTCGCGCCGGGCTCGGCGGCGGCGAGAGCGCGCTTGTAGGACGACGGATGCTTCTGGTCGCCGTTCTTATAGGCGATGCGCAGCGTCGGCAGGTCCGCGGGCGCCGAGACAATGCTGAACTCGCGGCGCGTTCCGCGGGCATCCGGCCGGTGATGCGGCACATCGAGCTCGAGGTACTGACCCGGCAGGAAATTCAGCCGCCCCTTGGTGCGGAAGGTCAGCTCCTGCACGGTCGGGGTGATGAACTCGCGCTTGTCGAGGCGGAGCCGCACCGAACCGCGCAGCGCGAAGACGAACGCCAGCAGGTTGCCGATGAGCAGTGCGCGCTCCTGGCCGAGGGTGAAAAGACCCGCGATGAGAATCGGCCAGCCGGCGAGCACACCGACCAGCGCCGCCACCGAGTACTGCTGCCACCGCCGCGGCGGCAGCGTCAGCGGCTCGGACAGCATGAAGATGCCGAGGAACAGGAACGTCGACTGCAGCACCGCGAACGACAGCGCCTCGCCGAGGTCGAACCCCATGCCGAACTGCTGCCCCTGCACGGCCTGGCGCACCACTGAAGTGCCGATCGCGACGAGAAGGAACACCAGCACCACCCGCACCTTCTCGGTGCGCCACAGCACCGCCAGTCCCAGCACGGCCACGGGAAGGGCCAGCGACGGCGTGCCCACCCACCATGAGGCGGAGGTTCCCAGCCATTCGAAGGCGCCGAACGAACCGACGATCGTCACCACCGCGGCTCCGAACGCCGCCGGATTGAGGATGTGACGTCCGCGCCAGGCGATGAGGTACTTCGACAGGCTCGCCAGCGCACCGGCGAGGGCGAGGCCCGTGAAAGCGGCGGCATCCGACCCGGGCCGCATGACGAAGAGCATGATGAGCGTCGTCACCAACGACGATTCCACGCGCCACGGGAGCCGGAGAAGACGCTGCGCGATCGCGTCGACCGCGCAGATGACGACGCCGAGGACGACGAAGGAGTACAGGATCTCCGCGGGTGTCGGGGAGACGATCGCGCCGAGTGCCGACAATGCCAGCGCGATGACGGCGAGCAGCCCCAGCGCGAACAGCACCAGCCGATACATCGATACGGCGCCGAGAACCGCGAGAACACGCTGGCGGGCGGCGGTGAACATACTCATCACAGGGTCAACTCTCCCTCATCGAACCGCCCACCGGGGCGGAATACCTCGATCGGTGCGCTCGCGGACCACTGCGCGCGCCCGTCCGTGCTCATCCGCACCCACTCGACGCCGCGCTCGGCGGCGAAGTCCGCACCGCCGTCGAAGAACAGCGCCGTGGCGACGGCGTCGGCGGTCATGGCATCCGCCCCGATCGCCCAGGTCGCCGCCCAGGTTCGCACCGGAATCCCGGTACGGGCATCGAGGACATGGTGCAGTCCGCTCCCCCAGGCGCGGCGGGTGATCGCGGACGCGCAGATCGCCTGGTCCCGAATCATGGCGACTCCGATCGCGGCGCTCGGATCGAAGGGATGCTCGAGGCCCACGCGCATGTCTTCGCGCACCCGCAGGTCGCCGCCGGCATCGACCGCACGGATCCCCGGGACATCGGCGAGCTCGTCGAAGACACGATCGACCAGGCGGCCCTTGCCCAACGCACCCACATCGAGCAGAGCCGGCGTCGAGACGCTCAGCAGCGGCTCAGCCCACGACACGATGCCGGTCCACTCCGACGGAGCCGGTCGTGGCGTGCCGGGGCGCAAGGAGTAATCGGGGTCGTAGCCGAGCGCGTTCAGGCTCTCGGCCACCAGCGGATTCACCGCACCGTCCGTTGCCCGGGTGAGAGCACGATAGGCGTCGAGCATCGCCGGAGCATCCGGGGGAAGCGCGGCCGTCCCGCCGGAGCGACCGAGCCGGCTCACGAGAGAATCCCTGCGGAACCGCGACCAGGTGCGGTCGAAGTCCTCGATGAGGTCGTTGATGCGCGAGCGCACCGAGTCGTCGAGCGGGTGCTCCGAATCGATCTCCCAGGTCGTGCCGATCGCGTCGAAGCGCCACAGGGGCATGCGCGCTCCTACTGCTCGAGGGCGGCCTGCGCCTTGATCTCCGCCACCGCCGCGTTGAAACCGCCGCTCGTGAGCGACGATCCCGCAACCCGGCTGACGTCGATCTCGTCGAGGGGAACCCCCACGATCTCCGTCGCGATGCCCGAGATGAACGCGGCCTGGTACTGCTCGGTCTCCCGTGCCCCCGGATCTCCCGCGACCTCGACGCCCGCGACGAGGTTGTCGGCGATCGTCAACGTCACCGATACCCTCTCGACGTTCTCCGGCGTCTGATATGACCCCTCGGCCGTGTAGGTCCCGTCCGCGTACTCCACGGGCTCCGCGGAATCGGCCGAGGCATCGGTGCCCGCGCACCCGGTGACGGTCAGAGCGCCGATGACGGCCGCGAGGACCGCTCCGGAACGCACGGCGGGCGACAGGGTCTGCACGATCATGCTCTCGAGACTATGTCCGCGCGCTATGCGCGGGCTGTGCCCCGGGTCAGGCGTCTCCGCCGAACATGCTCGTGACGGATCCGTCCTCGAACACCTCGTGGATCGCGCGCGCCAGCAGCGGAGCGATCGGCAGAACCGTCAGCGACTCCCAACGACGGGACTCGTTCAGCGGGATCGTGTCGGTGACGACGACCTCGTCGATCGCCTCATCCTGCAGACGCTCGGTGGCCGGGTCGCTGAAGATCGCGTGCGTTGCCGCGACGATCACCCGTCGCGCGCCGTTGGCCTTCAGAGCCTGCGCGGCCTTGACGATCGTGCCGCCCGTGTCGATCATGTCGTCGACGAGCAGGCAGGTTCGGCCGGCGACGGTTCCGACGATCTCGTGAACGGAGACCTGGTTGGCGACCTTCGGGTCGCGACGCTTGTGGATGATCGCCAGCGGCGCATCCAGGCTGTCGGACCACGTGTCGGCGACGCGCACGCGCCCCATGTCGGGCGAGACGATCGTGAGCGTCTCGCGGTCTTCGGCCGTGAGCGTCTCGCGGAAGTGCTCGAGGAGCACCGGCTTGGCGAAGAGGTGGTCGACGGGGCCGTCGAAGAAGCCCTGGATCTGGGCGGCGTGCAGGTCGACGCTCATGACGCGGTCGGCACCGGCGGTCTTGAAGAGGTCGGCGACCAGGCGGGCGCTGATGGGCTCACGACCGCGGCCCTTCTTGTCCTGGCGGGAGTAGGGGAAATACGGCACGACGAGCGTGATGCGCTTGGCCGAGGCGCGCTTGGCCGCATCGATCATGATCAGCGTCTCGATGAGCGACTCGTTCAGACCCTCGCCGAAGGTCTGCACGATGAAGAGATCGGTCCCGCGGATCGACACCTCGAAACGAGCGTAGATCTCACCCGAGGCGAAGGTGCGGTGCTCGACGGGCGCGACCTGCGTTCCCAGTGCCCGCGCCACGGCGGCGGTCAGCTCGGGGTGCGAGCGTCCGCCGGCGACGACCAGGTGCTTCTTGTTCTTGGCGACGAGTCCGGGAGCGACCCCGTTGTCCCGGTCCAGCTCGACGGTCTTCTTCTTGTGCCCCATGGCGTGCCTTTACTCCGCAGCTCGGTTGGCACGGGATGCCGCCTCTGCGGCGCCAGTCCCGGCTCTGTTCTTCTCGACCCATCCCTCGACGTTGCGCTGAGGGGCGACGCTCAAGGCCAGAGCACCAGCGGGGACGTCCTTGCGGACGACCGCTCCCGCTCCGGTCTTCGCACCATCTCCAATCCTAACCGGCGCGACGAACACGTTGTGCGAGCCCGTGTGCACCTCGTCGCCGATCTCAGTGCGGTGCTTGACGAGGTCGTCGTAGTTCGCCGTGATCGCACCGGCGCCGATGTTGACGCGCTCGCCGATCGTCGTGTCGCCGATGTACGACAGGTGCGGCACCTTGCTGCCGGCGCCGATCGTGGAGTTCTTCGTCTCGACGAAGGTGCCGATCTTGCCGCCGTCGGCAAGCACCGTGCCGGGGCGGATGAAGGCGAAGGGGCCCACCGTCGTGCCGGCGCCGATGACCGCGAGCGTCGCATCCGTGCGCTTGATGACGGCATCCGCGCCGACCTCGCAGTCCACGAGCGTCGTGTCGGGGCCGATCACGGCACCGGACTCGATCACCGTGGCCCCCACGATGTGCGTGTTCGGCAGGATCGTGACATCGGACGAGAGCTTGGCATCATCGTCGATCCACGTGGTCGCCGGGTCCATGATCGAGACGCCGTCGCGCTGCCAGCGGCGCACGATTCGGGCGTTGAGCACGCGACCGGCCTCGGCGAGCTGGGCCCGGTCGTTCACGCCGAACGTCGCTGCGGTGTCGGCGGCGATCTCCGCGGCGACCGTGTGCTGGGCCTGACGCAGCAGACCGATCACGTCGGTGAGGTACAGCTCGCCCTGGGCGTTGTTCTGGTCGATCTGCGGGAGGAAGGAGCGCAGCGCGGATGCACGGAAGACGTAGACGCCCGCGTTGATCTCGGCGACGGCCGCTTCTTCGGCGGTGGCGTCCTTCTGCTCGACGATGCGCGACACCGTGCCGGCCTCATCACGGATGATGCGTCCGTAGCCGGTCGGGTCGTCGAGGAGCGCGCTGAGGATGGTCGCGGCGGCCTCTGCCCGCCGGTGGCCGGCGAGGAGGGACTGCAGGGTGTCTGCCTCGAGCAGCGGGACATCGCCGGAGAGCACGAGCACATCGCCCTCGAAGTCCGACGGAAGAGCGTCGACGGCGACCTGGACGGCGCGCCCGGTGCCGGGGATCTCGTCCTGGTCGACGATCACGGCGTCGGGGTACTGCGCGGAGATCGCGCTGACGACCTGGTCGCGCTCATGGCGCACGACGACCTCGATGTGGTCGGCGCCCAGGACGGAAGCCGTGGTCAGCACGTGGCCGACGAGGGGGCGCCCGGCGATCGGGTGCAGCACCTTCGGCAGCCGGGACTTCATCCGTGTGCCCTGGCCAGCAGCCAGCACGATGATCGCGAGTCTGTTCTCCGTCATGCTCCGCCGCCAGGACTCGAACCTGAACCTCACAGCTCCAAAGGC
>NZ_CANROA010000006.1 GCF_947632095.1 uncultured Microbacterium sp. | reverse complement strand
ACATCCGCCGCACGAGCGGCGCGGCCCTCGAGCAGATCCTCATCGACAACATCTACGAGGGCCTCGTCACCCGCACTCAGGACAACCAGATCGTCGAACGTCTGGCCTCCTCCTACGACGTCTCCGCCGATGGCCTCACCTACACGTTCACGCTGAACGACAGCATCACCTTCCACAACGGCGATGCTCTGACCTCCGCCGATGTCGTGGCATCCTTCGAAGCCGTGCGCACGGATGAAGCTCTCCAGGGCAACACGGAGTTCGGGAACGTGGCATCCATCACCGCTCCCGACGAGAGCACCGTCGTCATCACCCTGACGAACCCCGACCAGAACTTCCTGTTCACCCTCACCGGTCCCGCCGGACTGGTGTTCCGCGACGGCGACGCCACAGATCTCCAGACGGCTGAGAACGGCACCGGCCCCTTCACCCTGCAGCGCTGGAGCAAGGGAAGCCGGATCGCCTTCGACCGCTTCGACGACTATTGGGGCGAGACCGCCGGCGTCGCGGAGGTGGTGTTCGAGTACATCCCGGACTTCACCGCTGGTGTCAACGCCGCCCTCGACGGGAGCCTCGATGTGCTCACCGCCGTCGACCCGAACCTCGCGGGCGAGCTCGAGGGCTCCGGCGAATTCACCCTGACCCGTGGCCGCACGACCGACAAGGCGACGCTCGGCTTCAACAACGCCAAGGCCCCGCTCGACGACGTCCGCGTGCGCGAGGCGCTGCGCGCCGCCGTCGACCACGAGGGTCTGATCGAAGCGGTCGGCGCGGGAACCACTCTCTACGGGCCGATCCCCGAGCTGGACCCCGGCTATGAGGATCTCGCCGACGTCGTGACCTACGACCCCGATCACGCGATCGAGCTGCTCGCCGAGGCGGGATACGAGGACGGCCTCGAGCTGACTCTCACGATCCCGGTCTTCTACGGCACGACCGTGCCCCAGGTGCTCGTCTCGGACTACGCGAAGATCGGGGTCACTCTGCAGGTCGAGTCGGTGGAGTTCCCCACCTGGCTCGAGGACGTGTACACGAACAAGGACTACGACCTCAGCTACGTGCTCCACGTCGAACCGCGCGACTTCGGCAACTTCGCGAACCCGGACTACTACTTCGGCTACGACAACGCCGAGGTGCAGCGCCTGTACGCCGAGGCACTCACAGAGATCGACCCGGATGCCTCCGCCGGGCTTCTCGCGCAGGCCGCGCGCCTCGTCTCCGAGGACCACGCGGTGGACTGGCTGTACACGGGCGAGACCATCACGGCCGTGCGTCCGATCGTCTCGGGCTTCCCCGAAGACTCGATCAACTCGCGCATCGACCTGGCCGCGGTCGCCGTCGCCGCTGAGTGACATCCGGTGATCCGCTACACGCTCACACGGGGAGTCCTGCTGATCGCGGGGCTCTTCGTGTCGAGCGTGCTCATCTTCCTCACCCTGCGCGTCTTCCCCGGTGATGTCGCACAGCTGATCGCCGGAACGCAGGCATCGCCGGCGACGGTCGAGGCGCTGAGGGAGTCGCTGGGGCTGAATCGTCCGCTCCTGGTGCAATACGGCGATTGGATCGGCGGCGTGCTGACCGGAGATCTCGGCACATCGCAGCTCAGCGGAGCATCCGTCGGTGAAGAGCTCGCCGAGAAGGCGCAGGTGACGGTTCCGCTGGGACTCATGGCGCTCGTCATCGCCCTGCTGATCGCCGTCCCCTTCGGCGTGCTCTCGGCTCTGCTGCGCGGTCGTTCCGGGGGCACTGCCATCAGCGTCACGGCGCAGGCCTTCGCCGCCGTCCCCGTCATCTGGGCGGGCATGATGCTCATCGTCGTCTTCGCCGTCTGGTTGGGCTGGCTTCCCGCGCAGGGCTTCCCCCGCGCCGGGTGGGACCAGCCCGCGCAGGCGTTCCGCGCCCTGCTCCTGCCCGCGCTGACCATCGGCATCGTCGAGGGCGCCATGCTGCTGCGCTTCGTGCGCAGCGCCACCCTGCAGGCGCGCGGGCAGGACTTCGTCCGCACCGCGGCGGCGAAGGGCCTGAGCCGCAACCGCGCGCTCATCCAGCACGGTATCCCGGCGGTCGGCCTCTCGATCGTCACGGTTCTCGGCCTGCAGGTGGCGGGCATCATCGTCGGCTCGGTCATCATCGAGCAGCTCTTCACTCTTCCGGGAATCGGGCGGATGCTCGTGGCGGATGTCGGAACGCGCGACCTCGTCAAGGTGCAGAGCGAACTGCTGGTCCTCACCGGTTTCGTGCTCGTGATCGGCTTCCTCGTCGACCTCGCGCACCACTTCATCGATCCGCGACAGAGGGAGAGCGCATGATGCCCCGCTGGCTGCGCGCGCTGTGCCGCAGCGCCACCGGACGATTCGGCGTGATCGTCGTGATCGTGATCGCGCTCACCGCGCTCGTCTCCGTGTTCTGGACCCCTTTCAACCCGCTGTCGACGGATGTCCGAAACCGCTGGGCGTCCCCCAGCTGGCCGCATCTGCTCGGCACCGACGGCACCGGGCGCGACATCCTCAGCCTCATCATGGCGGGGGCGCGCACGACCGTCTTCGTCAGCGTCGGCGCGGGCATCGTCGCAACGGTTCTCGGCATCGCCCTCGCCGCCCTCGGCGCGCTGACCTTCCGATGGATGCGCGAGACCGTCGCGGTTCTCGTCGACATCCTCATCGCCTTCCCCGTGCTGATCATCGCGATGATGATCTCCTCGGTCTGGGGCGGTTCGCTCTGGGTCGTGATCTGGGCGGTCGGCATCGGCTTCGGCGTCAACATCGCACGCGTCACGCGCCCCGAACTGCGCCGCGTCCAGCAGAGCGACTTCGTCGTCGCCGGGCGTGCAGCAGGACTCACGGCCGGACAGAATCTCGTCCGCCACCTGCTCCCCAACGTCGCCCCCGTGTTCATCGTGCAGCTGTCCTGGTCGATGGCGGTCGCCGTGCTGGCCGAGGCGGGCCTGTCGTACCTCGGTTTCGGGGCGAGTGTCGTCGAGCCGAGCTGGGGCATCCTGCTCGCCGATCTCCAGCGGTACATCGGCATCCACCCGCTCTCCGTTCTCTGGCCGGGGCTCGCTATCACGATCACCGTCCTCGCCCTGAATCTCCTCGGCGATGCGCTGCGCGAGGCGACGGATCCGACGCTGCAGCACCGATCGGCCGAAGTTCACACTCCGGCGGTGGTCGCATGAGTCTCATCGTTGAGGATCTCTCGATCGAGATCGGCGGCAGACGCGTCGTCGACGGCGTCTCCTTCGAAGTGCCCGACGGCGCCCGTCTCGGCATCATCGGCGAGTCCGGTTCCGGCAAGTCGCTGACCGCCCTCGCCATCCTCGGCCTCCTCCCCGACGGAGCGACGGCCTCCGGCAGCATCCGATGGAACGGCACTGAGCTTCTGGGCATGCCCGACCGACGGCTCGCCCGCTTCCGCGGCGATGACATCGGCATCGTCTTCCAAGAGCCGCGCACCGCGCTGAACCCCATCCGCACGGTCGGGCGCCAGATATCCGAGTCCATCCGCATCCACACCGCGGCGACGCGGCGCGAGGCCCGCGCCCGCGCCATCGAGGAGGCCCGGCGCGTGCACCTGCCGGAGCCCGAATCGACCGTGGCGAAGTATCCGCACCAGCTGTCGGGCGGTCAGCGCCAGCGCGTCGCTCTCGCAATGGCCCTCGCCTGCCGACCGCAGCTGCTCATCGCGGATGAGCCGACAACCGCTCTCGACGTCACGATCCAGGCGGAGGTGCTGCGCCTGCTCCTCTCGCTCGTCGAGGAGGAGGGAATGTCGCTGATGTTCATCACCCACGACCTCGCCGTCCTCGCCCAGGTCGCCACGCACGGCGTCGTTCTCGAGAACGGCCGCATCATGGAGAACGGGCCCGTCTCGACGCTTCTCAGCACCCCGTCCTCCCCCGTGACGCAGGCCCTGCTGCGGGATGCGACCGCAACGCTCTGGCGCCCGGGAAGGACAGACGCATGAGTCTCATCGAGGCGCGCGGCCTGAGCCGCGACTTCCCCCTCCCGCGCACGTCGCTGTTCGAACGCGGTCGCACGCAGACCGCCCTGCACCCGACGGATCTGGTGATCGAGGCCGGCGAGTCGATCGGCATCATCGGCGAATCCGGATCGGGCAAGTCGACTCTCGTGCGCCTGCTCCTGGGGCTCGACCGGGCGACCGCCGGCACCGTCACGATCGCGGGAAGACGCGTGGATGCTGCAGCATCCGCCCGCTCGTTGCACTGGTTGCGACGCCAGACCGGGCTCGTCTTCCAGGACCCGTACGCGTCGCTGGACCCTCGGATGACGGCCGGTCAGATCATCGCCGAACCGCTGTGGGCCCTGAACATCGCGGGCGACCGCCGCGCACGGGTGCGTGAGGTCCTCACCCAGGTGCATCTCGACGCCGATATGGCCGGCCGCTATCCGCACGAGTTCTCCGGCGGTCAGCGGCAGCGCCTCGCGATCGCCCGCGCCATCGTTCACCGGCCGCGGATCCTCGTCGGCGATGAACCCCTCTCGGCCCTCGACGTCACGGTGCGTGCGCAGATCCTCAAGCTGCTGCGCGAACTCCTCACCGCCGAGGACCTGACCCTGCTGCTCGTCTCCCACGACATCGGCGTGGTGCAGAACCTCAGCGACACGGTCGCAGTGATGAAGGATGGTCGCATCGTCGAGCGCGGCGCGACCGCGGATGTGCTCCTGGCCCCGCGGGAGGACTACACGCGTCAGCTCTTGGCCGCGATCCCGGTCATCGACGCGTCGAACGGCGACGCGGCACCGGCGTGAGCGACTTCTGCAGGTAGACGGTTCCCAGCGAACGCCCGAACTTGAATCCGACGCCGCCCATCCGTCCCACCTCGCGGAAGCCGGCCTTGCGGTGCAGGTGCAGGGATGCTTCGGCCCCGCTGTCGCTGATGACGGCGACGATCTCCCGGAGCCGAACCTGTTCGCAGGCGGTGATCAGTGCATCCAGCAGCGCCGTCCCGAGGCCCTTGCCCCCGGCGCCCGGCCCGAGATAGATCGAGTTCTCGGCCGTGTACCGGAACGCGCTCTTACTCGCCCAGGGTTGCACGAGCGCATAGCCGATCACCTGATTCGACGGTGTGACGGCTACGAGGAACGGGAGCCCGAGACGTGACAGCATCGCGAACTTCTCCCGCCAGGAGCGGTGCGTACTGTTCTTCTCATCGAAGGTCACGACCGAGTTGGTGACGTAATGGTTGTAGATCGCGCGGATGTCCGGCAGGTCCCGCGGCTGGGCCGTGCGGATCGTGTAGACGAACGAATCGGGCTCGGGGGCGGGTTCGCGCAGATGGCGCGGCAACCGGCGACGCTGGTCGCCCGGTTCGAACTGCATTCCGTCAGAATAATGCCGCGGGGACGAACCCCGGACCATCATCGCCACCGACATGCCAGTCGATCGGGGCGGCCCCCTGGGCGATGAGCATCTCGTCTGTGCGGGAGAACGGGCGCGACCCGAAGAAGCCGCGGCGCGCTGAGAGCGGCGAAGGATGCGCGGAGCTGATCGTCGGAGTGTCACCGAGGAGCGGTTGCACAGCTGCGGCGTCCTTGCCCCACAGAATCGCGACGAGCGGCTGGTCCCGCGCGGCGAGCGCGCGAATGGCCGCTTCGGTGACGTGCTCCCAGCCGCGGCCGCGGTGGGAACCGGCCGCGGCAGGACTCACCGTGAGGACCCGGTTCAGCAGCAGGACGCCCTGCTCGCTCCAGGCCGACAGGTCTCCATGGGGCGCGGGGCGGATGCCGACGTCGCTCTGGCGTTCGGCATAGATGTTCTGCAGGCTGCGTGGGAGCGGACGCACATCGCCCTCCGTCGCGAAGGCCAGCCCGATCGCATGCCCCGGCGTCGGATACGGGTCCTGCCCGATGATGAGCACGCGGGCCGTCGGCAGCGGTTGTTGAAAGACGCGCAGCACCCGATCGTGCCGGGGCAGATACTCTTCCGCCTCCAGCTGTTCGCCGAGATCGGCGAGGACGCCTGCTGCCGGGGCCAGGGCTTCGGCCCAGCTCGGATCGATCTGCGCGGTGCTGACGAGCCGCTCGAGCGACCAGTCGGGCATCAGTCCTCGTCGATGCCGCTGCGCACCTGCAGCTCGCCGCGGGCGAGCAGGTGCTGCGCGGACTGCGCGACCGGGCGCATCGTGATGAGGTCGAGGTTGACGTGCCCGGGCGTGCCCAGTGCGTAGCCGATGACGTCGGCGACATCCTCGGCGATGAGGGGCGCTGCAACACCGGCATAGACCGAATCGGCCGCGACAGCGTCGCCGCCGAGGCGGTTGAGGGTGAACTCCTCGGTGTGGACCATTCCGGGCGCCACCTCGACGACACGGATGGGTTCGCCGTTGAGCTCCTGACGCAGAGCCTTGATGATCATCGACTGCGCGGCCTTGGCGGCGTTGTACCCGCCGCCGCCGGGGTAGGCCACCTGCGAGGCCGTGGAGGTGACGACCGTGATGTCGGCGTGGCCATCGGATGCCGCGGCACGGCGCAGCTGCGGAAGCAGAGCGGCGATCAGACGCTGCGTCGACAGGACGTTCACGTCGTACATCCACTGCCAGTCGTCGATGCGGCCGTCTTCGACACGGTCGGTGCCGCGCGCGCCGCCGGCGATCTGCACGAGGGCGTGCACAGGCCCCGTGCGCTCCAGCTCTCCGACGAGGGCCGTGATCGCCTCCGGGTCGGTGAGATCGGCGGCGATCACCGATGCCCCGGTCTCCTCGGCGAGGCGCTGCAACCGGTCGGCGCGACGCGCGACGCCGACGACTTCCCACCCGCGGGCCCGGAGATCGCGAACGGTCGCCTCTCCGATTCCCGAACTCGCCCCTGTCACCACTGCACGACGTGTCACCATGCCTCCACCGTAGAGCCTTTTCGTCGAACCCTCCGCCGCGGGTGTTACGTCGCGTGTCCGCGGCGTTGTCGGGCGCAGAACGGTTCCGTACGCTCTCATCAACGGCATCCGCCACCAGACCGCTAACGTTCCAGGGGGAACACATGTCCGCACCCGAGACCTGGCGCTTCGAGACCAAGCAGATCCACTCCGGCGCCGCACCCGACCCGGTGACGAAGGCCCGCGCCACACCGATCTACCAGACCACGTCCTACGTGTTCGACAACGCCGACCACGCCGCGAACCTGTTCGCACTGGCCGAGTTCGGCAACATCTACACCCGCATCCAGAACCCCACGCAGGATGTGCTCGAGCAGCGGCTCGCAGCCCTCGAAGGGGGCACCGGCGCCCTCGTCCTCTCCAGTGGCCAGGCGGCATCCACCTTCGCCGTGCTGAACATCGCACAGGCCGGCGACCACATCGTCTCCTCCAGCTCGATCTACGGCGGCACGTACAACCTCTTCAAGTACACGCTCGCCAAGCTCGGCATCGAGGTGACGTTCGTCGAGAACCAGGACGACCTCGAGGAGTGGCGCGCCGCTGTCCGCCCGAATACGAAGCTGTTCTTCGCCGAGACGATCGGCAACCCGCAGATCAACGTTCTCGACATCCGCGGCATCGCCGACGTCGCGCACGCCGGCGGCGTCCCCCTCATCGTCGACAACACGATCGCGACGCCCTACCTGATCCGTCCGTTCGAGCACGGCGCCGACATCGTCGTGCACTCCGTGACGAAGTTCCTCGGCGGCCACGGCACGACCATCGGCGGCGCGATCGTCGACGGCGGGACGTTCCCGTGGTCGGAGCACGCCGAGAAGTTCCCCGAGCTCACCCAGCCCGATCCCTCGTACCATGGCGCCGTCTACACCGCCGCGGTCGGCGACGCCCTCGCCTACATCATCAAGGCGCGCGTGCAGCTGCTGCGCGACCTCGGCTCGGCGATCTCGCCGCAGAGCGCCTGGAACCTCATCCAGGGCATCGAGACCCTGTCGCTGCGCATCGAGCGTCACGTTCAGAACGCGCAGCAGATCGCCCAGTGGCTCGAGACGCACTCCGACATCGCCTCCGTGAACTACTCGGGCCTGCCGTCCTCTCCCTGGTACGCGAAGGCCAAGCAGTACGCCCCGCAGGGCGTCGGAGCGGTCCTCTCCTTCGAGCTCAAGGGCGGTGTCGAGGCCGGACGCGAGTTCGTCAACAGCCTGTCGCTGTTCAGCCACCTCGCGAACATCGGTGATGTCCGCTCGCTCGTCATCCACCCGGCATCCACCACCCACTCGCAGCTCACCCCCGAGCAGCAGCTGACCGCCGGTGTCACACCGGGGCTCGTGCGACTGTCGGTGGGCCTGGAGAACATCGACGACCTCACGGCAGACCTCGAGCAGGCGCTCGCCGCAGCCCGCCGCGTCTCGGAGGCCGCACGCGCCTGAGCGTCGTCCTCGTCACGACGCACAAGCCCCTCCCGGTTCGGAACCGGGAGGGGCTTCGCGTAACCTGGCGCCCGGCTTCGCCGGAGCAGACCACAATAGAGACATGGATTGGCAGAGCACTTCCGAAGACACCGTGCCGTCGGCACCGGTGACCGAGGCCGATGCCCGCCTGCTGCGAGCGCGCCCCCCGGCGACCGGGGCCTGGCGCGACGGCGACCCGGCCGGTGACCGCGAGTTCGCAGCGCTCGGCGCCTTCCGCACCGAGAACGGCCAGCAGCTGCCCGGCATCCGCCTCGCCTATGAGAGCTGGGGTGAGCTCAACAGCGCCGGCGACAACGCGATCCTGATCCTCCACGCCCTCACCGGAGACAGCCATGTGCGCGGCGACGCCGGCCCCGGGCATCCGACCGCCGGCTGGTGGAACGACATCGTCGGCCCCGGGGCGGCGCTCGACACCGATCGCTGGTTCGTCATCGCCCCCAACATGCTCGGCGGATGCCAGGGATCGACGGGCCCGGCCAGCATCGCCCCGGACGGATACGAGTGGGCATCTCGATTCCCGTATGTCACGATCCGCGATCAGGTCGCCGCCCAGACGCTGCTCGCCGACCAGCTCGGCATCGAGCGATGGTCGGCCGTGATCGGCGGATCCATGGGCGGAATGCACGCACTCGAGTGGGCCATCACCCATCCCGAGCGCGTGGAGCGTCTCGCCGTGCTCTCCTCTCCCCCGGTCAACACCGCCGACCAGATCGCGCTCAACTCGGTTCAGCTCGAGGCGATCCGCATCGATCCCCGATTCCAGGGCGGCGAGTACTACGACCAGGAGGACGGCGATGGACCGCATCGAGGCCTGGCCCTCGCCCGCCGCATGGCGCTGCTGAACTACCGCAGCCCGATCGAGCTCAATCAGCGATTCCAGCGCTCCTGGCAGTCGGATGTGTCGCCCTTGGGCCAGGGCGGGCGCTTCGCGGTGGAGAGCTACCTCGACTTCCACGGAAACAAGTTCACCAGGCGCTTCGACGCGAACAGCTACATCACCGTCGTCGAGGCCATGAACTCCCACGACGTGGGCCGCGGCCGCGGCGGCGTCGAAGAGGCGCTGCAGGCGGTGACGGCGAAGACTCTCGTGCTCGGCATCGACTCCGACCGTCTCTTCCCCGTCGATGGGCAGCACCGCATCGCCCGCAGCATCCCGAACACCCTCGACGGCAACGACGCGGTCGTGCTCACGAGCGACTTCGGGCACGACGGGTTCCTCATCGAGACGGACGAGGTCGGCCGGCACCTGCGACGCCTGCTCGAGAGCTGATTCAGTCGCGCACGTAGCTCCACGGCAAGGATGCGGTCTCGAGGCGATGGCACCCCTCGCCGCCCTCCGGGTGACCGGCGTCACCGCCCCAGATGAAGACCCCGTCCCCGACCAGATGAGTGGCGTAGAGCTCGGGAACGTCCGCGCCCCCGAGCACGGTCTCGGCATCGGGCGCTCCGCTGAGCGCGTTCAACGTCACCCAGGTGGGCGGGAACAGCACGATCTCCCCCACCGCATGCGCGGCCAGCGCCGCTTCCGGCGAGAGCCAGCGCGCATCCGCCACCTCGTCCGCAGCGAGAACCTGCTCGCCGTCCGGGGCCGGGGCGAGGAAGAACCAGGTGCGCACGCGCTTGGACGCCTCGATCGGGGGCACCCAGCAGGAGATCGCCTGCAGCCCGTGCGGCCGCAATCCGACTTCCTCCTCGCACTCCCGGACCGCTGCGTTCGCAGCGATGCGGGCCTCATCGTCACCGGGCCGGGCATCGACCGGCTCGACCACACCGCCGGGGAAGACCCAGCCATTCGCGAACGAACCGCGATCCGGGCGACGGATCAGCAGCACCTCGATGCCGTCCGGCGCATCGCGCACCAGGACGACGGTTCCTCCGACGGGCATCATCGCGCTCATGAGCCCACCCTAGAGCGCGATGTCAGGCGAGTTCGGCGACGCGCCTGATGCTCTCGACCCGGTAGGCGATGAGGGCGATCACGAGTCCGCCGAGAGCAAGAGCCGCTCCGACCCAGGCGGGAGCGGTGAACCCCCAGCCGAGGGCGATCACGGCTCCGCCGAGGAGCGCACCCAGGCTGTTGCCGACGTTGAGCGCGGAGTGGTTCATGGCCGCGGCGATCGACTGGTTGTCACCGGCGACGTCCATCAGACGGGTCTGGATGGCGGGGCTGAGCACCGAGGAGACGAGCCCGACCAGGATCGCGAAGACTCCCAGCAGGATGATGTTCTGCGAAACCAGGGCCAGGGCGGCCAGTGCCACCGCGAGACCGCCCAGTCCCAGCAGCAGCGTCCGGCGCAGGTTGCGGTCGGAGGCGTAGCCGCCGAGCAGGTTCCCGGCCGTCATCCCGAGTCCGACGAGCACGAGCACGATCGGCACGGCCCAGGCCGGAGAGCCGGCGACCTCGGTCACGAGGGGTGCGATGTAGCTGTACACGGCGAAGAACCCGCCGAAGCCGATGGCCCCCATCCCCAGTGTCAGCCACACCTGGCCGACGCGGAAGACGCCGAGCTCGCTGCGCAGCGTGCGCCCGGGCTCCCCCGGGTGAGGCGGCACGAATCGCGCGATGCTGATCGCCGCGATCGCGAAAACGATGGTGACGATGAGGAAGGCGGTGCGCCAGCCCCACTCCTGGCCGAGATAGGTGCCCACGGGCACGCCGACGACGTTCGCGATCGTGAGGCCGGTGAGGATGAACGCGACGCCCTGGGCGCGGCGCCCCGGTCCGAGGACATCCGCCGCGACGAGCGCGCCGATGCCGAAGTAGGCGCCGTGCGGGAGACCCGCCAGGAGCCGCGAGACGCCGACCAGGCCGAATGTCGGCAGTACGACCGTGAGCGCGTTGAAGACCGTCAGCGCGATAGCAAGCCCGAGCATCACGTGATGCCGCGGGAAACGGGCGACGAGGCCCGCGATGGTCGGTGCGCCGATCACGACTCCGAGGGCGTAGAGCGAGACGAGGATGCCGGTGCGCGCGATCGCGTCCTCCGGCGCGCTCACGGACATCTCCGGGAGGAGGTCCTGCGCGATGTCGGGCAGGAGGCCCATGATGACGAATTCGGTCATGCCGATTCCGAAGGAGCCGATGGCGAGAGAGAGGAGCGCCATCATCGCCGCACCCCTCGAAAGAGTCGAGGAGTGGTTCACCCCTCCATGCTACTGGTCATCGGATGTTTCGATCGCCCGTTCGAGGCGCTCGAGCTTGCCGTCGATCTCCCCGGTGCGCCCCGGCCGGATATCGGCCTTCAACACGAGGGAGACGCGCGACCCGAAAGGCATGACCGCCTCGGTGGCCCGCTTGACGACATCCATCACGGTGTCCCAATCGGGCCCCTCGACCTCGGTGAACATGCTCGTCGTGCGGTGCGCGAGACCGGAGTCCCGGACGACCTTCACCGCAGCCGCGACGGCGTCGTGCACGGATCCATCGGTGTCGCCGGTGCCACTGGGTGCGACGGAGAATGCGATGAGCATGGGAGGCCTTTCGTCAGGGGGCGGTACGGATGTTGCCGGTCGGCACGCGCAGCAGGGCGCGCAGCGCGACGACGAGCAGGAGGATGAGCGTGAGGTTGCGGGCCGTCAGCACCAGCACCGGCAGGAGCTCCGCCTGCAACAGCGCATCGTAGGTGAGCGGGTAGACGAGGCAGGTCAGCGCGCACAGGAGCAGCACCAGAAGCGCGGGCGTCACGGAGCGCGCCCGATCGAACAGGATCCAGAGGATCACGGGGGCGATGAGCCAGGTCTGGAACTGCGGCGAGCCGACCTTGTTGGCCACGATCAGCGTCACCACGAGCGCGAGCGCGAGCGGCGGCATGAGCCGCGGGAACCGAGCTCCCCGCACCGCTTTCAGCGCGCCGAGCGCCGTCAGCGCCAGCACCATGACGACCATGATCGGCGTGAGAGCTGCTGATGCAGCATCCGCCCCGGGAGCGACGATCTGGAACGTCAGGATCTCGAAGCTGTACTCGATGGATGCTGCGCCGAAGAGCGCCGCCCACAGGAACCCGGTTGCGGCGACGGCTTCGACCTGCAGGCCGCGTCCGGTCTGCTCCGTGAGGAAGCCCAGCAGACGCCCCTCCGCACCGAGAAGCAGCAGCATGACGACGACTCCCGCGGTGACGGCCACCGCGGACAGCAGCATCCGCATACGCGTGCGGGCGGTGATGATCGCCGCGAGGACGAGCGCCCCCGGCCAGATCTTGATCCAGGCGCCGACCGTGAGCAGCGCCGTGGCCACGGCGGGCCGGCGCACCAGCCAGCATCCGCCGATGACCGCCAGCGGCACCGTGACGGCATCGATGCGGTACATCGCGATCGGCCCCAGCAGCAGGATCGCGACGGTCCAGAACCATCCCGCGGCACGGCGGGAGGCGGCACCGCCGCGGGCGAGGAGAACGGCGAAACCCAGCGCGTCGAGCAGCGTGACGAGGATGGCCCAGCCGATGAGATACGCCGCAGCGGGTCCGACCAGGCCGGTCAGCGGCCATGCGAACAGCTGGGTGAGCATCATCGGCGCGAGCGCCAGCTGCGGGTACACCCACGACTCGGTGACGCCGACGACCCCCTCACCGCTCAGCGCGGCGCGCGACCACGGTTCGTAGACGAGGTGGACATCGCCCATGGGCTGACTCGGATACACCCAGCCGAGCCATGCCACGAGCACATGCACGGTGAGGAAGGCCGCCCACAGGGCCAGGAGACGAAGTTTCACGGCAGCAGCTCCGCGATGGCATGAGGCAGAGCCGCAGCGACATCGAGGGCGACGATCGGATGCCCCGTCGCACCGTCCTGGGAGCCGGAGGCGATGCGCGCCGCGGCGCCGTGCAGCCACGCGCCCGTCGCCGCGACCTCGGCGGTGGCGGCATCCGGATTCGCGGCGAGAACTGCGCCGATCACCCCGGCGAGAACATCCCCCGTGCCGGCGGTCGCCAGCCATCCGGTGCCGGGGTCCAGGCCGATCACCCGCCCCTCGGGATCCGCCACGAGCGTGCGCGCCCCCTTCAGCAGCACGGTGCCGCCGAGGGCGCGGGCGGTCTCCGCCGCATCCGCCGCGCGGTCAGCGCCCGGCGCAGACAGCCCGAGCGCATGTCGCAGGCGCGCATGCTCGCCCGCATGGGGTGTCACGATTAGCGGCGCGGATGCACCGATCGCGAGGTCGATCGCTCCGGCGTCCACGACGATCGGAGTCCGACCGCCGAGGAGCCCGCGCAGCGCGTCCGATTCCGCGGAGCTGCGGGTGGCGGCATCCGTACCCGACCCGATCACCCAGCAATCGACGCGCGGCGATGACGAAGGATCCGTCGCCACGGTCTCCGGGCGGCGCGCAATCACCGCATCCGCGACGCGTCGGCCGCCGACGAAGCGCACATAGCCCGCTCCAGCGCGCCACGCCGCTTCCACCCCCAGCACGGCCGCCCCGGGGTAGGCGTCCGACCCGGTGCGGACTCCGACGACGCCGCGCGAGAACTTGTCGTCGTCGCCGGTCGGAACGCGCAGCAGCCGACGGCTGTCCGAAGCGGCCCACTCCTGCACGAATGTCATCGTCCCACGGTAGCGGTCCCCAACGCCCCGCACGACGACGGCCCGGCACCCCTTCCGGGTGTCGGGCCGTCGGTCATGCTCGCAGGAGGCGCGTCACTTGATCGTGACGATGACCGCTCCTTCTTCCTTGGTGTCGTGCAGCAGCTCACCGGCGTCATCGACCTGGATGAGGCCGACCTCCGCCTCGGACTCGTCACCGGGCACGTAGGCGAAGTTGGTCGCCTGGGCGAACGACTGGCCGGGCGCGACGAGGAACGGCGCGTCGAAGCCGACCTGCTTGCCGTCATCCGACAGGCCGAGGGCCTCGTAGCCGGCCGACGAGGTGAAGCTGGGCTGTCCGCCGAGGTACGCCCACGAGGTCGAGGCGATCTGCGGGCTTCCCAGGCTGATCGAAAGCGGGATCTCCTCGTCCGTCGTGTTCGTGAACACGAAGTTCACATACACGACCTCGCTGCCGGCGGGCAGGAGGTTCTCCTCGGTCTCGGCGTCGACCATCAGGCTGTTCTTGTCGGTCACGCCGGTTCCGACCTGATAGACGTCTACGTGCCAGCTGTCGGTGTCGATCGCACCGATCTTCTCGCCGACATCGAGCGAGCCCTCGCCCCACTCGGGCATGGCGCCGGCCTCGACGTCGGCCGTGTCCTCGGCGGTCTCTTCGGCCTCGGCGGTCTCCTCCACGACGGGCTGGGGAGCGGTCTCTTCGGCTTCTGAAGCCGAGCACGCGGTGAGTCCGAGCGCGAGCACAGCGGAGGCGGCGATCAACGCAGGGGTGCGGAAGGTGAATGTCACGGTGCAATCTCCGGTCTGAGCAGATCGTGTGTTCGATCCGCTCGAGAAAAAAGCATAGGTGCTCTCAGCGGTTACGCACGCACGCCCGCTCCTGCGCAGTCGGGATACGGTCGAGAGGTGAGTCTTCTCTTCTCTCCTCTGACCATCCGCTCGGTGACCATCCCGAACCGTCTGTGGGTCTCCCCCATGTGCATGTACAGCGCCGGCAGCGACGGCGTCGTCCAGTCCTGGCACAGCACCCACCTGTCGCAGTTCGCCGATGGCGGCGCGGGACTCATCGTCGCCGAGGCGACCGCGGTCGTCCCCGAAGGGCGCATCACCCCGCGCGATGCCGGCCTGTGGACGGACGAGCAGGCCGATGCCTGGACACCGGTCATCCGTTCGGTGCACGAGCGCGGCGGACTGATCGGTGTGCAGCTCGCCCATGCAGGGCGCAAGGCCTCGACGTGGTGGCCGTGGTCCGATGCGCAGGGTTCCGTTCCCGACGGCGACGGCGGCTGGCGCACCGTCGCCCCCTCGGCGATCGCCTTCGAGGGGCTGGCCGAGCCGAGGGCCATGGATGCCGCGGACATCCGCACGCTCGTCGAGGCGTTCCGCACGGCGACAGTGCGCGCGCTGCGCGCCGGCTTCGACATGATCGAGATCCACGGTGCGCACGGGTATCTGCTGCACGAGTTCCTCTCGCCGCTGTCGAATCAGCGCACGGACGACTACGGCGGGTCTCTCGAGAACCGGGCACGGCTGCTGCTGCAGATCGTGCGCGCGGTGCGCGAGACGGTCGGCGACGGCATTCCGGTCTTCGTGCGCATCTCCGCCACCGACCATGCCGAAGGCGGATTCACAACGGACGAAGCGACGATCGTCAGCACGTGGGCCCGCGAGCACGGAGCCGACCTCATCGATGTCTCCAGCGGCGGGCTCGTCGCGCACCAGCGCATCGATGTGCACCCCGGCTACCAGGTGCCCCTCGCGACCGCCGTCCGTCAGGGCGGGGCCGTTCCGGTGTCCGCCGTGGGCCTGATCACGGACGCGTCGCAGGCCGAACAGATCCTCGCCGATGGTTCCGCCGACGCGATCTTCCTCGGACGCGAATGGTTGCGCGACCCGCACTTCGGGCTGCGAGCAGCGCACAGGCTCGGCGCGGATGTGCGCTGGCCCGCGCAGTATCTGCGCGCCGTCTGGCGCTGATGGTGGTGCCCGGCCCTGCCGGGCCGGGCACCACCGGATGATTCAGCGGCCGCGCACGCGTCGCGTGGCGTCCTGCACCTCTCCGATCAGCTCCTCGAGGATGTCCTCCAGGAACAGCACCGCGGTCGTGTTTCCCTGCGCATCGCGCACCTTCGCCAGGTGCCGGCCGGCACGGCGCATGACCGCCAGCGCATCCTCGAGATCCGTGTCCTCCTGGACCGGAGCCATATGGTGGATGCGCTTGGCCGGGATCGGCGCCGCGGCCTTCGCCTCGGCGTCCTCACCCGCCGATGCCCGCAGAACATCCTTCAGGTGCACGTATCCCTGGGGCGCTCCTTCATCATCGACGATGACATACCGGGAGAACCCGTAGCGCGCCACCGCCCGCTCGATGTCATCCGGCGTCGACGACTGCGGAAGCGTGACGAGGTCGCCCAGCGCCACGGCCACATCCCGCGCCTTCTTGTCGGTGAACTCGACGGCCTTCGCGACCGCTCCCGAAGTGTCGGTGAGCACGCCCTCACGACGCGACTGGTCGACGATCGTCGCGACCTCATCGATCGTGAAGGTCGACGCGGCCTCGTTCTTCGGCTCCACGCGGAACAGGCGCAGCACGCCGTTCGCGATCGCATTGAGCACCCAGATCACCGGCATGAACACCTTCGACACCCACACCAGCGGCGGCGCGAGGATCAGCACGGCCCGGTCGGGAACCGAGAAGGCGAGGTTCTTCGGAACCATCTCGCCGAACACGACGTGCAGGTACGACACCAGCAGGAGGGCGATGATGAATGCAACCAGATCGACGACGCCCGGCGTCCAGCCGAAGGCCTCCATCGGCACCGCGAGGAGATGGTGCAGCGCAGGCTCGGAGACGTTCAGGATCAGCAGCGAGCAGATCGTGATGCCCAGCTGCGAGGTCGCCAGCATGAGAGTGGCGTGCTCCATCGCGTAAAGCGCGGTCTTCGCCGCACGGGATCCCTCTTCGGCACGCGGCTCGATCTGCGAGCGTCGCGCCGAGATGACGGCGAACTCCGCGCCCACGAAGAAGGCGTTCGCGACGAGGAGGATCACCAGCCAGACGATTCCAGCCCAGTCGTTCATCGCTGCACCTCCTCGTTCGCGGCGTCGACCGGCACCGGGGTGTACCGGATCCGGTCCACTCGGCGCCCGTCCATGCGGATCACCTGCAGCACGCCGGAATCCAGCGACACCTCATCGCCCGCCGACGGCACGCGTTCGAGGACGCTCATCATGTAGCCGCCCACCGTGTCGTACACCTCTCCGGCCGGAACCCGTACAGCGGTGCGATTCTGCAGCTCATCCGGACGCAGCTCGCCCGGGAACGTGATCGAATCCTGTCCGCGCACGACTCCGGCACGGCTGCGGTCGTGCTCGTCCGAGACCTCGCCGACGATCTCCTCCACGAGATCCTCCAGCGTGACGATTCCCGCCGTTCCGCCGTACTCATCGACGACGATCGCGAGCTGGTAGCCCTTCGCGCGCAGCTCGGAGATCAGCACATCGAGGTGCAGGGTCTCCGGCACGCGCAGCGGCTCGGTTGCCAGCGCACCGACCGGCACATCCGCACGCCGCTCGCGGGGGACGGAGACCGCCGCCTTCAGATGGACGACGCCCGTGATGTCGTCGAGATCCTCGTCGTAGACGGGGAAACGGCTCAGACCGGTTCGGCGGGCCAACTGGATGACGTCCTCCGCGGAGTCCCCCGCGGCGATCGCCTGCATGCTCGGCCGCGGCGTCATGACATCATCGGCCGACAACCGGGCGAATGTCAGACTGCGATCGAGCAGGCTCGCGGTATCCGCCTCGAGCACCCCGGCGCTGGCCGAACGGCGCACGAGGGAGGACAGCTCCTCGGCGGTGCGCGCCCCGGACAGCTCTTCCTTCGGCTCGATGCCCACCGAGCGCAGCACGCCGTTGGCGCTGCCGTTGAGCAGGATGATCGCCGGCTTGAACAGCGCTGTGAAACCCACCTGGAACGGCACGACGAGCTTCGCCGTCTGACGCGGCAGCGCGAGGGCGAAGTTCTTGGGCACCAGCTCGCCGAGGATCATCGACAGAACCGTCGCGATCACCATCGCGACGACGGTCGAGATCGGGGCGACGGCCGCCTCGGCGATCCCCCACGAGGTCAAGACGGGGCGCAGCAGGTTCGACAGCGCCGGCTCCATCGTGTAACCGGTCAGCAGGGTCGTCAGCGTGATTCCCAGCTGGGCGGATGACAGGTGCGTCGACGTGTGCCGCAGCGCGCCGATCGTGAGCGCCAGCCGTGATTCGCCGCGGGCCTGACGGGCTTCGAGTTCGGCACGATCCAGATTCACCAGTGCGAATTCGCTGGCGACGAACAGGCCGGTGCCGACTGTGAGGAGCAGCCCCACGCCCAACATGACGTAATCCATCATCGGCGGCCCTCCTCGGAGTGGCAGCGCGGGCAGTGGGGCGAGGTACTACTACTGGGAGGGTCGTCCATGGTGCTCCGATTCTACAGAAACACAACCGTGCACTGTTTGGTTTCTGCTGGGAGTCCGGGACTTCGGGACACGTTAGGCTATATGCAGGACGTGCGACCCGGGACCTTCCGCGGACGCACGCGGACAAAATTCAGCGATGAAAGAGGCGATATCGCGTGGCTAACCAGGTGGCCGGCGTCGGGGGTTCGGACGACGGAGATTTCGGAGCCAATTCGTGGCTCGTCGACGAGCTCTACGAGCAGTTCAAGGTCGACCGCAACGCGGTCGACAAGGAGTGGTGGCCGATCCTGGAGAGCTACAAGCCGGATGCCGCATCGACCGGCGCCGCAGCCGCTCCCACGACGAACACCGCCGGCACGGATCACCCGGTGACCGCACCGATCCCGGTGATCGGCTCGCAGCCCGTCGCGCGCACGACCGCGAAGCCCGCAGCCTCCGCCCCGATTCCGGCACAGGCGCCCAAGCCCGCCGCGAAGGCGAAGGAGGCCGAGCAGAAGGACGCCGTCGAAGACGTCGTGACGACGCTGCGCGGCCTGACCAAGACCCTGGCCGCGAACATGGATCAGTCCCTGACGATCCCCACGGCCACGAGCGTGCGCACGATCCCGGCGAAGCTGATGATCGACAACCGCATCGTCATCAACAACCACATGGCACGTTCCCGCGGCGGCAAGATCAGCTTCACCCACCTCATCGGCTGGGCCCTGATCCAGACGCTGAAGGAGTTCCCGAGCCAGAACGTCTCCTATGCGGAGATCGACGGCAAGCCCTCGGTCATCGCCCCGGCGCACGTCAACCTCGGCATCGCGATCGACCTCCCCAAGCCCGATGGCACGCGCGCGCTCATGGTGCCCAGCATCAAGCGCGCCGAGACGCTGTCGTTCAGCGAGTACCTCGCCGCGTACGAAGACCTCGTCACGCGCGCCCGCAACAATAAGCTGACCGCGGCCGACCACGCCGGCGCGACCGTCTCCCTAACGAACCCCGGCGGAATCGGCACGGTCCACTCGGTCCCTCGCCTGATGAAGGGGCAGGGCTGCATCATCGGCGCCGGTGCCCTCGAGTACCCCGCGGAGTTCCAGGGCGCGAGCGCGAAGACGCTCGCCGAACTGGCCATCGGCAAGACCATCACCCTCACGAGCACCTACGACCACCGCGTCATCCAGGGCGCGGGATCGGGCGAGTTCCTCAAGAAGGTCCACGAGCTGCTCATCGGCCAGCGCGGCTTCTACGACGACATCTTCGCGGCTCTGCGCATCCCCTACGCGCCCATCCGCTGGAACCCCGACATCGCGGTCGACCTCGCCGAGCGCGTCGACAAGCAGTCCCGCGTGCAGGAGCTCATCAACTCCTACCGTGTGCGCGGTCACCTCATGGCCGACATCGACCCGCTCGAGTACGTGCAGCGCTCGCACCCCGACCTGGAGATCGAGAGCCACGGCCTGACGTTCTGGGACCTCGACCGCGAATTCGTCACGGGCGGCTTCGGCGGCAAGCGCGTCATGAAGCTGCGCGACATCCTCGGCGTGCTGCGCGACTCGTACTGCCGCACGCTCGGCATCGAGTACATGCACATCCAGGACCCCGAGCAGCGCCGGTGGTTCCAGGACAAGATCGAGGTCAAGTACCAGAAGCCCGGCCACGCCGAGCAGCTGCGCGTGCTGCGCAAGCTCAACGAGGCCGAGGCGTTCGAAACCTTCCTGCAGACGAAGTTCGTCGGCCAGAAGCGCTTCTCCCTCGAGGGCGGCGAGTCGCTGATCCCGCTGCTGGACGAGATCCTCTCCGGCGCGGCCACGGCGGGCCTCGACGGCGCGGCGATCGGCATGGCCCACCGCGGCCGTCTGAACGTGCTCACCAACATCGCCGGCAAGACCTACGGACAGGTCTTCCGCGAGTTCGAGGGCATCCAGACCCCCGGCAACCAGCGCGGCTCCGGCGACGTCAAGTACCACCTCGGCACCGAGGGCACCTTCGTCGGAGACGACAGCTCCGAGCTGCCCGTCTACCTTGCGGCGAACCCCTCGCACCTCGAGACCGTCGACGGCGTTCTCGAGGGCATCGTGCGCGCCAAGCAGGACCGCAAGCCCATCGGCACCTTCTCGTGGCTGCCCGTGCTCGTGCACGGCGACGCAGCATTCGCGGGCCAGGGCGTGGTCGTCGAGACCTTGCAGATGGCGCAGCTGCGCGGTTACCGCACCGGTGGCACGATCCACGTGGTCGTCAACAACCAGGTCGGATTCACCACGACCCCGACCGATGCCCGCACCTCGGTCTACGCGACGGATGTCGCCAAGACCACGCAGGCGCCGATCTTCCACGTGAACGGCGACGACCCCGAGTCCGTCATCCACGTCGCCCAGCTCGCCTTCGAGTACCGCGAGCGCTTCCACCGCGATGTCGTGATCGACCTCGTCTGCTACCGCCGCCGCGGACACAACGAGGGCGATGACCCGTCGATGACGCAGCCGCTGATGACCGACCTCATCCAGGCGAAGCGCTCGGTGCGCAAGCTCTACACCGAGGCCCTGGTGGGCCGCGGCGACATCACCGAAGAGGAGTACGAGGAGGCCAAGAACGACTTCCAGCAGCGCCTGGAGATCGCCTTCGCCGAGACGCACGCGGCCGAGACCGGTGCAACGCCGATCGCTCCCGAGCTCTCGCCGGTCGATGATGTCGTCGGCGAGCCCGAGGTCACCGGCATCTCCACCGAGGTCGTCAAGCTCATCGGCGAGGCCTTCGCCAACAAGCCCGAGGGCTTCACGGTGCACCCGAAGATCCAGCAGCTGCTCGACAAGCGCGTCGAGATGACGCGCTCGGGCAACATCGACTGGGGCTTCGGCGAGCTGCTCGCATTCGGCTCGCTGCTGACCGAGGGCACCCCGGTGCGTCTGGCGGGTCAGGACTCGCGTCGCGGTACCTTCGTGCAGCGCCACGCCGTCATGCACGACCGTGAGAACGGGCAGGAATGGCTGCCGCTGTCGAACCTCTCCGAGACGCAGGGCCGCTTCTTCGTCTACGACTCGCTGCTCAGCGAGTACGCCGCGATGGCGTACGAGTACGGCTACTCGGTCGAGGCGCCCGAGGCCCTCGTGCTGTGGGAAGCTCAGTTCGGCGACTTCGCCAACACCGCACAGGCCGTCATCGACGAGTACATCTCGTCGGCCGAGCAGAAGTGGGGTCAGCAGTCGGGCGTCGTCCTGCTGCTGCCGCACGGCTACGAGGGCCAGGGCCCCGACCACTCCTCCGCCCGCATCGAGCGATTCCTGCAGCTGTGCGCACAGGAGAACATGATCGTCGCGCGCCCGTCGACGCCGGCTTCGCACTTCCACCTGCTGCGTCGTCAGGCCTATGCCCGCCCGCGCAAGCCCCTGGTCGTGTTCACGCCGAAGGCGATGCTGCGTCTGCGCGGTGCGACCAGCCAGGTCGAGGACTTCACGAGCGGCCGCTTCGAGCCGGTTCTCGATGACGACCGCGCGATCGACCGCAATGCGGTCAAGCGCGTGCTGGTGCACTCGGGCAAGATCCACTGGGATCTGCGCAGCGAGCTCGACAAGAAGCCGAACGACGCGATCGCCCTGGTCCGCCTCGAGCAGCTGTACCCGACGCCGTTGGAGGCGCTGAAGGCGATCACCGACACGTACCCCAACGCCGAGCTGGTCTGGGTTCAGGACGAGCCCGAGAACCAGGGCGCCTGGCCGTTCCTGGCTCTGGAGTTCGCGAAGGTCCGCGAACGCGGCTTCCGCGTCATCTCCCGCGCCGCCTCGGCGTCGCCGGCGACCGGATCCTCCAAGGTGCACGCCGTCGAGCAGGCAGAGCTGCTCAAGCGCGCGCTGACGCTGGATTGACCATCGCCGCCCCACGCGTCACGGTCGTCGTGAACCCGACGGCGCGGGGTGGCACCGCCGGCCGCGCAGCCGTTCGAGCAATCGAACGTCTGCGCGGCCGCGGTGCGTCCGTGGCCATCGACGGCGGCAGATCGCTCGATGACACCCGTCGGGCACTTGCCGCGGCTCGTTCCGATCGCCCGGAGGCCGTCGTCGCCATCGGTGGCGACGGGACCCTCCGCCTCGCCGTCGAAGCGCTCCACGGCTCCGGTATCGCGCTGACCCTCATCCCCGTCGGCACCGGCAACGATTTCGCCGCATCGCTCGGGCTCCCCCGCGACCCGGAGGCCGCTGCCGATCTCGTCTTCGACGGCGACCTGCGCATGATCGATGTCGGCCGCGTCCGCCGCGATGACGGCTCAGTGTCGCTCTTCGGAACGATATTCGCGAGCGGGTTCGATTCGAAGGTCAACGAGCGGGCGAATCGGATGCGGCGGCTTCAGGGGCGAGCCCGGTACAACGCGGCGATCCTCATCGAATTCATCCGCCTCGCACCGGTCCCCTTCGCCCTGTCCTGGGTCGATGCCGACGGCGTCGCCGGTTCCTCCGAAGGCCGCCTGCTGCTAACGGCGATCGCGAATACGACGACCTACGGCGGCGGTGTTCCGATCGCCCCCGACGCCGATCCCGGCGATGGCCTGCTCGATCTGGTGTTCGTGCGGCCCGCTTCGCGGCTGCGTCTCGTGCGCATTCTCGCGCGGGCGTTCTCCGGCCGGCATCTGGCCTTTCCCGAGGTCCTCGTCCAGCGGGTGCGCGAGGTTCGCCTCAGCTCGCCCGGTCTCACCGGTTACGCCGACGGCGACCCCATGGGTCCGCTGCCGATGACGGTCGATCTCCTCCCCGGAGCCCTCGGCATCCGTGTTCCTCAGGCCGGGTGAGTCGGCCCGGGTGAGTCGGCCCGGGTGAGTCGGCCCGGGTGAGTCGGCCCGGGTGAGTCGGCCCGGACCGATCAGTACCAGATGCTGAGGACGGGAGCCTCGATGGCCCGGAACGCATCGTCGAGAGAAGCCGCGATCTCGAGCGGGGCGTCCAGACGGCCCGCGGCCCTCAGCTGCGTCGCCGTCACTCCTCCGGCGTAGATCGCGGACAGCGAGCCGATGTCGATGAGGCCGTCCGGCTCGGCATCAGGAGCGGGCTCCGCCGTCGCGACACCGTCCGACACCACGATCCGCCATGTTCCGGCCCCGAAGCCCAGGGGGTCGTTCACACGCAGGACGACGTCGAGGGGCGCGCGGTACGAACGCGCGGCCAGGGCCGCCGGAACATCGAGGATGCGGAGCCAGCCGTGGTCGTGCGCCGTGATCACGATGCCGCGTCGGTCGCGGACGAGCCACGGCAGCGGGTCGTCGAGCGGCCGCAGATCTGCGGTGATCTCGGTGACGAGATCGTGCTGGAGCGCAAAGCCCCAGAGTCCTCGGCGCGCCTCCGGCGTCGTCGCGATCAGATGGGTGATCGCCATGCGGTAGCGGAAAGCGCCCGGGATCTCCTCCAGCTTGTACGACATGACGCCGCGCATGACACCGGCCTCGTCGCGGAAGGCGATGCCGCGCACGGCCGACGCGGTGGGATCGCCGGGGTTGAGTCCGGCCTGTTGCTCCCAGCGGCGCTCCCACCCGGCGACCTGGCCGCTCCTGTGCCGCCGCACCGCCTGGTGGAGCACCGCCAGCTGCTGCTTCAACTCGTGCTTGTCGAGGTATTCGAGGCGTCCGAGGGGATCACCGCCGGCCCAGCCCGCACGGCGCGTATCGATGCGGAAGTGCGCGACCGGGATCGCCGAGGCGAAGCCGTATCGTCCGTAGATGGTGGCCTCGCTGACGGTGAGTCCGGCCATCGCGAAACCGGCCGATGCCGCAGCGCGCAGTTCTCCTTCGAGGAGGTTGCGCGCGATCCCCCGTCGCCGATGCGTTCCCGCGACCGTCACTGAGCTGATCGCCCACATCTCGATCTCACCACCGGGAACCGTCAGCGGCGTCTCCCAGGCGTTGACCGTGGCGACGGGGAAGTCGCCCTGCTGGGCGCCCTTCTCGAACACTCCGACGTTGCGCCGGTCGCGCAGATGCGGTCGATCGGCGATGATCTGCTCATCCGTCGGCTCCCGATCGAGGAAACCGCGCGCATCGGCGCGCAGGAACGCCTCGGTATCGGCATCCGAGGCCGTGTCGATGAGACGGTATGTCAGCTCCTGCTCGGCGAGGCGCTCGAAGCTGGTCGGGTCGACGGGAACATCACGTGCGTCGGTCATCGCCCCAGCCTAGAGGCGAAAAGGGGCTGTGTCAGTGCGCCGTCGCCGAACGCAGACGCGCGAGCACCTGATCGCGCAGTTCTTCGGGTGCGCTCTCCTTGCAGGCCCGGGCGACGACCTCGGTGAGGGTCGTGGCCACGAGAGCCTCCTCCTGGCACTCCGGGCAGCTGTCGATGTGCTCTTTGAGCACGGAGTGCTGGGTCTTGCAGACCTCGTTGCGCAAATACTCTTCGAGGTCCTGTCGGGCCTTCTCGCAGCCGCAATCGCTCATTTCTTGCTCCTTATAGCGGCCGTGGCGATTCCTCGCTCAGCGGCATAGTCAGCCAGCAGCTCCCGCAGCATCCGTCTGCCACGGTGCAGGCGGCTCATCACGGTGCCGATGGGGGTCTTCATGATGTCGGCGATCTCCTGGTACGCGAATCCCTCCACGTCGGCCAGGTAGACGGCCAGTCGGAAGTCCTCGGGGACCTCCTGCAGCGCATCCTTGACGACGGATGCCGGCATCCGATCGATCGCCTCCGCCTCGGCGGAACGGCCGTGCGACGCCGTCGTGGACTCGGCACCGCCCATCTGCCAGTCCTCGAGCTCGTCGATCGTGCCCTGGAAGGGCTCCCGCTGCTTCTTGCGATAGATGTTGATGTACGTATTGGTGAGGATGCGGTAGAGCCACGCCTTCAGGTTGGTGCCCTGCGTGAAGGACGCCCAGGACGCGAAGGCCTTGACGAAGGTCTCCTGAACGAGATCCGCCGCATCGGCGGGGTTCCTCGTCATGCGCATGGCCGCCGCATAGAGCTGATCCATGAAGGGGATCGCCTGGTCCTCGAACTCACGTCGAGCATCACCGCGCGCGGTGTCTGCGTGTGTCGTCTCATCCATCACGGGCCAGTCTAGGCCGAGGAGCTCCTCGAACCCGGTCTCCAGCGTCGCGACCACAGGATCTCCCTTCTTTCGGCGCTTTCGAGGGCATTCACTAAGGTGGAACCGATGAGCGACATTCGGTATTCCCCCTCCCCTGCCCGGGGCGCCTATGCCGCGCCCGAAGCGAGCGGCGCCCTGAGCGCGACGGTGACCATCCCCGGGTCGAAGTCGCTCACGAACCGCGAACTCATGATCGCCGCGATCGCCGACGGCCCCGGTCGCCTCGTCGCGCCGCTGCACTCCGACGACTCCGCCCGCATGGTCGATGCCCTGCGCGCGCTCGGCGTCGGCATCGAGGAGGTCGAGGGAACGGGTGAGTTCGGCCCCGATCTGCTCGTCACCCCTGCCCGTTTGCAGGGAGGCGCGACCATCGACTGCGGCCAGGCGGGCACCGTCATGCGCTTCATCGCTCCCCTCGCCGGACTCGCCGCCGAGGACGTGCACATCACCGCGCACGAGAACGCCCTGCACCGCCCGATGGGCGCCATGATCACCGCGCTGCGCGACCTCGGAGTCGACATCGACGACGAGGGCACCTGGTCCCTGCCCTTCACGGTCCGCGGTCGCGGCCGTATCCGCGGCGGCCGCGTCGAGATCGATGCCTCGACCTCGAGCCAGTTCGTCTCGGGTCTGCTGCTGGCCGCTCCGAAGTTCGATGTGGGCCTGCACCTCGTGCACACCGGGGAGCGCCTCCCGAGCCTCCCCCACATCGACATGACGATCGAATCGCTCAGCCGCCGCGGCATCCGCATCGAGCGTCCCGCGACCGGCGAATGGCTCGTCGAGGCAGGGGTTCCGCGCGCGAAGGAGATCGCGATCGAACCCGATCTCTCCAACGCCGCCCCGTTCCTGGCCGCGGCGCTGGTGACCGGTGGCGAGGTCTCGGTGACCGGATGGCCATTGCACTCGACCCAGCCCGGCGCGCTGCTGCCGGAGATCCTTCAGGCCATGGGTGCGCACGTCAGCCGCCACAGCGGCATCATGACGGTGCGGGCGGGCGAGAGCATCCGAGGACTGGACATCGACCTCTCTGCGGCGAGCGAGCTCTCCCCGACGATCGTCGGGCTCGCCGCCTTCGCCGACGCCCCCACGACCATCCGCGGCATCGGTCACATCCGCCTGCATGAGACCGACCGCATCGCCGCGCTCATCGCGAACCTCACCGCCCTCGGCGGCGAGGTCGAAGAGCTGCCCGACGGCGTGCGCATCATCCCCCGTCCTCTGCACGGGGGTGCCTGGCCCGCCTACCATGATCACCGCATGGCCACCACCGGCGCGCTGATCGGCCTGCGCACGGCCGGCGTCGTGATCGACGACATCGGCACGACGGCCAAGACGCTGCCCGAATTCGTGCTCCTCTGGGAGCGGATGCTGGGAGGCACCACCGCGTGAGCTGGCTCGATCCGAACGGCGACCTCGAGGACGACTTCGAGGATTTCGACGAGAGCAGCATCCGTTCGCGCCCCAATCCCAAGGCGAATCGTCCGCGCACGAAGCGCCGTCCCGCGCATGGTGACGCCCTCATCGGCCGCGTGCTCGGGGTCGACCGCGGCCGCTATTCGGTCATGCTGGATGAGGGCACGGCAGATGAGCGCACGATCACGACCACGCGCGCACGAGAGCTCCGCCGCACCCCGATCGTGACCGGCGATCGGGCCCGCGTCGTCGGCGACACCTCGGGCACCGAGGGCACGCTCGCGCGCATCGTCGGCATCGTCGAGCGCACCTCGCTGCTGCGCCGCAGCGCCGATGACACCGACCTCGTGGAGCGGGTGATCGTCGCCAACGCCGATCAGATGCTCATCGTCGTGGCATCCGCCGATCCCGAGCCGCGCCCGCGGCTGGTCGACCGCTATCTCGTCGCCGCCCTGGATGCCGGGATCCGCCCTCTCCTCGTGGTCACCAAGACCGACCTCGCCGATCCCGCGCCCTTCCTCGCCCATTTCGAGGGTCTCGATCTGCGGGTCTTCACCAGTGCGCAGGAGGAGATGCCCGTCGACGAGATCGGAGCGGCGCTGATCGGCCACTCGACCGTCTTCGTCGGGCACTCCGGTGTCGGCAAGTCCACCCTGGTCAACGCGCTCGTGCCGACAGCCGGACGCGCGACCGGTCACGTGAACCAGGTGACGGGGCGCGGACGCCACACCTCCTCATCGACCGTGTCGTTGCGCTACGAAGACTCTGACGGCGCGACCGGCTGGGTCATCGACACCCCCGGCGTCCGCTCGTTCGGGCTCGGGCATGTGGACCCCTCGAACATCCTCGCCTCGTTCACCGAGCTCGCCGAGATCGCCGAGCGCTGCCCCCGCGGATGCACGCACCTCGTCGATGCGAGCGACTGCGCGCTCGTCGAAGCCGCCGCGGACGGCGAGCTCAACCCGGCCGAGCTCGCGCGGCTCGACTCCCTGCAGCGGCTGCTGCAGACCTTCGCCGACAAGGCCGAGCAGAGCCAGGGGTCGTCTTCGGGTCGTTGACGCCCGTGGGTCGATAGGCTGAAGGGGTGACGAATCTGCGCCTCGAACCCGGTACCGCCGCCCCCGACTTCACCCTGCTCAACGAGAACGGCTCGGCCGTGTCGCTCGCCGACCTGCGGGGCACGAAGACCATCCTCTACTTCTACCCCGCCGCCATGACGCCGGGGTGCACGACCCAGGCCTGCGACTTCCGCGACAGCATCGCCTCACTCGAGGGTGCGGGCTACCGCGTCATCGGCGTCTCCCGCGATGAGCCTGCGAAACTCGCGAAGTTCCGTGAGCGCGATGGCCTCACGTTCACCCTGCTCAGCGATCCCGATCACGCCGTTCACACCGCCTACGGCGTGTGGGGCGAGAAGATGAACTACGGCAAGGTCGTCAAGGGCGTCATCCGCTCGACGTTCGTCCTCGACGAGCAGGGCGTCATCACGCACGCCCAGTACAACGTCAAGGCGACGGGGCACGTGGCCCGTCTGCGCAAGACGCTCGGCCTCGACGCGTGATCTACTCGCCGGCCGAATCCTGAGCGGAGTCGGCCGGCGACTCCTTCTCGGGGCGCCCTTCTCTGCTCGTCGTCGCCATGAGCAGGACGAAACCGACGATGCCCGGGATGCCCGCGCCGAGAACGGCGATCCACGGCACCGGCTCCACGCCGAGTGACGCCAGAGCGAATGCGATCACGAGGACCTGCAGCATGACGCCGCCGGAACGTGCCCATGTGCGGCCGGAGCGCGTCCCCCATGCGAAGGCGAACAGTGCCCCGGCGCCGATGAGCGTGAGCACGATCAGAGCGATCGCCGTCGTCGGGACCGCTGCCCGGCCCGCCCCGAGCCCGAAGAGCTCAATGATCGCCAGAGTCGCCAGAACCGCGCCTTCCAGCGCGAGAACGGCAGCGGCAGATGCGGCGAGAGCGGGTGAACGCACGGAGTCTCCTGGGAAATCAGATTTGTCAGCAAAAAATCCTTGATTTCGTACCGACCCTGTTACACAATGTTAACAGTCATGTGCTCCCACAGCGGCGTGGGGCGAGCAATCGCTCGCACTACATTTCAGCGACGGCGTCCCGAAAGCGTCGTCCTCTACGAGCCTTCACAAAAACGATCGCTCACCGATAATCCACACCGAGGAGCCCCACCATGGACTGGCGCGACAAAGCTGCCTGTTTGACCGTCGACCCCGAGCTGTTCTTCCCCGTCGGGAACACCGGCCCCGCCGTCGATCAGATCGAGAAGGCCAAGACGGTCTGCGCCACGTGCACGGTCACCGAGATCTGCCTGCAGTACGCCCTCGAGACCAGCCAGGACTCCGGCGTCTGGGGCGGCCTCTCCGAGGACGAGCGCCGCGCGCTCAAGCGCCGCGCCGCACGCGCCCGCCGCGCGAGCTGACCACAAGCGTCGTCAATACGAAAGGGCCCCTCATCGAGGGGCCCTTTCGTATTGGACGCTATTTTCGCAGCCAGCGCGTGGGGATGTCGATGGCGACCTCGGTCCCCTCCCCGTCGCTGCCGCGCCAGTCGATCGTCCCGCCGAGCTCGCCCTGGATCAGCGTTCTAATGATCTGCGTGCCGAGGCCCTGTCCGACGCGCCCCTCGGGCAGCCCGTGGCCGGTGTCCCGGACCGAGACGTGCAGATTCTCGTCGGTGCGCACGGCGTCGATCGTGACAGTCCCCTCGGTGCCGGCCAGGCCGTGCTCGACGGCGTTGGTCACGACCTCGGTCAGCGCCAGCGCCAGCGGCGTCGCATATTCGCTCGGCAGCACGCCGAAGTGGCCGGTCGACTGGGTGCGCGCCCGTGTGTTCGGCGCAGATGCGACCTCGGCGACGAGCTTGAGCACGCGCTGGAAGACCTCGTCGAAGTCGACCTTCTGCGTCAGCCCCTGCGCGAGGGTGTCGTGCACGACGGCGATCGCGTCGACGCGCCGCATGGCCTGGGTGAGGGCGTCGCGGGCCTCGTCGGAGTGCGTTCGCCGAGCCTGGATCCGCAGGAGCGAAGCGACCGTCTGCAGGTTGTTCTTGACACGATGGTGGATCTCACGAATCGTCGCATCCTTCGTGATCAGCTCCTGCTCCTGGTGGCGCAGCTCGCTGACGTCGCGGCACAGGATGATCGCGCCGATGCGCGTTCCATGATCCTTCAGGGGGATCGCGCGCAGGGAGACCGTGACGCCGCGCGCCTCGATGTCGGTGCGCCACGGGGCGCGGCCGGTGACCACGACCGGGAGGGATTCGTCGACCTCGCGCCCGGGTGGCACGATGCGCGTCGTCACCTCGGCGAGGGACTCCCCCTCGAGCTCGTCGTCGAAGCCCATGCGGTTGAACGCCGACAGCGCGTTCGGGCTCGCGAAGGTGCTGATGCCATCGACGTCGATGCGGATGAGCCCGTCCGAGGCGCGCGGAGCTCCGCGGCGGGGAGACGTGGGCGCCGTGAGGTCGGGGAACTCCCCTGTCGCGATCATGCGGAACAGGTCGTTCGCGCACTCCTCGAAGGTGATCTGCTGTCGAGACGGCGTCCGCGCCTCGCCGAGATTCGTGTGCCGGGTGATGACGCCGATGACCGGGGGCTTCTCCCCCGCCCGCGCGCGCTCGCGCACGATCGGCACCGCGCGCACGCGCGTCGGCGTCTCCTCGAACCAGTCCGGAGAGGAGGAATCGACGATCTCGGCGGACGTGAAGGCGCCCTGGACCTGCGTGCGCCACTGCGGACGCACGCGCTCCCCGACGATGTCGCGGTAGAACAGGGTGGCGGCGCCGCTGGGGCGGGTATGGGCGACGGCCACGAAGGTCCCGTCTTCTGCGGCGACCCAGATGACGATGTCGGCCGAAGCGAGGTCGGCGAGCAGCTGTCCGTCGCCGGAGAGACGGTGGAGCCATTCGACATCGTTGTCGTTCAGGAGACCCTGGGCATGGACGAGATCACTGAGCGTTGACACGCCTCCAGCCTAGAACCCCCAGGCCATCGGTTGCGCATCGCCGCGTGAACTCATCCGCGGAGAGGCCGCTCGTCTCAGAGCACCGCGAACGACGTGGCGCGCCACCGTCGGTCGAGTCCCTCGAGGCGGATGGCCACGGCACGCGTGCGCCCGGGGCCCGCGACCACCACCACCGCTTCGACGACGCCGTCGACCGGCGAGGTCTCCCGGATCGAAAGGATCTCGAAGACGGGGCGGGCGGGGGTGGTTCCGCGTGCGCTGCGGGCGCGCGCGGACAGATTCGCCCGGGCTCCCAGCTTGCGGTAGGCGTCTTCGCTGAACCAGCGTGCGAGCTGATCGAGCTCACGCACTCCGGCGAAGACTTCGAGAACACCCTGGGTGAGGCTCCGCAGCAGCTGTGTCGGCTGCGGGAGCTCCTGCGCAGATGTCGGCTGCGGCGCGAAATACTCGTGAAGCATCATCGATATCACTCTCAAATGGGGGGAGATGCCTGTCAGTAGAGCACGCAGCATCCGCACCCCGAGCAGTGCGAGAGGAAGATGTGGATAACTCGTAGTGGGTCCACATCGTCCCCTACGCTCGGTCGGGTGCATTGGGATCGCATGTTCGAAGACCTCGAGGGTCAGCTCGCCGCCGAGTGGGAGGCTGAGCGCGCTGTTCTGGATGCCGAATCCGAGCGCCTGCGGATCTCGAAGCTCTCGCTGCGCGCCAGATTGCGCGCTCTCGCGCAGGCCGAGGCATCCGTGGGCATCCGCCTGCGCGGCGGACTCCGGCGCACCGTACGCATCACGATGATGGGTGCGGACTGGTTCGCGGTGCGCGAGACGACCGATCGTCAGGTGATGATCGTCCCGCTGAGCGCCCTCACGACCGTGGCGACGGACCACGGAGCGCTGCTCGGCTCTCTCGCGGAAGACACTGCGTCCGTCGAAGACGTGCGGGGTCGCATGAGCTTCGGATTCCTCCTGCGCGACCTGGCCCGACGCCGGGTTCCGGTGCACCTGACTCTCATCGACGGCGACCTGGTCCACGGCACGATCGACCGCGCGGGAGAGGACCATCTCGACATCGCCGTGCACGACGCCGGCCAGGCTCGACGCGCGAGCGCGGTGTCGGCGTTCCACATGGTGCCGTTCGAGGCGGTGGTGCTTCTGCGCGCCGATGCGCGGATCACCTGAGCGATCGCTCGTTCGCTGAGGATCCTCAGCCGCGCTGCGTTCCCCAGACCTCGGGGAAGCTCGCCTCATCCGCCTGACGCCACAGCGCCATGCGCCGGGCCTGCTCCGTCTGCTCCGCGAGGTAGTCGGAGATGCTCTGCTCCTCGATGCGCCAGCGCGGCGGCGAGCCGACCTGGGCACCGCGCAGGTTTCCGGACATGATCAGGTCTATGACCTCGTCCACACCGATGCTCAGCAGCTCGGCCACCTGCGCAGGAGCGAGGAAGCGCGGGGTTGCGGACGGATCGAGCATGAATCCATTGTGACGCGCACTGCTCTCAGCACCCAACCCGCCACATCACTTGTGGATAACTTCGGAGCCAAGAGCGGCGATTCTGTGACCATGTCTGCATGAGCACCCACCCGCGCGCGCACCGCGCTTTCTGGGGCGATATCCGATTCCTGATCGGCCTCGCCCTGGTGATCTTCTCCATCCTCGGCGTCTGGCTGATCGTCTCCTCCGCCCGCCAGACCGCACCCGTCCTGCAGGCCAATCGGACGATCGCCGCGGGCGAGCCCCTCCTCTCCGAGGACTTCTCCGTGGTGGAGGTGGCGCTGGGGACCCTCATCGAGGACTACCTCGCGCCGCACGACCTCAGCGCCGGTACGATCGCGGCGCGCACCGTCATCGCCAAAGAACTCGTCCCGCTCTCAGCCGTCGCCGATGCGACGAGCCTGCGCACGACGAACATCGTCGTCGAGAGCAGCGTTCGCCTGCCGGTGGGCGTCGACGTCGGCACGCACCTGGAGCTCTGGCACTCCCCCGCCGCCGAGAGGGGCGAGAGCCTGGAAGCGCCGCGCATCCTCGCCGCCGATGTCATCGTCGCCTCGATCCCCGAAGAGGACGGCATGCTCGCCCAGCGCAGCACCGCCGTCGAGCTCGTGATCGAGCGTGCGGATGTGGCCGCGGTGCTCGCCGCGATCGACAGCGGCGCGTCCCTCTCCGTCGTGCCGCTGGGCGCGGGCTCGTGACCTCCGTTCTGATCGCCCTGCCCGAGCCGCGGGGCTCTCGCCTGCGCGATGAGCTCGAGCGAGACGGGATCGATGTCCTCGGAGTGATCCCGTCCGACGGCCGAGTGCCTTCCCGCCTCGATGACGTCGAGGCGCTGATCGTCCCGGCGACCCGGACAGCGCTCACCCCGGAACTGGTGGCCGCCTGCGACCGCGCCGGAGTGCGCATCGTCACACTGGGCGCCGGCGAGTCGCGGCTGCTGAGCCGATACGGGCTCCCCGAGGCGCTCGCCGACGACGCCCACTCGTGGCAGATCGCCGCGGCCATCGCCGATGACGCCCCTCCGACCGCCGCGGCCGCGCCGCCCGCTCGCCGCCGCGTGATCGCCGTATGGGGTCCGCACGGCGCCCCGGGTCGCTCAACCGTCGCGATCCAGCTCGCCGTCGAGCTCGCGCGCAGCGGACGAAGCTGCGCGCTGATCGACGCCGATACCGTCGCACCCTCCCTCGCGCTCCTGCTGGGTCTCGGCGATGAAGCGCCGGGGATAGCCGCCGCCTGCCGCCGCGCCGAGCTCGGCGGACTCGACCCCGCGGAGCTCTCCCGAATCGCGACGCGCGTCGAGACGAGCGGCGGCGCGATCGATGTCCTCGGCGGGCTGAACCGCCCCTCCCGGTGGCCAGAGCTATCGGCGCACAGACTCGCCCCCGCACTGGCGGTGTGCCGGGACTGGGTCGAGGAGACGATCGTCGACGTCGCCGCATCCTTCGACGCGGACGAGGAGATCTTCGAAGACCTCGCCGGTCCGCGCCGGAATGCGGCGACCGCGACGGCGCTGCGCGCTGCGGACGTCATCGTTGCGGTGACCGCGGCCGACCCGCTCTCGATCTCGCGCTTCCTGCGCGACCATGCCGAGCTGCGGGCCCTCATCGGGCCGACCGCTCGGATCGAGGTGGTCGCCAATCACGTGCGCCCGGGCCCGCTGGGCATCGATGCGCGAGGGCAGATCCGACGGGCCCTCGAGCGCTTCGCGGGCATCACCGATGTGACCTTCCTCCCGTTCGATCAGCGCGCGGCCGATGCGTCGCTGCTGCATGCGCGACCGATGGCCGATGTCACACCGCGATCGCCGCTCGTCTCCGCCGTGCGCCGGCTCGCCGAACGGCTCGAGCCGGCACCGACGGCGCGCCGCATCGCTACTGCCGGTAGCTCGAGAGGAAGTTCCCGAGGCGCTCGATGGCCTCGGAGAGCACGCGCGGCTCGGGGAGGGTCACGACGCGGAAGTGATCCGGTGTCGGCCAGTTGAACCCGGTGCCCTGCACCAGGAGGATCCGCTCCGAGACGAGCAGATCGTAGACGAAGCGCTCGTCGTCGTGGATCTCGTGCACCTCGGGGTCGAGACGGGGGAAGGCGTAGAGCGCACCCTGGGGCTTGACGCATGAGACCCCCGGGATCGAGTCCAGTCCCTTCCAGGCGATGTCGCGCTGCTCGTGCAGGCGGCCCGTCGGCGCGATGAGCCCGTTGATCGACTGCACGCCGCCGAGAGCCGCCTGAACCGCGTGCTGGGCGGGGACATTCGGGCACAGGCGGGTCGAGGCCAAGAGCGTGAGCCCCTCGAGGAAGCCCTTGGCATGGCGCTGCGGCCCGGTGACGACCACCCAGCCCGAGCGGAACCCGGCGACCCGGTAGGTCTTCGACAGCCCGTTGAACGTAAGGCACAGCAGATCGGGTGCGAGCGTCGCGGTCGGGATGTGCACGGCGTCGTCGAACAGGATGCGGTCGTAGATCTCATCGGAGAGGATCAGCAGCTGATTCTCCCGGGCGATCTGCACGAGCCCCGTCAGCACCTCGCGCGAGTAGACCGCGCCGGTGGGGTTGTTGGGGTTGATGATCACGATCGCCTTGGTCTGCGGAGTGATCTTGGAGCGGATGTCTTCCAGATCCGGCGCCCACTCGTTCTCCTCATCGCACAGGTAGTGCACGGGCGTACCGCCGGCAAGGCTCGTCATCGCGGTCCACAACGGATAATCCGGCGCCGGGATCAGCACCTCGTCGCCCTCGTCGAGAAGGGCTTGCATGGTCATCGTGATGAGTTCGGAGACGCCGTTGCCGAGATAGACGTCATCGGGCCCGAAGTGCGGGAAGCCGTCGATCTGCTCGTAGCGGCTGACGACGGCGCGACGGGCAGAGATGATGCCCTTGCTGTCGCTGTAGCCGTGGGCCGTCGGCAGAGCCGCCAGCATGTCGTGCACGATCTGGTGCGGAGCCTCGAAACCGAAGATCGCCGGGTTGCCGGTGTTCAGCTTGAGGACGGTGTGCCCGTCGGACTCGAGCCGGGCGGCCTCGACCAGCGCCTTGCCGCGAATCTCGTAAAGGACGTTCTTGAGCTTCGACGACTGGTCGAACTGGCGCATTCGGGTCATTGAGAAAGCCTACCGGCAAACGCCGGCAGGCTTTCTCAATGCACGTGCTCGCGCTCGCTTACTTCTTCTTCTTGCCCGCCGCGCGGCGCTGCTCACGGTTCTGCGGCCCTCCGGCGGCATCCGCAGCCGGACCGAAGGATCCCGCTGCCTGCTGGTCGGCCGACTGCCGGACCTGGCCGCGGTCGTTGCGGACCTCGACCTCACCGGCGTCGTTGGGCGCGGAGTACTCCAGGCGCTGTTCGCCGCCATCCGTCACGAGACCCTTGGCCTCGACCTCGGTGGTATCGGAGTCCCCGGTCTTGCGCACCTCGACCTCGAGGTTGTAGAGGTATCCGACGGACTCCTCCTTGATCTGGCCCATCATCGACTGGAACATCGCGTATCCCTCCCGCTGATACTCGATCAGCGGGTCGCGCTGCGCCATGGCTCGCAGGCCGATGCCGTCCTTGAGGTAGTCCATCTCGTAGAGGTGGTCGCGCCAGCGGCGGTCGAGAACCTGCAGGACGACGCGGCGCTCGAGCTCGCGAGTGGCGGCCTCGCCGAGCGTCTGCTCACGCTTCTCGTAGGCGATCCTGGCATCGGAGAGCAGTTCCCGCGTCAGGCCGTCCGCGGAGATCCCGCCCTTGCGCCCACCGGCTTCCGCAACGACCTCGTCGATCGTCACGCCGACCGGGTAGAGCGTCTTCAGCTCGGTCCACAGCGCGTCGAAGTCCCAGCTCTCGTTGTGCCCCTGGGCGGTGCGATCGGCGACCACGGCGGTGATCGCATCCTCGATGAAGTGCTGCACACGGTCGGCGATGTCGTCTCCGTGGAGGATCTGACGACGATCGGTGTAGATCGCCTCGCGCTGACGGTTGAGGACGTCGTCGTACTTCAGGACGTTCTTGCGCATCTCCGCGTTGCGGGACTCGACCTGCGACTGCGCGCTGCGGATGGCGCGCGAGACGAGACCCGATTCGATCGGCACATCGTCGGGGAAGTTCGTGCGCGCGAGGATCGCCTCGGCCGCCCCCGACTGGAACAGACGCATGAGGTCGTCCGTCAGGCTCAGGTAGAAGCGGCTCTCGCCGGGGTCGCCCTGACGCCCCGAGCGTCCGCGCAGCTGATTGTCGATGCGACGCGACTCGTGTCGTTCGGTACCCAGCACATACAGACCGCCCGCCTCGGCGACCTTCGCGCTCTCCTCCGCCACGAGGGCCTTCATGGCCTCGTAGGTCTCATCCCACGCGGCTTCGTACTCCTCCGGCGTCTCGGCCGGGTCGAGACCCTTCGACTTCAGCTCCTGCACGGCGAGGAACTCGGCGTTTCCGCCGAGCATGATGTCGGTGCCGCGGCCGGCCATGTTGGTCGCGACGGTAACGGCGCCCAGGCGTCCGGCGCGCGCGACGATCTCCGCCTCACGAGCGTGGTTCTTCGCGTTGAGGACCTCGTGCTTGATGCCCTTCTTGGCGAGCAGGCGCGAGAGGTACTCGCTCTTCTCGACGCTGACGGTTCCGACGAGCACCGGCTGCCCCTCGGCGTGACGCTCGGCGATGTCCTCGACGACCTGCGCGAACTTCGCCGTCTCGTTCTTGTAGACGAGATCGGCCTGGTCTTTGCGGATCATGGGGCGGTTGGTCGGAATGGGCACGACGCCGAGCTTGTAGGTCGACATGAACTCGGCGGCCTCGGTCTCGGCCGTTCCGGTCATGCCGGCGAGCTTGTCGTACAGGCGGAAGTAGTTCTGCAGCGTGACGGTCGCCAGCGTCTGGTTCTCGGCCTTGACCGGAACGCCCTCCTTGGCCTCGATCGCCTGGTGGATGCCCTCGTTGTAGCGGCGTCCGACGAGGATGCGGCCGGTGTGCTCATCGACGATCATGACCTCGTCGTTCATCACGACGTAGTCGGTGTTCTTCTTGAAGAGCGCGAGCGCCTTGATCGAGTTGTTCAGGAACGAGATCAACGGCGTGTTCGCCGACTCGTACAGGTTGTCGATGCCGAGGTAGTCCTCGACCTTCTCGATGCCGGGCTCGAGCACGCCGATCGTGCGCTTCTTCTCGTCGACCTCGTAGTCGACGCCCGCCTCGAGCGTGCGGGCGATCTTCGCGAACTCGGCGAACCAGCGGTTCGCCTCGCCCGAGGACGGGCCCGAGATGATGAGCGGGGTGCGGGCCTCGTCGATGAGGATGGAGTCGACCTCGTCGACCACCGCGAAGAAGTGATCGCGCTGGACGAGATCCTCCTTGCGCCAGGCCATGTTGTCGCGCAGGTAGTCGAAGCCGAACTCGTTGTTCGTGCCGTAGGTGATGTCGGCGGCGTACTGCTCGCGGCGGACCGCGGGCGTCTGACCCGACACGATGATTCCCGTGGTCATGCCGAGCGTGCGGTAGACGCGCCCCATGAGCTCGGCCTGGTAGGACGAGAGGAAGTCGTTGACCGTGATGACGTGCACGCCGCGTCCCGCGATCGCATTGAGGTATGCGGGGAAGGTGGCGACGAGGGTCTTGCCCTCACCGGTCTTCATCTCGGCGATGTTGCCGAAGTGCAGCGCGGCGCCGCCCATGAGCTGGACGTCGTAGGCGCGCATGCCGAGGGTGCGCTTGGCGGCCTCGCGGACGGCTGCGAAGGCCTCGGGCATGAGCTTGTCGAGGGTCTCCCCCTCGTCGTAGCGCTCGCGCAGCTGCGCGGTCTCGTTCGCGAGCTCGTCATCGGTGAGCTTCTCGAAGTCCTCCTCGAGAGCGTTCACGGCCTTGACGACCTGGTTCAGGCGCCGAAGGATGCGGCCTTCGCCTGCGCGAAGCAGCTTCTCAAGAGGATTCGCCACTTAAGTCATCTCCCTGTTGTGGGTCAGATCCCAGCCACCCAGATCGGGCTTCGGTGCCGGGCATACTCGCCCATGTTACCGGCCCGTGACATCCTGATCGACTGCGCAGGGGCACCAAAAGACATTTCGTCGTATCTATATACTCAGCAAAGTCTTGACGATTCGATGAACGGAGGCCGCATGTCGGTGCGTCAGAGTCTGCTCGCGATCCTCGATCAGGGACCGTGCTACGGCTACCAGTTGCGCAGCGAGTTCGACCGGAGAACCGGCTCCACGTGGCCGGTGAACGTCGGACAGATCTACAACACGTTGGAAAGACTCGAGCGCGATGGCCTCGTCGAGCGCGGTTCCACCGATTCCCAGGGGCACGTGTACTGGCAGATCACGGATGCCGGGACCGCCGAGGTCGTGCGCTGGTTCTCGACCGCGGTACCGCGCGGATCGGGGACGAGGGATGAGCTCGCGATGAAGGTCGCCGTCGCCGCGACACTCCCCGGAGTCGATGCCCTCGACCTTCTCCGCGCACAGCGGGAGGAGTCGACCCGGCGCCTGCTCGCTCTGCAGAGCGCCGGTCGTCGGGGCGATGAGGACCCCGAGGCCCTCGCCCGCTCCCTCGTCAACGACTCCATGCGGTTCGCCGTACAGGCCGAGTTGCAGTGGCTCGATCATGTCGAGCACGCCCTCAGCAGCGAGCCCCGCCAGACGATGGATCTTCACCTGGCGACCGAACGGCCCAAGCGCGGCCGCCCCGCCCTCGCAACGGGAAAGTAGGATCGAGGAATGGCTGGTTTCTGGGGTAAGCGCAAACGCGAACAAGAAGCTGCTCGGGCAGCGCAGGACGCGGATCTCGCCAGAAGGGCCGAGCAGGCCCTCGTCTCCGCTGATGAACGGATCCGCACCGCCGGAGACGAGCTCGCCTTCGCCGAGGCCGAACTCGGAGCATCCTTCACCGCCGATCTGCGAGCCGCGCTCGATTCGGTCACGACGCACCTGCGCGAGGCCTTCCAACTGCATCAGCTGAACCATGACGAGATCCCCGACACCGCGGAGGAGCTGCGCACCCGCAACGCCCGCATCGCGCAGCTCTGCGATTGGGCCGAGGATCTGCTCGATGAGAAGACCGGCGCGCTCGCCGAGGCCGTGGCACGCGTGCGCCGAGCCCCCGAAGCGCGCGCTCAGGTGAGGGCATCCGCCGAAATGCTCTCCGCGCGCGTCCCGCAAGCCTCCGCCATCATCGAGCGCCTCTCCTCCCGGTACGCGGAGTCGGCCGTGCACCAGATCAGCAGCAGCGCGAGCGAGGCGGAGCAGCTGATCGCCTTCGCCCTGCACGGCGCGGATGTCGCCGAGCGTCGCCGGTCCGCCCGCCAGCACGAGGAGGCCGACCTCGCGCTGCAGACCGCGACCGAAGCCGTCCGGCGCGCCGAGGCGATCCTCGTCGCCGTCGAGGACTTCGAGATCGAGGCGCTGCGCGCCGAGTCGACACTCGCCCAGGTCGTCGCCGATTCCCGCGCCGATCTCGTCGCAGCGCGCAACGCTCCGCGAACGCCCGCGGTCACGACCGCGGCCGGCGCACTCCAGCAAACGCTGAGTTCGCTCGCCCCGGCGGGCACCGCCAACGACCCCTTCGCCGAGCTCAGCCGCCTGCGTGCGGCGAACACCGATCTCGATGAGGCGATCGCCCACGCGCACTACCGCGCCCAGAATCCGCTTCCCTCGGTTGCGCAGGTGCAGCACGCGCTGGATGACGCCGATCGTCAGCTGGGCGTCGCCCGAGGCCTGATCGCCGGCCATCGCGGCTGGATCGGAGCCGATGCGCGCACCCGCCTCGCCGAGGCCGAGCGTCTGCGCATCGACATCCCCGCCATGATCGAGCCGGAGCAGAGCCGTGAGGAGGCGCTGGCCGCTTCCCGCCGCGTCGCTCAGCTCGCCGCCGAGGCTCTGCAACTCGCCCAGCGCGACATCGACTCGGCCCGCCCGCAGGATCAGGGCTGGGGCGGCGGCGGCTGGGGCGGCGGGCGACGCGGCGGCGGCGGAGACATCGCCAGCGGTATCCTCGGCGGCCTCGTCATCGGCAGCATCCTCGACGGCATCTTCGACTGACCCGGGGTTCCCATCACGGCAGAACGCCCGCTCCGTCCGGAGCGGGCGTTCGATCATATCGGATCAGGATGCGAGCACTGCTGCGGCGGCGGTCTCCGCCGTGAGCGCGATCACGCCGTAGTCCCAGCCCTTACGGCGGTAGACGACGCTCGGCCGGTCGCTTCGGGCATCGATGAACAGGAAGAAGTCGTGTCCGACGAGCTCCATGCGATCGACGGCCTCTTCGACCGTCATCCACTCGGCGTCGAATTCCTTCGTCCGGATGACGACGGGCGAGTAGACCTCTTCCTCTTCCTCCGCCTGGACAGGGACGGCACCGGTGGCCACGGCCTCGAGCACGTCGACCGAGGCGGGCTGCACGTCGATGCCGGCCAGCGAGCCGCTGCCCTTGTCGAGGTGGGCACCGCGGGGGTGCTGGCGACCGTCGATCCGCTTCTCCTTCGCTCGGCGAAGTTGCCCCGCCAGCTTGTCGATCGCGAGATCCAGCGCCACGAACTTGTCGCCGTCCACGGCCTCGGCTCGGATGACCGGGCCTTTGCCGACCAGCGTGATCTCAACCGTCTCGTCGGGAACCCGGCCGCCGCGGTAGGCACGGTGCGTGACCTTCACGTCGATGCGCTGCGCCTTGGGCGCCAGCTGCTGGACGCGGGCGATCTTCTCTTCGACAACGGTTCGGAAGCGATCGGTGATCCCCACTCCGACGCCAACGATGCTCGTTTCCATTGCTGCCTCCTTGTCCCGGTCCTCCCGGCCAAGGGCGGACCGTGGTCGCCTTGTGCACCCCACCGTAGTCCTCGTTCGCCACGATGTCACCCGTCATTCACCAGGTATTTTCCGCGTCATCCCGATGGCGCGGCGTCGCGGCCAGAACGAGTGCACCGCGCACGCGAAAACCCGCGTATTCCAGGGCTCTGGCGGCCTCATCGAGCGTCGCGCCGGTCGTGATCACGTCGTCGACGACGACCACATCGCACTCCACCCGGGCGTGTCGCGCCACCATGCTGCGGGAGACGTTCCGCGCGCGTTCGGCGACGCCGAGCTCCCGCTGATCCGCGATGCGCCGCACGGAGCGCAATCGGCGATCGACCGGCAACGCCGCACGGCGCATGAGCAGCTCCGGCACACGATATCCCCGTTTCCGGAAGGCCGACCGCGATGTCGGCACCGGCACGAAGCCCTGTCCCGGCGGCAGTTCCCGCGCCGCCGCGGCGAGCGCGGAGCCGAGGGGACGGGCGAGAACCGTCTCGCCGTCCTCCTTGATGCGCCGGATACACCGGGCCGCGACGCCCTCGTAGGTCAGCGCGGCGACGACCGGCAAGCCAGTCGGAGTCGTGCGCTTCTGAGGCGCCTGAGTGAGTGCCCGACGGCACGGCGGGCACAGCAGTGTGCCGGGGATATCGCAGCCGGCGCAGCATCCGGACACAGCGAAAGCCGCGACCTCGTCGATCAGCCGGGCCCATCGCGGAGAATCGTCCATGGCTCGAGTGTCGCGGGGAGACGACGCCGGCCCGGTTCTATTCGCGCGATCTGTGGAAGATCACTCGCGGTGCAGAATCACTGCCCGGCGTGGGTTCCGAGGACTCTCACACCCACCAGGCCCATCTGCCAGGTGGTCCCCCGCTGCGCGAACAGCACGCCGTCGGCGGCGAGGATCCGCACCGCGGAGGTCTTCGCGCCGCCCGAGAGCATCACGGCATCGCTCGGTGCCCCGGCATAGGCGCCCGGACCGCCGATGTCCTGCGTCAGAACGCTGCGTCGGCCGTCCATCGAGGTCAGCACGCTCAGTCGGTCCTCCCCCACCCACGACACGGCGAGCACGTCGGTGACGTCATCGAGCTGGGCGATCAGCTGCACGGGGCCGAGGCCGATGGGCGTGTTGTCGGCCTCTCGCAGGATCGCCGAGGCCGCGGCCCAGCGCTGGCCCCCCACAGTCACAACCGCGACGAGACGCACCCCGTCGGAGGAGACCCGCAGGTGGGAGATCGACGAGGTCCCGGGGAACGCATTCGCGATCGGTGCTTCCGTGACGTCCGGGCGCCATGCGATGAGCGCGGCCGGTGACGAGGCCGGAACCGTCCATGTGTAGCCGTAGGGATCCATGGAGGGGGCGATGAGACCGGGACGGGCGTCGAGCTGGTCGACGCGGCCATCGGCGACCGTGTACACGCCCCGGGTATCGAGCTGGACAGCGGCTCGCGCTCCGTCATCCGAAACATCGACCGCGACGACCGAGGAGGCGAGCTCGACCACCGCGGCGGTGATGCCCTCATAGGGGGTGATCTCATCCCCCACGTAGCCGCCGAACGAGTCGTCCGTGAGCACGACGGGCCCCGTGTCTACCGCGGTGGGTGCCAGCGCAGTGCGGCCGGCTTCGAGATCGCGGCCGTTCACGAGCAGGCGCACCTCGAGCACACCCGCGCTGCGCAGCGTCGCCTCCAGTTGTGTGCGCATGCGGGCGAGCTCGGTGGATCCGAGCGTCTGCGCCGGCGCCGTCAGCTCGACCGTTGCGACCTTCTCCGCATTGATCGGGACCGCGTCGCGGGCCAGGGTGACATCGCTCGGATAGGCGCTGCGCACCGCCGGCTCCAGCCAGGCGCTGGGCGATCCCTCCAGCAGCTCCTGCGTCAGCGTCGTGGCGATCTGCGCGCGTCGGGGGAACCAGCGCACGTCGGGGATCAGGTGCGACCAGCTCTGGTCGAAGTACTGCAGAGCGTGGCGGCGATAGACCTGGGTGAAGGCGTCGGCGTCGAGGACGATGCCGTTCGCGGCGCTCGTGATGCGCCACTCGCCGTCCTCGTTGCGTGCCAGCTCGAAGACCGCGACGGCCGCGTCACCGGCGACCTCCGTGTAGACGCCGGAGGAATCGAGCGTGGCGATCTGATCGATCGTGACGCGCACCTGCCCTTCGACGGACTCGTCGTCGTCCTCCGGAAGGTCGTCCGCGAACTCCCGGGTGGCAGCGCTCGCATCGATCGTCACGTTGACGCTGGGCTTCCAGATGGCGGCGAACTCGGGGCTGAGGAACTTCCGCGCGATCTCCCAGCTGTTCGTGGGGGTCAGCGCCGCATCGAGGAATCCCTCGACCATCTCCTCCGCGCTGGCGCCGACCATCGGATCGGAGGCGATCTGGCTGATGTCGGGCAGCACATCGGCCTCGTCCAGCGCGAGTCCGGGGCGGACCTCACCGCGCACGGGCAGTCCCGAGCACGCGACGAGGATCACCGCGAATGTCGCGATCACAGTGGTGAGCATCCCTCGACGGGCGCGTGTCATGAGGTCCCCTCCTCGATCGTCGGGATCGTCTCGGTGAAGTAGACCTCGCGCAGCTCGGTCGCGGGGTCCGCGTCTGCGGGCCCCATGACGTCCGCCAGAGCGTCCTCGGGGTGCACTGGGACGGGGCCGTCCGCGGCGTGGGTGCCCGGAACCCGCGGCAGCGTCAGCACGAAGTTCGTACCGGCGCCGCGCTCCGACCAGACCTCGAGGGTGCCGCCGTGCAGTCGGGCATCGCCCAACGCGATCGAGAGGCCGAGCCCAGTGCCGCCGATCGTCCGCTGGCGCGACGGATCCGCCCGCCAGAACCGGTCGAATACCCGCTGGGCGTTGTCCGGATCCATTCCCAGACCGTAGTCGCGCACGCCGACGGCGACCGTGTACGGGTTGCTGTCGACCGTGACGACGATCGGATGCCCCTCGCCGTGCTCGATCGCGTTGCCGACGAGGTTGCGCAGGACCCGGCGCACACGGCGCGGATCCATGTCGACGTGCGAATACCCGCCGGGGGCGACCAGGCGCAGCTCGGAGCCGCGGCTCTCCGCCAACGGCAGCATTTGTCCGATGATGTCCTCGGCGACTTCGGCCAGGCTCGTGGCCTCGAGCTCGAGCTGCACGGAGCCCGCATCGTACCGGCTGATCTCGAGCAGGTCGCTCAGCAGCGTCTCGAAGCGCTGGACCTGAGTGTGCAGCAGCTCGGCCGTGCGGTTGGTCGTCGCGTCGAAGGCGTGCCGCTGGTCGTTGAGCATGTCGGCGGCCAACCGGATCGTGGTCAGCGGCGTGCGCAGTTCGTGCGAGACGTCGGAGACGAAGCGCTGCTGCACCAGCGACAGTTCGCCGAGTTCCTTGATCTGCGCCTCGATGCTGTCGGCCATGGCGTTGAAGGAGGTCGCGAGCGTCGCGAGCTCGTCCTCTCCGTAGACGGGGAGGCGCACCTCGAGGTCACCCGCGGCGAGCCGGGCGCTGGTGCGCGCCGCTTCGATGATCGGGCGCGAGACCGAGCGCATCACGACCCAGGAGATCCCGGCGATGAGCGCGATGAGGATGAGGCCGGCCGCCCACAGGGTGCTCTGCACGAACTGGAGCGTTCGCTCGGAGTCGGCGAGGTCGTAGGCGATGTACACCTCGAACGCGCCGACCTCGGGCATGAACATCTGCTGGCCCACGACGATGCCCGGCGCGGTGGTCCCGTCGGACAGCGTCAGCGCGATCGATTGCCAGGACTGGCGCTCCGGGAACGAGACGACGCTCTCGCGCAGCCCGGCGCTGAGCAGGTCGACGTCGAGGTCCGTCGTGAAGGCGCGCACGCCGCTGCCCACGGGAAGCTCATCGATCGGGAAGACGGCGATGTGCGTGGAGGACGCCGCGCGTGGAATCGTGTCCTGCACATCGGCCCACAGCCCGCGTGCGGCCGAGGGGTCATCGGAGACCGCGGCCGAATCGAGGTTGCGCTGGGCCGCGGCGACGGCACTCAGGGAGTCGCTGAGGACCTCGTCCCGGCGTGACTCGAAGAGATTGTTCTGGATCACGAGCGACATGGTCAGGCTCGTGACGAAGATCGCGAACGAAGTGAGCACCACGGTGATCGAGATGATGCGGAAGCGCAACGAGCGGCGCCACAGGGTGGTGATGCTCGAGGACCACCCCCGCCAATCGCGCCACAGCGCGACAGTGGTCGTCGTCGCCGTCGTCGCGGTCAACGTCGGCCCCTCAGATGACGCTTCCGGCCCGGTACCCCACGCCGCGCACGGTCATGACGATCTTCGGAGCGTCCGGATCGAGCTCGACCTTCGCGCGCAGGCGCTGGACGTGCACGTTCACGAGGCGAGTATCGGCCTTGTAGTGGTAGCCCCATACCTGCTCGAGGAGCATCTCGCGGGAGAACACCTGCTGGGGTTTGGATGCGAGCGCCACGAGCAGCTGGAATTCCAGTGGCGTCAGGGCGATCGGCGTGGTGCCGCGGCGCACCTCATGCGCGTCGACGTCGACCACGAGGTCTCCGATGCGCAGCACCTCGCTGGTCGTCTCGGCGACGGGTCGCAGGCGGGTGCGTATGCGGGCGACGAGCTCCTTCGGGTTGAAGGGCTTGACCATGTAGTCGTCAGCGCCCACTTCGAGGCCGCGGACCACGTCGGCGGTGTCTCCGCGTGCGGTGAGCATGATGATCGGGATGCCGGACTCGGCGCGGATGCGCGTGCAGATCTCGATGCCGTCCATGCCCGGGAGCATGAGGTCGAGCAGGACGAGATCAGGGCGCTGTGCACGCCATTCGTCGACCGCCTGGGCGCCGTCGGCGCAGAACACCGGCTCGAACCCCTCGGTTCTCAGCACGATGCCGATCATCTCGGCGAGCGCGGTGTCGTCGTCGACCACGAGGATCCGTGAGGTCATCTGGTCCCAGCCTCATCTTTCTTGCCATGCGCCCCGACCCTCATCCGGGACGGCGCGATTCCCTTCAGCGTACTTCATGACAACGTTTCGATCACGGAAGCGGCTCGGCGTGATTTCCCGGCGGGCATCGGAGGATGTGACACGATGGATTCTGCAGCATCGGAGGGAGCGTCTTGAGCGCACAGAATATGAACACGCAGGGATGGACACCGGCTCCGAAGCCCGGTCTGATCCCCCTTCACCCTCTGACCTTCGGGGCCCTGATCGGAAAGCCCTTCGCCGCTCTCCGGCACAACCCCAAGGTGCTGTTCGGCTTCGCGATCGTGCTGCAGCTCGTCATCGCGGTGATCACGCTCGTCGTCGTGGGCGGTGTCGCGATCGCCACCTTCCTGCGGTTGGAGTCCCTGTCGCCGTCCGACCCGGACTTCCTGCCGGTCATGTGGGGAACGATCGCGATCAACGGGATCGTCGTTCTGGCGATGAGCTTCGTCGGCCTCGGGTTCACGGCCGTCATGCAGGGCGTGATCGCCGCGAACATCGGTTATGCGGCACTCGGCGACAAGCCCCGACTCGGTCAACTGTGGCGCACGATGCGCCCGTCGCTGTGGCGCCTGATCGGCTGGAGCGTGCTGCAGACCCTCGCAGCCCTCATCATCTTGGCCGTGATCGGCGGCATCATCGCGCTGGGCGTCGTGGCGGGCGTGGGCGGAGACGGCGCGGGCGTCGGGCTGGCCGTGCTGATCGGCATCATCGTCGTGCTGGGCGCGATCCCCCTGTGGATCTGGTTGAGCACGAAGCTCGTTCTCGTTCCCTCGGTGCTCGTCCTCGAGCGCGAGGCCCTGCGACCGGCCCTCGTGCGCTCATGGCGACTGACGCGCGGCCGGTTCTGGAACACATTCGGCGTCATCTTCCTCGTGAACACGATCATGAGCGCCGCGGTGAGCGTGGTCAGCATCCCGCTGTCCCTGGTCGGCTCCCTCGTCGGCTCGGTGATCTCCCCGACCGGTCCCACGGACGCTTCGGGCATCGCCATCTACCTCCTCGGCACCATCGCACCGCAGCTGCTCGTCTACGTGCTCCAGGCGATCGCCATCGTCGTGGTGTGCGCCGCCGGCGTCTTCCTCTATCTCGATTCGCGCATGCGCTACGAGGGCCTCGATCACAGCCTGATCCGATATGTGGAGCGGCGCGACATGGGCGTTCCCGCCGATCAGCTGGGCGACCCGTTCTCGGTCGACCCCGCGCGTGCGGTGAGCAGCGCGCCGCCGCCGAAGCAGATGCCCGGATACGCCGCTGCACCGGCCGGGTGGCCTCAGCCGTATCCGCCCCAGGCCTATCCGCCCCAGTCCTACGCGGATCAGCCGTATTCCGCGCCGCAGTACCCCGTGCCCCCGATGCCGCAGTACCCGCCGTATGCCGGGCAGGCGCAGAATCCGGCGCACACGGCCCGGACTGCGCAGCCGGCGCCGCCGCCTCCGGCACCTCCGGCGCCGACGAACCCCGCTCCCGCGCCTGCTGACCCCGCGAGCGGGTGGGCCGCACCTGGCTCGGGCTCTGCATGACCTCGTTCGATCTCGATCCCGCTGCTCCGGATGCCGAGGAGGCCCGCCGCCTCGCCGAGCAGGAGCTGCAGAACCCGCGCTACGCCGCCGCGAAGCCGACGTGGTTCGACCGCCTCGCCGAGGATGTCGCGGACTTCATCGCGAGCCTGTTCTCCGCAGAGACCGGGCAGAGCGCGGGAGGGTTCGCTCTGGTCATCATGATCATCGTGCTCGTCGCCGCGCTCGTCACCGTGCTGATCCTGTGGGGACGGCCCCGTCGTTCGCAGCGGATGCGCCGGGGCGTGACGGACTTGCTCGGAGAGCGCGATGACCGCTCTGCAGCCCAGCTGCGGGCAGACGCTGAGCGCGCCGCCCAGCGCGAGGACTGGGATGCGGCCACGGTGCTCCGGTTCCGCGGGCTCGCGCGCGGGCTTATCGAACGCGATGTGATCGATCCGTCGCCGGGTGCGACCGCGCAGTCCCTCGCCCGTGAGTCGGCGCGGGCTTTCGAGGGCCATCGGGACGCGCTCACGGCCGCGGCGGGTGCCTTCGACGATGTGCGCTATCTGCGTCGGCCGGCCTCGGCCGAGAGCTATCAGGAGCTGGCGCGCACGGATGAGCTGCTCATGAGCGCCCCGCTGCCGGTATCGCCCGGGGAGGCGGTCTCCGCATGACTGTTCTCGACGCGCACGAGTCCGCACCACCGGTCGGCACGGCGGCGAAGCCGGCGCGCCGGTGGGGCGCTCTGGCCGGTTGGGTCGGGCTGATCGCCGTCGCCGCACTGTTCGCGCTCGTCGTCGGCGCCCTCGCGATCAGCGCACCGGAGAGCCGGAACGCGCTCGACCCGGAGAGCGCGAAGGGCAGCGGGAGTCTGGCTCTCGCCGAGCTTCTGCGAGACCAGGGCACCGATATCTCGGTGGTGCGCACCCGGTCGGCAGCGATGGCGGCCCTGGACGATGGTGCGATGCTCGTCATGAGCGACCCCTTCGCGTTGAGCGATGATGCCGTCCTGGAACTCCTCGACGGTGCGGACGATGCCGTCGTCCTCTCGGCGTCGAGCCGGATGCTGCGGCTGCTCGAGATCGGCGAGAACACGGTGGGTGCGACGCACGAACCGCTCAGCGCGGTGTGCGCGCTGCCGGAGTTGGCGAATGTCGGCGGCATCCGCCCCGAACGGTTCTTCTCCCCTGCGGCGGGCGTGACCGGATGCTTCGTCGATGCGGATGGCGGTGCCGGGCTGCTCGTGGATGAGCGGGGTTCGGGCCGGACGCTGCTACTCGAAGCCGGCGCACTGTTCAGCAACGATGCTCTCATCGAAGACGGTAATGCGGCACTCGGGATCGCCCTGCTCGCCCAGGCCGAGAAGATCGTCTGGTACGTGCCCTCGTACGCCGATTCCGACATCGAGGCGCAGGAGGCACCGTCGCTGGCGGAGCTGACGCCCGAGTGGGTGACCCCGGCGATCCTGCTGCTCATCGTCGCCGGCGCGGTCGCCGCGGTCGCCCGCGGACAGCGCTTCGGTCCGCTCGTCGCCGAGACTCTGCCGGTCACCGTCCGCGCCTCGGAGACGATGCAGGGGCGCGCTCGCCTGACGGCACGGGCCGGCGACGCCGCCCATGCCGCCCAGGCGCTGCGCGAGGGGTCGCTGCGACGTCTCGCCGCCCGCCTCGGGCTCGCGGCATCCGCCACCCCCGCGGAGGTCGCCGATGCGGCATCCGATCGTCTGCGCATCCCGCGCGGCTCCCTCTACGATCTCCTCGCAGGCTCCCTGCCGACGAGCGATCCCGACCTGGTCGACGCCGCCCGTCGACTCTCCGAACTCGAGGCGGCGGTCGACACCGCCGCCCATGTGGAAAGGAACACCCCGTGACCGAAACCGCACCCCCGACGCATCTGGACGATGCACAGTTGCGGGCGGCGATGCACCGCGTCCGCGCCGAGGTCGACAAGGCCGTGATCGGCCAAGCCGGCACGGTCACCGGGCTCCTCGTGTGCCTGCTCTCGCGCGGTCACGTTCTGCTCGAGGGTGTGCCGGGCGTCGCCAAGACGCTCGTCGTGCGCTCGTTCGCGCGTGCCCTGGGCCTGGACACGAAGCGCGTCCAGTTCACCCCCGACCTCATGCCCGGCGATGTGACGGGTTCGCTCGTCTACGACGCGCGAACCGGTGAGTTCGAGTTCCGCGCGGGCCCGGTCTTCACCAACGTGCTCCTGGCTGATGAGATCAACCGCACGCCCCCGAAGACGCAGGCCGCGCTTCTGGAGGCCATGGAGGAGCGTCAGATTTCCGCCGACGGCACCAGCCGCGATCTGCCCGATCCGTTCATCGTCGCCGCCACGCAGAACCCGATCGAGCACGAGGGAACATACTCGTTGCCCGAGGCCCAGTTGGACCGTTTCCTCATGAAGCTCGTCGTCGGCATGCCCGAGCGCGATGCGGAGGTCACGGTGCTGCGCCTGCACTCGGGCGGGTTCTCGCCGCGGGCGCTGACGGGTGTCGAGCCGGCCGTCACCGCCGACGAGATCCGTGCGGCACAGGATGCCGCGGCCCGCGTCGCCGTGACGGATGAGGTGCTCGGCTATGTCGTCGACCTCGCCCGCGCCACGCGCGAATCGCCGTCCGTGCTGCTGGGCGCCAGCCCTCGTGCTTCGACGGGCCTGCTCGCGGCCGCGAAGGCCTGGGCCTGGTTGAACGGATCGACCGCGGTGACGCCGGACCACATCCAGACGATGCTCCTGCCCGTGTGGCGCCACCGTCTTCAGCTGCGACCGGATGCCGAGATGGAGGGCGTATCGGCCGATGCTGTGCTCGCCTCGGTGATCCAGCAGACCCGGGTGCCGTTCTAAGGTGTTCCTCTCTTCCCGTCTCGCCCTGATCGTCGGGGTCGGTGTCGTCCCGCTCGTCGCCCTCGCGACGGCGGGCGTTCCCGTATGGGCGGCGCTCGCCGGTTGGCTCCTGCTGTGCGCCGTGCTGCTGGTGCTGGATGTGATCCTCGCGGCGAGCGCGAAGTCGCTGACCGTCAGCCGCCGGGTACCGGCGCGCGCGCGGTTGTCGGAGCCGGTCGAGACGAGCGTCGCGGTGCACAATCACGGCGTCCGCACGGTGAACGCGCGTGTTCGCGATGCGTGGCAGCCGACGGCCGGGGCATCGTCGCAGCGTCTCGCCCTGCGGGTCCCGCCGGGTGAGCGCGGGCGTGTGAGCGTGCCCCTGCTCCCCCGCCGACGCGGTGAGCTGGTGAGCGAGTTCGTCGTGATCCGTTCGCGGGGGCCGCTCGGCCTGGGCGGGCGACAGGCGCGCCATGATGTGCGCGGTGCGGTTCGTGTGCTCCCCGCCTTCGCCAGCCGCAAGCATCTGCCCTCCCGGCTCGCGCGCCTGCGCGAGCTCGACGGCAACACGAGCATCCAGGTGCGCGGTCAGGGAACGGAGTTCGACTCGCTGCGCGAGTACGTGCGCGGCGATGATGTGCGTTCGATCGATTGGCGGGCGACGGCGCGTGCGGGAACGACGATGCTGCGCACGTGGCGCCCCGAGCGCGACCGCCATGTCGTGATCCTCATCGACACCGGGCGCACTGCGGCGGCGCGTGTGGGCGATGGAACCCGATTGGATGCTTCGCTCGAGGCTTCCCTGCTGCTGGCGGCTCTCGCCTCTCGAGCAGGCGATCATGTGCACCTGCTGATGTACGACCGGACCGTCCGCGGGCGGGTCACGGGAGTCGACGGAGTCGGTCTGCTGCCGGCGCTGACGGATGCCATGGCCCCCGTGCACGCGCGTCTCGTCGATACCGACTGGGGCGGCGCCTTCGGCGCGATCCGTTCGCTGACGACGCGCCCTTCCCTCATCGTCGTTCTCACCGCACAGGATGCCGCGGAGTCGGCGCGCGGCTTCCTCGGGGCCTTCCCGAACGCTTCCCGTGCGACGACTGTGCTCGTGGGCTCGGTGACGGATGATGCGATCGGTGCCGTCGCGCAACGACGCGATTCGCGCGAGGACGTATATCTGGCCGCCGCGGCCGAGCGCACCATGCGTGACGCCGAGAACGTGGCCGATGCGGTCCGTCGCGCGGGCGGGGAGGCCATCGCCGCCGACCCCGAGAATCTGCCGCCGCGCATCGCCGACCGCTACCTCGAGTTGAAGGCGGCAGGCCGCCTCTGACGCTTCCCGGCTCCGTCGTGGAACGAGGAACGGCCCGCACCTCTCGGTGCGGGCCGTTCCTCGTCAGGGGATCAGACGAGGTCGAAGCGGTCGAGCTCGGTGACCTTGCCCCACGCCTTGACGAAGTCCTTCACGAACTTCTCGGCGGCGTCGTCCGAGGCGTAAACCTCGGCGAGGGCGCGCAGCTCGGAGTTCGAGCCGAACAGCAGGTCGACGCGGGTGCCGCGGCCGACGAGGTCGCCGCCGGCGACCTTGTGTCCTTCGTAGGCCTGCTTGCCCGGGTCGAGCGCCTTCCACTCGGTGCCGAGGTCGAGCAGGTTCACGAACACGTCGTTCGTGAGCACGCCCGGGCGCTCCGTGAACACGCCGTACTCGGAGCCATCCCAGTTCGCGTTGATCGCACGGAGGCCGCCGACGAGGACGGTCATCTCCGGAGCGGTCAGCGTGAGCAGGTTCGCCTTGTCGACGAGCTGGAACTCCTGCGGCATGTGCGCTGCACGGCTGTAGTAGTTCGTGAAGCCGTCGGCGACGGGCTCGAGCCAGGCGAAGGACTCGACGTCGGTCTGCTCCTGCGTGGCGTCGGTGCGGCCGGGGTGGAACACGACGGTCTCGTCGTATCCGGCATCCGCCGCGGCCTTCTCGACGCCGGCGTTGCCCGCCAGGACGATGAGGTCGGCCAGGGAGACCTTCTTGCCGCCGGTCTGCTCGGCGTTGAAGGCCTCCTGAACGCCCTCGAGTGCCGAGAGGACCTTCTGCAGGCGCTCGGGGTTGTTGGCGGTCCAGTCCTTCTGCGGAGCGAGACGGATGCGGGCGCCGTTGATGCCGCCGCGCTTGTCGCTGCCGCGGAACGAGCTCGCCGCAGCCCAGGTGGCCCACACGAGGTCGCTGACCGAGAGGCCGGTCGCGAGGACGCGCTTCTTCAGCTCCGCGGCGTCCGCGTCGTCGATCAGCTCGTGGTCGACGGCGGGCACCGGGTCCTGCCAGATGAGGTCCTCAGCGGGGACCTCTGCGCCGACGTAGCGGGTCTTTGGGCCGAGGTCGCGGTGCGTCAGCTTGAACCAGGCACGGGCGAACGCGTCGGCGAAGGCCTGCGGGTCCTCCTTGAAGCGGCGCGAGATCTTGTCGTACTCGGGGTCGGTGCGCAGCGCGATGTCGCTGGTGAGCATGCGCGGCTCCTGACGGGCGTCCGAGTGGGCCTTGGGGACCATGTCCGCACCGGCGCCGTGCTTCGGGTGCCACTGGTGCGCGCCACCGGTGCCGGTGAACAGCTCCCAGTCGTAGGCGTACAGGATGTGGAAGAACTCGTTGTCCCAGCGGGTCGGGTGGTAGGTCCAGGTGACCTCGATGCCCGAGGCGATCTGGTCGTCTCCCTTGCCGGTGCCGAAGTTGTTCTTCCATCCCAGGCCCTGCATCTCGAGGTCGGCGCCCGCGGGCTCGGCCTCGACGTGGTCGTCGGCGGTCGAGGCGCCGTGGGTCTTGCCGAAGGTGTGGCCACCGGCGATCAGCGCGACGGTCTCCTCGTCGTTCATGGCCATGCGGCCGAACGTCTCACGGATGTCCTTGGCCGAGGCCAGCGGGTCCGGGTGGCCCGCGGGGCCCTCGGGGTTGACGTAGATGAGGCCCATCTGGGTGGCGCCCAGACGTGCGTCGAGCTCGCGCTCGCCCTCGCCGTAGCGGCCGTCATCGGCGAGCCAGGTCTTCTCGTCACCCCAGTAGACGGCCTCTTCCGGCTCCCAGACGTCCGGGCGTCCGCCCGAGAAGCCGAAGGTCTCGAAGCCCATGTTCTCCAGCGCCACGTTGCCGGCGAGGATCATGAGGTCGCCCCAGGAGATGGACTGGCCATACTTCTTCTTGATGGGCCAGAGCAGACGACGGGCCTTATCGAGACCGGCGTTGTCGGGCCAGCTGTCCAGCGGCGAGAAGCGCTGCTGCCCGGTGCCGCCACCGCCACGGCCGTCCGTGACGCGGTAGGTGCCGGCGGAGTGCCAGGCCATGCGGATGATGAGCGGGCCGTAGTGACCGAAGTCGGCGGGCCACCACTCCTGCGAGGTGGTGAGCACCTCGGCGATGTCGGCCTTGACCGCGTCGAGGTCGAGCGCCTCGAAGGCGGCGTTGTAGTCGAACTCGCCGATCGGGCTGCGCTCGGCCGGGTTGTTCGCGAGGACCTTGAGGTTCAGGCTGTTCGGCCACCAGTGGCGGCTGGTCGTTCCACCGGCGACCGCTGCGGTTGCAGCATCCGTCGTGTTGTGGATGACGGGGCATTCGCCGGCGTCAACAGGTGCGTTCTCAGTCATGAGAGTCCTTCCATAGGGTTGGGCGAGGTGAGGGGAAGAGGAGAAGTTCAGGATGCGGCATCGGCGCAGCCCGCGCAGATGCCCCAGTAGGTGACCTCGGCGGCTGCGATGCGGAAACCGTGGTCGTGCGACGGGGTCAGGCACGGGGCATGGCCCACCGCGCACTCCACATCGCGCACCGCGCCGCACACCGTGCAGACGAGGTGGTGATGGTTGTCGTCGACGCGCAGCTCGAAGAGCATCGGATGCCCCGCGGGCTCGATTCGGCGGACGAGACCCGCCGCGGCGAAGTCGTTCAACGCGTTGTAGACGGACTGCACACTGGTCGAGGCGACCTCGGGTCGGACCGCGGCGAGAATATCGTCGGCGCTCGCGTGCGGGTTGTCGCGCAGCGCATCCAAGACGGCTCGGCGCGACTGCGTGACGCGCAGACCCGCTGTGCGGATCATCTCCTCGGCGGAGGGGATCGGATGCGTTGTGGACATGACTCCATCGTACCTTATTTTGATTCACTAAAGAAAAGCGTTCCTGGCGAGTCCTTGCCGTGCTCCCCCGCCACCGGGTGGATGATGTGGCCAGAATCCGGTTCTCGCCGGGTGCAGAAGAGAGGAAATTCCATGAGCGAGTCACTCGCCGAAGCCGCTCCTCCGGTGCCGTCCACCGGAGCGAAACTCATCGCCGAAGCGCTCGGCACCTTCCTACTGGTCTTCGGCGGCGTCGGTACGGCGATCTTCGCCTCGAACCACTTCACCGACCCGGGCTCCGGTTCCGCGGTCTACGTCGCGGTCTCCCTCGCGTTCGGCCTCACCGTGGTCGTCGGCGTCTACGCCTTCGGCCCGATCTCCGGCGGACACTTCAACCCGGCAGTCAGCCTGGGGCTCGCCGCAGCAGGACGTCTCCCCTGGCGCGAGGTCCCCGGCTACATCATCTGCCAGATCGTCGGCGGGCTGGCGGCGAGTACCTTCCTCGTGCTGATCGGCCTCTTCGGCCCGGAAGGATGGCTGACGAACGCTCAGGACTCCGGGTTCGCGAGCAACGGCTGGGGCGAGCACTCGCCCGCAGGGTTCGGCATGTGGTCGGCGATCATCATCGAGGTGATCCTCACCGCGGTGTTCCTCTTCGTCATCCTCGGAACCACGCACAAGCTGCGCCCGACGCCCTTCGCCGGCCTCGCGATCGGCCTGACGCTCGCCCTCATCCACCTCATCAGCATCCCCGTCGACAACACCTCGGTGAACCCGGCGCGCTCGATCGCCGCAGCGGTGTACGGCGGCGTGGGACCGCTGTCGCAGCTGTGGGTGTTCCTCGTGTTCCCCATCGTCGGAGCGCTCATCGCCGGCTTCGCATACAAGACGCTGCTGGACGGTACGAAGATCCTCTGATTCAGCGCACCAGGCGAAGCGGGCATGTCATCCGGCGACGAGCCGGGGCGTGCCCGCTTCGTGTTCCAGCAGGTCGCCCCGCTCCCCTCGCCGATAGGCGCGCCCGCCGACGACGAGCATGTAGACGAGGAACACGGCCAACGCCGCGGCGCCGATGCCCAGTTTGATCGGCCATGGCAGCGACCATCCGGTGATGAAACCCTCCACGAGACCGGAGAGGAACAGGGCGAACACGAGGCCGATCGCCACGGTTGCCAGTGCCCGGCCCTCTTCGGCGAGCGCTGCCGCACGCGTGCGGTGCCCGGGCGCGACCCATGCCCAGAACAGGTGCAGCCCGCCGGCGGCGGCGACGAAGATGCTCGTCATCTCGAGCATGCCGTGCGGGAGGATGTAAAGCACGAAGACGTCGACGCGGTCGTGAGCGGCCATGACCGCCGCAGAGACGCCGACGCCGAAGGCGTTCTGCACGATGACGTAGATCGGCCAGATGCCGGTCACTCCGAACAGCACGCACTGCACGGCGATCCACGCGTTGTTGGTCCACACCATTCCCGCGAAGACCGCGGCGGGGTTCTCGGTGTAATAGCCGGTGAAGCTCTCATCGGCGTACTGCTGCAGTAGATCGGCGGGCCCGAGGGCCGCGACGAGCGCGGGGTCCGAAGAGATCCAGACGGCGACGCCTGCGACGACCGCGATGAACACGAGCGCGATCACGAGGGTCGTCCAGCGCAGCCGGTAGAAGGCCGCGGGCAGCTGATCGGCGAAGAATCGGGTGATCTGGGTAAGGATGCTGTCGGAGGCGCCCGTCAGTCGCAATCGGGCCCGCGCGAGGATCAGCGACACGTAGGCGCCCTGCGGCGAGTCCCCGACCGAGGTCTTGAGCTCGGCGAGATCCGCGGATGCCGCCCGGTAGCGGACGATCAGTTCATCGACGCCGGCGCCGTCGAGCTTCTGTCGGCTGAGCTCGTCGAGCCGTTCCCACTCACTACGGCGCGCATCGGTCAAGGCATCGGCATCCACCTGATTTACTGTACCTATGTCTACGCCGATCGACACCGCGGACGAGGTGCTGTCCGGCGAAGCCGTCGCCATCGATGTTCAGCCCCTCGGGTTCTTCATGCGCGCTCTGGGCGCCGCGATCGACATGGCCGTCGGCTGGATCCTGTTCATCCTGTTCCTGTGGCTGCGTTTCTGGGTGTTCGACCGGGGCATCGGCGATTCGTCGATCGACGGCATTCTCGCCATCGTCGCGATGGTCGTGTGCTTCGTGATCGTGCCGATCGTGCTGGAGGTCGCCCTGCACGGGCGCAGCCTCGGAAAACTCGCCGTCGGCGGCCGCATCGTACGGCTGGACGGCGGGGCGGCGGGCTTCCGCCACGCGTTCATCCGCGCGTTGATCGGTGTTCTCGAGATCTACATGACGGTCGGGGCGATCGCGCTGCTCACCGGAGCCTTCACGGCGCGTTCGCAGCGCCTGGGCGACCTCGTCGCCGGCACATACAGCCAGCGCGTGCGCACGCCGCGATTGACCGCGCTCTCCCCCGTCATACCGCAGGCCCTCGCCGGGTGGGCGCAGATCGCCGATGTGGCGCGCATGCCCGACCGTCTGGCACGGCGCATCTCGCAGTTCCTCCAGCACGCGGAGCGCATGTCGCCGCCCGCGCGGGCCCGCATCGCGCAGGAGCTCGTCGACGAGGCATCCGCCTTCATCTCGCCGCAGCCCGCCGCACACCCCGAGCAGGTCCTCATCGCGATCACCGCGCTCCGCCGCGAACGCGAGCGCCGCGCCCTGGCGATCGCCGATGCCCGCGCCGAGAAGCTCACCGGTCGGCGCGTCGGCGTCTGATCACCGACCGGCACGCATTCTCAGAATCGGATCGCGTCGATCACCTTCACGCGCAGCGCGACCAGAGCCGGGATGAATCCGGCGATCGCGCCGACGATGACCGAGGCCACGAGGCCCGTGATCGCCGCACGCATCGGGAACGGCGGGGTGTCCTGCATCTCACCGAAGATCGCCGGCACCACCCAGTCCGACCGCAGCACCGCCACGACCAGGGCGATGCCGATGACGCCGGCGACGGTCGTCGCCACGAGGCTCTCCAGCAGCACGGAGACGAAGATCCGCCCGGAGGTCGCGCCGAAAGCTCGCCGGACGCCGATCTCGCGCACACGCTGGCGCATCGCGACGAGCTGGATGTTGATGAGGCTGAGTGCGCCGAGCGCCAGGATGAGTCCCGCGATCCCGCCGGTGATCAGCTCGAAGGTCGCCGAGACGTCGTCGAAGCCCGGTTGGGAGGCCCAGTCCGTGCGCTCGATCCGCACCGTCTGCCCGTCGGGGAGCCCGGCACGCAGATCCATGGCGAGCACCGGCGCGATCTCGGCCACCTGCTCGTCCGAGAGCCAGATCTCATGCCGTGGCCATGTGCCCTCGGGCAGCTGATCGACCCGGGACATGTAGGCGTCGTAGAGCACATCGACGCGCAGCTGCTCATCCCAGATCCCCTGCTTGGCCGTGACGCCGACGATCTGATAGACCCCGCCCTCGTCCCCGCTGAGCCGGAGCGTCGGATGCTGGGAGATCGGGATGCGCCCCAGCTCATCCCACAGCGGCTCGGTGATCACGACGGGCGGTGCGAGGGCCGATTCGTCGCCGGGGCGGAACCAGCGGCCCTCCAGCAGCTTCTCCCGGTGCATCACCGAGTACTGCGGATCGACGAGACGGCCCTCGACGTCGACGGCTCCGCGAGGAAGATCCGCGCGCAGCATGATCGGATCGACGATGCGCGCGGCATGGCTGAAGCCGAATCGTTCGGTGACGCGATCGAAGCGCTCATCGAATGCGACGAAGTCGACGGGCGCACCCGTGTCGTCGGAAACGGACACCGCGATCGTCGCGGATCGTCCGCCGTAGCGGTCGGACTGCTCGATCTGGGACTGCTGCTGGTACTCGGAGATCGCGATCACCGTGGTCAACGCGCCCACCGAGGCGGCGATGCCGATGAGGCTGAGCAGCACGCGCAGGCGATGGACACGGATCTCCGACCAGGCGTCGACGAGCGCGCCGATCAGCCCGGTCATGCCGTCATCTCCTCGTCGGAGACGGGTCCCGGCACGGCGAGAGTCGACGCTTCGAAGGCCCGACCGAGGTCGACCGGCTCGAGCCGGCCCGCGTCGAGGCGGTAGTGCCGGCGTGCCCGCGCCGCGACATGCAGATCGTGCGTGATCGTCACGAGCGCGGCATCCGTCTCGGTGGCGACTTCGTCCAGCAGAGACATGACGGATGCTCCGGTGTCGATGTCGAGCGCGCCGGTGGGCTCATCCGCCAGGATCAGCATGGGCTTGCGCACCAGGGCCCGTGCGATCGCGACGCGCTGCTGCTCACCGCCCGAGAGCCGGTCGGCGACCTGTCCGATCCGGTGCCCGAGGCCGACGCGCTCGAGCATCTCGGTCGCGATCTCCCGGCGATTCCAGAACAGGCGTCCCTTCGCATGCCCGAGGGGCATCATGACGTTGTCGAGGGCGGTGCGCCCGGCCAGCAGGTTGAACTGCTGGAAGACGAATCCGACGTTCGCGCCGCGCAGCCGATCCAGGCGCCCCGCACCCATCCGATGCACCGGGACGTCGTTGAAGGCGACGGTGCCCGAGGTCGGAGCATCCAACATGCCGAGAATGTTCAGGAGCGTCGATTTCCCCGATCCGGATCGGCCGACGATCGACACATGGTCTCCGGCGCCGACCGACAGGCTGATGCCGCGCAGGATCTCCAGGCGCGAGTCATCGGGGAGGAGGACGCTCTTGGTGACGTCCTCCAGAGTGACGAGACTCACCAGGTCATCCCGCTCTCGCAGTACTCTTCGCCGGGGGCGACCTCGTAGCAGTACTCCTCGGTCGGGGCGACGAACCCGGGAACGAACTCGCGGATCATGTCGCCCTCTTCGAGCCCTTCGACGACCTCGACGAACACTCCGTCGTTGACCCCGAGCACGACGCTGCGCTCCTCCGGCTCACCATCTGCGGCGTCGATCCAGACGAGCCCCGACTCGGCCCCGCCCTGCACAGCGGTGACCGGGACGACGAGGGCGTCATCGACCTGACCGAGGGCGAGGTCGATCCGTGCGGGAAGCCCCGCGAAGACCGTCTGATCGCCCGGGATCGCGCACCGCACGCTCGCCGTGCCCTCCCCGCTCACCTGCACGGAGACGCCCGTGCAGGTGAACGGGGCCGGCCCGCCCGTGATCGTCACGGTGGCCTCGCTCGGCGCATTGACCAGGCGGTACAGCTGCACGGGCTGAACCGTGGCGAGCAGATGATAGCTGCTCGGCGTCAACGTCGCGACGTCCCCGCCGACCGAGACGTCCTGCCCCTTGATCACACTGATCTCGGAGAGGTCGCCGGCAGCCGGTGCGAGGATGTCGACGAATCGCTCGGGATAGTCCTGCTTGACGGTGAAGAGCACCTGGCCCGCGGTAACGGCGGCACCGTTGGACACCTTCACGTCCGTCACCGTGCCGTTGGTCTCGCTGCGCACCGGGTAGGAGTCGTTGCGGGCCACGTTGCCGTCGAGGCTGAGCTCGTTGATGACCGAACCGCGCTCCACCGAGACGACGGGATCGGAGATCCCCGCCTCGGGCCTGAGCATGGCATCAGCGGCGGCCGGGAAGAAGGCGAGCTTGATGAGCCCTGCAGCGCAGGCGCCGAAGACGAGGATGAGCAGGATCGGGAAGATCCATCGACGCCAGATGATCACATGTGCCTCTCCGGAGGCCCCTCTGTGACGCGTCCGGTGTCAGGATAGCGAGATTCCCTCCGGCACAGGAGAGCGCATCGGTGTGAATACGCCCTCGCGGTCAGAAGCGCATCGTCTCGTGCCGGATCACGACCCATCCCGCCGGCACCGACAGTCGATCGGTGTGCTGGGCGCACAGGTCGTGCGCGTGCGGGTGGTCGTTCTCCCCGAGCGGGCCGAGCGCCGCCATCCGGTCGCCGTAGTCGAACGTGAGCGTCGCCACGGCTTCGCGCGCGCAGGTCGCCTTCGAGCACAGTCGTTCTTTCATCACGGTCAGCGTAGGGCGCGCTCCAGGGCCCCGTCGGATGCCGCGCGGGACGGCCTAGACTTTGATTCATGGTCCGCCCCTCCGATAACCGCGCCGCTGCGCGCCGCGGTGCCCGTCATGGTCGTCACGGACGGCTGGGGCGCAGCGAGGTCGTGCGCCCTCCCCTGCCGCCGCTGAACGGTCGCATCGACCGCTTCGATCGCACGATCGGGAACGCGGTGGAGTTCCTGCGCGGCACGTGGCCCGAGTTGCAGGAGGTCCGCTTCGAGATCGGCGATCTCCCCCAGGCTCACGATGCCGACGGCATCCCGCGCTGGCTTCTCGATCGCGAAGGGCGCCGCATCGTTCTCTTCCGCATCCCGATCGAGCGCCTGCTGCCTCCCGGCCATGACGACGGCGCGCACCGGCGCATCGCGATCGAGAGCGCGGTGTTCCGCGCCGCCGCGGAGTACATCGGCAAGGACCCGTGGGAGTTCGGCCCCGACTTCGGGTGATCCGTGCGGATCAGGGGTAGACGGTGATCGGGTCCTGAGCGGATGCTGCGGGCCACACGGGCCATCCGGCGATCGCGTCCGTTCCCGACATGATGACGGCTGCATGGAGCGTCCCGTCGGCGACGAGCGCGTAGACGCGCCCACCGGCGACGTCGACGACCACGAATCCACCGCCGGGAACGATGATCTCCTCCGCCGCGGCACCGTTGGTCGGGGCCAGTGATGCGCTGACGTCCTCCGCGCTCGGGTTCACCAGGTGGATGCGCGGGGCGGGGCCCTCGGGCACGGCGATCAGAGTCTCCCCGGCGATCACCGGTGCGGGGGTCATCCAGGCGAAATCGCTGCCGGCGCCGACGCGCGTCGTCTGGCGGATCGCTCCGGTGATCGACCCGTAGGCCTCCACCGTGACGACGTGGACGCCCGGCTCCAGATCCTCCAGCTCCAGCTCGACCGGTGTTCCGGCCAACAGCGAGATCGGGGGCAGCCGGGTCTCCTCTCCATCGCCGCTGACCGTGACGCTCGCCACCGTATCGGTGTCGGTCGCCATCAGGCGCATCACGGTCAGAGCCGTCTCATCGCTCTCGTCGAGCACCTGGACTCCGGCGAAGACGAGGGCTGTCGAGGGGATCCCCGCCGTGTCCTGCAGGTCGATGCCCGTCGGATCCAGGGTGCGGATGAGCGAGGACTGCATCACGGCTCGCACCGGCGCGCCCTTCGCCGTGACACGGACCACCGGGCCGTCCATGCCCGCGGCGATCGAGGCCAAGGGCACCGCCACCTGCGTCTCGGCGGGAACCAGTGTCGTGCTCGCCGATTCCTCATGGCCGAATACCGTCAACGTCGCGGTGGCCGTGACGCTTCCGGGGTTCGAGAGGATGATGATGTCGTTGGTTCCCGTCTCGACGGATCCGCCCACGAGCCATGATTCGGTGCTCGGCTCTCGGCAGGCGCTCGCGGCGAGACCCGTGAGGTCATCCGCGACGAGTTCGATGGATTCGGCGGCGCCGACCAGGGTCGCCGAGTTCTGCTCTGCGCTGGCCACGATGCGCTGCGGGCCGGTGAAGCCATCGGGCATGTTGGATGCTGTCAGCGTGGATTCCTCACGGGGGCCGTTGCTGTCGAGCGTGAGCCGCGCGGGCCCGGCGGCGGACATCTCGGCGGCGTCCTGCGTGTTGCGCCCCAGCGCCCGGAAGTCTCCCGCGCACACGAGAGTCGAATCCGCCGCGGACGGGGTGACCTCGACCTGCGCCGGCTCATTCGCCAGCGTGGGCCACGGGGCGGCCACAGCCGCCGTCACACCGATGACGCATCCCACCGCGACAGCGGCTCCGACGAGCAATCGGGCGCCGGTCGCGACGAGGCGGATCGCACGCTTCTGAGTCGCCATCACTTCTCCTCCGCCTCGGTCGTGGTCTCGGTCTCGGTCTCGGGCTCGGCCTCGGTCGTGACCTCGGGCTCGGCCTCCGGCTCGGTCTCTGGCTCTCCGGCTGACTCACCGCGGGCTTCGACGTCCTCCGGCTGCGGAGCGTCCTCGATAGCAGGAGCAGGTTCGTCCGCAGGCTCGGGCTCCGGCGGCGCCTCGCTCTCGAGCATCGGCTCATCGTCGTCCCAGACGTCGTCGCTGCGGCGCGGCAGCACGAGCGGCTCCTCGGGCGAGCGCCCGACGATGCGCGACTGGGCACGCGCGGCACGGCGCGACGCGCGCGTCGGGATCGACAGCAGCAGGGCTGCGAGCATCACGACGAGCTGCAGGGTGACCACGGCGCGGGCGGTCGCCTGCTGCGTCGTGCTCATCTCCGCGCGGTCTGCGGCCACAGCATCCAGACGCCAGAGCACACCCTTGTCGGTCTCGCCGACCTTCACGAAACCAGCACGCTGATCGAGCGCATTGACGGCCGATGCCCGGAACGTTCGGGCCAGGTCGCTCTCCTCGCCGGAGACCTGATCGAGGAGCACGAAATGGATACCGAGCTCAGCGAGCTCACCGGGGGCGTCGAAAGTGCGCGTGGAGAGCAGATCGACCGCCAGAGCGCTGATGTCCTCGCCGACGGGGGCGATCGCTGTGCTGCGGATCGTCGTCTGCGCGCCGAGCGTCTCACTCGCGCCCCAGACCGCCTCGATCGCCATGGCACCGTCGTTCTGCGGCGTGATCACGAGTGTCGCGATCTCCTGGTCGCCGCGGGCCTCGGCCGCGACGAATGCCGGCAGGGTGCTCGCCGGACCGTTCGTGAGCACCGCTCGGTCGGCGTGCAACGCGGTGAGCGCGGGCACCGCGCAGACGGCGAGGGCCACGCCCGCGATAGTCATCGCGACCGCTTGCAGGCGCGGCAACGTGATCGCCGTGTCGATCGTGACGAGGGCGGCGCCGACGAGCCCTGCCCAGGCGAGACTCAGCCCCGTTCCGGGCCAGATCTGAACGGGCATCCCCTGGGCGAAGCCGACGACGACGCCGATCGAGAGGAACGCGGTCGCCAGACCGGAGACGGCGACGATGAGCAGGGTCACACCGGCGCCCCAGCGCGGCGCGATGGCCGCGGCGAGCGCCAGCAGCACGAGGGGGGCGATGAGCAGCGGCGCCCAGATCGCGATGGTCGGGTCGAGGATGTCGGCCCATCCGGCGAGGTCGGCGGTCGGGAATCCTGTGGCCAGCTGCAACCGGCCGGCGGCGTCCGCCGTCGTCTGGGCGCTCGCCCAGGGCAGGCCGGGGTCGGCGAAGATCGCCCAGATGTTCCCGTGGCGCAGCTGCCAGATGACGAGCGGTGCGAACAGGACGGCTGTGGGCGCCAGCATCCAGATCAGTCGGACCGCGCCGTGGAACCAGCCGCGGGCGGTGACGATCACGAGGGCGATCAGCCAGAGGAGAATCAGGGCGGGTGCGAGTGCGGGAGCGCACGCGAGGACGGCTGCCAGGACGATGGATGCCGCGCCCGCGGCTCCCCAGGAGCGATGCGCGACGACCGCCGCGTGGAACAGCCAGGGAAGGAGCAGGTGCAGCAGGACCGCGGCCGGGCGCCCCTCGATGAGGGCGGTGAGGAAGGTGGGCGCCAGCGCCCATGCGACACCTCCGAAGATGCGCAATCCACCGCGATCGGTGATGCGGGTGGCGGCGAACCAGCCGCCGAGCACGGCCAGGGGCAGGGCGAGCAGCCAGAGAAGCACGATCGCGAACGAGGGTGCGCCGCCCCACAGCGTTCCGATGACCGCGATGACGGCGGCGAAGGGGTCGGCCGGGCCGACCAGGTCGATGCCGAGGCCGCGCATGCCCCATGCCGCGTCCGCCCAGAGCCCGGCGATGGTGTCTCGCATCGGCAGCAGCGCTCCGCCGCCGAGCGCGGGCCAGGCCAGCAGGCTCGTGAAGGCTGCGATGCTGACCACGAGGGCGCCGAGTACGGCCCAGGCGCCTCCTCCGGTGAAGAAGTTCAGCTCGCTGATCGCACCGCCTTCGCTGCCGTGGCCGTCATCGAGTCGCTGGCGCAGCTCGGAGCGGGTGATGCGCAGAGGAGCGAGCTGAGACCAGGACGCTGTCTTCGACGTGCGGATGGTCTTGCGCGAGCGCGCCACGGCGGCGAAGCGGAACATCGCGGTCAGCGCCGCACCCCACTCGGGGAAAACGGATGCCGGTCGCTTGGCGATCAGGTCGACGATGCTGCGGTAGAGCGCCAGGGGAAGCAGGGAGAGCCAGTGCAACGGCACAGCCGGTGCAGGCGCATAGGTCAGGCGGCGGTGGAGCTGGGCGAGACGGGTCGCGTATGCGCGCTGCGCTGCGTTCTGAGGGAGCGCCGCCGGACCATCGGGGTGCACCGAGATGCGGGCGTTCGGGGCGAGGGCGACGCGTCCGCCCGCCAGGCGTGCGCGGATGCCGAGGTCGAGGCCCTCGTCGGCTCCGGCGAGAGCCGGGTCCGGGCGCAGGATCGCACGCGCTTCGGGACGGATCAGGATGCCGCGGATGTCGGAGCCGAGCACGTCGTCGTGTCCGTCGTGCTGGCCCTGATCGAGTTCCCCGGCGGCGAGTTCGACGGAGCGTCCGAGCCGGGTCATGGTGACGCCGAGCGAGGCGATCTCGCGATCGTTGTCGACGTCGACGAGCTTCGGTGCGATGATCGCCGCGGAAGGCGAACGTTCGAGAGCTCCGGCGAGCTGTGCGAGTGCCTGCGGGTGCGGTGCCGTGTCGTGGGCGAGGAGCCACAGCACGGATCCTTCTTGCACGCGGGGTCGTGCGAGCTCGATCGCCTCGGCGTAGGAGGTGCTGCTGCGGGCCTCGATGATGCCCTCGGCCAGGCGCGCCACTTCCGGGCTCTTGCGGGCCGCCGTGGCGTCGCCGCACACGACGAGGGTGACGACGTCGACCGGTCGGGTCTGCAGAGTCAGGGCATCGAGTGTTCGCAGCATCTGCGCCCGCGATGATGCGCCGGGGCGCGCGACGATGATGGCGTGTACTCGAGTTGGCATGGCTTGTTCAGCCTAGGCGCTGGGAGTGCTGAGGATGCTGAGCCGCATCGGCGCGCCCGGGTGCTCAGACCGCGCGGCGCTTGAGCTTGCGGCGCTCGCGTTCACTGAGGCCGCCCCAGATGCCGAAGCGCTCGTCGTTCTTCAGCGCGTACTCGAGGCATTCGCCGCGGACGTCGCAGGAGGAGCAGATGCGCTTGGCATCGCGCGTCGAGCCGCCCTTTTCCGGGAAGAAGGCTTCCGGGTCGGTCTGGGAGCAGAGTGCGTCGGTCTGCCAGGAGAGCGCCGTGTCGTCATCGGATTCCGGGCGCCGGACTCCTGGTACCCCGAGATTGACCGGATCGACAAACCAGTTCTCGGGAACGTCGGAACGGTAAACCGTCATATCGTTCTCCTGCCCTCTCAATGCCCCCCGCTGGGCCCAACACACCTAATTACACCCGTGTCATTCCGTCGGGTCAAGTCGCAGATAGTAAACCCTCAAGATCCTATTGAAGGTTCATGGCGTGTCGTCGGCGTGTCTTGTCAGCCGACACGGAATTCCGCGGCACTCGCGCCGCACGATGGGCGTTCCGAGGCGTTCGGAGGGCAAACCGATCCCGAAACGAGACCCTTGCGCTCAGCGCACGCCGACCGGAGGAGTTCTCAGCGCCCGGGCTGGGCGATGAACGCCTCTCCGGTGCCGCGGAGGGTCAACCCGGCCTCGTCGGTCGAGGCGAAGACCGCGGTGCCGATCCCGATGGACTGTTCCTCACGCGTCGCCTCGCCCGCGACCGCGACGGCGCCCGCGGTCGCGAGGACCATCGCGGGGCCGTGGATCGGGACCGTGACCGGCTCGCCGACGAGTTCGAGGCGTCGCAGCGAGAAATCGGGAACGTCCACGGAGTACGACGTCACCAAACCGGCGACTGCCGGGAACAGGACCGGCACGGTGCCGGGCTCGGCATCGAGGATCGCCAGCAGCTCGGGCACATCCACATGCTTCGGAGTGAGCCCTCCGCGCAGCACGTTGTCGCTCGCGGCCATGATCTCCACGCCCAGCCCCGATACATAGGCGTGCAGCATCCCCGCGCGCAGGAAGACGCCCTGACCGCGACCGAGAACGACGAGGTTCATGAGCAGCGCGACGACGATGCCCCGGTCGGCGGGGTTCTGATCGGCGATGCCGCGCACGACCGAGATCTCCGCGGCGAACTCCTCCGACGAAGCATCCGTCACGGCCGCGATGATGTCGTCGATCTCGCTCTGCGCAGCGGTCGACAGGGCCCACTCCACGGCGTCGCCCAACGCTCCCGCGTCATCGGGGCCCGCTGTCAGAACGGCCCGGAGCCGCGCGACGCCGACCGAAGGCCCGAGAGCATCCAGCAGGCGCAGCGTGTCGGCGATGGGACGCAGCCCTGCCAGGGCCTCGAAGCGGTCGCTGACGGCAACGATCAGTTCGGGCTTGTGGTTGTCATCGCGATAGTTGCGTTGCGGATCATCCGCGGCGAGATGCTCCTCGCGGTGACGCCCTTCCCGCGCCTGAGCGATCGTCGGGTGCACCTGGATCGACAGCGGCGCACCGGCCGCCAGCAGCTTCAGCAAGTACGGCAGCTCTCCCCCGGTGACCGCATCCAGCGTCGAGCCGTCGGGGAGGTCGGCCGGATCGCCCGGATGGTCCCCGAACCACACCTCCGCCTCGGGCCCTCCCGTGGGCTCGCGGCCCTCGAGCTCGGCCAGGAGCGTGGCCGAGCCCCAGGCGTAATCGCGCGGCGTGTTCGACAGTCTCAGAAGCATGAGGCCAGCGTACCCAGGAGCTCCGACGATGCCGGCCGACGCACGCACGCCCGGCGCGGTAGCCTGAAGCCGATGGCGCAGTACACGAAGCATCCCGTGCAAGCCCCGCCCACCGCGCCGGAGCGCGAGTCGACGGGCCGTCTGCTGTTGCGCGCCTACGTCATCATCGCGTTCATCGCCGTGCTGGCTCACGATGCTCTGCTCTCGCTGTTCGGGGGCCTCTTCTCTGGCGCGGCGCTCCTCGTGACCACTCTTGCCGGTGCAGCGATCGCCGCACCGATGATCGCCCGTCAGACACCGCATGCATTCCCCTGGCGCAGGCTCCCCTGGGTCGCTCTGGCCTACCCGCTCATCGCCGCGGCATCCGCCCTCTGGTCCGGATCCGCCACAGACTCGCTGGTCATGACCGCCGCGCTGCTCGCCACGGCGGGAATGTCGTTGCTGATCGGTTTCGTCCTCACCTGGGACGAGATCATCCGATCCCTCGCCTCCGCGCTGAAGTGGATACTGGGGCTGGCGCTCACCGCCGAGGCCGGGGCTCGCCTCTTCCACGACGACCGCTTCCTCCAGTTCGGCGGGAATCCGGCCCTGCTCGCCGGCCTCAGCGCCCTCGCGATCGTCGTCTTCGGCATCCAGTTCGCCCGACGACGCCGTTGGCGCACGACCACCGCGCTGTGGGGCGTCCTCGCCGCAGCGCTCCTCTTCTCCGCGTCATCCGCGACCGCTTATCTCGGCGCTGCGGCCGGTGCCGTGGTCCTCGTCTTCGCCCTGACCATCCGGCGCACGAGCGCCATCTCGGCGCGCCGACGCGTGTACGCCGTCGGCGGCATCCTGATCCTCATCCTCATCACCGCCACGGCGATCCTGCACCGAGCTCTCCTCGCGGCTCTCGGCGAAGCGGGCGACGCACCGGATCCCGCGAACATCATGGATGCGAGCGCCCAGGTCGGCGTCGTCGGCACCGTCGTGCTGTGCATAGCGGTCGCCAGCCTCCTGTGGCGCGCCTGGTTCTTCGCGGCCGACCGCCCGCGCTGGGATCTGCGCGCCGACCGCCCCTATTCCTCCCTGACCCTGCTCCCCCTTCTGTGCATCGTGATCGCGGCGGTTCAGGCCCTCGCCGGATCATCATCGGCTCTGCTGTGGGGCTGGATGCTGCTGGTGCTGTTCTCATTCAAGATCAAATCGGTGCCCCTCGTGGGTGTCGGCCTCCGGGAGCAGGCGCGGGTGACGGAGCGCGGACGACGGGCACGGCGCATCCCATGACCCCCGTCGAGACGCCGCTTCGCCGCCTGCTCGGTTCGGTAGACATGGCCCGCGCGTACACGCTCGCGGCCCTCACCACCGCTTTCGGGTCGTTCCTCATCGTGCATCTGACCTCGAGGACGACGTTCGCGACCATCGTGCTGCTGATGAGCATCCTGGGAATGGCGATCCTCGTCGTCCGCCGCGCCGAGCTGTCGGCGCTGCGCTTCGCCCCCTCGTCGCTGCTGATATTCCTCGCCCTCGCCCTGATCAGCGTGTTCTGGTCGACGGATCGCTCGGGCACCCTCGCGGGCTGGGCCTGGATGCTGGGCTTCGCGCTCATGGCCATCACGATCGGACATGTACGCGACACACTGCAGACCGTCCGGGCGATCGGCGACACCCTGCGCACGCTGCTGGCACTGTCACTGGGGGTCGAGATCCTCTCCGGCATCCTCATCGACATGCCGATCCTCTTCCTCTCCGTCGAGGGGAACATCGCCCTCGGCGGGCCGGTGCAGGGCGTCTTCGGCACCCGCAACATGATGGGCTTCGTCGCCGTGATCGCCCTCATCACCTTCGTGATCGAGTGGCGCACCCGTTCGGTGGCCGCCCCGCTCGCGATCCCCTCGATCGCCGTCGCCGCTTTCCTCGCGCTGCTCTCCGCCTCCCCGACCGTGCTCGTGCTGGCCGCGGCCGTCGGCACCGCCACCGGAGCGCTGACGATCGTGCGCCACACTCCCGCGCGTCGACGCGGCCTCGTGCAGTGGCTGCTCGGCGGCCTGGTCACCGCAGCTCTCGCCGTCGCCTTCTTCTTCCGTCACCAGATCATCGCCTGGATGGATGCCGGATCGGATTTCTCGACCCGTGCGGATCTGTGGAACACGATCCTCGACTTCGTCGCCATCAACCCCTTCCAGGGCTGGGGCTGGTTCGGCGTCTGGGCGCGCGGAGAGTATCCCTTCACCTACATCAACTATCTGCTCGCCGACCGGCACGAGACCGCACTGAACGCCTACTTCGACGTGCTGCTGCAGCTCGGCATCGCCGGATTGCTGCTGTTCCTCGTGCTCGGCGGCGTCGCCCTGGTTCGCTCGTGGCTGGTGGCGAGCGTGCGGCGTTCGGTCGTCTACGCCTGGACCCCGCTGGTGCTCGTCACGCTCGCCGTCGACTCGATGTTCGAGAGCTTCACGATCGCCGGCGCCGGCTGGCTGCTGCTGGTGCTGTGCGCGCTGCGCGCCGGACAGTCGCGATCCTGGCGCGAGGACATCGACGCCGCGCAGACCGGAACGATCTCGACGCTGCCGCCACAGGAGTGATCCCCCGCGGCGCGGAGCATGCCCTTCAGCTCAGAGAACGGAGCTTGTCGGCCCAGGCGAGGGCGTCACGAACGCCATCGTCGACGGATCGCTCGGCCGTCCAGCCGAGCATGTCCTTCGCGCGATCGACGATCGCGAAGGCTCCGGCCTGGTCGCCGGGGCGCCGTTCGGTCTCGATGACGGGCAGCGGCTGCTTGGTGACGCGCTCGAATGCGCCGACGAGTTCGCGCACGGTGACCCCGTCACCGGTACCGATGTTGATGACGCGATAGGGCTCAGCGGCGGTGGCGACCGCATCGAAGCGCTGAACGGCGGCGACGTGCGCGAGTGCGAGGTCCCACACGTGAATGTAGTCGCGCAGACCGGATCCGTCGCGCGTCGGCCAATCGGTGCCGGTGATCGTGAATGCTTCCCCGGCTTCCCGCGCCTGCATGATCTTGCCCAGCGCGTGCGACGGGGTCGGGTTCTGCAGGCCCGTGCGCAGCCGGGGGTCGGCGCCGATCGGGTTGAAGTAGCGCAGGGCGATCGCGCGGTGAGAGCCGGATGCTGCGGCGTCGGAGAGGATGCTCTCGACCATCGCCTTGGTCATGGCGTACGGGCTCGACGGCGCGAGCGGCGCGTTCTCGTCGACGCCCTCGCCCCCCTCGCCGAAATAGACGGCGGCCGACGAGCTGAAGACGATGCGGGTGATCTTGTGCTGCCGCAGGTTCTGCAGCAGGGTGATGGTCTTGCCGACGTTCGCGTCGTAATAGCCGAGCGGGTCGGCGACGGACTCCGGCACGACGATCCGCGCCGCGCAGTGCACGACGACGTCGATATCCGGGTGGTCGGCGACGATCCGATCGAGCAGATCCGCATCGGCGATGTCGCCGATGTAGAGGTTGCGGTCGACTCCGAAGTCCTCGCGCCCCGTGGACAGGTTGTCGAGGATCACCGTCTCGATGCCCGCTTCGAGGCAGGCCGTCGCTACAGTCGAACCGATGTATCCGGCGCCGCCGGTGATTAGAGCCTTCATCGCGCCCATCGTAGCGCGCGGCAGGTTCACCGGTGCGATCTTCACCGGGGCTTCACATCGCTGAGCGGTAGGCTGGGTTCTGCTCACAGCAACCCGCTCAGTGCCGATCCGGCCATGCGTGCAATCAAATCTCGGAGATCCTTTCGTGGCTCACGTCCTTCAGAACGTCGTCTTCCCGCTCGACCGCGACCCCGACCTCCTGCCGCTCTATGCCGACCCTGAAACATGGTCGACGATCGACGAGCAGCCGGTGCGCGTGTCGAACCGTGCCCACCTCGGCAACATCCTCGGTCGCCACCGCGCCCGGATCGTCTCCGGTCGCCGTGTCTCGCTCGGCACCTACTTCAACGCTTTCCCGGCGTCGTACTGGCAGCACTGGACGAGCGTGCGCCAGGTGCGACTCACCGTGCGCACGAGCGGTCCCGCGACGATCCTCGTCTACCGGTCCAACGGGGCCGGTGTGCGCCAGCGCGTCGACTCGCGCGAGGTGACGGGCGAGGCGACCAGCCACTTCGATCTCGAGCTGACCCAGTACAGCGATGGCGGCTGGCTCTGGTTCGACATCGTCGCCGACGAGAAGCACGCGATCCTCGAGGGCGCGGAGTGGACCACCGAGCAGGCCCCGGCGCGCACGGGCAAGGCCTCGCTGGGCATCACCACGTACAACAAGCCCGATTACTGCGTCGAGACCCTGCAGGCGCTGGCAGCCTCACCGGATGCCCTCGAATTCGTCGACCGCATCTTCCTCGTCGATCAGGGCACCCAGCTCGTGACCGAGCAGGACGGCTACGACGCGGTCGCCGCTGACCTCGGCGAGACGCTGCAGGTGATCCGTCAGCCGAACCTCGGCGGTTCGGGCGGTTTCGCCCGCGGCATGCACGAGGCGCTCCAGCGCCCCGAGAGCGATTTCGTGCAGCTTCTCGACGACGATGTGCTCATCGAGCCCGAATCCCTCCGACGCTCGATCGTCTTCGGCCAGTATTCGACGAATCCGACCCTCGTCGGCGGGCACATGTTCGACCTCCTCGACCGCCCGAAGCTGCACGGCTGGGCCGAGGTCGTCGACGAGCACCCCTTCATGTGGCGCAACCTCTACCAGGAGAAGATGGCTCACGACTTCGGCACCTCGAATCTGCGCCAGTCGACGCTTCTCCACATGCGCATGGACGCCGACTACAACGGGTGGTGGATGTGCCTCATCCCCCTCGACGCGATTCGCGAAGTCGGCCTGTCATTGCCGGCTTTCATCAAGTGGGATGACGCGGAGTTCTGCCTGCGCGCCGGCGAGGCGGGCTTCCCCACTGTGTCGATGCCGGGCGTCGCGCTCTGGCACGTCTCGTGGGTCAACAAGGACGACTCGATCGACTGGCAGGCCTACTTCCACGCCCGCAACCGCATCGTGGCCGGCCTCCTGCACTCCACTGCGCCCCGCGGCGGCCGTCTGCTCGCCCACAGTCGCCGCGTCGACCTCAAGCACCTCATGATGATGCAGTACTATCCGGTTGCGTTGCGTAACCAGGCGCTGCGCGATGTACTGCGCGGCCCCCGGCACATGCAGGAAAACCTTGCGACGGCAATGCCCGCCGCGCGGGCTCTCGCAACGTCCTACCCGGAGACCGTGATCCACCGTGACCCGTCGACGGTGCTGCACGCACGCAAGGGACGTCAGGTCTACAAGCAGTTGCTGAGGAATGAGTTCGACAGCCCAACCGGCCTGAAGCTTCGGATCTTCACGCTCAAGACTCTCGTCGCGCACTGGCTGCACAAGCCCGCACAGGCCAACGTCGCGCAACCCGAGGTCGAGTTCGGCAAGGGAGATGCCCACTGGTGGCGCGTCCCCCAGTTCGACAGCGCGCTCGTCAGCGCAGCCGATGGCTCGGGCAAGAACATCTATACGCGCGATCGCAAGAAGTACCGTGCGATGCTGCGCGAGTCGGTGCGCCTGCACGCCGAGCTCAAGCGCCGCTGGCCCGAGTTGCAGAAGCAGTACCGCCAAGCGCTGCCCGAGCTCGTCTCGCAGCAGTCCTGGCAGAAGATCTTCGAGGAGAAGGCATGACCGCGACCCCCGTCGCATTCGATCCCGCAACCGCAGCGATCGTCGTCGTCACATTCAACCGTTCGCACCTGCTCGCGGGCCTGCTGGAGAGCATCGTCGCGATGGATCCGAAGCCGGGTCGCGTCATCATCACCGATAACGCATCGTCGGATGACACGACTGACGTCGTCGAGTCCTTCCGGGACCGTCTCGGCACCGAGCTCGTCTACAACCGGCTCGAGACGAACACCGGAGGCTCCGGCGGGTTCAGCGCGGGTATGGAGAAGGCCTACGAGCTCGGCAGCGAGTGGATCTGGATGATGGACGACGATGTCGAGGTCGTCCCCGACGGGCTCGCCCGAATGGGCAAGTGGGCACCCCGCTTCAAGAGCATCCAGGGACGCCGTTACGACTACGACGGCAGCGAGTTCTATTGGCAGTACCGCATCGCCGACCGCATGGGCATCCCGATTCCGTTCGCACCCTCCGGCTTCGATGAGTCCGGCTACAAGGAGATGAACAGCGGATGCTTCGAGGGCATGTTCATCCATCGATCGATCGTGGCGCAGATCGGCCTGCCCGACCCGCGCTTCTTCATCTACTGGGATGACCAGATGTACGGATGGATGGCCTCTCGTCTGACGACCGCTGTAATCGTGGATGAGTTCGTGCTGCGCCGCACCCGCGAGATCAGGCAGTGGGACATGGGCATCCGCCATCTGAACGCTTCGAGCAACGCGTACCGCTACTACATCATGCGCAACCGCGGCTTCATCAAGCAGTACTACCGCGTGCACGGCGTCTACAACCCGGTGCTGTTCGGGCTGGGAACGACGGCGACGTTCTTCAAGGAGCTGATCCGGCTGGTTTTCGTCGAGCGCACGGTGCGCGGAACGAGCAATCTGTTCCGAGGTCTGCGCGACGGCGGCACGGTCGGCCGCGACCGCACCTGGCAGCCGATGCCCGCTCTGGAGGCATGATGTCCGACGAACCTCAGCCGCACGCCGTCTGGGTCTTCCCCGAGAAGAAGAAGCGCACCGCCGGCAAGGTCTGGCTCATCGTCGTGCTCTCGGTGGTCGCACTGGCGATCGTCGGGACGGTGCTGTTCTTCTTCCTACCGCGGGCGGGCGCTCCGTCGCCCAGTCCGTCCCCCACGGCTTCGTCCGCGTCGCCGTCGCCGTCGCCCTCGTCGACCGCCTCCCCCACCGCGACGCCTTCTCCGGAGCCCTCACAGGTTCCGCAGACGACGCCGCCGGAAATCCCGGACCCCGACATCGACACGTTCGCCGCTCAGGTGAAACCACGTCTCGATGACGCCACGACCGGCCTGACCATGGTGCGCGAGATGAGCGGGCAGGATGCCTCCCAGGTCGTCGATCAGCTCCAGCAGGATGCGGAGCGACTCACCAGCGTCCCGGCACCGAGCTCGATCTCGACGCAGTGGAACGACGCGGTCGGCGCCTATGCAGCCCAGCTGAAGGCGTTGCGCACGGCCTACGACAGCGGTTCGAACGCGACAGCGGGGCTCGATGCTTCGGCCTCTGCGTTGCAGACGGTCCGCGCTCTCGTCGGTCTCTGAGCGGGCAGAGGCCGATCAGGCCTTCTTCTTGGCCGTGCCCGAGTCTTCGTTGTAACGATCAAGAACCTCGCTGATGCCCGCGTCCAGCACGAGGCCGCCCTTGTCCAGGTAGAGACCCCGCGTGCAGAAGCGACGCAGATCGCGCTCGTTGTGGCTGACGAAGAACAGCGTGCGCCCTTCGGCGAGAAGTTCATCGATGCGGCGATAGCACTTGTCGCGGAAGGCCTTGTCTCCGACCGCGAGCACCTCGTCGACCAGCAGAATCGGCTCGTCGAGCTGAGAGACGACGGCGAAAGCCAGGCGCACCTTCATGCCGTTGGAGAGGTGCTTGTAGGGCGTCTCCTGGAAGTCGTGCAGCTCTGCGAACTCGATCATCTCCGCGTAACGGGTCGTGACCGCGTCCCGCGTCATGCCGTGCAGTCCGGCTGTGAGCCGAACATTCTCACGGACGGTCAGATCCCCCACGAACCCGCCGGTGAGCTCGATGAGCGGCGCGACTCCCCCGTTGACCGAGACCTTCCCTTCATCGGGAAGGAGCACGCCCGCGACGAGCTTGAGCAACGTCGACTTGCCCTGCCCGTTGCGGCCCACGACGCCGATGGCTTCGCCGGGCTCGACAGTGAACGAGACATCGCGCAGCGCCCAGAACTCCCCCGGCCTGTTGCGGCGCTTGGCACCGGCGAAGAGGTCTTTGAAACTGCGGCGTCCTCGCCGGTTGCGTCTGAAGCGCACTCCGAGACCGGTGACCTCGATCGCTGCTTTCATGAGAGTTCTCCTTCTGCCATCCACAGTGCCAGTGCGGCCAGTGAGTGGGCGTCGGCGATGACGCCATTGCTGATCATGCCGGTGATCTCGTCGGTGCGGATCCACCGGGCGTCGGCGATCTCGCCGTCGGTCTCGCCCGGGATCGCACCGGCCTCGATGCGACAGGATACGACAGCGACCTTCTGCGGATAGACCGTGGAATCCGTGACATAGCGACCGATCACCCGGGCGGCGGTGGCGGGGAACCCGGTCTCCTCCATCAGTTCGCGCAGCGCCGTGACGGTGGTCGCCTCGTCGAACGCGTCGCCGGCCCCCCGAGGCAGCTCCCAGAGCTCTTCCCCGGCTGCGATGCGGTTGCTCTGCACCAGCATTACAGCGCCGTCTCGGACGGCGATCACGACAGCTCCGGTACGGCCGTCTGCGGTGACGAGCCGATGATGTGTATAGACGCCTGCTGCCCCCTCCACCCGGGCCGCTTCCAGACGGACAGGAAGCGCGCCGTCGCTGTCGTAGACGACGCGGAAGTCGACATCGGTCATGACGTTCCCCTTCCGTGCAGGACGAGCCGGGCTCTCGGATCCTGCTTGAGGAGCGCGAGCAGTGCGAAGAGCGATTCGAAGGGCACGGTCGTGACGATCACGCCGAGGAATGCGACCCAGGTCCAGGGGCTGTCGATCGCGTCGATGTTCAGCCCTGGCAGTGCGAGGACGACGACCAGTATGGCAACAGCGAGTTTCGCGAGCGAGCCGCGGATGACGCTGCCGCGCGACTCGACCACGGCGACCTGAGTCACGGCGAAGGCGAGTGCCTTCATACGCGTCCACGTCGGTCTCGTATGCAGCGCTGCCCGTTCCTTCACGGAAGCGTCGCCCGCGATCGCAACCGTGGCGGGCGATGAGGTGCGCGCCCATTCGAGCAGACCGGCGGACAAGGGGAAATCCACATCGCCATCGCGCGGGTGCAGACCCCGTGAGGAGTCGCCTTCGAAACTGACCCAGTCCGCATCCGCGTTCTCCGCCAGCATCCGCAGATACGCGCCGTTCCACCAGGCACGGATCCTTTGACGGGTCTCCTCATCGACATCGAGGTCATCGATCTTCCGCCAGGCCTCGCTGCGATATCGTTCCTCTCCCAGGCGCGCTTGCTCGATCATCAGGCGCTCCTTCTCGGAGGCGACGGGCGGTTCACCGGTGCGCAGGCTGGCATCGACGCTCCGCTGCTGCTCGTACCGGACAGTTCCCGACTCGACGAGATCGATCCAGGCATCCCACCGCCGAAGAATCTCCCGGCTCACCTGCCCGTCCCGGGCAGCGGCCATCGACCAGAGGAAGTCGGGGTTGCGACGACGACGGTCCAACCCGGCGCGAAGGTCCGCATCAGGCCCGGTGATCGTCACCGGAAATGCCGCCCGAGTCGCACCGAGCTCGTTCAGTACGCCCTCGGGGCCGAGGGTCATGAAGTATTCGCCATCGAGCAGCATTGCGTCTGTGACGAGGATGCTGCCGGAGACGAGCACGCCGACGCGGAGCATCCCCGTGAGCTCGGTGATCGCCGCGCGCGCCCCCTTCTCGGAGAATCGCTGGGCTTGCGCCGGAGAATCCAATTCCGCGATCAGAATGCGCCGGGCCGATTCCGGCATCACAGCTCCTTGAGGACCGATCGCTCGAGCGACCGGAACACCCAGAGGCCCAGCCCGAAGATCACGATGGTCATCACCGCGCTGATCACGACCGGTGCCGTCTGCCACTGCTCCGGGAAGAAACCGACCCGGTAGAGGGTGAAGATCCCCGACAGCGGGTTGAAAGCACCGATGGTGTTGAACGGGTCCGGTAGATCCGAAACGCTGTAGATGACCGGCGAAGCGTAGAACAGCGCCCGCAGGATCAACGCCGTCGTCCGTTCGAGATCCGCGTAGAGGACGCACAGCGGAGCCACCAGCATGCCGATGCCGATGAGCAGCAGCGTCTGCATCAGGATCGCGACGGGGAACCACAGCAGCGACCAGCTGACAGTCATCTGGTCGAGGTTAAAGAGGATGAACAACGCAAGAACGGGGATCGAGCAGAGGAACTCGATGCCCTTGCTCAGCACGATCCGGTTCACCCAGATGGACCGCGGGATTGACGTGGAGCGCATCAGTCGCGCGTCCCTGCGGAATGCCCGGGTGAAGTCCGATACGGAGCTGTTGAACCACACCCAGGGCAGCAGGGCGAGCACGAGGAAGACGATGTACGGCTGCTCGCCGACGCCGCGTTGGAACACCTGTGTGAAGACGAACCAGTAGATCGCCCCCATCACCAGAGGGTCGAGAACCGACCACAGGTATCCGAGCCAGCTCGTCGCGTAGCGGACCTTGAGGTCGCGCGCGGAGAGCAACCAGAGGGAATGCAGGTACCGCCGGGGTGTTCCCGGCGCCCCGACGGCAGCGTGACTCACGGTTATGAGTCTAGGAGAGGGTGTTGTTCCACATGGACAGCGCCGAGCCGATGGCCATGTGCATGTCGAGGTACTGGTACGTTCCCAGGCGCCCGCCGAAGTGGACGTCCTTCTCCCCCTTCTGTAGATCGCGGTAGGCCAGCAGCCCTTCGCGGTCGGCCGGGGTGTTCACCGGGTAGTACGGCTCGTCGGCCTTCTCGGCGAAGCGCGAGAACTCGCGCATGATGACGGTCTTGTCCGCCGGGTACAGGTCCTTGCGCTCCGGGTGGAAATGCTTGAACTCGTGGATACGGGTGAAGGGGACGTCCATGTCGGGGTAGTTCATCACCGGGGTGCCCTGGAAGTCGCCGATGTTCAGCACCTCCTGCTCGAAGTCGAGCGTGCGCCAGCTCAG